>JAQCHZ010000013.1 GCA_027618835.1 Chloroflexota bacterium | reverse complement strand
GTATACCTGTCTCCGCATGAGGGTTGGGCTTGATAGTGAACCCAGGTTCTGGGCAGGCGGTTGTTCGAAGGAAGATCTTCACCAACAAATGCTCAACTCTAATGACCGTGAAATCTACGCGACCAGACCTCATTCCACCGGGCGAAGCCTAGCGTTCTACGTTCTGGGTGGAAGGGGAGAGTCGAATTCAATCGAAACACGATTATCAGTCGTTGCCGCCCACTACCCACCGGATGAGAACCAGTTGCTGTGGAACTAAATACAGGTTGGGAGGAGACTATATTTTTGGTTTACGGTCACGGATGATTCCTATTCCTGACCGAGTTTTCCGCGTGACTTGAGAGACTGGGACTTTTAGAGAATACAGGCCCTTCGAACCGAGTCGCCAAATTGAAATCTTCGGTCGCAACCAGACCCACCAAGTAATAGTTAGAGCGAATACCACCATCACTCCAACGACAGCGAAGTAACCCCATTCAAGCTCCAGTTCCGGAATGTTTACAAAATTCATTCCGTAGATTCCAGCAAGCAGAGACAATGGCAGGAAAATTGCTGCAATGATCGCTAACGCTTTCATCGTTTCATTCTGTTTTAACGCGAGCGATCCCTGATATATCGTCATTGCACTGTCTGCGCGTTCCCGCAGAACATTGTTAATCTCGAAAGTTCTTGTCGTCCGACCAAGTAGACCCTGGAACAAATCCCCAACTCTGGAATCCTTTCGGGCAAATTCAGTAGCGAGCGTATGCAGTACGTCCATTTGGCGTTGCATCGCTCGGTTGATACGTAATGCGCTTCGCTTCAGCCTGAGGAGTCCCGCCAACACCGCTGGGTGGGGATTATTTATAGCGGCCTCCTCCAGATCATCTGCTACGTCTGACATATGATCAACTGTCGGTCGAATGTGAGTTAGAAACGCATCCAATATTTGGTAAGCGAGTAAATGAGGTGTGTTTGCATTTTCTGTCGCCTCACACACGCTTGACAAGAGGAGCGATACAGTCAGCAGTTCCACTTTGTGAGTGGTGACAACAAAGTGCGATCCGATGAAGACACCAAGTTCGGCTATTTCAACAAGATCAGAATCCGATTTGTAGTTAATCCCGTGAGCAAGTACAAACTCGTGATCACCTAGATCCAAATATCTCGCGGTGTGTTCTCCGCTTTGGATGGCGTCACTCACTGCAATCCGGTTCAAGTGAAGGGAGTCATTGAGGAACGATTCGTCATCGGCACCTGCATCTTCAATATCAAGCCAGAAGAATTCTGAGCTTCCGGTCAACGACTGGATTACCACGCTTGCGTCAGCTCGGGTTGCTGATCCAGATTCCACATCGAATATGATGAGTTCACGAGGCATTAGTTTTCCTCTGAGTCAGTTGGAAGCGACGATTCTTCGGCAGGCTTCTTCGCAGGGTCTTGGCCAAGCATTGTCTGAGCGAGTGTTGTTTGCAAGGCGGAGTGAAGTTTTACCACAGATCTGGCGAATATTAACCCTAGTGCCAGCAGAATAATGATGGGGATCGGTACTGAGAACTCACCGATTTTAAGGAGATTGGTGATGAACGGAATCGCCCAAATGCCCAATAACAGAACGATTCCAGCCATCATGCTGTCCCGCATCACCACTTCTGCCGTTTTAGGGTTCCAATCTCTCCCAATGCGGGTCATCGGTCGAAATGCCGACTTTGATAAGAGCTCCGCCATGCCTGACAGTTGTCGCCACAAAACGATTTTGTCAGATCTCAGTGCTCACTTAGTGATTTACCCGACCTGAATACAGGATTCGTCTCAGTATTTAAGCTGACAATTTGGTCATTACAGTCGACCAGTGGTTGCGAAGATCTTCGGTCTGTTGTTAGCCGTGAAGCATACTGAGAAACTCTTTGCCGCCCGACATGATCCAGCTGTTCAAACTTGTGTAGAAGAACTTGACACCTCGATCTCTAAACTTGCCGACGTTTCCAGCAGATACCGTCGTTCCGGCAGTTCTACCTGCAGCAATTATCTTTGAGATCGATTCGTCGATCACCCTCTGCACATCAGGGTGTTCATCGTCGCCGATGTAACCCATAGACTGTGCCAGGTCGCTTGGAGCGACGTGGTAGACGTCGATGTGATCTACAGCGAGAATTTCGTCAAGATTATTGACTGACTGTATATCTTCAATCAGAACGATCGACATTGATTGATCATTGGCTTTGGCTAGGTAATCAGCTACACCAAACGACTGTCGAGGTTGGTACATACCTCTACGTCCGATAGGTGCGTATTTCGTAGCGTAAACGACAGCTCGAGCGTCTTCTACTGTGTCAACGTGCGGCACTACTATCCCCATCGCTCCCATATCTAGAGTTCGGTAAATCGTGCTGTAGTCAGTGCTGCCAACTCGAACGATGGGAGTCATGCCCCATAGATCGGCCGCACGGGACAGATTGCCTACGTCTTCAAAACTAACGGGGCCGTGTTCAGCTTCCAACCAAACTGCATCGACCCCAATTTGCCCGACAAAGTCCACAAGGTACGGTGTATCCACCCCAGCCAAACACGTGACGATTTCGCCGGCCGCAAGTTTTTCTTTCGTTCGATTTGGTCGCAGTTCTGCCATCGCTATTTTCTCCAATATTTGTTCCCGGTCGATTGTGTCAGAACTCAACGCGCTAGATGATATCTAGTCGACTTAACTGATTTGGATCAGTCATGTGTCATGTCGATTTACTCCGTCACATTTGGATTTGTGCCCGATGAGTTCTCATCCTTTTCGGGGTCAGCGCTAGTGGGTAGAAGAACTTTGGCGTGTGCTGCCGAGATCGTTTCAACCAAGTCGTGGGGCAAAGGACCACTGGAACTCACTTCATACGTGAGCTTGGTGGTCCGTCTCCGTGGTGTTTTGGATGGTTTCGTCACCGCAACACCTGTCATGTAATCAGAATCCCGAGCCGCCAACTTAGTTCACTGAGCTGGTCCATCTGGTTCTGTCAGAACTCAGTGCCGGGGCAGAATAGCATCGTTTCTCATTTGCTGAGGAGATCTGTTCACCTCAATGCCTCACAAGGTACACCGTCGCTGTCACCGTCTAGTCGATGTCGGTCGCTGCTTGGACCGCCAGCAGCGATGAAGAAATATACTGACCTGTAGGAGAGAATGCAGCCAGAGTTCGGACCAAATGACCACCCGTTACGACTGCACAGACTCTTTGGCGAAACCAGTTCGCCCGGTGTATCGAAACATTCAAGCGAGAAGATCACTCGCAAGAATTCTCGATTCACCCGTCAGCAACGCCATTACCAGCGTCGATAGCAGATCCCCACAAAAACGTGGTTCGACGCAAATAGGTCATAGCATCCCAAGGATCCCGATACCTCCGAACAACACCCGGAGCAGTCGTGTAGCCCGAAAACACAACGTGTCGACCGACTTCTTGTAACAACAGAACAAGCGGTAATGCGTTCAAACGGACGGTTCAAGCAGGTTCGCTTGCGGCCAGAAGCACTGCTGATTCCTGTTAGCTTCGTGCTTTCAACGTTTCAGGAAAAATGCCCACGGCACGCCGCACGTATACCAGGCTTCATCTGCCAAGATTCTCCCTCCCCTCGCTCTGGCGTGCCCGTGGTGCTTGCGGCTTTATCGCCCAAGTAACTCGATTACGCCCGGCGACTAATGGGAGTTAGAGGGTGGGTTGACTCCGTGACCAAGGACGTAGGTCGACCTGGAGCAATAACGAAGCCCAATTAAACTGCCATTGGCACTTATACCAGGCTTGCTCGTCCAGCCGAAAAAGTACGAAAATTACCAGGCGCGAACACGCCGAGTTCCAGCGTTGATGACGTTAATCAATGTTCGACAATCCCCGACTCCTCGTCGGGAACGCGGCTTTAGCCGACGCCTAATCGCGTCGGCTAAAGCCGCGTTCCTTAGTCCAGCGGCGGCAGCTTCACGCCCAAGATCACTCGTAGGTAGTTGACGTTGTGGGCTAGATAATCGTCGATAGCAAGATCGAGGTTTCCACCGATGGCATCGAAGCCGTGATCGCCTTCCTTTGGGCCGTCCATGTCGAACACAACCCAGCCTTTGAAGTGTCGGTCTCGGAGCAGTTTCATCACAGCCGGGAAGTCCACGCCTCCACCGCCCATGTTGTGATAAACGCTGGCTTCAAAGTGCTGTTGCTGTGGGGGAGTTTTCGTGTTGCCTCGGTACTTGGCAAACGTGTCCTTCAAATGCACTTCGGCGATGCGGGGGAAATAGTCACTCATGAGTTCGACAGCATCCGCACCGCCAAGAGTCAGGTGGCCTGTGTCAGGCGTCATCCACACGTAGTTTGGGTCGGTGAGGTCGAGCATGGCTCGAATCTCGTGATCACGCTCTATCGGCCCCCAGATGTGAGGGTGCGGCGCGAGGCGAACGCCCATTTCGATCGTTTGACGCCCGATTTCGTTCAACGTGTCGGCGAGCCTCTTTAGTTCGTCGTCCGAGGTGCCGTTAACGGGTCGAGCGCCCATGTTGCACTTGAACATGTCGCTGCCGACAGGTTGAAGGAAGTCGCGGGCGAACGCCACGTGATCGGCAATCGTTTGCGGTATTTCTTTCGGGTCGATGAAATTTGTCGACTGTCCTTTGGCGCCGTTCGAGACGTCGATTAGCGTTACACCCGATTCGTCGAACTTCTTTTTGAGGGCAAGCGGGTCAGCTCGGTGGTCCTCGATTTGCTTCGCATATGGTTCGATTCCTTGGAGTCCTAGAGCCGCAATCCGTTTTATGCCCCACTCGATCGGATGGCGGGCGTCCCATAGCGAGCTTGTGGAGCCGTAGAGGATGTCGGGATTTTCTGGATCGAGAGGGCAATGAGATACCGTGGGCATGGGGTGCATTCTCCGGTGATGTTGCTGCGGTGACAGAGTATAGCTGGATTGGCCGGCAGCCATAGGTAATGACGTAGTGGTGATTAACGAAAAAGACCTCAGCGCGTACACAGAGGTCTTGGTTTCGATTGGGCGATTGTTAGTGTCTTGGGGAGTCGCCAGCTGCGGTTTGCAGTCGGTCTAACTCACGAAGCATGTCTGCTTGCACCGAGGAATACTCAGGACTGCCATAGACGTTTTTGATTTCTTCAGGGTCGGTTTGCAGATCGTAAAGTTCCCATTCCGCAGGAATGTTCAAATCGTCCAAGCCGGTATCTTCGGGCAAAACTCCGTAGTAGTGAATGAGCTTGTATCGCTCGTTTCGCACGCCGTAATTAGGCACGACTCGATGACCGAGCATGCTCATCCAGTAGCGGTAGTACATGCTCGTTCGCCAGCCATCGGGTGTTGTTCCTGCGAGGATCTGTCGACCGCTGGTTCCTTGAACTTCATCTGGGCAGTCGATTGCTGCGTAGTCATAGAACGTTGCAGCGAAGTCGACGTTGAGCAGCATTGCGTTTGAGACTGATCCGGCGTCTATTTCGCCAGGAAGGCGGGCGATGAACGGCATCTGAAGCGATTGCTCGTACATGAATCGTTTGTCATGCCAGCCGTGATCGCCGAGGAACATGCCCTGATCTGATGTGTAGATCACCAATGTGTTCTCCGCTAGTCCGTTCTCGTCGAGATAGTCCAATAGCGTGCCGACCGAATCGTCGACGGCTTGAATCGTGCGCGTGTAGTCGGTGATGTACCGCTGGTACGCCCAGCGACGTTTGTCGTCTGTCGAAATGCCTTCAGGCGGATCGACCTTGAGATTTCGTTCACTGGTGTCTTCGACTCGAATCGACGTTATTTTCACTGCTTCCGACCGAGTCTCGTAGTCGTCCATAAGCGTCTCCGGCTCAGGGAATTCACCTTCGACTCCGAGGTTCATATGTCGTGGAGCTGCGAGCCACGGAGAGTGCGGGGCTTTGTGGTGAACCATCAAAAAGAACGGATCGTCTCGATCTGTTGAATCGAGCCAGTCGACCGCTTTTTCGGTGATGATGTCGGTTACGTAGCCTGCGTACTGTTTTTCCTCGCCCATCTCGTAGAACTTTGGATCGAAGTAGTCACCCTGTCCGGGAAGTACGTTCCAATAGTCGAAACCTGCGGGTTACTGCCCTCGTTGTTGCCCAGATGCCATTTACCGACAATTGCAGTTTTGTAGCCTGAATCTTGGAGCAGTTTTTGTGACTGGATGGGGCGGGAGCTGTCGATTTCGTCATCGAGGGTTTTTACGCCGTTGATGTGGCTGTATTGACCCGTAAGAATCGTCGCTCGACTTGGTGTGCACAGCGCGTTCGTGCAAAAAAGTGCTGTCGAGTCGAATACCCTCGTCGGCCAGTCGGTCGATGTTTGGAGTGTTGTTGATCTTGCTGCCGTACGCCGAAATGGCGTGCGCTGCGTGGTCGTCGGACATGATGAAAAGGATGTTCGGGCGGTTGATCATTCTGGCTAGTCTCGAGAATCGGCAGTGGTTGGGCGAACTTGTTTATTGCTAGGCATCGCGGTGAAGAAGATTTCGATACATGCTCGACTAGCTTCTGTTCAGTAACTTGATGATTTGATTGCAGATGAAGAGATGACCGCGATTATTGAAGTGCAGGCCATCTTCAAAAATGAATTCATCGAACATATCAGAGGTGATCATTCCGAAAATATCGATTACATCCACACCAGCGGCTTGGGCGATTTCTTCGCCCCGAGTGACGTAACTTCTAGTGAGATCAGGATCAAGGCTGCGGGCGACGTAGTCGACAGGGTACTGACTGAGGTAGAGCACATCACCAATTTTGGCCGTCGCTGCGAGGATTTGTTCTAGAGATTCGGAGTGCCGATCGAGTGGAACTCTAATTTCAGGTTTCTCATCGATTATCCGTGCGACATCGTTGATTCCGAGTGTTACCAATGCGAGTGGATTCGCACGATGCTTCATGTCGTTGATTACGCCGGGCAGTCGACTAATCATCATGTCGGTCGTGTCGCCGCCAACGCCGTGATTGATCGCAATACCGCCGTTGGTATCGCGGAGAAAACGGTCGAGCCTAGCTACGAATCCGCCCTCATTATCCTTGGAGCCTTCAGCTGTGCTCGCACCGAAGCTGTATGCCGTAATTATCTAGTTTGTTGTATCTCCTCGATTGTTGAACGGCGGAATGATATCCAACTCTGATCACTCGGCGCTCAACCGACTTACAACTGCGATGCCATCCTCAAGCACTCTTTTGTTACGACATTGAGTGAGATTATCGAAATGGTAGGGGGGATTCCTAAACAGCTCTAACTAACGAGTTGTATGAATCGAGAGGGTACGCAAGTGTCTAAAAAGATACTGATTGTCGAAGATGAGGCTGATATTCGGGTGGCTTTGAGCGAGTGGTTCGAGGGCGAAGGTTTCGAAATCTCTGAAGCTGAAAACGGGATCGTTGGTTTGGCTGAATTTGAACGAACCCAACCTGATATCGCCCTGCTCGACATGAATATGCCAGGAATGACGGGCGTCGAGCTATGCACTGAGATTCGAAAATTTTCTCGTACACCGCTCGTCATGTTCACCGCCGATGCCGATGCTGATGAAGTGCAGACTGCCATTGCCGATGGCGCGACAGATTGGGTATTGAAGCAGGGTGGTTTCGATGCGCTTATCGATCGGATTACATCTCACCTGAGCGTCGAACGTCAGAGCACTAGTAGTGCGGATCTTGCCGAGCCGATCTCTGCGCAAGTTCTTGCCGGATCAACGCCGCATACTGACGGTATCGAACAATTTGTTCTAGTCGACTCGGACGGCGTGGTGGTGAACGAATCTCCGACAGAGAATGATCTTTGGACTTGGGGTGGAGAGTACTTCGGGTTTCGTGATGGCTCTGAACTATGGACATTCGAGGGCAAGTATGCTGGACGATTTAGGCGTGAAGTTGAGATTTACCGCCCAGATGGTCTTTACATGGGAGATGTGGTGGACGGTCGGCTAATAGTCGATTGGCACAAGACGGCTCGACGAGGGAGTTCGTTTACGCCTTCTGGAGATCGCTCGGTGAACAAGACGTTTGGAGATCGGGAGTCTTTAGATATGCAGATCGGTTTCAAGGATTTTCCTAGTGTACGAGAGCTGATTAAGTAGTGGCTCGGCGTGGGCAAGAGGTTGGGTTGGGAGTTTCTGCGCGTCGGTCTTGGTGATATTGTGCGGCGGCAGATGTGCAAAATCCGTTGTTCGCAATTAAACGCCCAAGGACCCCGAGATGATTCACGAGTTCCGAACTTACGATCTCAAACCCGGCTCGCTCGCCCAGTACTACAAGAACACTGCTCCAATGATGGAGAAGCGACTCGAGTACTCTCCGCTAGTCGGATACTTCCACACTGAGGTCGGCCCGCTGAATCGGGTGTTGCACATTTGGGAGTACGAGGATTTGAACGAACGAGCTGACGTTCGATCCAAGGTGGTTAACGATGGAATTTGGCCGCCGCCAAACAAGGGCATCGTCGAGAACCAGCAGGTCGATATCTTCATGCCGGCACCATTCATGCCTTCATTCGAACGAGAGCGAGCAATAGGTCCACTTTTCGAACTGCGACTGTATCGATATCCTGTTGGCGCTATTCCGAAAGTGTACGAAGCGTGGGCGCCCAAGATAGAAGCCCGTATGAAACTTGCACAGCCGGTTGGCATCTGGTCTTCCGACATTGGTGGAGTGAATCAGCTTGCCCATATGTGGGCGTACGAAAACTTTGAGCACCGAATGGAAGCTCGCAAGCAGTTCGGCTCGATCGGCTGGCCTCCTGACTCCGGGGTAATGCCCATAACTATGCAGAACATGATCATGTTTGCAGCCGATTTTTCGCCGGTTCAGTAGTTCAAGTCGTCAGGAGCGATATTTTGTCTCATCCATTGTTTGATCTTTCTGGACGAGTTGCGATGGTTTCGGGTGGTGCGAGTGGGATGGGTCGCCAGATGGCGCTCGGGTTTGCCGAGGCGGGTGCCGACATCGTTCTTGCCGATCTCAACTTGCCGGGTGCGAAGGTGACTGCGAGCGAGATCGAATCGATGGGCCGCCGAGCGTTAGCGGTCGTATGCAACGTGTCGGATATTGCGCAGATACGATCTTTGTATCGGGCGATAGACGACGAGTTCGGTCGAATCGATATCGTCGGTAACGTCGCCGGTGAAGGTCATTTGGGGCGACCCGAGGAATTGCCTATCGAAAAGCTTCAAGAGGTGCTCCAGAATCTTGTCGTGGGTCGATTTACGTCATGCCAGGAAGCTGGTCGTTGGATGCTGAAATAGGGCAAGGGTTCAATAATTAATTTTGGATCGATCGGGGGATGGAATTCTTTTGGTAGAGGGCACGCGCCGTACGGAATGGCTATGGGTGCTGGAATTCAGATGACTCGGGAATTGTCGACAGAATGGTCGTCACGTGGCGTGCGAGTCAACGCAATTTTGCCTGCCCAAGTATGGAACGAAGGCTTACGGAAACGAGTCGCCGCTGTACCTGAACTGCTCGATACGTTTCTTGGGGGCATTCCTATGGGACCACTCGGCGAGCCGGAGGAGATCAAGGGCCCAGCGATTTTCTCGGCGTCGGATGCTTCGAGTTTCGTGACGGGAGCGATACTTCCGATGGACGGTGGAAATCTGGCATTGAACGCCGGAGGTTCTTATCCCGGAAGTCCGCGGCGTACGCGTAGGCGATGTCCAGCGATTACTTTTCTGTCGCTTCGAGGCTTCGTTCCATTTGGAGTCGAACCATGCGAATTTCTTCGTATGAATAACTATCGCCAAGCAGCTCTTTGACGGGGGCGAGGTAGCCGCTGTCGTTCGATTTTAGAGCCGCTTCGATAGTCGTGATGCGATCCGGGGTAGGAAGCAGAGAGTCGAGATTAAAGTCGGGATCGACTCGACCGATCTTTTCTAAGTGAACCACGATTGTTTTGGCTCCGAATCCTCGTTCGCTGGCGATTTCATCGATGCTGTAGCCGTCGGCGAACAGTCGTTTGGTTTCGTTGAGACTTCTGCTTAGTGACGGCCGTCCGTCGGCGTTTGTTTTGCGCTTTGATCGTTTACTTTTTTTTGGGGGCAGACCGGATCGAACCCGAGGTGACAGATCATTCTTGTCGCAATAATCGATCAGCAGGCTGAGGAATCGATCACCGAACTGGTCGAGCTTGGTCGCACCAACTCCAGATATCGAGCTGAACGTTTCGAGAGAGTTGGGCATGTAGTGCGCCATCTCTCGCAGTGCCACATCGCCGAAGATCACGTAGGCAGGTACATCACGTTCTTGAGCGATCTCTTTTCGGAGCGATTTCAGCTCTGAGAAAAGATTCTGATCGTAATCAAGATCACTGCTGTTTGAACTGTCATCGAGCCCAAAACTTGATTCAGGTTCCAGAGGGATACGAGCGAGTGTCAGGATTGCTCGTTCATTGAGGAAATCTTTGCCTTTTTCGGTTACAGCAAGTGTCCTGAATTCAGCAGACGAGATAATCAATAGTCCTTCGTCTTCGAGCAGCCCGATAAGCTGGCGAAGTTCAGGGTCTGAAAAATCCGAAGCAATACCGTGAACGGTTAGTTGATCGTGCTGCAGGTCTCTAATGCGCTTGGCGCGTGACCCGCGGAGCACGTCGGAGACATGCTTCGCACCAAAACGCTCGCCGGTTCGAATGACTGCTGAAAGAATTTTTTGAGCGATTTCCGTCGCATCGAAATCTTCTTTGACCGCGAGGCAAACGTCACAACCGCCACAGCCGCTGTCTGATTCGTCAGATCCATTCAGCGAAGTGACGTCTGTGTGATCGCCAAAATATCTGAGCATGTACCGGCGACGGCAGCTAAGAAGTTCGCTGTACTCGACCATCGCCGACAGCTTCTCAGAGGCATGCTGACGTTCTGTTGGGTCTTCGATCTGGTTGATAAAGAAATCTTGTTTTACTCGATCACCAAACGTGTAGAACAGCACGCATTCGCTGGGTAAGCCGTCTCGACCCGCTCTGCCAGTTTCCTGATAGTAGCCTTCGAGCGATTTCGACAGGTTGTAGTGCACGACGAGTCGAACGTCGGGCTTGTCGATGCCCATTCCGAAAGCGATTGTCGCAACGATGACTGTCACTTCATCTTTGATGAATCGATCTTGCGTGTCTCGGCGAAGATCCTTGTCGAGTCCGGCGTGATAGGGCGCCGCTGAAATCCCTCGTTCCGAAAGGTCGTACGCAACGTCTTCGGTCTGTTTACGAGAGAAACAGTAGATGATCGCCGATTCGTTGTTGTGACTTTTGACCAATCCAAGCAGCGATTCGAAGGCTTGTTGCTTGGGTCGAACTGAGTAGATGAGATTTGGTCGATTGAAACTGGATACAAACCATTTCGATTCGACCAACTGCAACTGATCGGCAATGTCTCGTCTTACGTCTTCCGTTGCGGTAGCAGTGAGAGCGATAACGGGAATCGATGCGAACCTTTGACGAAAGCTCTTTAGGTTTCGGTAATCAGGCCGGAAGTCGTGACCCCACTCAGAAATACAGTGCGCTTCGTCGATCGCAATTAGGCTTGGCGGTACATCGGTGAGAAATCGCTGGAATCGTGTTGTCGCAATTCGTTCGGGAGCGACGTATAGAATTTTCAGATCGCCACGTGCAGCACTCACGAGAATTTGCTCGTTCTCTTGCACGGTTAGCGTGCTGTTGACGAATGCAGCAGGAATTCCGTTCGCTTGTAGTGCGTCGACTTGGTCTTTCATCAGTGCGATCAGTGGTGATACGACCAGCGTGTAGCCGTCTCGACATACTGCGGGCAATTGGTAGCAGAGCGACTTACCAGCGCCAGTGGGCATGAGCACGAGGGAGTCGTTGCCAGCTAGAACGTTGGAAACGATCTCTTCTTGTAGCGGAAGAAATTCGTCGAAGCCGAATCGAGACTTGAGAACGCTGTGTATCGATTGATTCGTTGTGGTCACTGTTGGAGTTATCGTTGTTCTAAAGCGCTTGGTGGCGCGTCGGTGTAGCTGTAATAGGATCTTACTGAACTTCCAATTGTGTCGTATTCCCTAGCCGAATCCCAAGCGGGGCTGGCGCTGAGCAGTATTGGCGTTTGTTGGAGATTCCAATGCAGACTCTTTCAATAGCGGCGTAGAATTCGGCTCGCTGAATTCGCTGTGAAATATTCGGCGTGAATATAATGAAATCATTCAACCGGGAGATGCGCTTTTGCATCGAGTTCTTATTGCTGGAATTGCCCAGGAAATATCGTCGTTCAACCCTGTTCCGACCGAGTATGAATTGTTCTCGATTCAACGGGACGAAGAAGTGGTCGAAGTGAATAAGGGCACCAGTACGGCGATCGCCGGTGCCATGAAAGTTTTCGACTCCGAAGCCGATGTTCAGTTCGTGACGACTTTCGCCGCCAAAGCAGTAAGCGCGGGCCCGATGTCTGCCGAGTGCTGGAACACACTTTCCACTGAATTCATCGATTCGCTTCGACCGTATGTCGGAGAGGTCGACGCCATATATCTGGCGTTGCACGGAGCTATGGGCGGAAAGACTGAACTCGATCCTGAGGGTTGGGTTCTTGAGCAAACTCGTGCTTTGTTCGGCGACGATATGCCGATCGTATTTTCGCTTGATCTGCACGGTATTTTGACTGCCAAGATGCTGCAATATGGCAACGGCGTGACCTCGTATCACACGTATCCGCACGTCGATCTTCACGATACTGGCATGAGAGCCGCTTCGTTGCTTCTGAAAATCGTGGCAGGTGCCAAACCTGTAGTTGCCAGAGTACGAGTTCCCGCGATTGTCCGTGGCGATGAACTGAAAACGGATACCGGGTGTTTTGGTGATCAGATTCGAAAGATCAAGTCGCTTGAAGCCGGAGGGGAAATTCTTTCTGGCGGATTTTTAATTGGAAATCCATTTACAGATGTGCCGGAACTTTGTTCACAAGCTTTCATCATTACTGATGGCAACCAGGGCGACGCTGAACGTATTGCATTGGAACTAACTGCCGAATTCTGGGAGAACCGGGAGAAGATGCAGTCGAACTTGGTTCCGCTGGAAGAATCAGTTGAGAAGGCTAGTTCGATGGCGGGTCCGGTAATTTTCACAGATGCTGCCGATGCTCCGTCGTCAGGTTCTCCGGGAGATTCCAATTCGATCCTTGCGGAATTAGTTCGTACTAACTACCCGCACACGGTGTTGGCGCCTGTGACAGATGCTGCAGCGGTTCAGAAAGCGGTAGCAGTTGGTGTTGGAGGTACGTTTACGGCGGCTGTCGGCGGTGCCTTAGATCCACGATTTACACCGTTGGAGTTTGAATTCGAGGTGAAGCTGCTCTCTGACGGTAACTACATTCTCGAATCTTGGGGAGCACCTCAGTTCTCTGGGATTACTGCTGTTGTGATCAGCGGGGTGTTTACATTGGTGCTTACGTCGCTACCTGTGAGCTTGTTCGATCGATCACTGTTCTTAGGGCACGGGCTTGATCCTAAGAATTTCCATTCAATCGTTGTGAAATCGCCGCATTGCCAGCCTCGGTTCTTCGATGATTGGGCCGAACACAACTTCAACGTGGATGCTCCGGGGTCTACAAGTGCGAATTTGAGATCACTGGGTCATTCGATTTGCAGCCGACCGATCTTCCCATTGGATCCTGATGTTTCATTTGAACCTACGGTAGAGATCTTTAACTAAAAAGGCACCAATCCCAATATGCTCTGACTGGAGCGATTCGGGATTGGTGCCAAGAACTGCGTATGCAGTTTATTTAGAAAGCGTGAATTGGGTGCGTTTCAGCACCGTACTTCACCTGTATCGACTCTCGAACGATATTGTCGGCGATATCGGAATCCGATGTTCCGTGGTCGACGTCGAGAACAATGTCGTAGAGGCTTCGATCTTCTGGCTCCGTGTCGGCGAGTTTGCCGAACCAAGCGCGTCGATCATTATCGAAGCGTCGTACCAGCTTCGATGCCGCTTTGATTCCAACCTTCATCCTTCGGGATAGTCTTCGCTCTCGCTGATCGAGAGGCGCAAACAATCCCACATGAACTACTCCTGGAGTATCGCTTAGGTTCAAGCAACCGCCTCGTTCGACGATTACTGAATCGCCCAAGGTACGCAGGTCATCAGACGTAGCGTAAAAGGCGTTTTTGTATTCATCGTCAGTGATCTGATCGGGCAGATATCGTTTAGTCGAGTCTGACTTCGACCAAAATCCGAAATCTACCGCCAGATGTGGGTCCCAGCCGTACATCGCTGAACGGTACAACCCGTATTCGAGGGCGTTAGCGAATCGGATGCGTCGGTTTCCGAACGCTAGTTCCTTACGAACCACAGCATCTACGCTGGCATCTAGGCGACGGGCCAGCTTTCGGATCGCGAGAGTTCGTACAAGCGGAAGTCCGAGTTTCTTCGAAACTTCTGCACCGATCTAATGGCCCCCGGCTCCGGCCTGTCCACCGATGGTGATAGTCAACATTGGCTCCACCTCCTGCTAATTGCGCTAAAAGCGCCAATTTGTGAGGACAACCTACCACATGTTAGTGAGCGTTTGCAAATATAACCGTCCAATGACTGGAGTTACTAATACAGTCAACTATGTGCCGCGAGTTACCGTATTCGTAGAATACCTGTGTAGTTTCAAGCGTATGTGTTGCGGTGGTGAGTGCGGTCGAGCTACATAGATCAGAATCGTTACGAAGCTGCTCTAGTTCCTGGTCGTACGGCAGGTTTGGCTGCGGTTCGTTCTGCAAGTTTTTCTGCTTTGGCTTCGGCGAGAGCTGCGACTTTAGCCGCTTTTTCCTCTTGAGCCTTTAGAGACAGCATCTTAGCCTTGCGTCGACGATTTCGAGTCACATCGAGTGTGTGTGTGTGTGAACTGACCTTCAAGAGAACCATCGTCCCAAGGCTCACCGGCGAACGCCATTGCTCCGCCAAATTCGGCGAGTCGCTGTTTTTCTGGAGATTTAGATTTGTAAGTTACGAATAGAGCGATCGCTTTGCCAGCTGCCGACTCTCGAATAGTTTTCAGAGCTTGCTTGGTCGGAGGATCAGTCAATTCCCAATCAAGAGAAACCATGACGGTTCGATTTTCTTCGCAGGCTTGAATTGCCTCGGTAGTCGTTCCGACTTCGATCACGTGGAGTGATGAGTTAAGACGTTCTACAATTTCAGTTTGAAACGCTCGTTTTTCAGCATCGGCGTGAGCGACAACGACTACAAACGGACGTTTTCCGTCTTGAACCGGAGCCCGCAAAGATTTCACAACTGCTTTTTTAGGAATTACATCGGCGACCATCTCGTCTGAATCTTCATCTTCGTCAGATTTGCCGTCAGAAGCAGCTTCGGTAGATTCTTCGCTTGATGCGGATGGCTCAGCGTCTTTGAGAATTCGTGCCAGAATCTTATCTGGGCCGGAGTTTTTCAGTACATAGTCACTGGCCCCTGCGGTAACTGCGGCGGTTATGACGCCAGCGGCTTCACTGTTTCCACAGACGATGATTCGACCCGGTACTAGCGGTTTGAGTTCTTGGACATAATCTACAGTGGCGACACTAGGTAGTTCTCCACTAACTAGTACTAGATCGGCTTCGAACGCTTTTGCCCGAACGATTCCGTACTTTGCGTCACCAACGATGCGTGTTTCGTGACCTGCGTTCAGTAGAGCTCTCCCGACTAGGGAGGCGAAATCTGAATCTGCGTCGATTACGAGGACTTTGAGCATCTTTTGCTAAACCTGTTTGTGCTGGATGGTTGGTGGCACCTATGTGAAACGTTAAGTTCAGAATATGAGTTAACCGATTTACGTGAGTACGTATAAATACGGACATCGGTACAAGAAACCCGCAGTCTCTTTTGCGTATTCAAAGCTGGACGCAGGCTATTAGGGGCCAAAACGCTCGGTGCGGACCGAGTTATTTGGAATGCCTAAGTCGAGCAAGTAATTGGCCATAGCTTCGACAAAACTCGATCCTCCACAGATGTAGGAGCGCGAGGGGTGTGTTGCGAGGGTCGACAGGGCGGATTTGATCGTTGGGCGGTCGATTCGGCGGAACTGTCTGAATGAGCGGTTGTCCGACTCTACTTCCTCGGATCTGGTGAGGGCGATGATTAGATTGAAGTCGGGGTCATTGACCGCTATGGATTCTAGTTCGGCAGAGAAGAGAATATCGGCTTCAGTGCGTGCACTAAACATTAGTAGCATCGGCGATATTTTGATTACGGCTGCATTTGAGCGATGCCGGATCATCGACATTATCGGGGCGATGCCAGAACCACCCGCGATCATAACGACCGGTTTCGCAGCGATCGGACTCCAAGTGAAGTGTCCGCCAATGGGACCGCGTAATTCGATTTTGTCGCCAAGTTCAACAGCTTCATGGAAGTACGATGACACCTCACCGTCGGAGATCAGTTCGACGGCGAGTTCGATAGATGTCGGATTTGAAGCGGGTTCGGGAGATGAACTAACGGAGTAGCTTCTTTGAGCCTTGTAGCCATCGGGGGCTGTGAGGCGCACGTCGAAGTGCTGACCGGCACGAAACGGTGTATTGACCGGAAGTTCAAGCGTGAATAGTTTCACCCGGGGCGATTCGACGTGAATCGACGTAACGGTTGCTATTTGCCAATCTGTGGTCGCTGTCGAATTCACGGCTAATCGTTTGTGTAGCGTTGCTCACGCCACGGATCGCCGTACATGTGATAGCCGTATCGTTCCCAAAATCCGGGTTCGTCTTTATCTATGAACTTTAGACTGCGTATCCACTTTGCTGATTTCCATAAGTACAGGTGCGGGATAAGCAGGCGGACAGGACCGCCGTGTTCTGCTTCCAAAGGCTCACCATCGTAGGTGTGCACTAATAGCCCTTTCCCATCGATTACATCGGCAGATGGAACATTGGTTGTGTATCCACCATCGGAACTTGCCATGACGAATCCGACCGGAGCTTCGATTCCAGCATTGGCGAGTAGGGCGTCGATGGTTACACCTCGCCAATGAGTGTCTTGCTTCGACCATTTCGTTACACAGTGAAGATCTGTATGTAGGTCGGTTTGCGGCAGGGCATTGAGCTCGTCCCAAGTCCATGTACCGACGGTATCGTCACCAATTTCAATCGAGAAATTCCAAGTCGCTTTGTCGACTCTCTGGGTTGGTCCAGCAGACAGTACGGGGAAGCCATCTTCAAGATATTGGCCGGGTGGAATTGGGCGTGCTGGTTCAGCGCGTTTTCGTCCGAAGAATTTGTTGTTGATCAATGTTCTGCCCAAGGACCTAAAGAATAGATATTTAGAAAGTTGCTATGAGCCAAGTTTACGCATCATCTGCATGTCGTTAGCGCAGTATATTGACGCATTACGGATTGAAGAGCGAATTGGATCGTGGGTTACAGGAGATTTACATATGGGCTTGGCGAAATCATTGGATGGGAAATCAGCAATTATCACAGGCAGTGGTAACGGTATTGGACGAGCGATTGCGATTCGATTTGCAGCTGAGGGTGCAAAAGTAACGGTTGCAGAGATTGAGGAAGAGTCAGGACAAGAAACTGTTGAACTGATCAACAATGCTGGCGGTACAGCAATTTTTAGTCGAACTGATACCACTGATTCTGATTCAGTTCGCGCGACGATGGCTGCTGCCAACGCCATACACGGTGATGTCGAAGTATTAGTTAATAATGCCGCGGCATTTGTGTTCGGCAAGGTTGAAGATGTGACTGAAGCCGACTGGGCAAAGGTATTTGGTGTGAACGTGATTGGTTACGCCAATTGTGTTCGAGAGGCGTTGCCATCAATGCGTAGGAAGAACGGCGGGGCGATCGTCAATATCGCTTCAGTATCATCGTTCATCGCACAACCTGCATTCATTCCGTACAACGCTTCTAAGGGCGCTGTTTCCCAATTGACTAGATGTTTGGCGATGGATCTTGCAGTGGACAATATTCGTGTAAATGCAGTGTGTCCAGGCTCTATTCGCACTCGGGCTACTGATAGACACATTGCGTCGCTTGGGCTTGATCCTGAAAAGGCATACGTCGATTTCGGTAAAGACTCTTTGATGAAACGGATCGGTAAGCCAGAAGAGATTGCATCAGGGGCTCTTTTCCTCGCTTCAGACGAAGCGTCGTTCATGACCGGCGCTCAGATCGTTATCGATGGAGGGGCGACTATCGATTGATCGTTATTCGACTTATCACTAGGCGTTAACCGCGGTTTTTTTTCGGGTGCTGACAGTTGCGATTGGGTGTTTAGGAACAACACATAGGTCGCTTGTGCAGAGTTCGTTACAAGATCGAATAGGGAACTGCAAAGCCTCTATAAGCATAATGAGCACGATTTAAAAGCCACCCGGCATGTAATTCAGCACGACGTTCCACCCTCACAAGTTAACTCCGGCCTTCGCGTTGTCTGACAAGGCCAATCTTGACCAGAGGAGTTAGGTCACTGCCACTATGAGATTTTTCACGAATAAAGTAGATTTCACCTGAGTGATAACTCAATAAAAGCCTCTCTTGCTACCCGCTGATCTGCGGCAAGTGTTCAATTAGGAACAACACGAGTCCGATCGCAAGTAGGGCGAGGGCGATCATGTTTAGCATTCTTAGTAAAAGGAATTTCGGCAGGTGTTTTAATAGGTATGCAACACCCAGTAGACCCCACATTCCTGTATCGATCAGAGCTCCGTCATTGTTGAACGAAATTAGAGCGAGAATCCAGAAGATCAATGCTCCAGCGAACCCGTAAATCGATGGTGTGTAGAAAAACGGCACGTGCTATCTCAGTTCTCGTCTAGTTGTGCATTTCTTTTATTTATAGCTACGTTACCTACCAATTGGTGATCGCTCCGTCGTTACGACGCAGTCGCGGTGGCCAGCCCTGCGGGTCGACCGCGGCACTTTCCGCTGCGTCGATGTCGAATTCAACACCGAGTCCAGGGGTGTCTGGACTCCACGAATAGCCGTCGGCCCATTCGATCTGCTGTGGAAACAAGTCAGTAGCGTAGGAACCAGGGCGCTGTGGCATTTCTTGCACGCCAACGTTGCTTGAAGCCATACAAAGCGCAACACAGGCTGCCGCTGAAACAGGTCCTAGAGGATTGTGAGGGACGATGTCTATGTAGTGCGTTTCCGCCCAGTGTGTAATCTTGAGGGCTTCTGTAAGCCCCCCGACGATGCAGAGATCGATGCGAGCGTAGTCGATCAGATCTTCCTCAATAACTTCTCTGAATGGCCATTTTGAAGCCCATTGTTCACCCGCTGCGATCGGCAAATTAATTTGCCGACGTAGGTTGCGGTAGCTTCCTTGATTTTCAGATCGGATAGGGTCTTCGATGAAGAACGGCTTGAACTGCTCCATCTCTTTGCACATCTGAACAACGTGAGCTGTATCGAGCCTCGTGTGAACGTCAAACGTCATCTGTATATCTGGACCAACGGCTTCGCGTAGCTGTCCCATTTGGTCGATCGCTATCTTCATCGACTCAACTGGTTCCAGTGTGGATATACCAAGTGTTTCGAATCCTGCAGCTCCTGTTTCGGGCTGACCCCAACGTACAAATTTCCAGCCAGCCTCAACAGCGGCTAGCGAATTCGCAATTAACTCCTCGGTGGTCTTGCCCTGTGTGTGTGGATAGCTCACAACTTTATTACGAACTGGTCCGCCCATGAGCTTGTATGTCGGCATGTTTACCGATTTGCCCTTGATGTCCCATAGCGCTATATCGATTGCTGAAATCGCACACGTATAAACCTTGTCGGCAGGGAAAAACCCTGATCTAAACATTTCCTGCCAGAGTCGCTCGGTCTCCCATGGATCGGCTCCGACGACAAGTTCAGAAAGATGCTCGATGGCGGCTCCGATTGCTCGACCCCAGTTTCGTATGCCGACCTCACCCAGTCCATGATGACCAGCATCGGTGTCGACTCTAACGATCATGTAAGGTCGGCCGCCTTCGTCTTGAACAGAGAAACTGCTAATTTGTGTAACTTTCATAGTTGAGGGGTCTCCAGAATAAGTAGGTTTGGGGTTACCAGTTAGTTTTCGCACCGTCAGGTTGTCTAAGTTGTAAGCCCATTCCAGTAGGGTTTACGTAAGCGCCCTCAGCTGCCTCAACATCGAAGTCGACACCAAGACCGGGTACGTCTGGACACCATGAGTAGCCATCTTCCCATTGGATTTGTCGAGGGAATAGCTTGGTGTCTGTTGTACCGGGTTGGCGTGGCATTTCTTGCGCTCCGACATTGCTAGAAGCCATGCAGAGAGATACACACGCCGCTGCCGAAACAGGGCCGAGCGGATTGTGAGGGACGATGTCGATGTAGTGAGTTTCTGCCCAATGTGTGATTTTCAACGCCTCGGTAATTCCACCGACGATGCAGAGGTCGATTCTGGCGTAGTCAATGAGATCTTCTTCGATCACTTGCCTGAACGGCCATTTGGAACCCCACTGTTCACCAGCGGCGATCGGTAGGTTGATCTGGCGTCGAAGGTTACGATAGGCGCCTGGGTTTTCAGATCGGACGGGATCTTCAATAAAGAATGGTTTATATTCCTCAAGATCTCTGGACAGTTGGACCGACATTGCTGGCTGCAGGCGTGTGTGAACGTCGAGGCAGAGTTGAGTCTCCCAACCGACAGCGTCTCTCACAGCAGAGAACGACTCTACCGTCTTTCGCATCGATGCAAGCGGGTCGAACACGCCGAAGCCGTTTGCGTCGAACGGAGAAGTCTCCAATTGGTGCCATCGTAAGAACTTCCAGCCGTCATCCTGCAGGCTTTTGGCGCTGTCGACGACATCCGGGATTTCCATTCCCTGTACATGGGCGTAAGAAACGACCTTGTCTCGTACGGGACCACCAAGAAGTTTGTAGACCGGCTTGTCTACGGATTTACCCTTTATGTCCCATAGCGCAATATCTATTGCCGATATCGCACATGAATAGACAGTGTCGGCCGGGAAGAAGCCCGAGCGGAACATTTCCTGCCACAGGCGTTCCGTCTCCCACGGATCGGCGCCAACCACGAGTTCGGAAAGATGTTCGATTGCGTGACCGATCGCAACTCCCCATCCGCGCATTCCAATTTCACCGAGACCATAATGACCGGCGTCGGTGTCGACTTTAACGATGAAATATCCTCGACCGGATTCACCCTCGACCGAATAGCTTGTGATTTTCGTTACTTTCATGGCACCCGTTACTTTTTATCTCGTGGATGATCTGACGTTGACTCAGATCAGGTTTGTGCATTTGGCGGCAGTGTAACTCGCTGCGCTAAGCAGTGAAGTAGCTTCCACCGTTTGGAGAAATCGTTTGACCCGTCATGTAGTTCTGTTCGTCGCTTGCGAGCATCACTGCTATAGATGACACGTCTTCGACTTGGCCAGGGCGTTTTAGCAATGTCATTGCAACTACGCCTGCGCCGCCGCCTGAAGCCAACTCTTCTCGTGTGAGGTCGGTTTCAATGATGCCTGGAGCAATCGAGTTGACCATGATGTTGTGCTCTGCTCCCCATCGTGCAATCACTTGAGTGAGCGAGATGAGACCAGCTTTTGAAGCAGCATAGTGTGCAGTGGTCGGTCCGCCATACAATCCACTTACGGATGCGATGTTGATGATACGTCCGCCACCAGAGCCGACCATGTCGGGCAGAACTTCCTGAGAAACCAAGAACGGTCCCTTCAGGTTCACAGCCATGATTTTGTCCCAGTCTTCTTCCGTGACCGTGTCGATCGGGCCCTGCTTGTTGATGCCGGCATTGTTGACCAGAACGTCGATGTGACCTTCGGTATCAATGATGTGGTTAACCCATGCTTTGATCGATTCTCGATTCGTCACTTCGACTGGAGTCATGTAGGCAGTTGTACCTAATTCAGCAAGTTGCTTGCAGGTATCTTCAGCGTACTTTTCGTTCGAAACGTAACTGATTGCAACTGCCTTGGCGCCTTCTTTTGCGAACGCCAGAGCTATTGCCATGCCTAAACCACGACCACCACCGGTGATCAAACACACTTTGCCTTTTAATCGATCTGTCACGTACTTTTTTCCTACTTCATTAACTTCACTTCAGCATCACAAATATTTGAGCCAGAATTACTTCCAGCTAACCTCACCCGGCTCGATGTCCTTGATCCAGAGTCCAGCGCCTTCGCGGCGAGGGAACGGGAATCCGGGTTTTCGTCCGAAATCGACAGCCTGCATGGCTTTGAGCTTCTCTTCAGAAACTTCGATTCCAAGGCCAGGCTTGTTGCCCATGACGATCCAGCCATCTTCGATGTGATTGTCCCAGCTTTCGAATGCGCCTTCACGACCGGGATCTACCACTTCCATCATGTTGTGATTCGGAAGTGCCGCTGCCAGATGAGACATGAAGTTTGCAGAGCAGTTCATCATTGTTACGGGTATTTCGTAGGCGTAGCACATGTTCGAAACCTGACGAGCACCGGTGATACCGGAATGACCAACGCCGACGTTTGCAACGTCGATAGCCTGCTGCGAAATGAGCGGGTACATCTGCCCAATGTCGTTGAGGTTTTCGCCAGATGCGACAGCCGCCGACACGTTTCGAGAAACCTGACGCAGTCCGTCGAAATCCCAACGTCGTGCTGGTTCTTCAGCCCAGAATATCTCGAAGTGTTCTTCGATCTGATTGATGTACCGGATTGACTGTTTTGGCGACCAGTACTCGTTGGAGTCGATCATCAAGTACGGGCGATCTTTCACCTTGCGGAAGGCATCTCTCATGATGCCAATTCGCCGGAGGTCGTCGTCCATATTGAGTCCGACTTTGATCTTGCCGCCATCGACACCATGGTCTGCCATGCTCGTGTAGAAGGCGTGCAGCTCTTCATCCGATAGGTTGTATCCAATGTCCGACGCATACGCTTTGGCGCGACCTTCACGGGCACCAAGCGTTTGCCACAAAGGCTCGTCGGCTATTTTGGCTTTGAGATCCCATAGCGCTACATCGATAGCAGCGATTGCGTCGTTTACTGCGCCTTCGTTGTTTCCTTTGTGCACCCAATCGACCATGTCTTTCCAAAGGCCAACAACCCCTCGTGGGTCTTTGCCTTCGATTACATGGAAGAGGCTGGCGATGGCGTCGTTGCCTGCTGGAGCCATTCCGGTGATGCCCTCATCGGTGTCGATCCACAGGATCGCCATATCCATGAGGTCGTCGCCAGCGGGGTAGTTCGAGTCACCAATAGCTCGGTCGAGCTGTTGGGTGAATTTTTCTAATCTGTATCCGGTGATTTTCATTTTTTTGTTACTTGGTATTTATTTCGGTTGAAAGAATTTCGTTGTTGGTGGGTGAGTTGGACTATTGAGTCTTTGAACCGTGAGCGGGAACGAAGTGCTCTCCGTTTACGCCGGTCGCAGCAGCAGCAGCTTCTTCCTTGGATGGCGGGTTGTCCCAAAGACCAGATCCTGGGCGTCGACCGAACGGCGACGGGCCTGCGGATGCACTGACTTTTTCGACCTTCTTTTGGGCAAGTGCTTCTGGATCGAAGCTCACACCAGTTCCGGGTTGGTCGCCGCATATTGCCCAGCCATCGACGATTTTGATGTCCGAGGTCATCACGCCATCGTCAGGCTCGGCGTTTTGCGCTTCGAGAGTTAAGAAATTAGGAATGGATGGCGCAAGCTGTGCGTTCATGTTTCCGGGTGAACCACCGAGGGTGATCGGTAGTTCAAAACCGTACGCAGCGTCGGCAAGCTGTAGAGCGCAGGTGATGCCGGTCATACCGTGGCTAACCTGAACAACATCGGCAGATCGATTGTGGAAGTAAGGTAGGAAATCTCCGAGAGAGTCGAGGTTCTCACCTGCACAAACTGGAGCTTTGATTTGGTCTGATATTCGTCGAAGACCTAAGAAATCCCAGCGTCGTGCTGGCTCTTCGACCCAAGCAATGTCGAACTGCTCTTCCATTTCGCGCACCTTGCGAATCGCCATCTTGGGATTCCAGACTTCGTTCGCATCGATATATAGGAGTGGCTTGTCGGTTGCTCGTTCAAGACCCTTCTTCATTCGACCAATTCGTCGAAGATCGGCATCTTGGTCCAGCCCAACTTTGAGCTTGCCACCCTTGAATCCCCAGTCAGATGCCATCATGCCGTACCAGTCTTCGATCTCGTCATCAGATAGGGGAGAGTCGAGACCCGATGCGTATGCATGCACCTTCGGGTTGGAGCCGCCTAGGGTTTTCCAAAGTGGTTCGTCGTTTGCTTTTGCTTTGATATCCCAAAGAGCTACATCGAGGACCGCGATAGCATCGTTTACAACACCATCGTGACCTGCTTTGAACGCTCGGTCGACCATGCGTTTCCAAAGACCCGTTACACGCCGTGGGTCTTCGCCCATCAGCATGCCTTCGACCATCGATTTGATCTGTGGACCTGCGCCGCCACCGCCAAATGACACGCCTGTGATGCCTTCGTCGGTAAATAGCTCGAGGACGTTCGATGCCCCGCGGATACGGCCTGACGGCGAGTTCGCATCGCCCATGCGCCTGTTAAGAGGAAATTCGTACAGAGTGATTGCGTATCCGGTGATCTTCATCGTTTTTCCATTCAGTAAAAGCTAGCCAGCAGTGTTGCTGACCGAACCAGCCGCCCGAGTGTAGGCATCGTGAACTGAACGGTCAACGGCTCGCGGGTGAGAAGTTGAGTCGAAGTACGTCTTGCAAACAAATACGTTGCAAAATCACTCGGAATCCGTACTAAGTGCAATCTGGTCGCAATCGTCACTTATTAGTAACGTTGATGTACTGACAATAGTCGTTTCGTGAGACGGAATACCGACTCTCGGAGCACATGCTAATTTTCCGGAGTCCGAAATGCGTGGCCCTTCACTAATAGCCTTAATTGCTATCACCGTATTGTTTGCAGGAGCAGCACTGCCTGCTCGAGCCGCCGTTCCCATCGGTGAAAATGGGGTCATGGTCATACTTATTGATAAGGGTGCCTCGCCAATTCAGCGTGATCTTGATGCTGTCGAGACTGTAGCGCTAACGATCGCTCGTGGAACGACTGCCGGAACGATAGCTGCGGCTTCGTACGGTGTTGAGGCCAACGAGATCGTGTCTGCGGAATCGGGTCCGGCTGGCACACGGCTCGTCGATGACGTGGTGACTGATATTCGCTCAATGGACATGGGGCCTGCAAGATCTGATCAATTCGCCGCTCTAACCGACGCATTCTCTTTCCTTTCGCGTATCGACGCTGTTGAAGGCTCCCGAGTCGTATTGCTCACTTCCGGTCGGATACTTGGCGAATCGGAAAACACCCGAGAGCGACTCATCAGCGTTGCCGATCTGTTCTCTTCCGAAGGCTGGGTGATTGACGTAGTCACTCTTCCTTCCGCTGAACCAGTGCTTCGAGATCTGATGAGTGGACTCTCGACTGGTTCTGACGGTGTGTTCTACGACACCGGAACTGCTGATGGCATTACCGCACTATTTGAAAACTACTCGGCACTTTCGCTTGAAAATGCGATGGACGTTGAGATGCATGACAACTCGGCAGCTATCGTTACGCTCGACATTGCGCCTCATACAACTGAGTTCACTACTGTGTTCGTCCGACAGCACGACATGGTCGATGTTTCGGTGTTTTCTCCAAACGGTACGCGAGCAGAGGCCGAGATGGAGAATGTGGACATCCGTGAGACCCCTTCTGCGGTTATCGTTCGAATTCACTCGCCAGTTCCCGGTAACTGGAGTCTTCAGGGGTCAGGACCTGCGTCGAAGCTTGTTGCAAGCGTTGATGTGCGGAACCCGCTTGAGCTTCGATTGATCGAACAGCCACCGCTGCCTGTTGGCGAGGCTGCTGTCATCGAGGCTGCGGCCTTCAATGGAGAATCTGCCCAACTACTGTCTGGTGCCGAAATGACTGCCACTATTAGCAAGGCGAGCGGCACAACCGAAGTCGTTTCATTGAACGATATTGGCGAAAATGGCGATAAGTTTGCCGCTGACGGAATTTACTCTGTTCACCTGAGTGCTCCGAAGTCGCAAGGTATAAACAACGTTGTGCTTCAGCTGACGTGGACCGACTATGCAGCGTCATTACGTAGCGATACAGCTTTCCGAAGCGAATCATTCCCGACATTGAGTCTTGTCGCTGTCAACAACGTTGAATCAGCTGTAGGTAAGTACGCGACGGTTGCCAGAGTTCAAGTGCGAGTGGGTGACTATCCGTATCTCACTAACCCATCTGATATCAAAGCAGTACTTAATGGAGTTGCAGGTTCATTTGACGCAATTGTCCTGACAGTTGACGAGCTCGAGCCTGGGATGGCCTGGGAGTTCGACATCGCTGCGATAATTCCAGAATCGGGTGCTTACGAAGTTGAGGTCACACTCGAAAGCGTATTTGAGGGGCGGCAGTACACACGTGTTGCGCCATCGGCCACTTCATCGGCTTTGATCGTTGAAGAAGCGGTCTTGATTCTAGGTATCCCGATTTGGATCTTTGGCGTGATTGGCTCATTACTGATTGTTGCCGCAGGGTTCACGATCTGGGTGTCACGGAAGACTCTACCGTTCGGCTACATCATGGATGACGCCGATCGAGTTGTTGTCGACTTCTCACGATTGAATCGCAGTTTGCTTCGACGATTATTCTCAAAGAATAGTGTTGGCGCTGGTGAAGTGTCAGGTCTGCCATTTACAGGCGGTACCTTCAAATTCAGCGGTGACAAGGTCAAGCTGGTGCACAAGCGAGCAGTTGGCGACCCTTCAATGCGGGTAAACAGTCGTCCTGTTGGCCCGGAAGTTGATTTGGGTGAGAACGTTTGGCTGGGTGTCGGTGGACGATTGCTGACATTCCAGAAGAAGACCGATAGAGCAGTTGATGTCGAGTTAGCAGATGCTGATGACTCGGTAAGCGCTGTACCTGGCGCAGCGCCGGTGTCATCACCAGGTGACTAGGTTTACCGCACTAAATTAGTGAAATCAAAAAGGGCTACTCACAATGAGTAGCCCTTTTTTTTGTATTTGCCAATTGGTAGTTGAGAGCTACTTCTCGTTAATTACGACGGTCTCGATCATGTCGCCCGGTTCTGGGTCGTTCATGGGGTCTCGTTCTCGGATGGCCTTCACAACGTCCATACCCTTGATGATCTTGCCGAATACCGTGTGGCGTCCGTCGAGGTGAGGGGTTGGCGCCAATGTGATGAAGAACTGGCTGCCGTTTGTGCCGGGACCTGCGTTCGCCATCGAGAAAATTCCCTCTGAGTCGTGGTGCAGGTTTTTGTTGAACTCGTCACCGAAGCGGTAGCCGGGGCCACCTGTGCCGGTTCCTGTAGGATCGCCGCCTTGAACCATGAATCCTGGGATTACTCGGTGAAAAGTGGTGCCGTTGTAGTAGTCGGCGCGAGCTAGGTTGATGAAGTTTTCAACTGTGAGTGGTACGTCGTTTGCGTACAACATGAGCTCAAATTCACCTCGTTCAGTTTTGAACGTGGCTGTGTATGACTTCGAGTTGTCGAGTTCACCTTGTGGTGGGGCTAGGTCTGCCATGATTTCTCCTGCTGAAAGCTTGCTGGATGAGCAAGCTTTCGGTATTTAGCTTTCGGTAATTGTGATCGATTTGATCAGATCGCCCGGTAGTTGTGCTTTGCCGGGATCGCGAATTTCGATGTTCAGAACATTGTGGAGTCCTTCGACAACTTCTCCGAATACTGTGTGGGCATCATCGAGATGAGGAGTTGGAACGAATGTGATGAAGAACTGGCTTCCATTCGTGTTTGCACCCGCGTTAGCCATGGAAAGAACTCCGGGCTTGTCGTGGCGTCTACTAGCATCGAATTCATCACGGAATCGGTAGCCAGGGCCACCGGAACCAGTGCCTTTGGGGTCACCACCTTGGGCCATGAAATCTGGGATCACCCGGTGGAACATTAGTCCATCGTAGAAGCCGATGGTTGTGAGGTTGATGAAGTTTTCTACAGTTAGAGGAGCCTCGTCATCGAAGAGCAGAATTTTGAACTCACCTGCGTCGGTATCGAACGTAGCGTGGTAGGTCTTTGACGTGTCAAGCGCCCCTGTTGGTGATCGAGCTTCGTCACCTGGCGACAGCATGACCGCTGTATCGTCCATCTGTCCGCCTGTTGCAGCTGGAGCAGATGGGATTTCCGTTGGTGTAGCTTCGGGTGCGTCTTCACCACATGCTACGAATAGGAGCGATGAGATCGTTAGCAGTGAAATTAGTAGTAGCAGCCGTTTCATTCTGTCTGTTCTCCACGAAGTTGATTGGTGCAAATGCTGATATCAGATTGCGCCGTGCATGAAATTCACAAGCCAAAAAGTATATCCAAGATCGTCGGCTAGAACGATCACTGGGTGTCATTCCTGCAAAAATACAATGCACGAGTCGAAGGTTTTGGGTCTATCTCGGCGGGTTATGGCTCATATAATGTCCGTCCATGTTAACAACTACAAACAAGCCTTCCGATCCAACCGAACAGCTTTCGGGTACACGCCTTGTAGAGCTTTATCAGACCATGGTCCTCAGTCGTTACCTCGACGAACGGGTCTGGCTGCTCAACAGGCAGGGAAAGGCTGCTATCGCAGCTTCAGCTCAAGGACATGAGGCGACTCAGGTTGCTTGTATTGAGGCGACCGACCCTTCAAAAGATCACTATTTGATCTACTATCGCCAGTTCGCAGCTATGATGGCACTCGGTACAACACCGGAAGAAATGCTTCGGGGGTTCCTCGCCAAAGAAGACGATCCGATGAGCGGGGCTCGCCAGTTCCCGCTTCACGGGGCGCATCCTCGTGTCGACTTGTTCAATTTTTCGAACGTTATTGCCACACAGCTTCCGCAGGCTGCCGGGGTTGCTCTTGCCGATACCTTGAAGGGCTCGGATGCAGTAACTATCGTGTTCTTCGGCGATGGTGCTTCATCTCAAGGCGATACTCATGAAGCGATGAATTTCGCTGGGGTTCATAAATTACCGGTGATTTTCTTTTGTGAGAACAACCGGTACGCAATTTCAGTTCCCATCGAAAAACAGATGGGTGTCGAGAGCGTCGCTAGTAGGGCGGCTGGTTATGGATTCCCCGGAGTACAGGTCGACGGCACGGACGTCGTGGCGGTTCACGAAGCGACGAAAGCGGCCGTAGAGCGTGCCAGGGCTGGAGATGGTCCTACGTTGATCGAGGCATCCGTAGAACGCCTTCTCCCTCACACAACCGATGATGACCACACTCGCTATCGTTCTGCTGAAGATATCGCCCAGATGGCGAATAGAGACCCAATAAAAATATTGTCCGAGCTACTGAAAAGACGTGACTTGCTCACCGATGATGCAGACGCAGAAATTCACGCTGCTGCTAAAAAACGAGTGAACGTCGCCACCGATACTGTTGATGCCGAGCCCTATCCGAGCGTCGATACGATGTTCGATCATGTTGTCGACTCTGTCGGAGGTAATTTCTAGTGAGTGAGCAGACAGTAATAGAGGCAGTTCGAGCGACGTTGCAGTCGGAGATGCGTCGCGACGACACAGTGATTGTTCTAGGTGAGGACGTTGGCAGTCGTGGTGGAGTGTTTCTGGCGACGGACGGTCTTATCGATGAGTTCGGTGAAAACCGGGTGATCGATATGCCGTTGGCTGAATCATTGATATGTGGAGTTGCGCTCGGAGCAGCCGTTAACGGAATGCGGCCTGTCGCTGAAATCCAGTTTGCCGACTTTGTATGGCCAGCCATTAATCAACTGGTTGGTGAAGCTTCGAAAGTGCGATATGGCACGAATGGTGTCAAGACCGCGCCCATGACCGTGCGAATCCCTTACGGGGGTGGTGTCAGAGGCGGCTTGTATCACTCACAGAGCATAGAAGTACTGTTTTCGCACACGCCGGGGCTCTCCGTCGTCGCTCCAGCTACTCCCTATGATGCAAAAGGATTGCTTGCCACCGCTATTCGCACCGACGATCCTGTGATCGTGCTTGAACACAAGCGAACGTATCGATTGGTGAAGGGTGATGTGCCGGACGAGGATTACACAATTCCGATCGGCAAGGCTGAGATCAAGCGACCCGGTACGGATATGACGATCGTTACGTATGGCCTGATGCTGCACTACTCGCTTCAGGCTGCGGAGATGGCTGCTGCGAACGGTATCGATGTTGAAGTTCTCGATTTACGTACGCTGCGTCCTCTCGATGCAGACGCCATTGCAGAATCGGCTTCCCGAACCGGTAAGGCATTGATCGTTCAGGAAGACACTCCTGCGGTGAGCATATCTTCTGAGGTCGCCGCCATTATCGGCGAGCGATGTTTCTTCGATCTTGACGGTCCGATTACTCGCCTTGGTCCGCCCGAACTTCCGCCGATGCCTTTCTCTCCGATTCAAGAAGCAGCGTTCATGCCTTCTCCTGAGAAAATTTTGGCAGCGATCACGAAGCTCTCGGAGATTTAAAGATGGCATTCAACATTGAACTGCCACATGTTGGCGAATCGGTAACCGAGGCAGTTATTGGCAAATGGCTAAAAGCCCCCGGCGATGCGATCGAAAAATACGATCCGCTGGTTGAGGTAGTTACTGACAAAGTTGCTATGGATGTTCCGTCGCCGGCGACAGGTACTCTCACAAAAATTCTTGTTGAAGAGGGAGAAACCGTTCTCATGGGAGCGGTCATCGCCGAAATGGATACTGATGAGGAAATAGTGCCGGCGTCTGCGAGTGCACGGGCCGCAACGAGTTCCCCGTCAGCAAGCCGAATCGGAACGATGGTTCAGGGTGCAAACGTAGGGCCTACCGGTGGTGAATTTCTCGATACCAGCCTTTCGACTCCTGAACCTGCTTCCGTTACTAACGAGGCAGGTGGTGGTAATACTTCTGGATCGAGCCACGGTTCGACTCGCCAAAAGGGATTTTCTCCTGTTGTGGCGCGCTTGGCGGCAGAAAACGACGTTGATTTGAATTCGCTGGTCGGTACTGGTCTTGGTGGGCGGGTGTCGAAGAAGGACGTGCTCGCTGCTGTTGAAAAAGGGCAGGGTCGTGCTTCTGCTGGTTCGGCTAAGGATTCGTTAGTCACGAGCGAAGATGAAATTATCGAACCAACGCCGATACGACGCATGATTGCCGATCACATGGTGAAGGCCGTTTCTGAGATTCCTCATGCGTGGTCGGCGATAGAAGTCGATGTGACCGGAATGGTCGAGTGGCGCACTGCCATCAAAGATCGATTCGAGAGCGAGAATGGTGTGCGACTCACCTATCTGCCTATCGCACTGTCCGTGGTTGCTGGTGCCCTGCGAACCAATCCGCGGCTCAATTCGAGTTGGCTGGACGGCAAGATCGTGCTGAAAAAGGCAATTAATGTTGGGGTTGCGGTTGCGGCAAGGGGCGGACTCATCGTTCCAGTTGTGCACAACGCTGATGAAGGGACGATTACTGAACTCGCTGGAAAACTCGAGGGGATTGTCAAGCGTGCTCGTTCTGGAAAGATGACGATTGAAGATGTGCGAGGTGGCACGTTCACCCTGAACAATACAGGTGCACTCGGATCGGTTTGGGGCGGAGCGATTATTAATCATCCTCAAGCCGCAATTCTCACGACTGAAGCAATCGTGAAGCGACCGGTAGTCATTTCTAGCAATGGCAAAGACGAGGTCGTAGTTCGTTCGATGATGAATATTTGCCTATCGTTCGATCACCGGATTATCGATGGTGCTGAGGCGTCTGAATTCCTTCAAGCCGTGAAATCCGGAATTGAAGCGATTAACCTCGAATCTGATCTCAAATGAACTCCGACATTGGGGTGAGTGGCACCGAGCTGCGCGCCACGTGGCTCGGAAAAATCGATTATGGCTCGGCGCTAGATCTTCAGCGCTCGATACTTGATAACCGTAAGTCGGGTTCGATTTCCGATTCGGTTCTTTTCCTTGAGCACAGTCATGTCGTAACTCTCGGACGTCGAGCCGACGATACTCATCTGGTAACTGAGCGTCCGAAATTGTTGGCTGCTGGGGTCGAGATATGCGAGACCGATCGTGGTGGTGAAGCGACCTATCACGGTCCTGGTCAGTTGGTCGGCTATCCGATCATCGATGTACGTGTTGCAAATCTTGGGCCAGTTACTTACGTTCGAATGCTCGAGAAATCGATCATAGAAACTTTGACTGAGTACGGCATCAACGCCCATTTGGTCGATGGTGAGACCGGTGTTTGGGTCGACGGAGTTCCGGACGAAAAACGAGATTCTGATCGAAATCCGAAGGGGCGGAAGATCGCCGCAATCGGGGTTCGTATTTCTGGTGGAGTGACGATGCACGGATTTGCGCTAAACGTGTCGACTGATCTCACATATTTTCAGCACATTATTCCATGTGGAATGCCTGATTTGCCGTTTACATCGATCGAACTCGAATCGGGCGAATCAGCCAACACACGAGAGTGCGCCGAGAAAGTTGCAAAGAGACTGGCGGCGAATCTGGAACGTGAACTGTCCTGGGCCGATCATGAAGAACTGCTCAACTAGCGTTCTCGTTCAATCGTGACTGGCTCGTAAATTCAGAGCCCGTTCACATGCGGACTGGGTGTCGACCCCAACGCTAATCACACCTTCATCTTTGATGATGCTTGTATCGAGTTATTCATCTCGATACGCAGTGACTCGTTTTTCGCTGCGCCATACGTAGCGAGTGAGCGACTTCCGAGTTTGATAAATCCAGCTATTCCAACGTTCGTCAAAGATAATGGGTGATCTGCTGCTGACATAGATCAGTCGGCTGGTCACTTGCTGGAACGATTGCCATCATTTACGGCGACAGCCACGTTGGCGATGTTGCTTGCCATGGCGTTGGCTACGGCGATTTCAATTCGTACTATCAACCAGTCTCAGAGTGATCTTCGATTCGACGAGTTGGTCGATTCAGTTTCGCTGGAAGTAGACGCCGAGTTCTCGTACTGTTTCGACGAGCCGAGGATGCTTGGGATCTTCTTCGATCTTTCCTCTTATGTACGAAATGTAGAGTCGTACGCTATCGGTCGAGGTTTCAGCTGAGTTTGGTTCCCAAGCTAGGTTGAGCAGTTGGGTGTGGCTCAATACTTGCCCTGGGTGTTTCAGCAAAGCCGTAAGCAATCGGTATTCAAGAGGAGAAAGTGAGCCTTCGTTCCCTCGGACGGTGACCAGATGTGCCCTGTGATCGATGGTTAGTACCCGGTCGACGTAGACCTGTTCGTCACGTTGGATCGAAGGCATCGAAGCTCGTCGGAGGTTCGCCTCGACTCTCGCAAGCAATTCGTTTTTCGAGAACGGCTTTACGATGTAATCGTCGGCACCGACATGAAGACCCTTTACCCGATGGGTTTCAGAACCAATCGCGGTTAGAAATATGATCGGGACGTCTGACATTTGGCGAATTCGCTCGCACAGTTCAAAGCCGTCCATTCCGGGCATTTCTAGATCGAGAAGAGCGAGATCGGGACGGTCGGAGAAGAAGCTTTTGAGCGCCTCTTCACCGTTCTCTGCAGTAACTGTTTCGTATCCAGACATTTCTAGCCGGGTCTGCACGAGCTCCAAGATATCTGGCTCATCGTCAACAATAAGAATTTTTGAAGTCATATGTTTGAACCGAAACCCGCTCTGCTAAACACTCTTGGAAACCGTGTTAATTCTTCGTATGAATCTAGACTAGATTTCGGTTGGGTTTTCAACGTTCGTGTGCAGCCCACGTTTATCTACGTGTACACATAGGCTGGAATGGTCGTTTATTGCCCCTATGGGCGATCAGGGGAATTTGTAAGCCAATCCCAAATCGGCAGTACGACGTATCCTAATTCGTTACCTATTAACCGAGTTCTTACATAGACTGCCTCGACAGGCATATTGGAGACCATTCTGAGCGGCATTTTAAATTTGAAAATAGTGAACAACAAAGCGCTTACGACCACTGGTATTGCTTCGTTGTTGTTGGTGGGAATGTTGGCATTCTTGTTTGTCGCTTGTGCATCGCCACCTGTCGCAAAATTTAGTGTTACTTCGGATTCAGGAAATGCTCCGTTCGATGTCACATTCCTTCTCAGCGAATTCGCCGATGCCGATAGCTATACCTGGGACTTTGGTGATGGTTCAGGTAGTACCGATATTGAACCCATGCACTCGTTCGAATTTACCGGAGAGTTCGTAGTCACTCTTGCTGCCACTCGAGGTGACGTTGTCGATACCGCACAGGCCACTATTTCAGTAGATGCTGGTGAAGCAGGCTGGGTGGTGATCGAAGGAAGTAAATCGGTTGTATCTTCATTCGAAACGGTTCAATTTTCAGCGAATGCATTCGATGTTCTAGGGAATTCAATCGAAAACCCTAATTTCGTTTGGAGCGCTGATGAGTCGCTAGGCGATATCGATAGAAATGGTAAGTTCACTGCCGCAGCCGATTTGGGGTCGTTTAAAGAAGCCATTTCGGTTGAGATTGAGCGTCTCGGAACTGTGGCATCGGCAAGCGTCGGTATCGAAATTGTAGAAGGACCGCTCAACGCATTTTCAATTGTTCCAAACGTCATAGATATCCAAGTAGGTCGTTCTGAAACGATCAATGTTCAAGCGGTCGACGAAGCTGGACATGTACTTGATTCGGCTCTCGTATTGTTCACCGCATTGCGGGAAGGCGACACAGTTGATTCAGCTGGGTTGTTCAAGTCGAGTTCGCTGGCCTCCGAAGAAGATGTTGATCTGGTCAGGATCGAAGTTGAGCTTGCTGGTGAACAGATCGAAACGACGATTACTGGCACCATTCATCCGGGGATCCTTGATGAAATTCGTGTGTCTAGCCTTCCGACTAGCCTTGCTGCCGGCGAAACGCATCAACTATCGACGCTTGCTACCGATCGGTTCGGAAACGAACTGGAAATCGAAGAACTTACTTGGGCCGTTTCCGACCCGGAAATAGGATCGATAACTAGTGATGGATTGTTCACCGCTGGAATGAGCGCTGGAGCACACACCGACGCAGGTATTACAGCAAGAGCAGTGCTGAATGGTATTGAGGCTGTAAGTATTGCTCCCGTAACGATCTCCGCAGGGATTGCAACGGCGATTCATATAGTCCCTGACACCGATTCAGTTCCAATCGCTGCCGGTTCCCCGTTCGTGGTAATCGCTACCGATGAACACGGAAATATTCTGGATATAGCTGAAGAAGAGTTTGAATACGAGTACTCGTCGGCGGGGCGAGGGAATGAAGTCGCAGTATTCATTGCCGGGTATGAAATCGGTGATTTTGCAAACGCTATTACCGTGACTCTGCCGGCTGGTACCGCCGGAAATGACGAGGCGATAGTTGCTCAATCTGACATCACGGTAAGACAGCGTTCGTCGAACATAATCGCTGTGGAAACAGTAGATCAAGACGGTGGCGGAATTTTCTTCATCGATCTCGAAACTGCCCAGTTGGGATCAGCTGATATTAGTTTCAATAACAACGGTTTCGTCGAACTTGCACCGAGTTGGTGGCCAGATGGATCGAAGCTGGTTTACGTCTCGGATCCGACGGGTGAACTACAGGCGTATTCGCTAGATATGACCACTCGTGAGATCATGCAGCTTACTGATGTTGTCGGTGGCGTTTCAATGCCGGATATTTCTTCGGATGGGAATTCGATTGTTTTCGTGAGTCTCGAAGGCGAAAAATGGAGACTTTTCACGGCCGATATACCCGAGGATGTGAGCACAAATCCGATCACGTTGGATATGTCGACGTTGATCTCCGACGACGACACCGCGCAGCACATCCTGCCGTTCTGGTCTCCAGACGGTACGCAAGTGTTGGCTTCTAGGAATACAGATGAAGGCCTAGTGCGAGTGATGATGTTTGATCCATCGTTGCAAGTTCCACCCCAACCAATTGGACCGTTTGGAAGCGTTGGATTTGGTTGGAGTTCAGATGGTAGTGGCATTCATATCGGATTAATTGCAGCGGGCGGTGCTTTAGATATAGGCACTCTTGATTTGGAAACTTCCGACCCTGAGTTCATCGATACGAATCTAGAATTCTTGGTCGCCGCTTGGTCGCCAGACGGTTCGGAAGTAATGGGAATCGACTCGCTTCTCGGAGCGGGTTGGCTTGTGGACACTGACAGCACTGGGCTACGCCGAGTCGTCGATTCTAAGCAGGTCCCCACCCGGATGTCGTGGCGACCGACTGAGTATGGCGATCCGGTCGCTGTGCCTGTTTATGAAGGCGATCCCGAAATGCTTGTATTTGGGGATGAGCCACGAGCACCGATCGGTGCTCTGGGCACTTCATTGAATTACAACGGGGTAATTTCAACAGATGCGGGCAATATAGAGCTTGAGTTATACGACGATATAACGCCGATGACGGTCGAAAACTTTGTGAATTTGTCTCGTCTTGGATTCTACGATGGGCTTGAATTCCATCGTGTTTTAGCGGATTTCGTGTCACAAGCAGGTGACCCGGTAGGCGATGGCGATGATGGTCCTGGTTATACGTTTAACGACGAGTTCACTCGGGCGTTATCGCACGATTCGGCTGGAGTGCTGTCGATGGCGAATGCGGGATCGAATACGAACGGCAGCCAGTTCTTTATTACCCACGATGCTTTCAACTGGCTTGATGCTTACGAAGACGGAGTGGCGAAGAATTGTGCAGACGATTCGGTTTCATGTCACACGGTTTTCGGACACGTCACTGCTGGATTAGAGATTGTCACTAGCATGGCGGAGCGCGATCCTGATACTGCCACTACACCCGGCGTGAAAATCTTGAGTATTCTCATTATTGAGAGTTAGACGTTGTTAGTTTTCAATTGAATTGTTAGTCGAATTTCGGAATTCGACGCCGCACGGAGTTTCGCTTGTCAGATCGAACACAGATTCGCAGTCACCTCACGCATCTTGAGTGCTCGCTTTCGGGCGAAGAGTGTGGACACGAGATGCCGCACCGGCTGAACCCGAAGAACGGCAAACCATATTTGGCGCGCTACGATCTTGCGAAGGCTGCCGAGACTCTTACTAAGGAATCGATGGCAGGGCGTGAGCCAAACATGTGGCGGTATCGAGAAGTGATGCCTGTTATTAATCCTGCAAACATCGTTACGCTTGGCGAAGGATTCACTCCACTTCGCAAGGCAACCCGATTAGGTACGCGGCTCGGAATGAGTTCGCTGCTCATCAAAGACGAGGGTGTGAACCCTACCGGATCGTTCAAGGCGCGGGGGCTATCGGCTGCTGTTTCGAAAGCACTCGAACTGAAGCAAATGAAGTTGACTATGCCTTCTGCCGGAAATGCTGCTGGGGCGATGTCGGCGTACGCTGCTGCTGCTGGCATGGAAGCTCATGTGTACATGCCCAAGGACGCTCCGATTGCGAACCAGATCGAATGTGCCGCCTATGGAGCGGAACTGAACTTGGTTGACGGGTTCATTACTGACGCAGGTCGAATCTCTGGCGAGGCTGCCGAAAAGCACGGCTACTTCGACGTATCGACGTTGAAAGAACCGTATCGCGTTGAAGGTAAGAAGACGATGGGATACGAAATCGTCGAACAGCTCGGTTTTGAGGTTCCTGATGTCGTGATTTATCCGACTGGTGGTGGAACAGGGATCGTCGGTATTTGGAAAGCCCTCGACGAGATGGAACAACTCGGTTGGATTGGCAGCGAACGACCAAGGATGATTTGTGTTCAGGCTTCAGGTTGCTCCCCGTTGGTTGATGCCTATAAGAAGGGCGAAGAGTTCGCTGAACCGTTCCAAAACCCTTCAACTATTGCAGCCGGAATGCGAGTTCCAGCTGCTGTCGGTGATTTCTTAGTAATTCGAGCGGTTCGCGAGAGCGGTGGAACGGCACTGACAGTCACCGACGATCAGATGGTTGAATCAGTTCGAGAGATGTCGGAATACGAAGGCATATTCCCGGCTCCTGAGGGCGGTGCAACGCTGTCGGCGTTACGGTTGCTTCTGGACTCCGGCGAGATTGCGAAGGACGAACGTGTAGTGCTGTTGAATACAGGTTCTGCACTGAAGTATCTCGATGTTCTCGGACCAGCACTCGGCCTATAGAACCACGTGACTGGGTGTGGTTACTAAACCTTCGGAGAGTCCCAAGATGTGACGTGGCTAAGTGTGCCGTCTGGGAACGCCGCAGTGTACTCAGTGGAAAGCATGCCGAGAATCACAGAGTTGTGTCGAGCACCGTCATGAGGTCGACTTTGTCGAAGTGTGCCTTCGTGCTGGAAGCCGATGTGCTCAAACATGGCACGTGCAGCCGTGTTGTACTCAGGTACGTCGACCCACGCTCTGTGTAGTCCAAGGTGTTCAAAGATGTGTTCAAGCATCGCAATTGCGCCAGACGTACCGTAGCCCTGATGCCAGGTTGCTTTCTGGCCAATAAGGACGGATATCTGTGCGTCGCCCAGCACTTCGTCGATAGACAATTGACCTTCGCCAATGTGTTCGCCTGAGAGTGTGTAGACAGAGAAGATGTCTCGATGCGGTTCGTGGTGCGGGTCGTGGAATACTTCATCCCACGCTTCTTGCGAAGCCCCGATCATCTCTTTTGGCTTGTAGCCAAGGTGCGCAGCATCGCCGTATGTGTATCGACCAAACCATGCGTTAGCAACTTCGGTGTCGTCAAGCCAATCGGCGACTCGCTGTACGTCTTCTCGGCTAACTGGGCGTAACTCAACTAATGAGGGCATTCTATCGTCCTTCAGTCTGTTGTGTCAGGGTCGTTCTATGATCGCTTTACCACAATAGGCTCAGCCGCCATGCTCTGGCTAGAGGCACAGTATACCGGAACGGAAACGCAGGAATATGTGTACTGCATTTGATAGGTCTATTTTTACGGTTTGCGCGTACGACTTGCGCCACCTGATACGATTTGAAGTCTAGATCGACGGATGTATTTGAATAGATCGTGATTCGTCGAACCAGTAATTCCAATAGTCAATAAGAGGTAGATATGTCTGATCACTGGAAGATGGAAGCTGAGATCGAGTACTGTGTGCCATGTGGATATGCCAACTTAGCGGCAAACATGGTGAACGAGCTATTTCAGGCAGCTGGACCTGCTCTTGCAATTTCACTTAAGCCAGGACACAGCGGTGCATTTAAGGTAACCGTTGACGGTCGAGTGCTTTGGGACAAAAAAGAGTCGGGTCGCTCGCCTCACATCATGGAAGTAAAAGAACTCAAAGCAACTGTTGCAAATATGATTGAGTCTAGTGCTGTAATTCAAAGCAGCTAGATGGCAATGCCGCGCTTTCTTCGGATTATTCCTAGAAATGGCGGTTGATGATTACGAGTTGAACAGGAAGAGTTGGAGATCGATGTGGCTGCAGTACGTGCAAAGGTTCGAGCAGAGATTGAATACTGCGTAACCTGAAGTTATCACTCAGTGGCTTTCTGGATGGGAAGCGAACTTTTTGCGGCCGGTGGGTCGCACATCGCAATCACGCTCACACCTGGGCATAGTGGTGTCTTTAAAGTGACACTCAATGGCGAGGTTGCGTTCGATAAAGATGAAGTGGGTAGGTATCCAACCCTGCCGGATGCGAAAGAAGTGAAGGCGAAGGTCATAAATATGATCGCCGCCGTCACCGTATAACCGCACCGCGGTAAATGAGTAAGAATTAAATAACACCCCTGTGATCGCCACAGGGGTGTTATTTTTTGCCGAAAATGACGTTTTACGGAGTACCATATTGGTGCTCGAAATCATCTGTTTAGAGAATTGGTACCGTCATCGTTTGTCGTCTGGAGTCAGTAGTTGAAAGCCGCAGTTTTATTCGAATCTAAAAAGCCCATGCCGATTGTGGAGCTTGACCAGTCGGAGCCAAAAACAGGCGAAGTACGAGTAAAGATGTCGGCTGCGGGCATCTGTGCGTCAGATCATCATGTGATGACAGGCGACAATCCAACGCCAATGCCAATAGTGCTTGGTCACGAAGGCGCTGGCGTTGTCGACGCGGTCGGGCCGGGTGTTAGCTCAGTCAAAGTGGGTGACCGCTGTGTGCTGTCGTTCGTTGCCAACTGTGGTCACTGTCGATCTTGTCGTGAGGGTCTTTCGAACATCTGTGACACGAACAGGGAGACAGGTACACGTCAGTACGATGGCACGTTCCGGTTGCACACTTCTGACGGCACTGAAGTTCACCAATTTGCGAAGCTTGGCGTGTTCGCCGAGAAGATCGTGGTACCTCAGCAGGCGTGCTACCCGATGCCAGACGACGTGCCTATGGAAGTCGCTGCATTGATCGGTTGCTCTGTTGCGACCGGGGTTGGCGGAGTTATCAACCAGCCTGGCATGCGGGCTGGAATGACGGTTGCGGTGGTCGGAACCGGCGGAGTGGGCCTGAACGCTCTCCAAGGTGCTCGACTGATGAACGCTAGCAAGATAATTGCTGTCGACATTTTCGATCACAAGCTTGAGTTCGCTTACAAATTCGGAGCAACTCACGTAGTCAATTCGAAAGAGCAAGACCCGGTTGATGCTATTCAGGAATTGACCGACGGTGGTGTCGACTTTGCGTTCGACACGTTTGGTCACAAGATCACCACGGAGCAGGCGTACAAAGCTACCCGCAAGGGTGGAACTACTGTTGTCGTGGGGCTAGCTCCCGATGGTATGAATGCTGAAATTCCGCTGGTCGACTTGGTTCGTAATCAGAAGACAATTGTTGGCAGTTACTACGGCTCATCGAGCCCGCACGAGACGTTTGGCAAGCTGTTGGAGTTCTACCGACAGGGTCGAATCGATGTTGGTGGTATGGTGACTCGTAAGTACAAGCTGGACGAAATCAACGAGGCGTACGATGCGCTTGCTCGTGGTGAAGACGGTCGAGGAGTGATCGTTTTCGATTAGTTGTTCGTCGGTTGCAAGACGAGATCGACGATTTCGTTATGTTGGAATCTGATGTGATCCCTGTGGATTGTTCTTTTTTTCACTTGCTGCAAAAACGGGCGACTGCTATGCTGCAAACCGTCTTTTCCGAAGCTCTTTAACCTGTATTTGGTAATCAGTATTTAGTAGTTGATGTTCGAGGATTATTTCAGGCAGTACGCGCTGCTCATCATTTTCGCCGCCGCGGCGGTAACCGTCCCTATTGGGATGTTAATGATGAGCTATATGGCTCAGTTCGTTAAAATCAGGCCGTTTCGCCCGACAGCAGTAAAAGAAAGCGCTTACGAAGGCGGCATGCCTCCGTTCAGCGATCGACCTGCTCGTTTCAACTTCCGTTACTACAATTACGCCATACTTTTCGTCATATTCGACGTTGAAACTGTATTCTTGTTTCCGTGGGCGGTTAAGTACGGTGTGATGAGCAGCCAGTTCGGATTTGCTGCGCTAACTGCGGTGCTGATATTCCTTCTTATCGTGACATTCGCGTACGGATACGCATGGCGAAAAGGTGCTCTTGAGTGGGTGACAAACGAATGACCGGTCCAAAACTAATCGATCCATACGGCACACCTGCAGGTGCGGATCCTAGAGGTGCATTGCAGTCGATTACCCTCGACCTTGATCGTACTGAGGGTGAATCCGTCAACAAGATGAAATCGACTCATCTTGAGCCATTTCCCGACCCGGTACTTGAAGTTCCCGACGATCTGAAACGAAGTGTGATCGTAAGTTCAGTCGACTATTTGCTTAACTGGGCGCGAAAATCTTCGGTATTCCCTCTGCAGTCGGGTCTTGCGTGCTGTTCGTTCGAAATGATCAGCGCTGCGATGGCTCGATTCGACCTTGCTCGATTCGGAATGGAAGCCATGCGAGCTTCTCCTCGCCAGGCCGACTTGTTGATTGTTGCCGGAACTTTGACCTGGAAGATGGCGGTTCCGCTGCGAAGGCTTTACGACCAGATGGCTGAGCCACGCTGGGTTATTTCAATGGGCGTGTGTGCAACTTCTGGTGGTCCTTACTACCAGAGCTATTCAGTCGTTCCGGGTGTGAATCACATCATGCCGGTCGATGTGTATGTTCCCGGTTGCCCGCCGCGTCCGGATGCTCTTCTCTACGGCATCATGCAGCTTCACGACAAGATTCGTCGATACAGCCTCAACGGGCAGGCGGCAGGCCGGGAATGACCACCGTTTGGAGTGGAGGAGCGTTAGCCGAAGCCATCGAGGCCTTCGCACCGGGCTCTGTTGAGTCGAGTGCAGGTTCAGATGTGTGGCTCAAACCGGAATCTATTTCGACCGTATGTGAAGGACTTAAGATTCGTTCTGAGTTCAAATTTGATCTACTCAGCAGTCTCACGGCGGTCGACTACATCGATCATTTTGAAGTCGTATATCACCTTACGTCGCTGCCAATGAACGCTTCAGCTGTGCTGAAATCACGCGTTGGGCATGGTCGCACGGAAGCTTCGATTGCCAGCGTCGTGCCTATCTGGCGAGGGGCTGACTACCAAGAACGTGAAGTTTGGGATTTGATGGGTATCCGCTTTGATGGTCACCCTAACCACAAGCGAATCATGCTGTGGGAAGGCTATCCCGGTCACCCTCTTCGCAAGGATTACGTCACTTACGATCAGTCGATTGCTTCGACCGCTCCCGGTGCCGCTGACAGCCTTAAAGGTGCCGAGTAATGGCGATTAAGACACAGCCAGTAACCGTTAACCTCGGTCCTCAGCACCCATCGACTCACGGAGTGTTCCGCATGCGTGTCATGTTCGATGGCGAAGAAATCGTCGATGTAGAGCCGGTTTTCGGTTACTTGCACCGCGGGTCTGAAAAACTAGCTGAAGAACGCACATATACACAGATCGTCACGCTGACGGACCGCATGGACTACGTGTCGTCGATGCTCAACAACCAGGCGTACATTCTGGCTGTTGAGAAGCTTGCTGGCATCGAGCCGTCACCGCGCGGTGTTTGGCTTCGAATGATCGCCAGTGAGCTTCAGCGAATCGCTAGTCACTTGGTGGCAACCGGATTCCTCTTGCAGGACCTCGGTGCGCTGGGAACTCCGCTCATTTACGCAATGCGTGAGCGTGAAAATATTCTTGATTTGTTTGAGATGCTTTGTGGTGCTCGCATTACAAACTCGTACTTACGACCCGGTGGCGTGTTCATGGACGCTCCTGCCGAGTTCTGGCCAGCTCTCGATCGTGGTCTTGGCGATATTCTAAATACTGTCGATGAGCTCGAAACGTATCTGAGCGGCAACGAAATCGTATTCTCCCGTACTAAGGGCACTGCGGTTCTTCCTAAGGAGCTGTTGATTAACGCCTCGATTACGGGTCCGATGCTCCGTGCAAGTGGAGTCGACTGGGATCTGCGACATCGAGCGCCGTACGACTACTACGATCGAGTTTCGTTTGATCGAATTCTTCACACAGCATCTGACAACTACGCTCGATACTGGGTAAGAGTTCAGGAAACGCGTGAGAGTGTGAAGATCATCCGCCAGTGCATCGAGCAGATCGAGCCCGGCGATGTTCGACCTTCATTTGACGAGGTTCCTCGCCTTATTCGGCCGCCCGTTGGTGATGCTTATGCAGCTATCGAAGGCTCAAAGGGTGAACTCGGCTTCTATCTGGTGAGCGACGGCAGTATTGCTCCGTATCGGATGCACGTTCGTGCCTCGTCGCTAATCAACCTGACTCTTCTACGGGACATGTTGATCGGCGGCCAGTTCGGCGATCTTTTCGTAACTTTCGGTAGCGTCGACTTGAACATGGGTGAGGTGGACCGGTAATGGGTCAGGCCTTCCTCGACAACTCGCTTTGGCGAAATATTTACTGTGTACTCGCTGGCGATAGTGCTAGCTGTGCTAGTCGAGGCTATTCCGACGGGTTCTTGCCGGGTGGGTTGGAGTGGCTCGCTTTCCTTCTGGCGGCACTGGCTATCATCGGATTGGTAGTGAACGGTGTTCTTGGTGGTGTGATCGTTTTGATCTGGGGAGAACGACGTCTGTTCGGTCGTTTCCAGTCACGAACTGGACCCAACAGGTGGGGGCCGTTCGGAACGCTTACTTCAGTTGCTGACGCCGTCAAAACAATGTTCAAAGAGGATATTGTTCCCGCTGATGCAGACCGTATCTTGTTCAATCTCGCTCCGATTTTGATCGCTGCTCCGGCGTTGTTGGTGTTCTCAGTTATTCCGTTCGGAGTAGGTACGTATGTTGCCGATCTGAACGTTGGTGTCTTGTTTGTCATGGCGATAACGTCGTTGACGACGTTATCTGTTCTCACTGCGGCATGGTCGTCAGGCAACCGAATTGCGATTCTTTCCGCGTTGCGTTCTGTCGCACTGTTGATTAGCTACGAAATTCCGATGGCTTTGGCAGTTGTCGGCGTAATCATGCTTGCTGGATCGATGTCGCTCGGGGACATCATTGTTGCTCAGGGCGTGCCGTTCATATTGGTACAGCCGCTTGGGTTCTTCGTTTTCTTCATCGCTGCTATGGCAGAGATGGCTCGAGCGCCGTTCGACCTTACTGAGGCTGAATCCGAACTTGCAGCAGGTTATTTGAATGACTATGCCAGCATGAAGTTCGGTTTGTTCTTCCTTGCTGAGTTTATGGCTGAAATAAGCACATCAGCAATCATTACGACGTTGTTCCTAAGTGGATGGCGAGGGTTTGATCCGATTCCTTCGCACTTCTGGTTCGGTGCTAAGTTGATCGCAGTGCTGTTCGTCATCATTTGGTTCAGGATGACGCTGCCTCGACTGCGTGTTGACCAAGTTCTTAAGTTCGCTTGGAAGGGTCTGTTCGAATTGACGATGATCAACATCGTCGTAACCGCGATCCTTATTGCGATCTGGCCAGAGCCAACCACTGCTAACTTGTGGGCGATGGCGGCTGTCAACTGGCCTGTAGCGATCATCTCTATCTACTTGGTGAGCAAGTTGCTTGGAACTGCTCCGTACGACCAGCCTCTGCCTGATCCGAATGCACCTTCCTACCCGGTCGGTAGCGAGTCGATTCCGGCTTCATCGGTACTTGGTGCTGAAACAACATCGGCGCCAGTTCAGGCCCGGATTCAAGAAGAAGGCGGCCAATGATCGGTCTTGGTTTGTCTCGTGGCTTCGCAGTTACGCTAAAGAACTTCCTGCGACCTGCGGTTACTGAACAGTATCCGGATCGACACGTGGGTCTCATTGGTGCTGCAAAAGCGGCCGGAATGAACCCGTTCCAGTTCTTGGTGAAGAAGCCGACAGATTCGCTGAAAGCGATTGCTGGACTTGCCACCGTTCCTGTCGCTGTAAAGCAGTCGCCTCGATTCCGTGGAAACGAGTTCACATTTTTTGAAGACCGCTGCACTGCGTGTGCTAGCTGTGCGAAGTACTGCCCGTTAGGGATTATTGAAATTGTCAGCGTGCCTGGCAAGATCGATGCACAAGAGGGTGAGAGCTATAAGCTCGAAGTCTTCGACATCGATATTGGGCGCTGCATGTTCTGTGGACTCTGTGTTGAGGCTTGCCCTTACGACGCTCTGCACATGGGTACGGGCTTCGAGCGATCGAAGTACGTGCGTGATGAGCTAATTATCACCAAGGAAGAGCTGTTCGACGCTCCAAAGCGACCTAGCTCGTTCTATAGACCTCAGTTCGAGGAAAACGGTTTCGATCCGTTCAAAGAGACGATCGACGATCACCACGATGCTGGTCGGCACGAACGTCCGTCTGACGAAGACCTCAAACGGAAGTGGGTCGACGAACGATGATGGCAATTATGGAAGTTTCGACACTTACGACTATCGCATTCTGGGCAGCGTCGGCGATGACGCTTGGGCTCGCTGCGATCGTGGTGACTCAGCGAGACGTGTTCCGTGCAGCAATTGCGCTGGCGGGATCGTTCCTTGGCGTTGGAATTTTGTATTTCATACTCAGCGCCGAATTCGTTGGAGTTGTGCAGATATTGGTGTACGTCGGTGCCATATCGGTGCTCATGGCGTTCGCAGTGATGTTCATTAAGGACATCGCATCTGGAAGTCGTCCGGCTCAGGGCAGGCTCGTCGGAGCGACAGTGGCTGTACTGATTTTCGCTGCGCTGGCTTTTACTGCTTACAACACCGAGTGGTCGTCAATGGATGAAATCACTGATCCCGTCGCAATCGCTGCTCTCACTGAAGGCTTCGTCGAGGTTGGCACCGGTGATGACATAACCGTCTTGACTGATCTTCCTCTCGACGGCAACGCACTTGCCATTGAAAATGACGGTGTATTTGTTGATAGCACCGGAGCGATTGGTGTGATGCTCGTTCGCAAGTACATGCTTGCCTTCGAACTCATCGGATTGCTTCTTGTTGCCGCATTGATTGGCGGATTACTGCTGATGCGTGACCCGAAATCGACTGAAGAGCCTGAGCCAACATCAGGAGGCGCTTCGGTATGACCATCGAAAACGTACTTCTAGTTTCAGGCGCATTGTTCGCCATCGGTGCTTACGGGGCAGTTTCACGTCGAAGCCTTATAACGGTAATCATGTCGCTTGAGCTTATGTTCAACGGTGTAGTGATTGCTGCGGTTGGGTTCAGTCGGTTCACTCCTGCCGCCGAGTTGCTTAGTGGTGATCCTGTTACCGCCGAAGCCGTTCGATCGGCTTTGACTGGTCACGTCTTCGCAATATTCGTCACTGCCGTCGCTGCCGGTGAGGCTGCGTTGGCGTTCGCTCTAGTGTTCGCAATGTATCGAGCAACGGAATCGGTAGAAATTACCGACGCCTCTGAGATGAAGAACTAGCTATGTGGGTCGACTACAAGAAGACACCGAACCTAATTTCTGCGCAGATGTGGAAAGACCTTCTCGAAGGAGAAGGCTTGCCGACTAAGCTCATTCCCGAGGGCAATATCCTCGATTGGGCTGAAGATGCGTCGTTCCGGGTGATGGTTCCCAAAGGTCGGGAACACGTTGCTGACGAAATTTTGAGAAAGCTGTAACAGGGACTATCTGTTGATTACTGAAGGCTTAGCCTGGCTAATAATCGCCCTGCCCATCGCCGCAATGCTGGTGAATGGTGTGTTGGTGCGCGCCTTTGTAGGGTCGAACTCGAAGTACGCCGGCTACATCACAATCGCGGCTATCGGCGGATCGTTCATTCTGTCGCTAATGACTCTCGGCACGGTCATGTCCGACGGGCCAATGCACCTTGAATCGCACGATTGGATCGATATTGGCGGCCTGAATCTCACGTTTGGCCTGATGGTCGACCAGCTCACATCGATCATGCTTGTGGTTGTCAGCGGAGTCAGCTTGCTTGTCCAGATTTACGGACAGGCGTACATGCATGGCGATAAGAGCTACACCCGTTACTACACTTACATGGCGTTGTTTACAGCGTCGATGTTGGGTCTTGTTCTTTCGAGGAACATGATTCAGATATTTGTCTTCTGGGAACTTGTGGGTGTTTCGTCGTACTTGTTGATCGGGTTCTGGATGGATCGACCAACGGCTGCAGCGGCTGCCAAGAAGGCGTTCCTGATGACGAGGTTCGGAGACTTCGGGTTACTGCTGGGAATTCTGTATCTCTACTCGCAAGACTCGTCGTACTTGGACATCACGACGCTGTACCACGCTATTGAAGCGGGTCACATTGCCGTTTCAGTTGCGACATGGGTATCGCTTGGACTACTGGCTGGTGCGATTGGTAAATCGGCTCAGTTCCCGCTGCACAACTGGCTTCCAGACGCGATGGAAGGTCCTACGTCTGTATCTGCATTGATTCACTCGGCGACGATGGTCACGGCCGGTGTGTTCCTCGTTGCACGATTCTTCCCGCTGTTCGAGCACTCGGACATCATGACTCTGGTTGCACTAATTGGCGGGTTCACCGCTGTATTTGCGGCGACGATGGGATTGGTTGCGAACGACATAAAGCGGGTGTTGGCGTATTCGACGATCTCTCAACTCGGTTACATGATGCTGGCTTTGGGAGTCGGTGCTTACGCTCCCGCTCTGTTCCATTTGTTCACACACGCATTCTTCAAGGCAGCATTGTTCTTAGGTGCAGGATCGGTTCACCACGCTTCAGGTACGTTCAACATGAACTATATGGGCGGCTTGAAGAAGCACATGCCTAAAACCTACTGGGGCATGGTTATCGCTAGCTTGAGCCTTGCCGGATTATTCCCGTTCTCAGGATTCTGGTCGAAAGACGAAATTCTAGGTCATGCTGCTGAAGTCGGTACGACTACCGGCAACATTGTTTTAGCGCTTGGTCTTGTCGCTGCATTGATGACAGCGTTCTATATGTTCCGAGCGATATTCCTTACGTTCCACGGCGAGTGGAAGGGTGGGGGAGAGCAAGAAATGCAGGATGCTGAGGTCGCTGGTGATCCGGCTCCGGTCGGAAGTGCCCATTCGCACTTTGGCGAATCGCCTTGGCTGATGGTCGGACCAATCATGGTTCTTGCTGTGCTCGCAGTCGGCATTGGCTTCTTCTCGAACCCGGTGGTAGAAGTTGGCGGAATCGACAAGCACGCATTCGCCCACTATGTGACCGTAGAGAACCACGACGTATTCCCGACACACGAAGCAGCCGAACACGCTGGCGCTGCACCTGAGTTCAACTACGTGGTCGCTGTAATTTCGACTGTTCTGGCTTTGGCCGGTATCGGTCTCGCTTATCTCATGTACATAAAGAGATCGATCTCACCGGCAGCGATGGGAGCTCGATTCCCAATGATGTACACGCTCATGTTCCGTAAGTACTACTTCGATGAAGCGTACGAGAACATCATCGTTCGCAAAGGCTTCTACACGTATGTAGCTGATGCTTTGCGATGGTTCGATGAGCACTGGATCGACAACGCAAACGTCCACATTTCGAATTTGGTAAGCCGAATCGGAAAGAGTGGGGCACTGGTTCAAAACGGTCAGACACAGACTTATGCAGTTGGCATGGTCATCGGCGTCGTCGCAGTAGTAGCAGCGTTCTTGCTATGGGGCTAATAATGCACGTGGAATTTAGCGCAAGCAAAACAGAATATTTCCTGAATACCGTATGGGAGGTCGCCCGTGTTTGATGGGTTGCTGACGATAACGGTGTTCCTACCCGCAGCGGTTGCGCTGTTGGTAACGATGTTCGCCCGTGGCGAAAACTCCGATCAACAGATCCGCTGGATCTCGATCGGTGCGACTGTCGTCACGTTCGTATTGAGCGTGATGGTGTTCGTTGGATACGACCAAGACCTAGCTGGCGTCCAGATGATCGACTACTTCGAACGCTGGATTCCGGTCGATGTACTTCGATCTTCTTACTTATTGGGTGTCGATGGTTTGAGCGCACCTCTTGTGTTGCTCACCGGAATACTCGGTATGGCAGCCGCGCTTGGTTCGTGGCGAATCAAGAAGCGTGTACGTGAGTACTTCCTGTGGCTGCTACTGCTCGAGACGGCAGTACTGGGTGTGTTCGTATCGCTCGACCTGCTGTTGTTCTTCATTTTCTTCGAGTTCGAACTCATTCCGATGTTCATGCTCATCGCCATTTGGGGTAGTGGACGACCTCGCTACTCGGCGATGAAGTTCGTGTTGTTCACTCTGGGCGGTGGCGCGTTCATGCTGGTCGGTATCTTGGCCATCTACGTCACCCCTGGTGTGAATACGTTGGCGATAGTTTCGATTCCGGAACTAGGAATCACCGGTATTCCTGAACTGATGGTTGCTGCCGATCTTGTGGTGCCGGCTGCGCTTATATTTGCGTTCTTCTTCATTGCGTTCGCAGTGAAGTTGCCTTTGTGGCCTTTACACAGCTGGCTTCCTGACGCACACACCGACGCTCCGACTGCTGTTTCTGTGATGCTCGCTGGTGTGCTGTTGAAGATGGCCGGATATGGTCTGCTTCGAATCAACCTTGGCTTCTTCCAAGAAACCAAAGGGTTCACGATTCACGACGTTGCCGGATATATGGCGGTCGTGGCGGCGATATCAGTGATATATGGCGGAATCATCACGATTCGCCAAACGGATATGAAGCGGCTTATTGCGTATAGCTCTGTGAGTCACATGGGATTCGTGATGTTGGGTGTTGCTGCTGTCGGTTCGTCGGCTGCGGAGACTTCGGCTGCCGGTTTGAACGGTGCTGCGTTACAGATGTTCACGCACGGTACTATCACGGGTCTGGCGTTCCTCATGGTCGGTCTTGTGTATGACCGAACTCACACACGTCATATTCCTCACCTTGGTGGGCTTTGGAAGAAGATGCCTCTGATTGCGATCTTCTTCTTGATCGCAGGGTTTGGTTCGCTAGGACTTCCGGCACTTTCTGGATTCGTATCTGAAATCATGATCTTCTTGGGTACATTCTCCGTATGGCCATGGGCAACGGGAGTGTCGGCATTCGGTGTCGTGCTCGCAGCCGGTTACACGCTCTGGATGATTCAGCGGGTGTTCTTTGGCGCACGTCCTGCTAGCCCCGGTATTTCCGACGAGGTTTACGACGATCTGACCGACGCCAACTGGGTCGATATGATCCCGGTAATTGCGTTAGCGGCTCCTATTTTCATAGTTGGCATTTGGCCTTCAGTGGTCACAGACATGTTCGATATTGGTATTCAGGCGGTGCTTAGGTAATGACTGCACAGGACTTCTGGGTACTGTCCCCTGAAATAGCCATGGCCGTATTGGCTCTGGTGGTGATTTCTGTCGACCTCGTCACGCGCAGCATGGCGAAGGTATCGACGGTCGCATTTGTTGGTCTCGCAGTTCCTGTGATTCTTACGCTGAACCTCTGGAACGGTTGGTTTGGCGATCCTGCAACTGGACCGGCGCTTTTCGACACGTTTGAAGCCGATCGATTCTCGCTGTTCTTCAAGTTCATTCTGCTTACCGTGACTGCCGGAACGATTCTCGCTTCGGTGAAGTACATCGCCAGCGATCGGATGAAGGACTACGGTGGCGAATTCGTTTCCCTCGTACTGCTTTCCGTCACTGGAATGATGATTCTCGTTTCGGCCACAGAGCTGATTACGATCTATGTGGCTCTTGAACTTACGGCGCTACCAGTAGTAGCTCTTGCTGCAATCCACCGATCTAAGCAGGGTGTTGAGGCAGGAACGAAGTTCTTTGTTCTTTCAGCGATTTCAAGTGCGCTTCTGCTGTACGGATTCGCCTACATCTACGGATACACCGGAAGTACGAACCTCCATGTGATTATGGAACGGCTCGCTGTTCTGCCGAGCCAACCCGGAGTTCCGTTTGGTTCTTACGCAGTGCTGCTATCGGTCATCATGATCGTTGCTGGATTCGGCTTCAAAATGGCCGTTGTCCCTTGGCAAATGTGGGTACCTGATGTTTATCAGGGTGCTCCTACTCCTGTCGCAGCATTCCTGTCGGTAGCATCTAAAGCCGCTGCTTTCGCCGTGATTATGCGAATCATGTACGTTGCATTCGGCGATGCGAGCCTGATGCAGGACTGGTCGGGACTATTTGCGATTCTGGCTGCCGTAACGATGACGCTCGGTAACACTCTGGCGTTATCGCAATCGAATATAAAACGGCTATTGGGTTATTCGACTATCGCTCAGGCCGGATACATTCTGGTTGGTTTGGCTTCGGTTCCAGCTAATCAAGTAGGAGCTACATCTGCCGGAGCGGGTCCGCAGGGCGTTATGTACTACCTAGCCGGGTACGCGTTCACGAACCTTGCTGTGTTCTTTGCAGTGATAGCCATCACATCTCGAACAAATGACGACTCGATCGAAGGACTAAATGGTCTGCTGAAGCGGTCGCCTCTATTGGCCGGGCTTCTTGTATTTGGGTTGTTGTCACTTCTTGGCATGCCGCCAACGGTCGGATTCATGGCGAAGGTCGTGGTCTTCGGCGCTGCATTAAACGCTAACCTGACATGGCTCGCAGTGATCGGTGTAGTGAACACTGTGATTGCTGCTTACTACTACCTGCGTGTGATTCGAGCGATTGTGTTCGAAGACGCAGTCGACGAGTCGAAGTTCAGTGCTGATAAGCCGATGCTGGTTGCGGCTGGCTTGGCTGCGATCGGAGCTGGTGTGTTCGGTATTGCTCCGTTCCTGATGCTGGATCTTGCAGAAAAGGCACTCTCGATTGTCCCCGCGATGATCACGGGTTAGTAAGCTTCGGGTCTATGCGGTCGGGGAAATGTCGTAAGGACTGTAAACTTCGGTTCGATACCGGCTCAATGTACTGCAATCTATCAATATGCCCAGCTACCACAACATCGGAATCGTTCACAACGGCGAACTGGCTGAGGCGGGCGAACTCGCCCATAAACTCACGAACACCTATGGTGATGGTCGGAACTGGTGGTTGGCTACCCAGTCTGATCTTCACGAGCGTGAATCCGAGATCGCTAAATCCGATTTAATCGTCACTATTGGTGGCGACGGTACGATTCTTCGTGGTGCTCATGCTGCTGCTTCTCGTGACATCCCGATTTTGGGCATCAACATGGGCAGAGTCGGCTTCATGAGCGATATCGAGAACAAGGATGCCATAGACGAAGTTGGTTGGTACCTGGAGGGAAATGCCCGAATAGAACATCGATTCATGCTCAAAGCTGTTATCTCCCGTTCCCAGGGCGAGTCTGAACCTATCATTGCCTTGAACGAAGTAACTCTTGCCCGTGGGGCGGCGTTGAGAGTGATCGAAGTAAGCACGGTTGTTGATGGCGTTCATCTGGCGACGTACCGTGGTGATGGGGTGGTTGTTTCGACCGCGACTGGTTCGACCGGTTACAGCCTCGCACTTGGTGGTCCTGTGATGGATCCGACTTCGAAAGATTTTCTGGTAAAGCCAATTGCTTCTCACATGAGTCAATTTGGTGGTGCTATTTTGCAGTCGTCTTCAACTGTTGAACTTACTGTTGAGGCGTACGAAGATGCGACTCTAAATGCCGATGGATTCATCGATCACACTCTTAGCGCAGGCGAGATGGTGACGATTACTCAGGGCGGCGATTTCGCAGCTTTCTTGCGTCGTAAACCGGCGGCAGATTTCTGGGGAGATTTGGCGACTCGGCTGGAGCTGCGAAAAGGTTCTGTGAAAAGTCCACCTCGTCGGCGTATTTAGGCACTGGAAATTCGGTAAAATAACTACGTTTTGCGACCTAAACGCCCGACCACAATATCTGTAAACCGCAAGTATGAGGGGAATAGAATCTCCCTACGAGTGGATACTGCACGATTTGAAGACGGTCCTGAGTTTGATCGCGAGATAGTCGAACATCCGGGTTCAGTAGTTCTAATTCCTATCACAGACGATGGTAGGGTCCTACTTATTCGGCAATATCGACAAGCGGCTGAGCGCTTTTTACTAGAGGCATCGGCTGGAACGAGAGAAGCAGGTGAGAGCCCGGAGGTAACTGCCCACCGGGAATTGCAAGAAGAGGTCGGATACAGAGCCGGAAAATTAATTTCAATAGGTGGTTCGTGGGTCGCACCGGGGTATTCAACGGAGTATTCGTACGTGTACATTGCGACTGAACTCGAACTGGCGCCATTGCCCTCGGATGATGGAGAGGACATTGTTGTTGAAGAAGTTGATTTCAAAGACATTCAACGATTGATTTCATCAGGTGAACTTGAAGATCAGATGTCGATAGCAGCATTGCTGTCGGCTCAATATGTGTACACAGAACACATCAAGGGCTGAAAAAGAATGACTAAACCAATTAACGAGTGCAGTGCGAGGCGAGCTTATGTATGAGCATGATGTTCTGATTATCGGCGGAGGACTCGCCGGGCTCAGGGCAGCCGTTGAAGTTACGCGTGCAGGCGCTGACGTTGCGGTTATTTCCAAGGTGCACCCGGTGCGCAGCCACTCGAACGCCGCTCAGGGTGGAATCAACGCTCCACTGACCGACCGCGGTGATGACTGGGAGGGACACGCCTACGACACGATCAAGGGTAGTGACTTCCTAGCTGACCAAGATGCAGTTGAGGTTATGTCGAGTGAAGCCGGTGAGGCTGTTCTCGAACTTGAACGCATGGGAGTTATTTTCAGCCGTGGCGAGGACGGTAAACTCGGTACACGAGCGTTCGGCGGTCAGAAGGTTGCTCGAACGTTCTTTGTAGGAGCCATTACCGGATCAGCCATTCTTCACGTCCTCTTCGAGCAGTCGCTCAAGCTAGGACTCAATGTTTACGAAGAGTGGTTCGTTACCAAGCTGATCATCGAAGACGGCGTTTGCCGTGGTGTCGTCGCTATCGACCTGAAGTCAGGCGAGATGCACACGATCAGGGCTAAGGCAGTCATCATGGCAGCCGGTGGCGCAGGTCGTGTATTCGAACCTTCAACCAACGCACTGATCTGTACTGGTGATGGCCTTTCACTTGCTTACCGTGCCGGTGTTCCATTGATGGACATGGAGATGATCCAGTACCACCCAACGACACTTGCTCGAACCGGCATTCTTATGTCGGAGGCCGCCCGTGGTGAGGGTGCGTATCTTCTCAACGCTTCCGGCGAACGGTTTATGGAAAAGACCGCTCCTGACTATATGGAACTTGCTTCACGAGACGTTGTTTCTCGTGCAGAGCAGACCGAGATTGACGAGGGCAGGGGAATCGACGGAAACGTTCTTCTCGACCTGCGTCATTTGGGTCGATCTTTCATTGAGGCTAAGCTAGGATACCTTCAAGAGGTCTCAGTCGAATTTCTTGGAATCGATATGGCAGAACAGCCAGTGCCAGTTCAGCCTGGAATGCACTACATCATGGGCGGTATCAAGACCGACGTGAACGGTGCGACAAATGTTCCCGGTCTATACGCAGCTGGTGAATGTGCAAACGTTAGTGTTCACGGTGCGAACCGTTTGGGTGCTAACTCGCTGCTCGACACGGTCGTATTCGGTCGTCGGTCGGGCGTACACGCTGTTGAGTACATCAAGGGCGTTGGTGCTCACTCGAAGACTGAGGGAGACCTCGCAAGCGAGAAGGCTCGATTGCAGGCGTTGCTTGACCGACCGAAGGGCGAGCGGGTCGCGACCGTCCGAGGCGATATGGCTCGCGGCATGACGAAAGGAATAGGAGTATTCCGTGACCAGGCGTCGATGGAAGGCGCTCTCGAGAATCTTAATAACGTGAAATCTCGAATGGGCGGCTTCTCGATCGAAAACAAGGGCAAGGTATTTAATACCGATCTCATGTTTGGTCTCGAACTCGAGTTCATGGTTGATTGTGCCGACGCAGTTGTTGCGGGGGCTCTAACTCGTAAAGAGAGTCGTGGAGCGCACTTCCGAACCGACATCACTGAACGTGATGATAAAAATTGGCTGAAACACACCCTCATGTATCAAGACGATGAAGCCGATAACGGTGTTCGTGTTGAAACTTCTGATGTGAAGATCACGCAGTGGGAACCAGTAAAGAGGGTCTACTAAATGCCAGACGCGAAGCAAGGCACCAAGCAAGAGACTATGCATGTCAATCTGAAGGTAAAGCGATACGATCCTGCTGATTCAGGTGGAAAGACCTGGTGGCAGGAATATGAAGTTGACATTCACCCGGATTCAACGGTTTTGGACGCTCTAATTGAGGTCCGAGAACAGAATGACGGAACTCTGGCAATGCGTTGTGCGTGCCGAGCTTCGATCTGTGGATCTTGCGGTATGAAGGTGAACGGTAGCGCCAAGCTGGTTTGTAAGACTCGTGCGATAGATGTTTCGCCAAATGGCGAGCAGATGACAATTGAGCCGATGGGTAATCAGCACGTCGTCAAAGACCTCGTTGTCTCACTCGATACTTTCTTTGCTCAGATCAAGCGAGTAGAGCCGTTCCTGCAACCGGACCATGTGCCTGCGCAAGGTGAGTACATTGCGTCGAACGCGTCGATGGAAAATCTTCTCACTTCGATGAACTGCATCATGTGCGGTTGCTGTGTATCTGACTGTACGGTGCTTGAAGTGGACTCTAATTTCATCGGACCTGCTGCGCTTGCGAAAGCATGGCGGTTCACCGAAGACCCTCGTGACGGTAAACGTGATGAGCGTCTGAAGATGTTGAACGATGAAGATGGTGGGATGTGGGACTGCACACGTTGCATGAAGTGTGTCGACGTTTGCCCTAAAGGTGTGGCTCCGATGGATCGCATAATGGAGCTGCGTGAAGCCGCTATCCAAGCAGGTAACACCAACACCCCTGGCTATCACCACACCGAGTCGTTCTATAACTCTGTGAAGAAGAACGGTCGATTGGACGAAACACGTCTTGCGATCGATTCCGCTGGCTGGACCAATTTACCTCGATTGCTTGATCTTGCTCCAATTGGGATTGCCGCGATGAGAAAAGGTAAATTGCCGCCTTTGTTCCCGCACAAAGCTGAGGACCACAAAAAAGTGAAAGATTTGTACGAAAGTGTGGAAGGTGAATCCAAATGAAGTACGCCTTCTATCCCGGGTGTGTAGCCCGTGGCGGTGCTCCTGAACTGTACGATTCAGCGCTTGCTGTAATGGAACGACTCGGTATCGAACATGTTGAGCTGACAAAAGCGGCTTGTACCGGTGCTGGTGTGTTGCAGGAAAAGAACCTCAAGATGGGTGACATCTTGAACGTTCGAACCTTCGCAATGGCCGAGCAGATGGGTCTGCCGATCATGGTTCTGTGCTCCACCTGCCAGGGTGTTATGGCGCAGGCCAATCACCGTGTAAAGAAGGACCCTGAGTACCTTGCTGAGGTCAATAAGCACCTCGCAGCAGAGGGACTTGAATACAAGGGCACAACTTCCGTGAAGCACCTTTTATGGGCTTTGATCGAGGACATTGGTCTCGACAAGCTCAAAGAGACTTTCACTCGTGAGCTCACGGGAATGAACATGGCGCCGTTCTACGGTTGTTACATGGTTCGACCTACCGACGCCCTTGAGTTCAAGGCGAACCCGACTCGTGAGACTTCTCTTGAAGATTTGATTGAAGCTGTTGGTGGCACTGTGACTGACTTCGCTGGCAAGACTGCTTGCTGCGGATTCCCAATTCTGTTCATCAATCAGGCGAACTCGATGAAGATGGTTGCGAATCACACTGGTACTGCGAAAGACCTTGGCGCCGACGCTATGGTCACTCCGTGCCCGCTGTGTCACTTGAACCTCGATGGTTACCAACCCAAGGCTCGTAAGCAGGTTCGTGGCGATAAGGCAGACTTGCCGGTTATCCACGTTCCACAGCTGATTGGCTTGGCGATGGGTATGAGCGAGAAGGCCCTGGGTCTTCAGAAGCACATCGTTTCGACTAAGGAAATCGTCCGAATGGCCGAGGCTTTACCTACAAGGATTTAGTTCTTCGTTCAGATAGAAATATGAAAAAGCCCCGGGGAGAAATCCTTGGGGCTTTTTTTTTGTGGATGGGTTGAGCGGATAGTGCATTTCTCGACCGCAGCGAAGCGAAGTGGAGAGATCTTCGGTTGACGGGTGGCGGGAGAGTGTTCGTTGTTGGCTGCTCGCGCTTCCCCCACCCCAGATCCCTCGGCGGCACTCGGGAAATTGATTGCGGGTGTTTTTGGGTGGCGGTGGTGAGTTCGGGCGTGAGTCGCTTAGTCGGGCACACTGGAGCAATGTCATTCTGAATTTATTTTAGAATCTTTCTACTCGTTTGCAGTGTTGAGGAATGATGGGATGGATCGAGTAATTCGCCGGTATGGTCGATCGAATCACCGCCCCAGATCCCTCGACTGAACTCGGGAGATTGATTGCGGCTAGTGTTTGATTGCGACCGTGAATCGAACTATGACGTCGCAGATTTCGTGAGCGTTTACGCAAGTACCCGCTACACGAAGGGTGAATTGTGCCAGTCGTTGAGCATGATGCTGTTTTCTTCGACTATCTGACGTATTCGATCATCGTTCCATCCTCGAGCGCCCATCCAGCGGAGAATTATTCGCAGGTCAGGCTTACTTGCATCATCAGGGAAGTTCAATAATTCGGTTTTGAGACTGGTTTTTTTGCCAACGTAGTCAGGAACAGGGCAGCGGTCTTCGATAATCGACCTAGCTGCCGGAACATCTCCGCCATTGATGCGAAGTATTCGCTCTAGCCAAGTGTCGAACTCCCATGCCACTGCGAGTGTCCAGAGTTCACGTCCTTCGGTGCCGCGTTTTGTGCCGGGGAATAATCCTATGAACCTTCGTAACAAACTAGGTTTTGTACCGAACTTAGTGGGAATCTTGAGGTTGCCCACGACGTCGAGCACAGCGGAGTAGGCTGCCGACACGAAATCGACGTACATCGGCTCGAATTCGGCGTCAGGCAGTTCGACTGTGTATTCATAATCGGGAGTTGGAAGTTCGAAATCCCATGCGAGTCGGGCGAACTCGATCGTGGACGGAATTGGAGGTGTTGGACGCCAACTCAGGGCTTCTAGTATTTGTACTTCTCGTGGGGGCATGTGAATGTCTGGCTCTCACCGATTCTTGTTGCGGTTTACGACAGCTTATGCCGTTCTAATACTGGGTGTCATCCTGAATTAGATTCAGGATCATGGGCATTTGATGCGTTGTGGAGATTCAGCGGTGCTCGCTGCAATTAAAGAAGAAAGATTCTGAAATGAATTCAGAATGACGTTGTGTGGGTTCGGTCTTGGCCCGGATTACTGCGATTCAACCTCGCACCGCCTAGAGGCTCATAGCGCCGTCGATGACGTGGATTTGGCCGGTGGTGTAAGACGACTCATCTGAGGCGAGGTAGACGGCCAAATGTGCGATCTCTCGGGGTGTTCCAACTCGACCCATCGGCTGTCGGGCGATGAAGGCGGCACGGGCTGCTTCAGCGTCGCCGGTGGCGTTGATTCGATCTTGCAGAGATGGTGTTTCGACAGTCGCCGGAGCTATTGCGTTCACTCTAATGTTGTCGGAAAGATAGTCCTTGGCGACTGACTTGGTGATTCCTATCACGGCCGCTTTTGTCGCTGTGTAGGCGGCACGGTCGGGGACTCCGAGCAGGTGGGATGAAAGAGACGCCATGTTTACTATCGAACCACCGCCATTTTCGATCATTGGCGGAAGGTAGGCTCGAAGCATGCGGAAGAGCGACTTCACGTTGAGTTCAAACGAGAAATCCCAGTCTTTTTCAGTTGAAGTGAGGATTGTTCCCACAGCAACGTACCCGGCGCAGTTGAACAAGATATCGGGAGCGCCGGAGTCAGCCAATAAAGCAGCGATTGAGGTTTCGTCCGTGACGTCGCAGCGACGAGTCGTGATGCCTTCAACCGTATCGAGTTCGCTCAGCTTTTCCGTGTTCACGTCGGTCGCCCAGACCTGCGCGCCTTCGGCAGCAAACGCTCGGGCTGTTGCTTCACCGATTCCTTGAGCTGCGGCTGTTACTACTGCGGTTTTTCCTGCGAGCCTGCCGGTCATGAGTTGTTCTCTTGTTGTGCTTGTGTGTGGGTGAGCGATTGACCCTGAAAATGAATTCAGGGTGACAGCGGGCCGTAGAACGAGTGAGGCGACCACATGGGTCGCCTCACATTATTGTAGGATTCAAGTTTTCTGAAGAACGGTCGCTGCTTTTCGGACATCAACGGTCGATCTCTCAGATAACGTGGCTATGCCACTCAGGCTTTTGCCATGATGTCGACTAGTTCCTGAACGGAGTCGGCTGATGCCTGTAGGGCTGCCGCTTCGCTGTCGGATAGTTCGACTTCGATGATTTCTTCGATTCCGGCTGCTCCAAGCTTCACTGGAACTCCGGCGTAGAGACCGTTGATGCCGTACTCGCCCTCTAGGAACGCCGCACAAGGCAGAATCTCCTTGCGGTCGAGTAGAACAGCTTCGACCATCTGGGCGACGGCTGCTGACGGGGCGTAGTAGGCAGATCCGGTCTTTAGGAGACCCACGATTTCAGCTCCACCGTCTCGAGTTCGCTGAACGATTTCTTCGAGTCGCTTTGCTTCGATCAACTTGGCAACTGGAACGCCACCAACGGTTGTTGAACCGATCAGCGGAACCATCGTGTCGCCGTGTCCACCGAGAACGTAAGCGGAAACGTTTGTTACTGACGCACCCAGTTCCTGCGAGAGGAAAGTGCGGAATCGTGCGGTGTCGAGAATACCGGCCATGCCGATGACTCGTTCCTTCGGGAATCCGCTGACCTTGAATGCGTGCTGAACCATCGCATCGAGCGGGTTTGATACAACGATCAGAATCGCGTTTGGTGAGTATTTTGCGACTTCTGCCGTGACAGAACCAACGATTTTCATGTTGGTGAGCAGGAGGTCGTCACGGCTCATGCCGGGCTTGCGGGGGAGGCCGGCGGTTACGACTACAACGTCGGAATCGACGGTGTCTTCATATGTGTTTGAGCCGGTGATCTGCGCGTCGGTTCCGACAACTGGTCCGGACTCCAGCATGTCGAGCGCTATGCCCTGTGGCTTGCCTTCGACGATGTCGACAAGAACGACGTCGGCGTAGCCTGTTTCAAACACTCGCTGAGCCGTTGTTGCGCCAACAAATCCGGCGCCGACTACTGTCACTTTGAACTTCATAACTTATTTCTTCCTCAGCTTCTCACGAAGTGTGATTGCAACGTATTACGACTCAAAACTATCGAGTCGTTACTGCCACTTGTGAGGTTTTCCTTCTCTAGGTAATACTTTGCCGGTGTCGGTCCTGATCGCATGGGTTTCGCTGGTCTTCGCCGCAGATTTGGTACTGACGCGGTCGATCCCATCGATTCCCGGATTGCCCATTGCTTCTGCATGCCCCATGGCTACGAACAGAATGTCGGCTGTTTCGTCGGCAACGGCTTCGTCGCCTTCTTTTTCAGATATTGCTTGCGCTAATTCCTTGAATTCTTCGTCGAGGATGCTGGTGCGGTTTGCGACGATGTCGGTTGCACTTTGACCTTCGAACTGACCCGAACCGATTTCAAATCGATTGTGGAAATCCCAAACTTCGCCCGCCATTCGACTCATCGAATCGACGAACTCCTGCCTCCCAACGGTGTTGGGTGCATATTTTCGTTCGGTATTACTTTGATCGTTGTCTGGCATCAGTTGGCTACTAGAGCGGGATATTTCCGTGTTTTTTAGGTGGAAGACTGTCGACCTTCGATTCGAGCATCCGAAGGGCTTTGACGAGTTCAGGTCGTGTTTGTGCAGGGTCGATAACGTCGTCGAGGTAGCCACGGTTGGCTGCAACGTACGGATTCGCAAACTGGTCTCGATAGTCGGCAACCATCTCAGCGCGTTTGGCTTCGGCGTCATCGGCTTCAGCGATTTCTCTGCGACCGATTACATTGATGGCGCCTTCGGGTCCCATCACGGCGATTTCCGATCCTGGCCATGCAAGGTTTACGTCGGTTCGCATTTCTTTCGAGCCCATGACGATGTACGCACCGCCGTAAGCTTTTCTGAGAATCACGGTGATCTTCGGAACGGTTGCTTCAACGTAGGCGTAGAGCAATTTTGCTCCGTGGCGGATCAGGCCGCCGTACTCTTGCTGGGTTCCTGGCATGAAGCCGGGAACGTCGACCAAAGTAACAATTGGAATATTGAAGGCGTCGCAGAATCGAACGAACCGAGCTGCTTTGTCGGAGGCGTCGATGTCGAGCATTCCGGCCATCTGGTTCGCTTGGTTGGCGACGATGCCGATGCTTCGTCCGTCTATACGAGCGAATCCAACTACAACGTTGGGTGCGAAATTATGGTGAACAGGCAGGAAATCTCCGTTGTCGATCACTTTCGTAATGACGTCCATCACATCGTAAGGCTGGTTCGCAGCATCTGGCACGACATCTCGCAGCGACGGGTCGGCTCGATCAGGGGAGTCTGCCGGTTCTGAAGAGGGGGCGCTTTCGGCGTTGTTCGACGGAAGATAGGAAAGAAGCCGTCGAACGTCCGCGAAGCAGGCTTCCTCGGATTCGGCTGTGAAGTGTGCGACTCCACTTCGGGACGCGTGCGTTGCGGCTCCGCCTAGGTCTTCATGTGAGACTTCTTCGCCTGTTACGGCTTTCACCACGTCTGGGCCGGTGATGTACATCTGTCCGATGCCTTCGACCATGTAGATGAAGTCGGTTAGGGCAGGTGAGTAGACGGCTCCACCGGCTGCTGGGCCAGCGATGATCGTGATTTGAGGAACTACTCCCGATGCGAGAGTGTTGCGCTTGAAGATTTCGCCGTAGCCCGCGAGAGAGTCGATTCCTTCTTGAATTCGTGCTCCGCCTGAGTCGTTTATGCCGATGATCGGCGCGCCCATGCGCATTGCATGGTCCATGACTTTAGATATTTTCTGGGCGGCTACCAGCGATAGCGAACCACCGAGAACGGTGAAGTCTTGGGCGTACGCAAATACTTGTCGACCATCGACCGTACCGTGGCCCGTCACGACCGCATCACCTTCGAAACGCTGCTTTTCGAGTCCAAGATCGGTAGATCTGTGAGTTACGAAAGTGTCAAGTTCGGAGAAGCTGCCATCGTCGAAAAAGCTGACGAGCCGCTCTCGTGCAGTGAGCTTTCCACGTTTGTGCTGAGACTCAACTCTCTTTTCGCCGCCGCCAAGGTGTGCCTTTTTGCGGCGAGCGTTGAGATCGTCTAGCTTCGACTGCTGCACCGGTTCAGCCTGATCGTTCGCGGCGTCGGATGAAGATTCGGTGGATATTATAGTGCCTCGCAGGTAGTGGATTTGCTTCGAGCGTAGTTCGAATTGAGAACAAACGGCGTGTAGCTGCTTGAAACGGTCGCAAAGCTCCGGTAAATCTTAACTTAGGTCAAGTTGTGCAGCAACTCTGGATTCGGGGTTATTGGCGGGTAGGTGAGTGTTAATATTCATAAGTCGATTTTGCGAAAAAGTGAACTTCGCTGGAATCAACTTGAATTCATGACAAACCGAAGTTTTATTCTCCGAGCGACTGATGTCCTCACTTCCTAAAATATCTGTACCAACGCTTCGCATTGGCGAACGAGATTTCGTTTGGGGAGAGCGCACGTACGTAATGGGAATCGTGAACGCTACACCAGATTCATTTTCCGGCGATGGTGTGTTGCCCACAACAGGCGAAGTGCAGCAGGCGATAGATCAGGCTTTGCGCATGAGAGACGAGGGTGCCGACATCATCGATGTTGGTGGTGAGTCGACGCGACCAGCGAGTATTTATCCTGATGCCAAACCTGTGGAAGCAGCGAACGAGATTGCTCGGGTGGTTCCAATTATTGAGGGACTGATCGGGCGTCTGGACGTGCCGATATCGATCGACACTCGAAAGGCTGCTGTTGCTGCCGCTGCTGTTGCTGCGGGCGCCGCTTTGGTGAACGATGTGTCGATGCTTGGCGATGTTGAGATGCCGCAGACGCTCGCCAATTCTGGTGTTCCGATCATTGTGAGTCACATCAGGCAGGGCGGACATCAAGATGATGTGGTCGACGATGTTTTAGGTGACCTACAGCGTTCGATCAAAGAATTAATGAGTGCTGGAGTCGAAAGATCGAACATTGTGGTCGACCCTGGCATTGGCTTCGCTAAGTCGGGTGCCCAGTCTATGGAATTGATGCGCAATATCTCAGTGTTGCGGGCCGAATTGGCGCTCCCAGTGTTGGTTGGCACTTCAAGGAAGTCGTTTATTGGAGCAGTAACCGGTGAGTCGGTCAATGACCGGCGATTTGGTACCGCGGCTACGGTCGCACTGGCGATTCAAGGTGGTGCGGATATAGTTCGAGTGCACGACGTGCGAGAGATGGTGAGTGTGTCGAAGATGAGCGATGCGCTAACACGGCAAAAGAGAGACGGTGCGACGGATGCCTAGCGGGGTTGTGACGGCGTACATCGGTTTAGGGAGCAATCTGGGAGACCGGATTCGGAATCTTCAGGGTGCGGTAGAACGATTGGCGACTATCGGACCGATCACGGCACTTAGTTCCGTGTTTGAAACGAAGCCGTGGGGCGTTGATGGTTATCAGCCTAGATATTTGAATCAAGTTGCAGCGATTAGCACTACGCTCGATCCGTTAGATGTTGTGACCGATTTGCTTTCGATCGAATATTCGCTTGGGCGTGCTCGTGAGGAAAAGAACGCATCACGGACATTAGATCTCGATTTACTTTTGCACGGCGAGAATGTGATTGAGGCTAGTGGAGTTACTGTTCCGCACCCTCGATTGCATGAGCGGGCGTTTGTGTTGGTTCCGCTTTCACAGATTGCGCCTGATGTTGTGCATCCAGTGTTCGGGAGGACGATTGCTGAATTAGCCGAAGAATCGGACAGGTCAGGAATTAGCGGAATCGCTTAGCTTGCGGTTTGGTGCTTGATGCAAAACGCCGACGATAGATTTCCCGACGAAGGAGGGATCTCGTGGGGTGTCGCGTGGACGGTGCTTGTCTTTCAGGATTCGTTAGGTTCGGACGAAGCGTATCCCCCACCCCAGATCCCTCGGATGCACTCGGGAAATCGATGGGGTGCGGTTGGGCATTGATGCCAAAGGTGTCGTATCGCTAACTCGAGATTGAGTTTTCGAAGAGGACTCTTAGTATCGACGCCAATAGGAAAATGATGACGCCGAAGAACACCATGGCGTTGTATCCGATGAGCCACGAAAGGCGAGCTGCGAGTCCTTTCGGCTGCTCTGTGGGATCGAAGTCGGACTGTCGGAAGTGCCAAACCAAGTAGAACATCCAGATCGCCAAAGCCAGTTTTACGCCTAGGACGATGAACCACGCTGCTGTTGCGTCGTTTCCGGTTAGTCGGTCGAACATCAGGACGAGCCCTGTGACGATGATGGCGATCACCGATACATCGACGAGCTCGCGATATACCGAGCCGAGTGGGCGCAATATCGGTCGAACAAGTTCCGGATTGGCTCTTTCCACAGGGCGGAGTACGAAGGCGAAGAACGCGCTTCCACCGATCCATGCGACGGCGCCAATTGCGTGGGCCCATCGCACGATTAGCATGATCCAGTCGCCGGCTGCTATATCTCCAAACATCGTGCGATTATGCCATCAAGGTCTTGCGGGTGGTTCACTGCTGACCGGGTGTTTTGGTCTCTAACCGGCAAGAAGAGCATCGAGCTGTTCGCCGAGTTGTTCTTCGCTGATAATGCCGGTCCACGTTCGGGCGATGTTGTGATTTTTGTCTAGAAAGATCGTGCTCGGGAACGAGAACACTTCGTACTCGAACTGCACAGTCGACTTTAGATCGGGCATGTTTGGGTATACGACGCCAAGCTCACGGAGGAAAGCTTGGCCATTGGCGGCTGAATCGAGCCCGAGTTGTTGTACCCCGATGAACGCTACGTCGTCTCCGTACTTCTCATACGCTGCCTGAAGGTCGGGCATTTCGGCTCGGCAAGGTGGGCATGATGGGAACCAGAAGTTAATCAACACCGGTTTGCCTTCGTGCTGATCGAGACTGAAATCGCCGTGCGTGAATGTTTCGCCGGTGACATCGGGAGCAGTTCCAACTTCTACGTTCGACCCGCCGGCAGCCACTTCCGCAACCGATTTAGCGTCGTCATCGCTGCCACATGCAACCGCGGCTATCGCGACGATACCGATCAAAGTCAGCAGCCATAGGCGCTTGAGCGTGCGCTTGGGGTTGCGGTTGGAGGCAGTGGTTGTCATGTCGAAAATTAGATCCATCGAAGTGGTTGTTCAAATCTCCGTTATTGCTGAGGATTTGCTAAAGGTTTGATGTTGTTGAAGCCGATAACGGTGCGATTAAGTTGAGTGTTCTCAGTTAGGAAGCCGAGCGTTTGGTGCTTGTTAAGTTCTACGCACACCAAACGCTGGCGGTTCCCCCAACGTTTGAACTATTTGTTGGCTATCCATGTGCGTCAGCTCGCATCTGGTTTAGCAGGTCACGAATCGCTGATTCGAGGTTTTCAATCGGGACCCGAACCTGCTCCATGGTGTCTCTGTTTCGAATAGTGACTGCATCGTCGTCAAGAGTGTCGAAGTCGACAGTCACGCACAGAGGCGTGCCGATCTCGTCTTGGCGGCGGTAACGTCGACCAATGCTCTGCGTATCGTCGTACTGAGTGCTGAAGTGCGATCGTAGAAGGTTGTGTACGCGCTGCGCTGTCGGGCTGAGGGTGTCCTTCTTTGAAAGCGGAAGCACTGCGACTTGGAACGGAGCGATGTCGGGGTGGAAACGCAGAACAACCCGCATTTCCTTGCCTTCGCCCTCTTCGTCGTAGGCATCTGAGAGGAACGCAAGAGCTGAACGATCGGCACCCATAGAAGGTTCGACAACGAACGGAACATATCGTTCCTTCTTTTGGTCATCGAAGTACGAAAGGTTTTTTCCGCTCTTCTCCGCATGTGCTTTTAGGTCGAAATCTGTTCGGTTTGAGATGGTTTCGAGTTCGCCCCAACCCCAAGGGAATTCGTACTCGACATCGGCGGATGCCTTCGAGTAGTGAGGGAGTTCGTCTGCTTCGTGGTTACGAAGCAGGAGCTTGTCACCTCGAATACCGTACTTTTTGAACCAGTCCATTGAGAAGTTCATCCAGTAGTCGTGCCACTCTTCGTCGGTTCCAGGCTCGCAGAAAAATTCAAGTTCCATCTGTTCGAATTCACGAGTTCGGAATGTGAAGTTACCGGGAGTGATTTCGTTACGGAACGACTTACCGAGCTGTGCGATTCCGAATGGAATTTTCTTGCGAGAAGTGGTCTGCACGTTCTCGAAGTTCACAAAAATTGCCTGAGCAGTTTCGGGGCGCAGGTAGACCGTTGCGCTGGAGTCTTCAACAGGGCCCAAGAAGGTCTTGAACATAAGATTGAACTGTCGAGGCTCGCCGAATACACCGCCACAGTTTGGGCATGCTTCGCTTTCGAGCTGGTCCTGACGATAGCGTTTATTGCAATCCTGACATTCGACGAGTGGGTCGGAAAAACTGTCGACGTGTCCTGACGCCACCCAAATGTCGGGGTGCATAAGGATCGACGCGTCCATGCCGACAACGTCGTCACGTTCGCGCACCATCGACTTCCACCAGACGTCTTTTACGTTGCGTTTGAGCTCAACGCCGACGGGGCCGTAATCCCAAACACTGGAGAGTCCTCCGTAGATTTCAGAGCTCTGGAAAACGAATCCACGTCGCTTTGCGAGTGAAACTAGAGTGTCGAGAGAAGTACCGGTAAGAGTGCGCTTGGCCAATTGAAATGCTCCTGTAGTCCACGTCGGGCTGACGTGTCCACATAAAAAATGCGCCCGCAGGCTGCGGACGCTAACTAAATTCTACAGTTGGAACGTGAAAATGACAGTCGAATTCGTCGGCAAGAGGATTTCCTGTGTTCTATGATTCGCCCATCAGGGGCACGTGTGCCGTTTTCTTTAGGACATATTTCTCTAGGACAAACTGGGGATCGAGGAGTTTACGAATTATGGTTAGTGTGATGGCAGGACAACTTCAGGACAAGGTCGCATTGATAACTGGTGCGGGACGAGGCATCGGCGTGGGAATCGCAAATGTTCTTGTTGAGCGGGGAGCCGCCGTAGCTGTTTGCGATATTGATGGCGCTGCGGCTGAAGAGACAGCGAACGCAATCAACGCCGCGGGCGGCAAAGCGATTTCGGGAGCAGTTGACGTAACTGATCCAGAATCTTTGGATCAGTTCGCTGGCAGAACAATTTCTGAACTCGGCGGAATCGATATTTGTGTGCCGAACGCCGGTGTTATCGGTGGTCGTGGCTTCGCCGATCGGAAAGACTTCACTAAGCAGGATTGGGATATGACGTTCGCTGTGAATGTACAGGGAATGACGAACACGACCGACGCCGTGAAGGAACACATGAAAGACCGTGAGCAGGGCAAGATTGTTGTTATTGCTTCACACGGTGGTCGCAAGCCACGCGGAATTGGCGACAAGGGTCGAGGCAACGCACAGCACCCGTATTTGGTGTCGAAGGCGGCTGCGATTCAGTACACGCACTTACTGGCGATGGAGCTTGGTTCCTACAACATCAATGTAAATGCTGTTTGTCCGGGTAGGTTGTGGACGCCAATGTGGCAGGCGATTGCTCAGAACCACAAAGATTTGAACCCCGATTTTGCTGAGATGACTCCGTACGAGATTTTCATCGACCAAATCAAGGCGATCATGCCGTTGGGTCGAGAACAGACTCCGGAGGACATTGGGAAGTGCGTGGCGTTCTTGTCATCGGACGACTCGAAGGAAATAACAGGCCAAGCAATCAACGTAAACGGCGGCGCAGCGTTCGATTGAGCCAGTGGCTCGTTTTCTGAGATGTCGTGTGTGGTCGACTGAGTAGAGATGTTGAGGTTTCAGGTAGTTGGATCAAGAGCTTGCTGATTTGCAGGCGGTGATGAGTTCGAAACAGGCAGTAAGTTAAAGATTCAGGTAGTGAGAAATATGAACGATCGCGAGTTGATGTTTACCCCGGCGCACAAGCAGCGCCAAATGATTGTTGATGGCGAAATTTCGTCGGTTGAAATGACTAAGGCTTCGTTACGTCGCATCGCCGAGTTGGAGCCCCAACTAAACGCATTCATCACTCTTGATGAGCAGGGCGCATTGGCCGCAGCTAAGGCTGCTGATGAGTCACTAGCCAGTGGGTTGACACCCGGACCGCTGCACGGTGTTCCTATCGCTGTGAAGGATCTCGAAGTCACCAAAGGACTTCGTACAACTCTTGGAAGCACGTTCTTTGAGGATTGGATACCTGACTACGACTCTGTTGCGGTAGAGCGACTACGAGCGTCTGGTGCGGTGATCTTGGGCAAGACGAACACGCCTGAGTTTGGCAATCGTGAAGAGACTTTCACAAACGTTGCACCAACTTGCAACAACCCGTGGGATCCGGCGCGAATGCCGGGTGGTTCGAGTGGGGGAACGGCTGCTGCGATCGCTTCGGGCATGTGTTCGATAGGTACCGGCTCTGACGGTGGTGGATCGGTGCGACTTCCGGCTTCGTTCTGTGGAATATTTGGGCACAAGCCGACGCACGGCCGTATTCCTCGATTTGGCGGACAGGCTAAACCGGCTTACAACTCCGCTGGAACGAGTGGTCCAATGTCGAACGACGTACGCGACTCAGCGATTTTGAACCAGGCTCTTGCCGGGTTCGATGCCCGCGATCCCGGTTCCGTGAAGGCTGCCGTACCCGACTATTTGGCGAAGCTCGAAGATGGTGTCAAGGGAATGCGAATCGGAACGACGATGACGCTCGGAATTTCAGATGTGAACCTCGACGTTGCTGCTGCCGTAGAGGAATCATGGTCGGCTTTTAGTGAGCTTGGTGCGAACGTCGAACCGGTGGATATAAAGTTCGACCCGGTTCCTCGTGACGCTTGGTGGACGCTTTGGACCGCAGGGCAGGTCGCAATGTACGGTCATCTCGCCGAAGAGCGACCTGAAGACCTGATGCCTTACACCCTCGACATGATTAACCACGGCAAAACGCTTAGCGGGGCTGATGTATCGGCGGCGCTAAGAGACGTTCAGAATCTTCAATTGAAGATGCACCAGCTGTTCGAAGAGTACGACCTTGTTCTTGCTCCGACTAACGCAGCTGTCGCTTGGCCGCATTTAGACCCGCCTTCGCAGATCGGAACGAAGAGCAACGATGACGAGATGGCTGGTATCAACTACGGAGCAATCCCGTTCACGATGGTTTTCAATTCCTCGTTCAACCCGGCATCTTCGATTCCGGCTGGATTTGGTGAGGGCGGCATGCCAGTCGGCTTGCAAATCATCGGCGCTTATGACGACGATGCGACTGTTTACCGTGGCAGCCGAGCGTTCGAAATCGCTCGACCGTGGAGCGGAACTCGACCGCAGGTTTCGTAGGGTCTCAGGGTCGGAGCAGGGCTAAACCTTCGAGCTTTGCTTTGACCAGATGTCGAGCATGTCTTTCATGTTTGGCGACATCGTTCGTAGCATCGAAACGATAGGAAGTCCGTAAGGGCAACGTGACTCGCACTGCATACAAGAATCACAGGCGGCATGATCGTCGATCTTGGCGATAGTTGCTTCGCGGTCTTTCCACTCGTCTTCGACCCGCGAGACTTCCCACGGGAACTCCGCGAACTTGGCTGAGCCCATCGAGCGGTAGTGGTTGTACATAACGTCGGTGCCGAGCGTGCCCGGAATTCCGATATCCGAAGGGCAGGGCAGGCATTCCATGCAGATGCGGCAGCGGTCGGTTGCTAGATCCAACGCCCACTTCGCCACTTCAGCTTCTTCTGACACCGAGAGAGTGTAGTCGTCGAGTGCGCCGATGCTCACGTTCTGTTCCATCTCGGCTGCAGTAGTGGCTCCGGGTACAGCTACAGAAATCGGTTGGTTCATCAGCCACTTCAGAGCAAGGGGTGCAGGGAGAAGTCCGGTGGCGACCGGTTTCATGATCGTGATACCGAGTTTGGTTTCTAACGCTAGTGGAATGAGTTCGGCAAGCGGCTCACGCTCAACGATGTTCAATGGAACGAGGAACGTGTCGAATTTGAATCGCTTTAGCGCGGCTATCAACACCGATGGGAAAGTGTGACCGGTGACGCCGATGTGTCGAATTTTCCCGGCTTCGCGTGCTTCAAGTAGTGCTTCTAGCGGGCCACCGAGTCGGACGTCGACATCATCGAGATCGCTCAGAGCGTGCAAATGATAGTTATCGATGTAATCGGTTTGGAGCCGAGCAAGCGACTCGTCGATGTGCTGAGCTGCCTCTGCTTTGGTTTTGCCCGTCGTTTTCGATGAAACGATGACGTTTTCGCGCTCGCCCTTGAGAGCTTTGCCGAGTTTGATCTCGGAGTCCCAGTAACCACGTGCTGTGTCGAAGTAGTTCACCCCGAGATCAAGCGCCTTGAAGACTACGTCTTTAGCATGATCGTATTCGGATGAGCCGAGCTGTGCGGCACCGAGTCCGATTGGAGCAACGTTAAGACCGGTCGATCCAAGAGGGCGCATTTTCATATGAGAGTCTCCGTAGGACAGGTGTTGATCGCAACATGTTACGCCGACTGGCAAATTTGTTGCTACCTAAAAGTAGAGCCCATCGCCGAAACGATGGACTCTACTGGTAGTTCGATAGTGCTAGCCGCAGGACTTACCAGTCAGCGACCGATCCGTCGTTTTCGTAGTAGTACTCGCCACCAAGTTCCTTGTGGTAGCCATAGGCTTCACCATCGTAGGTCTTGGTTGCTTCAGCTTCGTCTAGCTCCACACCGAGACCCGGAGTTGTCCAGAGATCGATGTGCCCATCTTTGACTTCCCAAGGCTTCTTGAGCAGTCCAACACCGAGACCGGCGTCGACCTGTTCTTGAATTAGGAAGTTCGGAACTACAGCGTCGACAAGCATGCAAGCTGCGAGGGCCAGCGGGCCGATTGCGCAGTGGGGCATGATGTGCTGGTAGTAGACCTCAGCGTAGTTAGCGATTCGCTTCAGCTCAGAAGGACCACCGCAGTGGGCGACGTCGGGCTGGAGCAGCGAAACTGCCTGCTTTTCGATAATTTCGCGGAACTCCCAACGAGAGAGAAGTCGCTCGCCGGTCGCCAGTGGGAATGAAACCTGTTCCTGAATTCTCTTCAGAGCATCAGGGTTTTCTTGTGGCACAGGCTCTTCAACGAACATCGGGCGCATTCCCTTTATCTCGTTACAGATCTCTACTGCCAGACCCGGTGTCATCTTCCCGTGGAAATCGAAACATAGTTCAACATCATCGCCGACCCACTCTCGCATCATGTAGGCGGCTTTTACGAACTCGTCGATGCGTGACGGTGGCTCGTGGGCGCGCCATGTTCCGGAGGGTCCAGCTTTGTAGCCGGTGTACCCGCTCTCTTGCAGCATCGTGAGGCGGTTTCTTGACTTCTCAAGACCTTCGTCGGAGAGATCACTGATTCCCCAGTGGGCGTAGACACGAATCTTGTCGCGGACGTTGCCACCCATGAGCATGTAGCTTGGAACGCCGTAGTGCTTGCCTGATATGTCCCAGAGCGCAGCGTCGATAGCTGCGATCGCTGACATGTTGTGAGCTCCGCCTCGGAAGAAGGAGGAACGGTACATCTGCTGCCAGTGGTGTTCGATCCTCAGCGGGTCTTTGCCGATGAGGTACTGAGCGAACTCGTCGATGGCGGCGGGAACGCTCTGGGGCTTGCCTTCAAGCGTGCTCTCGGCCCAGCCTTCGATTCCGGTGTCGGTAGATATGCGGATCAGTCGCGTGCGGTTACGCGGTGCGAACTGATCAACTCTCGTAATTTTCATTGTTTTTGGGTTTGGTCGATTGTTTCAGGTTGGAAGTTGTGCAAGTGCCACAACGTGTCTTCAGATCGATGAGGTTCGGTCTCACGAGTCACTGAATCGCCAAGATGTTAGCCCTGTTCCACGATGAATGGGGGCGAAGTTGGCTGTGTTTGTAGTTTGACCCAGAATATTCGAGTACCTAAGATGCTCGTATGTCCACAGAGATAACAGTTCCACAAACGGGTGCAGAAGTCCGACGGCTCATTCGAGAAGGTAAGTTCTTGCAGCCGACTTCGGGTGTTGCGCCTCATCATGTGCAGGCGAATGTAGCGATATTGCCCAAAGAAGTTGCGTTCGAGTTTTTGTTGTTTTGCCAGCGAAATCCGAAGCCATGTCCGGTCATCGAGGTGATCGAAGCTGATCACGTTGAGGCCGCTCTTACGGCTCCCGGTTCGGATATACGCACCGACGTTCCTTTGTACCGGGTGTACAAGAACGGCGAGATGGTGGATGAACCGACGACTCTAGAGTCGCACTGGCGGGACGACCTCGTTACGTTCCTACTTGGGTGCAGCTTCTCGTTTGAGCATGCTCTGATGGCGAACGGAATCGATCTGCCGTACTACGGAACTGAACGCAATGTGCCGATGTTTATTACCGATATTCAAACTGAAAAATCGGGCGAATTTGGTGGTCCGATGGTGGTTTCGCACCGATGGATTCCGCAGGATAAAGTAGTTCGTGCGGTGCAAGCGACTTCACGATTCCCGAGTACGCATGGCGCACCAATTCACATTGGCGATCCTTCCAAGATCGGAATATCCGATATTACGAAGCCTGATTTCGGCGAAGTGTGGGAGCAGGGCAATGAGGACGAAGTTCCGGTGTTCTGGGCGTGCGGAGTGACCCCGCAATCGGTGGCGATGGCGTCAAAACCGGAGCTGATGATTACGCACTCACCGGGTCACATGTTCGTGACTGATCTTATGGACGAAGATTTGGCTGTTTTGTAGATGGACTTGGAAGAATTTGGCGCAGCATTTTCGCAGCTCAAAAACGAAATATCGTTAATAAAAAGCAGTCGTGTTGCCTTTTACGCATCTTGGCAGACTGAAGATCAGTTGCCCGTGCTTAACCGACACAAGGGTTTCTTTAGCCCTGCAGCCCTGCCCGGGAAGCACTGAGGCAAACGATGTTGATGACAACCGCTCGAATTATCGACAAAGACACTCGCACAGCGAGTATCCCAAACCTGATCATCGCGATTCAAGAAAATCAAGAACTGCTCCCTCACAGGACCGATGAAACTATAGCCAAACTTGTTTCAGATTTGACCGCGATGTCAGGATCTGGAACCCGACTGAATCAGCTTCGAAATCAAAGGCTGGCGCATTGGAATCGAGGGGGCATCAAACTTCCGAGAATTGAAAAACAGGAAATTGATGAATTGATTGATCAGGCGATCAAGATATTCAACGTAATTTCTTCCGCAGTTGATCGATCGGTGACATCTTGGATACAGATTGAACGAGACACCGAATCGCGTACGAAATTATTATTTGAAGTTGCGGAACTTGGAATTGTTACTCGCAAAGAGAACATCGAAAGAAAAATGATGGATGATCTCGAAGCGCATAATAAAAAAATTAGTGACGGAGGCGGATTGAAACCAAATGCCTGAATCATCAGTATTCACCAAGATCGAAGACATTGTTCTACAAGACGATATTCGCGGGATGAAGGCGTTGCGGGAGCACATGCCTGAGGGTTGGCTTGAGCGGTCGGCGCAGTTGCTGCTCGATCATCCTGGCAAGGTGCTGATTGCGACCGGGTTTTATATTCTTCGAGCTGGAGAACCAGAGACCGATGGGCCTCCCGGCGCGGTTGCTATTGGTGAAGCACTGAAATCGCTTGGCAACACGGTTGCCTATGTAACGGATGAACTGTGTTCCACGGCGATTAGGGCGATTGCCGGTGATGACGAAGTGATCGAATTTCCGATTACGAATCATCACGAATCGAGCATGTTCGCTCACAAATTATTGGTGGAGCACGCCCCGTCGGCGATGGTTTCGATTGAACGGGCAGGTTTGCTGGGTGACGGGACGTATCGGAACTGGAAGGGCGTCGACTTTTCGAAGTTCAACGCCAAGATCGACCATATGTTTGATGAGCACCCGTACACAGTCGGGATTGGCGATGGTGGGAATGAGATTGGTATGGGGAACATGCGGCATGTGATTCCCGATATCGAAAATCTGCCAGACGATCCTTGTGTCACGACAACGACTGAACTCATCACTGCCAGCGTTTCGAACTGGGGCGGGTACGGCTTGATTGCTGCACTATCGCTTAAGACAGGTAAGAACCTACTACCGTCGGTAGAGCAGGGTTACGAGTGGGTGAAGGAAATCGTCGCTGTCGGAGCCGTTGAGGGCATGTCAGGCGAGTCGAAGGACTGGGTTGACGCTAGGGCACCCGAAGATGACGCAATGTGCTTGCGAGACCTACACGCCTTGTTGAGTGTTGAAGGACTCTAACGTCTTCGGATTCTCCAACGTGCTTCGCTCGCTGCGAGCTGCCGTTGGGTCGCTATCTGCTTGCTACTTGGCCTTTGGTCGAGCAGTTTTGACAGAGGATCTTGGCGTTCTCGTCATAGTTTCTTTGACTACGAAGATCAGTACTAGAGCGCCGAATGCGCCGATACCTGCGGTAGCCGCTGCTGCTACACCCAACGTGAGAACCTGAGCGATTCCGCCGATGGCGATCGGGCCGGTTGCTCCACCGGTGTCTGAGATAAGACGCCAAACTCCCAAGAACTCGCCCGGGTTGTCTTTTGGAGCGAGATCAGTGCCCATGATTAGCACGAACCCGCTGGACAGGCCGTTACCGAGTCCTGCAATTAGCCCGACTGCCATCAGCGCGCCGAACGATCCCGTCAGCGGAATTAGTGCGATGGCCGTGCCGAGCACGATGAATGCGGGGATGCCGGTCGACTTGCGACCCCATTTGTCCATCGAGTATCCGACGAGTGGAAATAGCATTGAATCGACGGCAAATGACGCGGCGGCGATGGAACCGATCTGGTCTTTACCAAGCCCGAGTTCTCCACCCCAAACCGGAATCAAGAATTCTCGTCCGGCACGAACGAATTGGAGAGCGACGGCGGCTACACCGGCAGTTGCAAAATCACGGCGGTGTCGAGTGACCACACTTCCAAGTTCGGCAAATACGTTGTGACGGTTGCCTGAGCGTTTTGGCTCGATTATATTTCTGGTTGTGATTAAGACCATGATCAGCGTGAGTACGGCAACACCGGCTTGGGCGTAGAACGGTACTCGGATGCCTACACTCTCGGCGAGGATTCCACCCATTAGCGGGCCGAGGATTGTGGCGATACGTGATATTCCACCGAATAGCGAAAGCGCTCTTCCTCGAACGTCGATCGGAACTACGGTTGCGATATAGGAGTGTCGAGAAATACTCCAAAGAGCGAAACTGACCCCGGCTAGCACTCGTGCCGCCATGAGCGACGAAAAGTTAGGGGATAATCCTGCCCAGACAGCCGAAATGCCGAACAGGATGACGCCTGCGATCATGGTCTTGCGAAGTCCGAGTCGACCAACAAGAATTCCTGCCGGTACATCGAAAATCATCGTGCCGATGTGGCGTGCTGCGATTACTAGACCAATGAGCCCGATAGTTGCGGCCATTTCCTCTTTTGCGAACCCAGGTAGAACTGGGATGAGGATGCCCTGACCCATCGACAGCAGAAATGAGGGCGCGTAAACAGACCATACGAGCGAGCGAATGGTTGAACGAACTGAACTGCGAACTGGTGCGGACTCAGGCGCCGGTGACGTCTCGGGCGTTGACATATGGGTCTAATCCTAATCCAGCGCTACGAGGCGTGAGAGCGTTTGGTGGATAGAATTGACCTTCTTGAACATGTTTTTTAGAAATCCAGTTGTTCCGACCGATTTTTCGTGGTCGAAAGGCATCCCGATTGAAATTTGATTACGACCGAACAGTTGAAGCTTCATTGTCGACCGTTTGGGGTGTGTTGACTGATCCAGCGACTATGGAGCCGCACTTGCCGGGAACAGCGAAAGTGGTTTCGACCGGATCTAACAGCTACCGCGTTTCAATGAAGATCCGAATGGGGTTTTTACGTCCGACTGTGAATGCCGATGTCTGGTTGTCGAACATCGACGAGTCTCGTGGTTTCACGATCGAACTTTCAGGAAAATCGATGGGCGCTGGGGTTTCAGGCAAAGCCGACGTGACCCTGACGAGCACTGGAGACAATTCAGGAAGTACGACCGTTAAAATGGCAGGATCGGTCGAAACTTCGGGGATGTTGAAGAAGGTTGCCGACTCAAAAATCGAAACGGCCGCGATCGGATTCCTAGAGTCGTACTTCGCCAGCGTTGAGGGCGCTGATTCGTCGGATTAAGTAGCTAATTTGCCCGCGCATCAGACTGTTTCGGCAGGTATTGACCTTCTAAAGCAGCACACCGTTTTCGCTTGTGTAGCCGTTTTCATCGGCGGTGCGAGGGGTGTTCGAATGATCACCACGTGTCGCTATTTCAATGCGGTTGCCATCTGGATCGTAGATGAACAGGAACTGCTGACCGTCGTGTCGAGTTCCGATTCCTTCAACGATTTCGATGTTGGCATCGCTTAGAGCTTCAGCAGTCGCCTCAAGATCGGTGACCTCGAAAGCTACATGCTGTCTGCCGTCGCCTCGTGGACCCACCGACTGTGGAGGGTCGATAACGTGAACCATGGAGCCGTCGGGCATTTCGGTCCAACTCAGCGTGTTACCGTCGATCTGGTGTGGAATCACGTTGATGTTCAGCAGATCACGGTACATACCCATGCACCCTGCACGATCGCTCACTGCCAAACCGACGTGATTGATCGTGAGTAATTTAATCTTTGAAGGCGAATCGGCATTGGCGTTAGTACCTGATTCTGATGTGTAGCCAAGTGCGTCGGCGACACGAGTCGATGAGCGCAAATTGCTGGCGGTAGCGAATTCGAGGCGATTGCCATCGTTGTCGTCAATGAAGATGCACTTTTGGCCGTCGTGCCGTTCGCCTGTGTCGCTAATGTTTGGGTAGCCAGAAGCCCTCAAAGCCTCGACAGACGAATCGAAATCGTCGACCTCAAAAGCGATGTGGGGATCGCCAAGATTTTCGCCATCAGATGGCTCGATCAAGTGAACCATTGTTCCATCAAGAGTTTTGGTCCAAACGATGTTGGGCGAATCGACCATTGAAGGGATCACCTGAAGCCCGAGAATATCTCGGTAGAACTTGAGCGCAACGCGTCGATCCCATATTGGGATGCCGACGTGGTTGATAGTTTTGATGCTGATTGTTCCGGGCAACTGATGATCCGTTCTTTTGGGTTGATCCGATTTAGCGAATATGACTGATCGCTAGTTTAGTTCGACGATCATTTCGATTTCAACGGTGATTTGGCCGGGGAGGCTGCCCATTCCGACGGCTGAACGGGCGTGCTTGCCATTTTCGCCAAAAATCGAGACGAGTAGATCGGAACAGCCGTTTATGACTTTGGGTTGATCGGCGAAATCAGGGGTAGCGTTGACCATGCCGAGCAATTTGACGACACGTTTTACATTGTCGAGGCTTCCAACATGCTCTTTCAATGCTGAGAGAAGCTGGATGCCGCAGAGTCGTGCAGCATCGTAAGCTTCGTCGACGGTGCGTTCTGATCCGGCCTTGCCAGTGACCTGCGATCCATCGGGTCGATTGGGGCCTTTACCTGAAAGATAAACGAGTTTTCCGACAGTAACGGCAGGCACGTAATTGGCGACCGGACCTGACGGGTGAGTTAGATCAAGTCCGAGTTCTTTTACTTTAGCTTCAGCGCCCATTTACGAAATCTCCATCTTGCGACCTGAGTGTTAAATACAACGAGACCGGCGACAGTATGCACCGGTCTCGTGTGATTTTCTATTCGGTTATCCCTATCAGAGAGAGTTTTGGGAAGGCTATGCCTTCGGTTCAGTCATCGACAACGGTTCAAGGACTTCGTCGAGTTTTTCGCTGGTTAGATCGGTTTCTCGTAGGGCGACCTGTTTGATTGTTTCGCCGCTTTCGGACGCTACGTGTGCAAGGCGGGCTGCCTCGTCGTATCCGATGATCGGTGCGAGGGCGGTGCAGATCGCTAGTCCCTGCATGACCATTTCTGGTCCCTTGCTGGTTGCTACAAGGCCGTTGATGCACTGTCGGGCGAAGTTGCGGGCTGCGGCCGCTAGTAGATCGATCGATTCGAGCAGGTTGTGTGCCGCCACAGGCATCATCACGTTTAGCTCGAAATTGCCTGACTGGCCAGCGATAGTAATCGTGGCGTCATTGCCGATTACTTGAGCCGAAACCATCGCGACAGACTCAGCGATAACTGGGTTTACCTTGCCTGGCATGATCGATGATCCAGGCTGGACTTCTGGCAACGAAATTTCGCCGATGCCAGCTCGGGGACCAGAGCCTAACCAACGAACGTCGTTGGCGATCTTAAGCATTCCGACTGCGATCGATTTGAGTTCGCCAGACGCAGATACGGCGGCGTCGAGAGTGCTTTGGGCTTGGAAGTGATTCGTGGTTTCTGAAAGATCGAGACCGGTGAGATCGCGCAATCGTGAAATAACCCGCGTTGAGAACTCGGGGTGCATGCCAATGCCGGTTCCGACTGCGGTTCCGCCGAGGGCTAGGACTGATAGTTCGGCGAGTGCTTTCTCGGCTCGCTTGCCGGCAAATTCGAGTTGACCCGCGTAGCCAAGGAATTCCTGACCTAGTCGGATCGGTGTGGCGTCTTGCAGGTGGGTACGGCCTGTTTTCACGACTCCCCAGAACTCTTCGGATTTTGACCTAAGTGAATCTTCAAGTTCTTTAAGCGAAGGAAGTAGGTTGTCTTTGATCGCTCCGGCAGCTGCTAGGTGGATCGTGGATGGGAACACGTCGTTCGACGACTGGCCTTTGTTTACATGGTCGTTGGGGTGAACGGGGTTTCGAGATCCGAGTTCGCCGCCAAGTGATTCGATCGCCACGTTCGAGATGACTTCATTGGCGTTCATGTTGGTCGACGTTCCAGAGCCTGTCTGGAAGATGTCTACAACGAACGAACTGTCGAAATCACCGTCGATGACTCGTTCCGCGGAAGCGATGATCGCGTTGGCGATCTCTTCGTCGAGCGCTCCTAGTTCGAGGTTTACGACGGCTGCTGATTGCTTGATTTGGCCAATTGCCTTGATGAACGAACGTCCGAGTCGCAGGTTGCTAATCGGGAAGTTCAATTCGGCGCGCCGGGCGTTTCCGCCGTAGTAAGCGTTTGCTGGAACTTCTAGTTCACCCATCGAATCACGTTCGAGCCGCATGTCCTGCGAAGCCATCGTTCACTCCTGTTTTAGTGGATTTCTCGTTCGAGCATATTAATCTTTAGCGTCAGTTCTCGCTGCATAAAGCGAAACTAATGATAGTCCCGGGATGACGATTTGAACTATTTTCGTGGGAGCGGTTTTACGACAGCCATTGCTCCGCCAAGAACTGTCGCTGCCGCCGCCGCCCAGAACACCATCTCGATTCCGAACGCTGCTGCGATGGGACCTGAGGCAGCGGGGCCGAGAAGCATTCCGATGGCGTAGAGCGCTTGGTACGAGCCCATAGCGGTTGCCCGAACGGTTCTGTCAGAACTCAGCGCCGGGGCAGAATAACATCGTTCCTCATTTGCTGAGGAGATCTATTAATGTCTT
>JAQCHZ010000029.1 GCA_027618835.1 Chloroflexota bacterium | reverse complement strand
ACGAACTGTCGGCTTAAATACAGAGACCGATGATGAATTTAGGTCGCTCAGGTTTCATCGTGAGCACCGAGTTCTGACAGATCCATGTGCAGCGGAACGTTCGGCCCTGCTGAGTCGGTATGCCGTTGATCAGAAAGTTTTCGCCATCAATAATGATCGATGTTTTAGGCGTGAATTTGGGAGAATCTGGCATTGAGAGTTTTGGGTCCTTATCGGTCGCGTGGCACTGGCGTCCAGGCGTTTGCTCGATCGATTCGGTGTTGTATCGACGGATGAGAGTGAAACAAGAATTCGACCACTGCGTTCGGACTCTTCTGTGAGAGATTTTGATCGCCGAGTTTGTTCATTGCCGAGATGAATTCATCGCGCATACCTGTGAGGTTTAGTGCGTAGAAGTCGGCGGCAGTTTCGGCCTTACGCGATAGCCAGTTGGAGACAGGGAGGGCAACTAACGAGACGCCTGCTCCGACGATGAGAACGAGCGGGAGCCCGGCGATATCGTCTATTTCGCGTAGTCCGAGCGTATCGATCCATGCTGTGAGTGCGAGATCGATAACGAAGAAGCTGATGAATATTAAGGCGGTCGATACGGCGAGCATTTTCCACACGTCCCACCGAACGTGATGACCCAGTTCGTGCGCCATAACGACTTCGATTTCTTCGATGGTGTTCGAATCTATCAACGTGTCGGAGATGATGATCCGACGTGTCCGCCCCCAACCAGTTACAGCGGCGTTGGCTTTAGAAGTTTTATCGCCAAGATGCCAAACGTAGATGCCTTGAACGTGGGTGCCAATTTGGTCGGCAAGGGCGAATAGACGGTCTTTGAGTTCGCCTTCTGGAATTGGTTCGAATTTGTAGAACAGTGGCAGCAGCAGCACCGGAACCAGCGCCATAAGAATGATGACGAGGATAGTCGCCCCGATCGCTGCCCACAGCCACCAGAGGTCGGGTTGAGATCGGAGTAACCAGTACATACCCGATATCAATACGACCAAAAGCACCGACTGAAGCAGCGTGCCTTTGAGCCAGTCATAAAGCCAGCTGCCGATGGAAACTTTGCTGAGACCGAACTGCTTTTCGACAATAAATCCGGAGTACACCTCGAACGGAAATTCGATCAGTTGGAAGCCGACTCCCGTGACCAGCAGATACAGAACGACTATTAGGGCTGAAGAAGTGGTCCAACCTTCGACCAAGTTGCGGATCGCTTCGGATCCACCGGAAAGTAAGAACACCAGCGGGATCACGACGTTCAATGTCATCGAAACGATCGACATGGTCAGTTTTACGCGTTGATAGCGCCCGGCATTCGGCAGGCTAACTGCGTCTGCTGAGGTGTTCGTTGTCGAATCTGTTTGATCGGGTGAAGTCATGGTTTGGCGGTTAGGAGAGAATGGCGATCTTGTTACGTTCGATAAGTGCGAAATCTATATCGGCGCAGAGTCAGGGCTTGTTGAAGGCGTGAACGTTGCCATCTGAATCGACTTCGATATCGGTTTCAAGCCCGTGCCTTCGGCCTTTGGCCTGAATGAAGAGGGGTTGTTGTAGAGAACTTACTGATTATTTTTCGTTTAGAAGAATGGCTGTGAATTTACCGCGGTATCAACGATAAATATTTCGCCATTGGTGAAGCGTTCGAGTACGTCTTCGTCTACGTCTATTCCTAGTCCGGGTGCGGTTGGCACTTCGACTCGGCTGTTCGATTGAGTGAAGAACGGGGTTGTTAGATTTTCTCGGACCGGATGAGGCGTTTGGTCGAACTCCAATACTGATTCGTTCTGATAAGGAATGTTCGTTTGATTGATCTGCCCAATCGGCTGAAGCGCTAGCGAATGGAGTGCGGCCGCAAAGCTAATTCCGGTGCCCCAGAAGTGTGGGTTGAATTTAATACCGAACGCCTGTGCCATAAGTCCGACTCGGTGCATTTCCGAAGGACCACCAACTCCGCAAATGTCGGGTTGGATGATGTCGAACGTCCGCTCGGCGAGTCGAGGAGCGAACTCCCAGCGAGTCGACAGGCTTTCACCGCCTGAAATAGGAATTGGCGACTTTTCTTGAACCATCTTGTTGGCAACGAAATCTCTCGATGCGCACGGCTCCTCGAACCAAGTGATGTCCTGATCGGCAACCATGTTGGCGAAGGTTAGTGCGCTCGACGGATCGTACGATTCGTTTGCATCGAACATCAGTCGCACGTCAGCGCCAATCGCCTCACGTGTCGCTCTGACTCGTGCTGCATCTTCTTTTAATGTCAGTGCCCCGACTTTCATCTTCATTCCTGTGAAGCCCTGCTCGACGTATCCAGCGGCTTCTTCGAGATGAGGTTTTAGTGCGTAGTTGTCGACGTAGTAAAGACCGGTTGCGTAGACCGATATTGAATCGTGCAGCCTGCCTCCCATCACTTCAGCAACGGGCTTACCTGTCGATTTCCCAACGATGTCGTGCAGGGCGGTGTCTATCGCACTGGCTGCCATTACGGCTGCGCCGGTGTACATGTGGCTCTGGAACGTAGCTCGGTGGATCTTGTGCCATATTTGCGAGATGTTTTCCGGATTTTCTCCGATCGCCAATCGTGCGATAGAAGCGATAACCGCTACTGTTTCCGAAGATCCGTATGTTTCACCCCAGCCAATCACACCGTCGTCGGTAAATACCTTTAGAACGACGACGCTGCGGGTGTTGGTCCACCGTTGCGACCAGCCGAATGGCTGATCGAGTTCGGCTTCAACGAATCGGACTTCGATGCGGGCTATCTTCATTGTCGAATAACGAACTTTCTAACGGAATGGATGGTCATCGCTGGAGTAGGCGAATAGAAAATGAACCACTCGTTCTATGTGCGTTGCACCCAGTCTTTGTCGAGCTTCTCGAATCGGGACTTCAGTTCTTCAATGACTGATTCAGAAATCGGTAGATCATTGTCGATTTGTTTGATGTTGGTAGCCATGTGAGATGGATTGGTGGTTCCAACAATCGCCACGTTGGCGTTTGGATCGCCGAGTGTGTAGCCAAGTGCTGTGAGAATTCCGTCTTCAGGCTCATTTTCAATTGGGCCGAGCGATCGCATATCTTTGGCACGTAGGAGATAAGGAGTGTTGTATCGACCTGCGTCGTCGATTCCGGCTTCAGGACGTGACTTGCCCCATACACCACCAGCAATAGGTCGCTTGATGATCGTACCCATGCCCTGCGCTGTTGCTTTTTCCAGGAGGCCAGATGTTCGCGCTCGCTGTTCGACAAGGTTGTAGCTGGTTTGGAGAGTGGCGAACAATCCTGAATCGACTGCCCAATGAGCGGCTTCGTTATCGCCCGAGTAGCCGAAGAATCGAGTCTTCCCAGCATCCTGAGCTTCCTGAAGCGCACGAATTACGTCTCCGCGCTCTAAGACATCGATCCCGCACGAGTGGAGTTGAACTAGGTCTACATGATCGGTCTGGAGCAATCGCAAGCTGCGTTCGATCGAATCGACGACAGTTTGGTATGTCCATTCTTCTCCAGCGGCGCCTAGTGCGATGTGTCCGGCTTTGGTAGCGAGGAAATAGTCGTAGCGTCGATCTGCCACGCCCTTGCCGACCATCATTTCAGATATGCCGTAGCAGGCTGATGTGTCGAGAAAGTTGATGCCGCTATCGAGAGCGGTGTTCATCATAGTGGTGGCTTGATCTTGATCAGAGACAGAAAGCTGTGATCCAATTTCTGAAAGACCGACTCCGAGGCGACTGACGTTGAATCCTGTTTTTCCGAACGGAACTGTTTGCATATGAATGGTTTCTCGGAAGATAGTGGTGTGAGAGACCGAATCTTACTATCGGTTGACGGGTGTTGACCGAAATGTCGCTTGAAATTCGACAAAAAAAGACCCGTGCCTAAGCACGGGTCAATTCATTCAGTAGCAGAAAGCTTACGAAGCTTTACCGATCTTGAACATCTTGGTACCGGAGACTGGGCATGTGCCCTGAGTCGCAGGTCGACCGTTTTTCATAGTGATCTGCTCTGGGTTCTGCATTTCACGTTTTGTCTTGCACTTCATGCAATAGGCTTCCATATTGGATCCCCCGTTAATTCGAATATTGATTGCACCACATCTCGATGTACACATCGTGTGTACTGCGGCTGATCGTTGTTCGACCCTACTACAACTTTTTGAACTTGTCGCTAGTTCGAAAGGGCAACTCTGAGTGTAGTGGCTGTTCCCGCCGTTCACGTCAACAGGCGCACATGATGGAGTCGTAACGACTAAAGTGTAGATTATTACGATTATCGTAAAATAAACTCAGAATCATGTTGCTAATAAGCTATTTATTCAATTCGCGAAAATAACACATAGATTTACCCAATAATCGTTGTTTGAAGCGAGTTCGGCTGTTTCCCTGTATTTATTGAGATTACGGCAAGAGTAAGCGGTACGCTCATAATCCACTATAATTTCGAGTCGCAAACCTCCGTCGACAGACCAATTCGTTGGTTGTTCGTCTTCGGTTTACAAGTATTTATGTCAGGTAAGTGTCGTTGCCAAAAGATCAGGGTGTTCAAGCAACTCAGGCCGGTGAGTCGGTCGAGGAACTGAAAGCTGCCGCTATTATCGCCTTAGATTCGTCGGAATCTAGCGAGCAACTCGAAGCGTGGCGAGTTGGCTTCCTTGGTCGAAAAGGTCGACTGACAGGGCTGCTACGTGGTCTTGGTTCACTCGATATCGACGAGCGCAAGGTGGTTGGTGCTGCGGCGAACATGCTTCGTGGTCAGCTTGAAGCACTTTACGAAGATCGCGCTAATCAGTCGAGATCTTCTCAGGCGCCTGTTGGGTCAATCGATATTTCGTTGCCAGGTCGACGACCTGCTTTGGGCGGTCTACATCCTTCGACGCAGATGATCCGAGAGATTACTCAGGCGTTCAACGAAATGGGATTCCAGACCATTGAAGGTCCTGAGGTTGAGCTTGAGAAGTACAACTTCGACATGCTTAACATTCCTGCCAATCACCCTGCACGAGATCAATGGGACACTATTTGGGTCGATTCCGATACCCACAATGATGTGCTGCTGCGGACGCACACTTCGCCCATGCAGGCACGAACGATGGAGGCTAACGATCCTCCGATTCGAGTCGTAGTCCCCGGCAAGTGCTACCGATATGAATCGACCGACGCTACGCACGAATGGCACTTCAACCAGGTTGAAGGTCTGGCAGTGGACGAAGGTATTACGTTTGCCGACCTGAAAGGCACGCTTTACCAATTCGCACGTCGAATATTTGGACCTCAACGAAAAGTTAGGTTTCGTTGCGACTTCTTCCCGTTCGTTGAACCCGGGGTGGATATGTCGATCGAATGGAACGGCAACTGGATTGAAATTTTAGGTGCTGGAATGGTTCACCCTAAGGTGTTGGAAAACGCGGGTTACGACTCGACCAAATACACGGGTTTTGCATTTGGAATGGGTCCGGAGCGGATTTCGATGTTGCGAAATGAAATTACCGACATTAGGCACTTCTTCTCGAACGACCTTCGGTTCCTGACTCAGTTTTAGGAGCGGCGAACACGCCGACTCCACCAAAGTGATTCGTCACATTTCAATCAACTTGTAATTCGATAAGTAACTGAGAAAAACGCATGAAGGTCCCTGTTTCCTGGCTGAAAGAATACGTAGATATCGAGATGAACCTCGATGATCTGGCGCATCGTCTAACGATGGCTGGTAACGAAGTTGAAGATATTGAACGCACCGGTTGGATCGACAACGTTGTAGTTGGGCACGTCAAAAATATCGCTCAGCACCCCGATGCCGACCGCCTGAGGCTTGTAACTGTCGACCATGGCGATGGCGAAGCTGAGGTCGTGTGCGGGGCTCCTAACGTGGCCGAAGGCCAGAAGATTGCATACGCCTCTATCGGTGCGGTGCTTCAGGACGCGCATGCGGATGAACCCGGTAAGACGAAGAAGCTCAAGCGATCGAAAATTCGCGGAATTGTGTCCGAAGGCATGGTTTGTTCGGTACGTGAACTCGGAATTGGCGATGATCATGACGGTATTCTCGTTTTGGACGACGACCTTGCGATCGGAACGCCGATCGGAGATGTTCTGGGCGAGTCGGTCATTGACATTGAACTCACGCCCAACCGTCCCGACTGCCTCGGCGTGGTTGGTGTGGCTCGAGATGTATCTGCGATTACTGGCAAGCCGCTAAAGCAGCCTGACATTGAGTTTGAAGCGACCGGGCCTGATGTGAATACTCTGGCTTCAGTCGAAATTTCAGATCCAGATTTGTGCCTGCGGTACACGGCGACAGTTATTCAGGGTGTGAAGATTGTTCCTTCACCAAAGTGGTTGCAGGATCGACTTATTGCGATTGGTGAGCGGCCTATAAATAACTTGGTCGACATAACGAACTTCGTTATGTTTGAACTTGGGCAGCCGCTGCACGCGTTCGATTACGACAAGGTCGTTGATCACAAAATTATCGTTCGACGAGCGAAGTTGGGCGAAAAGCTAACTACGCTCGATGACAAGGAACGCAAGCTCGACACCGAGATGCTTCTCATCGCCGATCCCGAACGAGGTATTGGTATTGCAGGTGTCATGGGTGGTGCGAATTCTGAGATTTCAGATTCGACGACAAACGTGATTCTTGAGTCGGCTACATTTGAAGGCGTGAACAACCGACGAACAGCTAGATCGCTTGAGCTCGCAAGTCAGGCGACACTGCGATTCGAGAAGAGTTTGCGCACTGGTCTAAGTGAAGTTGGACTTCGCCGGGCTACCAAGCTGATCCAGGAGATCGCTGGCGGAACTGTCGCTTCAGGGATCATCGATGTGTACCCGAGCAAGGGCAAAGAGCAGGAACATGTGCGTCTTAATCGAACGCACATCTCTCGGGTGCTCGGAGTCGAATTCGACAAATCAGATGTTGAATCGACACTTAGCAATCTTGGATTCACTCTTAATGCAGATGCCGACGGATGGGACGTTGGTATTCCGTACTGGCGACCTGATATTTCTATCCCTGAAGATCTGATTGAAGAGATTGCCCGAATCGTTGGTTACGACAATATTCCTACGACCACGTTGGCAGGCCGGCCACCTCAGTGGCAGCCGCAGCCTGAAATGGATATTCGAACTCGGGTAACCGATGCTTTGGCTCAGGCAGGTATGCGGGAGATTATTTCTTACGCCGCCACGACAAGCGAGGGTGAAGATCGTGTTGCGCTTCCTGCCGACACTGCTTCATCTATCAAGCTGCGGAATCCGATTACTGCCGACTACGCAGTGATGCGTCGAACGCTTCGAGAGGCGATTCTCGAAACGGTGGCTCGCAACTCGCGAACTTGGCGAGGTCCGATCGCACTATTCGAGGCAGGTCGTGTGTTTCTCGACTATGGCGAAGGTCTGCCAGAAGAGCGTCAGATGGCTACGGGTGCGTTTGCGGGTCCACGAAACGAACTTCATTGGGACGCTTCGACCGCACCATCAGATTTCTACGATGCCAAAGGCGCGGCTGAGGCGGTACTGGAAGATCTTGGAATCCAAGCTACTTTCGAACCTGCCGAAGACGCTACTTTTGCCGCCGGTAGAACGGCGGTCATCAAGGTGGCAACTGCTAACAATGCTGTAATCGGCGTTGTTGGCGAAGTCGCCTCTGAAATATTTTCAAAGTTCGATGCCGAAGTTGAGACGGTCTCGATGTTCGAACTCGATCTCGCCGCGATTTTGAAAGTAATGGAAGGTCCAAACGGCGTTGATTCAGGCAAGTTCGAAGAGTTCACACGACTTCCCGCTTCCCACCGTGATCTGTCGCTGATTGTCGATACTGACGTAACGGCGGGTCAGATCGTTGATATCTCAAGCCGAAACCGAATCGTGACTTCAGCTACCGTGTTTGATGTGTTCGAAGGCAAGGGTGTTCCCGACGGAAAAATGGCTGTGGCAGTTCGACTCGTTTATCAGTCACCAAACAAAACTCTTACTGCCGATCAAATCGGAAAGATTGAACAGCAGATTCTGAATCAACTCTCCAAAGAACTTGGTGCGGAGTTGCGGGCTTAGTATTGGCGAAGAAATCTCACGAACACCACGATCGACCTCATCGGCACCACTACGATGCCGAGATGCTTAGCGTTGAAGAGGCGCGCGAGCGAATACTGTCGTACTTCGAAGTGCTGCCTGTTGAGTCGACCGATTTAGTCGATTCGCTGGGTCAGGTTCTGGCAGAGGACATGGTCGCATCTTTCGACATTCCACCACTGGCGAATTCGGCTATGGACGGCTACGCTGTGCTGGCCTCCGATACTCGAGGTGCTTCAACAGACGCTCCGGTTGAACTGGTCGTCACGGGCGTAGTGGCTGCAGGACAGCTTCCAGACCACCCGCTTGAACCGGGAACCGCGATTAGGATCATGACCGGCGCTCCGGTGCCAGAAAACGCAGACGCCGTAGTTCCGTTCGAAGACACCGATGAGCTGGAACGCAGAGCTTCAGGTGGTTCTTCAGAAGCGATTGCGATTCATCTTCATGCTGAGCCACACGGCAATGTACGGGGCGCCGGCGAAGATATCGAATCTGGTGAAACTGTGTTGGAGAGCGGCCAAATTTTGCGAGCTGGAGAGATTGGTGTGATCGCTTCTCTAGGTCATTCGACGGCGAAGGTGATTCGTCGGCCGGTCGTGGCAATTGTTTCGACAGGCGATGAATTGCTTCAGCCTGGAGATGAACCCGAGCCCGGCAAGATATTTAACTCGAACGCTTTTAGCATTGCTGCTATGGTCAAACGCTACGGCGGTGTGCCGAAGATATTGGGTATCGCTAAGGACACCATCGAATCGCTTACGGCTGCTCTTGAAGAGGCGCTGGACGCCGATTTGGTCGTGACCTCTGCTGGCGTTTCTAAGGGCGATTACGACGTTGTGAAAGATGTGCTTTCTTCCAAAGGCGAGATTGCGTTGTGGTCGGTACGAATGCGCCCTGCGAAGCCGCTGGCGTTCGGAGTGCTCGACCGAAAAGACGGAACGAAGGTTCCTCATTTGGGTCTCCCGGGTAATCCGGTAAGTGCGATGGTGGCGTTCGAGCAGTTTGGGCGATCAGCAATTAGACTTATGATGGGTAAACCTGAGGTCGAAAAGCCTAGTGTCGAGGCGATCATGGACGATCCGATTCGTAATCACGATGGTCGCCGTGTGTACGCAAGAGTTCAGGTATATAAGGACGAATCGGGTGCTTATAGGGCTAAATCGACAGGAAATCAGAGTTCAGGCGTTCTGAGTTCTATGTCACTTGCGAACGGATTAGCCATCTGCCCCGATCACATTGGTATGATTGATGCTGGCGAAATTGCGAAAGTCGAAATGCTCGACTGGCCAGACGATATTTTCTAAACATTTTTGACAGTGTGTTCACGCGCCGCTTCACGCACAATTAAGACATGACAAACCAGACAGAACAAACAGAGCAGACCCCAGAGCCACCTGTAACTCCAGAACTGGAGCCACAGGAAGAGCCGAAATACCAGATCGACACGAAGGCTTTCGAGACTTCCGGACGATCATTTGAATTTGCTATCTACTCGAGGCTTTCGAAGAGCGGTAAAGCCGTTATCGACGATGGCAAGGTTGTTGGCGGCTTCGGTCAACCTGCTGAGTACATGAAGGTGATGGCTAACATTTGCTCGAAGGAGCCAGACTTCCTTCTACCGGGTACCCCTATCACTGAGGCTGTTTTCAAGCTTCTACTTGCGAACACAAACAAGGCGATGACACTCGACGAAATTCAGTCTGGCCTGACAACGGCTTGGGCGAGCGTGATTTACTTGAAGAATCTTTCTGACGATGTTCTACGACGAATGTTGGATCAAGAGAACGACTACTTCATCAAGCGTGCGATTATCCGACGTCGACGCAGCCGAAGTGCCTCGTAACTTTCTTTCTTAGAGAATATGAAAAGCCCCTGTCGTTTCGGCAGGGGCTTTTTTGTGTTGCTGCTGGACTCAACGTGCAAATGTCATTGCGAGGAGTTCGACGACGTGGCAATCAGAGTTCATTCGCAACGCTAAGAGTCGAAGCTAGGCAGGTGACGTTCGACTGGAAGACTCGGATCTAGGAGCTGGGGTGGACGATGGTAGGCAAAGTCGGAAATAGCATTGCTTGACCTACTGATTGCCACGTCATCGGATTCCTCGCAATGACAGCGAGCCGTAAGTAGCTGGATCACTAGCGACGTGGTCGCCGACAAATCGCCTGGTCTCGCTACTTTGCTGGCGGATTACGCTTGCGGGGGGAAGACGTTTTACGTTCTTCTTCTGCAAACCATTTGAAGAATAGAACTGTCATCGTTGCGAGGTATACGAAGTTGCCCGGGATCCACATTAGTAGACCGCCTACTCGTTGATCTTCGGTAGTCGACCAGTGGAAATGTCCGGGTGCAACTAGATAGAAGTCGTAAAGCACTGACTTGGTTAGAGTGATGATCGCTGCGAGCAAAGCGGTGGGTGTAACTGCGAGTAGCAGGTAAACGATGCGTTGTGGATAGTTGAGCTGTGTGCGGATCGGTGGAGGACCAACTATGGGCCACCAGAACAGCACGGCAGTCGAAAACATCGTGAAGTGCATGATGAGATGCACCCATTCGTTCTCAAGAGAGCCGTTGTACGCGGCTGGAATGTGCCAGCCGTATAGTGTGCCAATGAACAGCGGCAGCGCCACTTTGGGGAGAGTGAGCAGCGTCAAGACTTTGACTATGATTCCTGAGCCTGTCAGAGCCGATCCTGCGCCAATCCTAAGCGGTCGAGGCAATGCCCAGATGTACGCAGGCATCGGGCACCCGACAAGTAGCAACGGCGCTGCGAACATTGCAATGACGAGGTGCTGAGACATGTGCATTGCGAAAAGATCGCCAGAGAAATAATCAAGCGGTCCGGCCAAGGCGAAAGCCAATAGGGCGAATGCGAAGTAACTGGTGCCGACCTTCGACCAAAAGCAGCCGTTTGTATCGGAACGCACAGCTAGGCGAATGGTGCCAATTGTGTAAGCAGCTGCGAGCAGCAGCAATAAAACTGCCGGGGGGGACGAGAAGTCCCAAGCGAAGATGAATTCGCCAAAGCTGTCGATGAGGTTCGGTTCTGAAGCGCCGTTCATGGCGTTAAATCATCCCGGTTGAGTAGTTTGATTCCGGTGATCGAAGTCAAGCTTGTACGGGTCGACTCAGCGTCAGACCCGGGTTATCGTGCCGTGCTTTTGGGCGTTCGTTTCTTCGTAGGTTAGCCGGGCAGTCTTAGAACAGAACCGGCTGGTTGCCATATTTCATGATGACTAGAAGAATCGAGAAAATTAGTATCCCAATAATCATTGCCGACGCGAAGAAGAACGTAAACATTCGGTTATCGAACCTGAGATGCATGAAGTACGCGACAACTCCGACGAACTTGACTACTGAAAGAAACAGCAGAATTGGGATGAACCATCCACCAAGTCCTTCGAGAGTGAATAGCCACACCTCAAGAAGTGTGATCACTGCCAGAACGAATCCAACGAGCCAGTAAAATCCAACGCCGGCGTGCGATACGTTGCCGTGCGTTAGCGTTCGCCAAAGATTACCGAACCATGCACCACCGATTGGACCTTCGAAAGGAGGGTTCAATTCGTTGCTAGGGCCGTGCGGAAGGTTCCACCAGCCGTTGCCGTCGTGCTGCGTAAGTTTATGCCAGAGATTGGCCATGTTTGCTATCCCTCGGGCTATCCGTGAATGATTGTTGGTCCGACGCCGAGCGGCGGTCCGTCAGAAGCTGAAATCAGGTAGATAACCGTGAAAATCACGATCCACACGATGTCGACGAAGTGCCAGTACAGACCGGCGATTTCGAGGTCGAGTGCATTGTCCTGTCGCAGCTGTCCAAAGTGCGAGCTGTACGCCATGAATGCCATCCAGATAACACCGATGGTTACGTGGGCACCGTGGATGCCAGTAAGGATGAAGAACGTGGTTCCGAAGATGTTCGTTCGTGGCGTTAGGCCTTCGTGAGCGAACGTGCGGAATTCATAGAACTGGAATCCCATAAATATGGCACCCAGAACTACTACTACTAAAATCCAAAGCGTGGCTTTGTTCTTCTCGCCTGCTTTTACGTAGTGAAGACCAAGAACCATCGCAAGAGAACTCATCAACAGCACGAACGTCGAAACAGACGTAATCGGGATGTCGAGAATCTCAGACGGGTATGGCCCGACTAGGCTCTTGCCTCGGTAAACGAGGTAGGTTGCGATGAATACTCCGAAGAACATCACGTCGGAAGCCAGGAAGGCCCACATCATGAGCTTCCTGCTGTTCAAACCGGTCGAAGTATTTTCTACTGGCTCGTGGTGTTCTGTTGCTGCGGCCTGTGTCACGTTCGTATTTTCCTTGACGTTGGAAGTGAACTAAATAATTAGCGTTGCTTATTTAGGGTCGTTGACGGGTTCCATCGCCCATCCAATGAGACCCCAAACAAGGATTACCGCACCAACTGCGATAACTACGTTGTTGGAGAGGAACCCGGCACCAAGCCCGGCGATACCGAGAGCCAGAATGAAAGGGTAGTACGACATATCAGGAAGGTGAATGGCGCTATGGCCGTCCCCGTGTCCGTAGGAACCACCAGAAACAACTGGTAGAGCTTCTTCAACTTCATCAAGCTGTGCTCCCGAAGGAACAGCTTGATCGTGTTCATCGTGGTGGTACTCAGCAATGGTTTCTGGGTATTTCTGGAACCAGAAATCATCACGGTACTTGACCTGAGGAATTTCGTCGAAGTCGTGTACTGGTGGGGGTGAAGATGTAGACCATTCGAGGGTACGACCGTCCCATGGGTCATTTCCGGCCATTACTTTGTTCATCTTCGAGTAGAAGACGTTAATGATGAACACAAGTATTCCTAATCCGAGAATCGCCCCACCGATCGAGGCGGCCATGTTTGAAGTTTCCCACCCCATGTTCTCGCCGTACGTGTAGATACGACGTGGCATCCCGTCCATTCCGAGCCAGTGCATCGGAGCGAACTGCAGGTTGAAACCGATCATCATCAATGCCCAGTTGGCGATACCGAGTTTCTCGTTGAGGAAGTATCCGGTGAACTTAGGCCACCAGTAGTAGATTCCACTGAAGATACCCAGAAGCGCTCCACCAACGAGTACGTAGTGGAAGTGAGCAACAACGAAGTAGGTGTCTTGCTGCTGCGCGTCCGTCGGAGGCGAGGCGTGTATGACACCACTCAAGCCACCGATCGTGAACATAGCAATGAACGAAATCGAGAACAGCATCGGCGTGTTGAGTCGGATATTTCCGCCCCAGAGTGTGCCGAGCCAGTTGAAGATTTTCACACCGGTTGGAACAGCGATAAGCATCGTCGATATCGAGAACGCAGTATTTGCTGCAGGCCCGAGTCCGACGGTGAACATGTGGTGGCTCCAAACGAACCAACCCATGAAAGCGATAGCCGCACCAGCGAATACTACGAAGGGATAGCCGAAAAGTGGTTTCCGAGCGAATGTCGGAAGTACTTCAGAAACGATACCCATCGCAGGCAGAATCAGGATGTAGACCTCAGGGTGACCAAACAGCCAGAAAATGTGCTGCCACATTACTGGATCGCCACCACCGAGCGAGTTGAAGAAGTGAGTGCCGTAAACACGGTCGGTCATAAGCTGAATACCTGCAACCGCCAGAACCGGCATTGCAAGAACAATCAGAACCGAAGTGATCAGAGTCATCCAAGTGAAAATAGGTATTTTGAACATGCTCATGCCAGGAGCACGCATGTTCAAAATGGTGACGATGAAGTTCAAACCTGCGGCGATCGAAGCCAGACCAAGAACGTTCAAGCCAACCACCCAGTAGGTCATTCCCAATCCGGGGTTGAATGTCGCACCCGAGAGAGGGGCATATCCAAACCAACCGCCGTTGGGGGCGTTTCCAGTTATCCAACTAAAGTTGATGAGCAGTGAACCGAACAAGAAAACCCAGAAGCTTAGAGCGTTTAATCTCGGGAATGCTACATCTCGGGCACCGATCTGAAGCGGTATAAGCCAGTTGAAGAACGCTGCAGAGAGCGGCATGATCACCAGGAACACCATTGTGGTTCCGTGCATGGTGAACAGTTGGTTGTACGTTTCAGGGCCGATCAGGTCGTTTTCGGCAGATGCCAACTGACCGCGGATCATCAGCGCTTCTAGGCCACCAACGATGAACCATATGAACGAAGTAATACCGTAAAGGGTACCGATCCTCTTGTGATCGACAGTTCCGATCCAGCTCCAAATTCCCGTCGACGATTTAGGTCGTGGGAACAGTTGTGGCATTCTCAGTGATTTTGTTGTCACTAGGTGTGAGCTCCGCTGCTAGACGTTAGTTGCGCCTGTACAGGTGATTTCCGTTAGTTCAATGTCTTTAGATAGTCGACGAGTGCGTCAATCGAATCGTCGCCAAGTTGAGACCATTCGGGCATTACAGCAGGGTAGCCGTCAACCAAGAAGGCTGCTGGCTCCCTTATGGATTGCTCAATGTAGTCATCAGCGCTCATGCCAGCTACTTGTGAACCAGCTCGGTCACCGATGCCAGCAAGACCAGGGCCAACAACTTTGTTGTCGCCGGTCGAGTGACAGCTTGTGCAGTTTGTAGCAAAAATGTTGGCACCATCTGCCCCATCGGTTTCAATAACGGCGCCTGCGGGTGCAGTGCCGGGCTTGAGTGACAGGAGGTAGGTGGCAATGTCAGATACTTCAGCAGGCGTGAGTTTCGCCTTTCCATCAGCGGTGTCGTAGACGGCTGCGTGCTTCTGCATGCGAGTGCCGATCTTTATCGAAGAAGGATCGGTGATCCAGTTTTCAAGCGACCCCCGAGTCAAATCCTTCAGCCCCCCACCGATCGTGTTGCGGGTTCCGAAGTGAGTCAGGTTTGGAGCAGAAACGATTCCTGAGGTCTTAATGTCTGAGATCCAGCCGTTCCAACGAGCTTGCTGTGAGCTGATTTCACGGGCGTACGAGCCTGGTGTGGTCGAGTCGTTCGTGTGGCAAGAAGAACAGTTTGCTGCGAAAAGATTCTTTCCTGAAGCTTCAGTAGAACCAGCTACAGGAGTGTCGGCAGCTGTGTGCATACCCTTGAGCCATGCTTGGAAATCGGCTTCTTCGTGAACAATTACGCGGAAACGCATGTGTGCGTGTGCGATTCCACAGAACTCAGCACATTGACCGTAATATTCGCCTACCTCGTCACCAATCATCCAGATGAAGTTGTCGTTCAGGGGAACCATATCGACCTTACCGGCGATCTTTGGAACCCAGAAGCTATGAATAACATCCTGTGATTCGAGCTTGAATGCGACAGGGCGGTTGACTGGAATGTGAAGCTCGTTTGAAGTAACGACTTCTTGGTCTGGATATCGGAATTCGAACCACCATTGGTGTCCGATGGCCTCTACGTTGAGCACTTCACCCAGATCTTGAGGAACAGTATTCTGTTGAGCCCAAATATCGGTGAGAGTCGGTACGGCAATAACCACAAGAATCAGAACTGGAAGAATTGTCCAAGCGATTTCGAGTCGGGTGTTACCGTGCGTCTGGTGCGGAAGCTTGTCGTCGTTGGAGCGCCTTCGGTACCGAATGGCGATGTAGATAATTGCTCCTTCAACCAGAACAAATACCACCGCCGCGATCCAGAAGATGAACTTGAATAAGTCAGCTTGGTCTTCAGCGATGGGTCCGGCGGTGCCGAACGTCGACTGATTGTTGTCGGGAGTACATGCTGCCAGGAGGGCAATCGCCAGCGGTACTAAGAGTAGAAGTGCTGGACGAAGTGGGAAAGAAAGCTTTAAGACTCGGTGCATCTGGGAGCTATACGTGACTTGCGGGGGTGTTGTAATTGAATTAACACAAAAAAATCACCGACAATTAAAATCGGCCATCTAACGTTAAAAGCTTGGAAATCGTAACACTCGGTATTTATGCCCGCAACGGTCAACAAATCCCGAATAACGAACCTTTTTCGTTGGCTTTGATTACCCCGCTCTTAGTCTTTGGGGTTACGTTTGTGTTTATGACTAAGAAATTGCTCGTCGCGACACGGAACTCCGGCAAGGTACGTGAGTTCTCACGAATGCTTTCCGAAATGCCTTTTGATGTGGTGGGACTGGATGACTTGGGCATCACGTTGGAGGTCGAAGAGACGGGTTCAACTTTTGAAGAAAATGCTGTTTTAAAGGCACGCGCATACGCACGAGAGTCGGGCGAACTTACGCTTGCAGACGATTCTGGATTAGAAGTTGATTCACTAAACGGCGAGCCAGGGGTTCTCTCAGCACGGTACGGCGGAGAAGGTCTCGATGACGAAGGTCGGGTGCAGTTTGTACTCGACAAGATGAAGCATTTGCCCGGTTGGGAGCGCACCGCCCGGTTCGTTGCTGTGCTGGCTCTCGTTGGCGATGAGGTTACGGACGGCGTTGTAACGAGCAAGGGTGTAATGGAAGGTGCGATCATGCACGAACCTATTGGCGAGAACGGATTCGGGTACGATCCGGTTTTCTGGCTGGCATCGCACGCTAAAACCACTGCGCAGTTGACTGGCGAAGAGAAAGATGTAATCAGTCACCGTGGGGCTGCCTTGCGAGGGTTGACCCCTACGTTGGAGTCGTTGGCCTAGAGAAACGATGCGGTTAGATTCTTTCGATGTGCTGCCAGTAACTAGCATTTACAGCGGTACTATTAACTGATTGCAACTACATCAAGTATCGACGTATTTGAACCTGCACTTCTAATCCCATGTCAAAAACATCTGAATTCCCATTCCTTAAAGGAATCACCGACAAGCTAAACCGTCCGGTGCGAGATTTGCGCATCTCGGTTACGGATCGTTGTAATTTCCGCTGCACGTACTGCATGCCAGCGGAAATTTTTGGTGAGAAGTACGAATTTTTGCCTCGACCGCACATTCTTTCATTCGAAGAGATTGAGCGACTGGCGAAAATATTTGCTCAGGCAGGTGTTTCTAAACTGCGGATAACAGGTGGCGAACCACTCGTTCGCGCCAATCTTCCCGAGTTGATATCGAGTCTTTCGGCAATCGATGGCATCGACGACATAGCGATGACCACTAACGGTTACCTGCTGGCAAAGTACGCTCAGGAGTTGAAAGACGCCGGGCTGAATCGCCTGACTATCTCACTTGATTCGATTGACGAGGACATCTTCAAGAAGATGTCGGGGCGTCCGCAAGGTCCGAAGAACACTCTCGAAGGCATCAAGGTCGCTAGTGAACTTGGGTTCGATCCGATCAAGATCAATGTAGTTGTCCAGCGCGGTGTGAACGATCACACACTGGTCGACACTGCTCGGTACTTCAAAGGTACCGGAGCTATCGTTCGTTTCATCGAGTTTATGGACGTCGGAACGAAGAACGACTGGGAGCTGTCTCAGGTCGTTACCTCCAAAGAGGTTGTCGATATGATCGGCGCCGAGTTCCCGCTTGAGCCGGTTGATGCGAACTACGCTGGCGAAGTTGCCAGTCGATACCGGTATCTCGATGGCGAAGGCGAGATAGGCGTTATTTCGTCCGTGAGCGAGCCTTTCTGTGGAAGCTGCTCTCGTGCTCGTTTGTCGACAGACGGCAAGCTTGTGACCTGCCTATTTGCTACTGGCGGAACCGACCTGAAGTCGGCGTTACGTTCGGACGCTAGTGATGGTGATATTGCCGAAATTATCGCCAAGGTTTGGACTGGGCGAGACGATAGCTATTCGGCTCTTCGTTCGAAAGACACCGAGTTCAAGGCTGGTTCTTCGGAAGATGGCGACAAAGTCGAGATGTACTACATCGGCGGCTAATTTTCTTTCTGTTGTTATCTGGGCTGGTTTACTTAAACGGAGTATTTCGTGCCAATCTGGCAATTTATCGTCGTAGTCGTTCACGTATTCTCCGCGATTATTTGGATCGGCGGAGCGATATTCCTAGCACTCGTCATGGTGCCCGTAGCTCGTGGCATGGAACCGCCCGGAATGGGTTTGATGTTCCCGCGTAAAGCCGCCTTGCGGTTCAGGGGAATCGCCTGGGTTCTGCTGACTTTGTTGGTGGTGTCAGGAGCGGCCGCCCTCGAAAGCCGTGGAATCGGGTTTGATCGATTTACGGAAGACGGATTCTGGTCGACGGAGATTGGAACTGCGCTCGGGGTGAAGATCGTTCTGGTTGGAATTCTTCTTGTGATAAGCGGAGTTCACGATTTCATTTTGGGTCCACGACTTGCAGCTGCGATGCAGTTGGTTCCTCGAGGGCAACAGCCGCCAGTTTCTGTGGTTTCAGCTCGTAAGCGCCTAATCATGCTCGCGCGTCTGAACTTGCTGATAGCTGTTTCTGGTCGCGGTGATTGGTCTGATGCTGGTTCGAGGCGTTCCGGGCTAATGTCACGCGTTGGTCGAGCGGGCGAGCCATTCGTGATCTAGCATCGAGTAGATTTCGAGGTCAAGGTACTCGTTGTTGACGAATACACCGTCTCGCATCGTTCCTTCATGCTTGAAGCCGAGTCGTTCGGGTATTCCGCGTGAAGCTAAGTTGGAAGTGGCTGCTCTGATGGTTACTCGGTGCATGCCGACTTCGACGAACAGCATCGTGATTACTGCTTCGACAGAACGGGTCATGATCCCTCGACCCTGAAGGTCTTGCAGCAGCCAGTAGCCGACTTCGATAACGTTGTCGCGATTGGGTATTCCGAATCCGACTGTCCCGGCGAGTTCGCCTTTGTATTGGACGATGTAGTCGCGTGAGCCGTCGAAGTTGTCACCTTCTAATCGGCGTGCCGTGTACAGACGTTCGTAATCGTCCTCGGTTTTGTAAACCGCCATCCATGGCAGGTACTTGCCAAGATAATCACGACCTGCCTCGAATGCCTTCCACATAGCTTCGTAGTCGCTACCGGTGTGCTGGCCTAGAAGAATTTCGTTGTCTACTTAGTTCGTTGGCCGGCAGCGCTCGCGCAGGCGGCTTCGGCGGCCAGTTATCGGCGAAGGCTGAGTAGATTGCCATATCGAGTGAGACACCGTTGTTCACTTCGGACTGTCGGCGGATCGATTCACGCCTGATGCCGAGTCGTTCAGGAATGGACGCGCTTGCCCGGTTGTTCAGCGACGCCTGAATTTCGACTCTGTTGAGTCCGAGATCGGCAAACGACCAGTCGATGACGGCTTTCAGGCTTCGGGTCATGATGCCTTTGCCTGTGAAACTCTTATCGAGCCAGTAGCCGACTAATGCCCATTTTTCAGTTGCCTCGACACTGTGGAGTGCGATTGTTCCCACCAGTTCGCCCTCGAACTCAATAAGCCAACAGTAGCCTTTTCCGTTGGGGCACCATGGGCGATATCGGCGGCTTGCGCTTTACGACGATCTTCGACGGTTGTCGGTGGTTTCGGAGCGCGTATCCATTGGGTCAGTTGTTTGTAGTTGTCTTCCACCATTTTGAGATACTGCTCGGCGTCATCGAGATCGGCGGGTTTGAGCACGATAGATTCACCAGCAGATAGCGTTGGTGTTTCGAGAGTTACTATTTTTTCGGTAGGCATGCGTTCGGCTTTTCAGTAGGTATCTGAAAGATTTTCGAGTCTGTGCAGATTGTGGCTGAAGCGAATGTTTGTTTCAATGGGTTGCGATGACCAACAATAATCACAACACCGTTTACGCCTTCTCCGATGGTTCAGCTATCGGCAACCCGGGTCCCGGCGGCTACGGCACAGTTCTCAAGTACGGCGATAACGTCAAAGAGTTCAGCCAGGGCTTCAAACACACGACCAATAATCGTATGGAATTGCTTGGGGCGATAACTGCTCTCGACTCTCTTAAAGGGCGGCAGCGCGTCGTTATTACCACCGATTCCCAATACGTTATCAACGGTATTGAGAAGGGCTGGGCGAAGAAGTGGCAGGCTAACGGTTGGATGCGCAACAAAAAAGAGAGCGCTCTTAATCCTGATATGTGGCAACGACTTCTTGATGCGTGCGACAAGCATGATGTAAGTTTTGAGTGGATTAGAGGGCATACTGGTCACGTGGAAAACGAACGATGTGACACGCTTGCGAACGATGCTGCTCGTGGTCCTGCCTCGGGTCAGATCGTTGACGAAGAATTTGTGAAGTTGAACGGGTAGATACGAATATGTCGGAATCAACTGAAGCTTCTAACGGCCTGAGCCACATCGATGCGTCGGGCAAGGCTCGGATGGTTGATGTTGGCTCGAAAGAAGTGACTGAACGTGTGGCTACCGCTGGCTGTGAAATTCACATGCAACAGTCGACTCTCGATCTGATCCGTTCAGGCGGATTCGATAAGGGCGATGTTCTCGGCGTTGCTCGAATTGCTGGTGTGATGGGCGGAAAGAAAACATCTGATTTAATTCCGCTGTGCCACCCGTTGGCACTCAACCAGATAACAATCGACTTTGGCGATCTCGCCAACGGGGTTGGGCTTTCTATTACCAGCACCGCTCGCACCTCTGGTAAAACCGGCGTCGAAATGGAAGCGCTTACTGCCGCGAGCATCGCGGCTCTGACTGTTTACGACATGTGTAAAGCGGTTGATCGTGCCATGCGGGTAGACCGACTGCGCCTGCTCAGCAAGAGTGGCGGCAAGAGCGGTGACTACGTAGCGGAGTAGGGTCGCAAGCGGCGTTTTCAATTGAGAATGTCGATGAGTGCGAAAGTCATGCTGATTAGAATCCCGGCAGTCGATTGGCCAATTACCTGCGTAGTGCCTTCCAATTTCGTTGACCGACGTTTGTACCGTGGCTACCATAAATGACTGCGGTTATTGATTTCGGTTACTAATCGCGTCGAATGGCATGGCGATGTAGCTCAGCCGGTTAGAGCGCGCGCTTCATAAGCGCGAGGTCGTAGGTTCAAGTCCCACCATCGCTACCATTCACATTCGCAATTGCTCAGCAAAAAATGGCTGAGCGCTCGTCGGGTTTCCTGAATATGACGAGTACAATTGGTTGTTCGGGCGATTAGCTCAGTTGGTTAGAGCACCTGCCTTACAAGCAGGGGGTCGTAGGTTCGAATCCTACATCGCCCACCACTCAGGCTTTACAAACGGCCTGTTG
>JAQCHZ010000012.1 GCA_027618835.1 Chloroflexota bacterium | reverse complement strand
TGGAGGAGGGAGTACAACACGATTCGCCCCCACAGCTCACTCGGATACCGGCCGCCGAATCCTGAGGCAATCATGCCTAGGCTTCAACTGGTCGTGAATCCGAGATAATAAGTGGTAACGCTATCGGGGGCAGGTCAGGTCATTCCGCCTCTTTTTCTTTAACTATTTGCGCAGACCCGCAACCGATCGCTCAGTATAGAGCTGAGTTGGAATATCGACTAACGCGTAGGTTAGGCGACCTGAGAATCCACTAACCGATGCGAATACGTTCACTCGCGTAACTGATTGAATCTTTGCGTTCACGACCAGCCATGAATAGCGCGATGGTGAGTGGTCCGAATCTGCCGACAAACATGGTGATCGATAAAACAATTTGCGCACCTTCATTGAGCTGAGATGTAGCGCCCGCTGACCAACCGACAGTACCAAAAGCTGAAATTATCTCAAAAACGCCTGTACGGAAGTCTAAACCCGGTTGAACAATGAATAGCGCAACAACCAGCACAAGAACCGCTGCAGCCGCGGTGGCGCCGACTGCCATTGCACGATGAACGTTGACTCGGGGAATCTCACGTCCGAACACCGTTGTTCGTTCTTTACCGCTGAAAATAGCGAACGATGCGATAACAATCACCATGAATGTGTTGACTTTGATTCCTGACGCTGTCGATGCCGATGCGCCACCGACAAACATCAGGCCTTCTGTGACCGTTGAGTTGGCCGTATGAAGTTTGCTGTAGTCGATGGTGGCGAACCCGGCGGTTCGGTTGACTGTGTGGAAGAACCCTTGCGTGACTTTGCTTCGAACCGATTCACCTCCGATCGTATCGGCGTTGTTCCATTCGAGCGACGTAAACGAAACGAATCCGATGAGCAACATCACTCCAATTCCGCACAACACGAGCTTCGTGTCGAGTGTTAGGTGTCGCCAAGTCCGAATCCGTATAACGTAAGTGATTGCGGCGTAGGAAGCTGAAATGGTTATGATGACTAACCCTAAAATACGCAGCGACTGCAATTCTCTGTTCACTCCGATTATCGTAACGAACGCACCGATTCCGATCAGGGCTACCACGCCGATGCCGGCTAACACGCTTTTCGAACCAAGGGCTCTGCGATGCAATCCACGGATCACAACTACGTTTGCAAGTGTTGCGTAGCTGGTCGATCCGATAATGATCATCGCCCCAATAATTACCAGAGTAGGGATGTCTCTGCTTAGTCCGACCAAGCTGCTTCCACCCACGAGTGCATCCGGAAGGATTTCGAAACCTGCGTTATTGAATGCCGATATCGAAGTGAAAACGCTTTGCCATACGCCTTCTCCTAAGCCCATTCCTGGCCATATTGGTGCGACCAAGTACCAGCGGACGAAAATGAATATCGCTCCGATAATCTGCACGATAATCGCCATCAGGATGATGTTACGCGCGAGCGTTGCGATAGTTCCCAGACGGTCGTCGTCGAGGCCGGCTCCTACTACTAATCTGCCTTGAAGGCTTGAACGTCGACCAGTGACAAGAAGCAGAAATGCGGCACCGGTCATGAATCCTAGGCCGCCGATAAATATCAATGCTGCAATCACAAATTGGCCGAAACCAGTCCAGTGCTCCCTGGTATCGACGAGTGCCAGTCCGGTTCCAGTCATCGACGATACTGATGTGAAGAACGTCGCGATCGGCGACATAAATTCAGCAGATCTGTTTGAGATCGGGAGCGAGAGTAAAAGGGCACCGAAGGCGGCTACAGCGAAAAAACTGTAGACAAGCATCATCGGCGACGTCGGTCCTCGAACAGGAACCTTGCGGCGTTCGACGTGCGCGTGTACAGGCGACATTTCTGATTGACGCGGTCTACGTACGACTTTGTCGCCGGGTTTTGGTGCGAAAGGGTTCTGCAACTTAGAGGGTGTGGTACTCGGTGATCAAGAGCGTTACTTCACGTTTTTAGGAATGGACGCCGCCAACTATTAGAAGGTTTCCCGAGCAGTTCGTCGTTGAAGATACCATCCGAGGAGTTGGTTTACACCTCATAATCACCAACATTTCGTTTGCTCAACACACAAAAAAGTCCCGCTCGCTGGGGGGAGACGTTCTTGATTTCGAGTTTAAGTCTGCGGTTGCTGGGCTATTGCTACGATCAATCTATGAGCAAGATAAGAACTATTGTTTCGGCGTTATTCGTCGTCGCCGCACTGATATCAATCGCACTCGCTGTAATTTCCGTAAAGGGCGACGAGGGCAACGTGCGCGGCCAAGTATTGAGCGTCGAACCAGCTTCGGTCACCACGATATCCAGTCTCACGATTCGCGAGGACTCAGGCAAAGTGTGGACATTCGATGGGGCTGGGATCTTCTCAGGGTTTACGCCGTCACATCTCAACGAACACAAGGCGCTAGAAGAGGCGATAACTGTTGTATACGAGGAGTTGGAGCCGGGAGTGCTGACGATAGTGAGTATTGGCGACTAGCCCTATCGCAGGGCAGGAACTAAGTATTCTTCGATCTCAACTTGGGTGGTGAATGCTTCGAAACGCCCAACGACGACGCCGTTGCCATCGACAACGAAGGTCCATGGTTCGGTGTGGAATTCCCATTCATGGATAACCGGAGCCTCGATGCCGAGTGATGGATCACCAGCCGCAAGCATTTCTTCTGGATTGTCAAAAATTTCGACGTGTATGAAGCTAGCTTGTCCGTTGTACTTGTCATCTAATGCTGAAAGGACCTCAGTTTGAGGACCGCAAGTGGCTGATTGGCAATAAGCAGGAGTTGAGAAAGTGATTACCGTGGGATTGCCAAGGGCTACGGCATCGTCAAAGCTAATCGAATAGAGGTCGGGATCAGGATTAGGTGCACTGGTTACCGAGCGCAGATTTCCATCAGTAGGTTCAATTTTGGTCGCAGTCAGTGGGGCAGGGTCTCCGATATTCGGGGCATCGGTGGCCGATTTGACCAGTATTCCGCTTCCTGCTGGAATCGAATCATTGTCTGCTTTGACTCGAACTTTGATACTCCACAATCCGACCTCGTCGAATGTCATCGTGCTTGTGTAGGTACCGTTACGGACAGGCCAAGCCCGCCAAGTGAGGTTATCGACTACATGAGTTTCGTTTGACGTAGGCGATGTGTAGGTGATCTCTAGTTCATCTGCTCGATCGTCGAATCTCGACCCGTCGATCCCCTGAATGTTGAGTGGAATGCGTGCTGTACCCAGGGCCACATCAGATGCTGCGGCAAATACTACGAGCTGCTGAGGCTCAGATTTTTCGCTGGATCCCGTCAGTGCAACGGCCAACAGTGATCCAAGGATTAGCGAGATCAGCGCGATCTTTTTCAATTTCGATTCAATCCTCACGAATGCAGAGTAGAAGTGGAAGTACGTGGCGCCACAACAGCAGATGTACGACCACTCGATAACGATAAACGTACAGGAGTCATCTTTGGGTTTTCTACCAGTGAATCATTCATGAAGTTTTTTTGCGTGTACGTAAACATCGGTTTGGCTTTGCGCGGTAGACTTTTTTCGTTCGATAACTAATTCCATAATTCATGCAGGATCTCAGATGGCAATTCCGTCCTCCGACCCAATAATCGTAGCTCCAACCAATATGCCGTTCCGCGCAGATGAATCTCTTGATCTCGATGCGCTTGCCAGAAACGTCGATAAGTTCTCAAACACGGCATTGTCGGGTTTTGTCGTCGGCAGCTACGGTGGGGAAGAGTTTCACATGGGTGAACCTGAGAAGGTTTCGGCCATTAAGACCGTCGTAGAAGCTCATGCCGGACGCCGGTTTGTGATTGCCGGTATCGACGCTCTGTCACCAACTGAGGCTGTGCGGTTATCGAACTTGTACGCCGAAGCTGGAGCCGACATGGTTCGGGTTCGGGTTCCGGCTGCGGACAAAGGTGTCAACACTGCTCCTATCCAGGATTATTTTGAGCAAGTGACCGAAGGTAGCCCCGTTCCTGTGGTCATCATCCACCAGCCTAAAACTGCGATGGGAACCGACATAACAAAGGAAGAATTGAGAGATCTGACGGCGTTCGACAACGTGTTCGCCTACATCATGTCGCTCAACTACCGTTACGAGTGCCGAATGGCACAATTTGTAAACGAGAAGGTAAAGCTGTGGACCTGTAACGGGACGCTTTTAATGCCTGGCGGAATGATCGGTGCTGTTGGTGCATGCCTTTTGTTTGGTAACTGGGGTCCGCACATTGCTCGAGACATAATTCAGGCTTGTCTTGATGGCCGTTACGCTGAAGCCAGGGAGATGCAGGAACGCATCAATAACGTGGATTCTGTTGGTATGTCGTGGGGTGTTGGCGTTCAGAAGACAGGTCTAAACCTGATGGGCTACGAAGGTACTGTGCCGCGTAGGCCAAATCTGCCGTTGTCAGAATCTCAAGTTACCGACATGAAGCAGGCATTGATTGAAGCTCGCATTATGAACGAGGATGGAACACCTGCGCCGCAGGTCTAGGTGTACACTTTTCGACGGATTTTTTTCTTCACTACTCGTGATATTTCGCTAAGGAAATTATGAAAGTAACTAACCCTGAAATGATTCGCGCCGTTACCAGCAAATGGGATGGTGATCGAGATGGAAACGGTCGACCGTTGGTATCGGCAGACATCCTTGAACGGATGAAATTGGTCACATCTGAAGAGGCATGGGGCACTTGCAAGCGTAATGATTACCATTTTCAGTTCGCCGGAAACTGGATGAACCTTCACCCAGATCGTGTACTTGTCGGGCGGGCAGTGACTTGCCGATGGGTTCCACGTCGACCAGATATTCACGATTCAATCGACAAGCAGGGTGAGGAAGACGACCGTGTTGGATTCCAAAACTCATGGGTTATCGATGAACTGGAACAGAACGATCTGATTGTTGTCGACCTCTTTGGCAAAGTGTTCAACGGAACATTTGCTGGAGACAACCTCGCTACGGCCATTAAGTCACGGTCGGGCACAGGCATGGTGATCGACGGTGGAATTCGCGACACTCAACGAATTATTGAGATGGACGATTTTAACGCATTCGTTCGGGGCGTTGACCCAAGTGCGATTCTTGACGTGAGTATGCCAGAGATAAACGGCATCACGCGCATTGGTGAAGCAACTTGTGTCCCTGGCGACGTCGTTCTCGGAACCAGCACGGGAGTGGTATTTATTCCACCTCACCTTGCTTTGGAAGTTGTCGAGCGATCCGAATCGATTCGTCTAAAAGACGAATTCGGTCAGCAGCGCATCAGGGAAGGTGTTTACACGCCTGGTGAAGTAGACCGGAAGTTCTCGGAAGACATGGATAAAGATTTTGAAGAATGGAAAGCTAACCGCTTGAAGTAGTCGGTTTTTCACGTAGTTCAGTTTAGAAATAGGAAAATTAGTAATTTGGCAGATCAAAACACAAGCGCAGTCGATCAGGTAAAGACTTCTTCGAGTCCTTCTGACCTCCGAATCACCGACATGCGAATCGCAGTCGTTGGTGGCGGTGGATGGCGATGGCCGATCATCAAGCTTGAGACGAACCAGGGTTTGGTTGGTATTGGTGAAGTGCGAGACGGCGCTTCAGCTCGCTACGCTCTTATGCTCAAGAGCCGAATACTTGGCGAAAACCCGTGCGATATCGACCGACTATTCCAGAAGATCAAGCCGTTCGGTGGTCATGGTCGACTCGGTGGTGGTGTTTGCGGAGTCGAAATGGCCCTCTGCGACCTCGCAGGTAAGGCATTTGGCGTGCCCGCATACATGTTTGCTGGTGGCAAGTACGGCGATGACAAAATCAAGGTATATGCCGACACTCCTTCGAAGAAAGACCCTGAAGAGATGGGCAAGCTGCTCAAGGATCGTATGGATCGTGGTTTCGAGTTCCTGAAAATGGACATCGGAACTTGGATCGCCGAGGAGTTTGAGGGCGGAGTCATCAATAAGAAGATTTCGCAAGAATCTGCAACTGTTATGCACCCGTTCACAGGCATTCAGGTTACCGACTACGGTATTTCAAAGATGCAGGAGTACGTAGGGGCTGTTCGAGACATTATCGGATACGAAATTCCGCTCGCTTCAGATCACTTCGGTCACATGGGTGTTGAGAACGCAATCCGAATCGGTAAGGCTCTCGACCAGTACTCACTTGCATGGTACGAAGACATGATTCCATGGCAGTTTGTAGACCAGTGGCAGGCATTGAAGGCGGGAGTTGATACTCCTGTTTGTACAGGGGAAGACATCTACTGTCTAGACGGTTTCAAGCCACTGGTAGATGCTCGAGCAATCTCGGTTGCTCATCCTGACCTCGCTACTTCCGGTGGAATTCTCGAAACCAAGCGAATCGCTGACTACTGCCGAGATGCAGGTATCGGTGTTGCGCTTCACCAGGCTGGTTCACCGATTGTTGCGATGGCAAATGCCCACTCCGCAATGGCGATGGAGAACTTCATAGCTTTGGAGATGCACTCGGTCGATAACCCTTGGTGGAACGATCTTGTAGATCTTGTTGGCCAAGAGGGTGATGTGATCAAGGACGGATATGTCACTGTCACTGACGCTCCTGGTTTAGGACTCGAATTGAATGAAGAGGCAATTACCGAAAACCTTGCAAAAGCAAGCGAAACTCGTGCGGGTGTTTACCCAGCCGGTGCGTTCGAAGATACGTCAGAGTGGGACGAACTCGATGCGCACGACCGTGTTTGGAGCTAATTCCTAGTTCGGAACAGAACTTTTGACAGACCGCCGGAGATTTTCTTCGGCGGTCTGTTTTTGTCTTGAATTTCAACTTCTGCCAAATCTGGTAGTGACAGGCCTAGGCGATGACTGGCGGTTAGGTCGGAAACTTACCGGATAAGAGGTATTAAATGTTCAGTTCAAAACTAACTAAAAGAAATTCAGTCGGCTTTCCTAGATCATTCCTGCCGTCTTCTTCGAAAATAGGAACAAAACAGCACTCGGAATGATCAAGTGTCTGGACGTCACTTGCGCAACATCGGTGGCCCGACAGATTATCGGCGAAGGTGTGGTAGATCGGAAGAACTCCGCAGTCATGAGGGCTGATGGCACGCCGATCATCCTTTACGAGTACGAGAATCTGGACAGTGAAGAGCTGAATGTTCTAAGTTGGGCCAATGCTTTATGCCTGCCTTACGGAGGCTGAGATAGGAATAACTAAAAACCCTGGTCGTTATTCAGCCAGGGTTTTTAGTACCTGTTTTGCGGCACCTAGCGACGCCGGAGACATGAGATACACCCCCGCCCAGCCTTGGGAACGGTATTCGTGAGCCTGACGCACGGCAAAATCGATCCCAGCCTTCAGCTGATCATTGCCACTGGGGTACTTCGCTAGGGAGTCAATCACGCTTTGTGATAGGTTGACTCCAGGGACTTGAGCAATTCGTTGGGCATGAGATTTGGATTTGAGAACCATCACCCCTGGCAGAACTGAAACGAGATTTCTGAAGGGCGCAATAGTTTTCATCGAGGCGTCATCGAAAACCGGCTGAGTCATCACGTAATCCGCTCCAGCATCAATTTTTGCTCGAAGACGATCTATTTCAGCATCGATGTTTAGTGCCTCAGGTTCGAAACCGGTACCGATCGTGAATTTAGTGCCGCTATCGAGATTCCCACCGAGCGGGTTGCCGCCGAAATCCCTCCCGGCATTGAGTTGATCGGCAGTGGCACGAATCATCTGAATTGAGTTCATATCGAATACCGCTGATGAACGAGGGTATGTCGGTGACATTTTTGGCGGATCGCCAGTGATAAATAGCACATTTCGTATGCCACGTAGGTGGTAACCCATCAATCTTGATTGAACAGCAAGCGTGTTCAGATCCCGTCCCGCAAAGTGGGCGACGAACTCCAACTTATCGTGGTCTCGCCAATCAAGCTTCGCTCTGATCAGTTCTACCAAATCTCCAGGCGGGATCAAAGGGAGGCCTCTTGAGCCATCGGTGATGTCTACGGCATCAGCCAATCCCTCACCGGCAATCTCTTGAACCATTCGGGCTCTGAGATCTAAAGCTTTGGGATCGGAACCGGTTGGTGCAACCATTTCCACGCTGATTGCGAATTTTCCGTCAAAAATCTTTCGCGAGAAACTGCCGTTGGTCTTGCGAGAATCTTCGGCAGGATGTTCACGCCGTTGCCGAGCCTCCGGCGACATTGCTAGATCGGCGCCAACTGAAGACGTTCGAGATTTTAGATAGGCCGACATTTCGCGGACGTGTTCAGGATGAACTTCGCAACATCCACCTACAAGGGCGGCTCCTGAATCGCCAAGTTGCCTTGCAAGTGTCCCCATATATTCAGGATTCGAACGGGCAAGGAAGCGATGGCCGATGCGCTCGAATCCGCCAGCATTGGGCATGGCAGAGAGCAGTAGATCACCATTTTTGACCTCTGGTGCAGTATGAGCCTTTTGAATGAACTCAGCCGCCACCCATGGCGCGACGCAGTTGATTCCTGCTACTGAAGCTCCTGCGCTGGCAGCCATCGAAGCAAATTGTGCCGGTTCGATCGGCCATACCTGAGTTTCGCCAACTCCTGGATCGAGCGCTGCATGAGCGATCACCGGAGGGGCGTTGTCTCGGGACGAGATATCTCGCGTAAGTGCCAATAAACGGTCGGTGTTGGTGAACGTTTCGAGAAGAATTGCATCGGCGCCGTTCTCTATTAGACTATCAATTTGAGTTGAATAAGATTCAACTGTTGTTCCGCCAGGTCCAATCGATCCGATTACGAAAACAACACTGCTATCGTCCGGATATTCGGCCAGATGTTCTTCGATCGCTTCTCGTGCGATTATGATTGCTGCTTTGTTTATTTGGTCCACCTGATCTCCGGCTCCGGCGACCGTTAGCTCGGATTCGTTAGCCGAAAACGTATTAGTGGTGAGGACCGTCGCACCTGCTGCCAAGCTCGACGCATAGATCCCTTTGATTAAGTTGGGATTTCGAAGGTTGATGGCTTCGTATAAGAAGTCGGGCGATGCGAGCCGCCCAGTCAGTTGGAATATGAGCGAACCGATACCGCCATCGGCGAGCGTGGTTCCTGTTCGTAACGACTCTAGAAATTTCGATTCGAATTGGGGCATGTGCAACTTTGGTTGAGGATTTAGGTGAAGATTGAGCCCAATTATCACCTGTCCCAGAGCGGAATGGAGTAACTGGCGATTCATTCGTCCGCCCTAATCGATAGTTAGCTCGCCGGTCATTACTTCAACGACGTGACCTGCGATCTTCACTCGATCATCTACTAATTTGCAGTACATCGTCCCTCCGCGGTTTGATATCTGCCGACCGACCAGCTCGGTCTTTCCGAATTTCCCCGCCCAATAGGGCATTAGGACGGTATGTGACGATCCGGTAGCGGGATCTTCATTGATTCCCGCGGTAGGCACAAAAAAACGGCTTACAAAGTCAAATTCACCGGCATCTGCAGGTGCCGTCACTGCAACCCAAGGCTCTTTGAGTTTTGCCACTGCTGCGAAATTTGGTTTGAGTTCGGCTACTTGAGATTCTGTTTCAAATACGGCAACGGTCGTGTTCGCATGCAGAATCTCGACTGGTTACGCTCCGAGTGCAGATTGAACAGCAGCGACTTCATTCGCATCTTTTAGTGGTCGGGGTGGATTTACGGGAAAGTCTAGTTCGAGCATGTCGTTCCGATGTTCAACTGTTAATCGACCGCTTCGGGAACTAAATGCCACTTGAGTGAGGTCGGGTTGCAGTTTGGACAGGACAACATGCCCCGATGCTAGCGTGGCGTGACCACACAGATCGACTTCGATCTTCGGGGTGAACCAACGAATGTCGTAGTCGATATCGTGCTTTTCGCTCGGCACGAAGAATGCTGTCTCAGACAGGTTCATCTCGGAGGCAATCGATTGCATTTCTGCTTCAGGCAGCCATTCATCCAGTGGGCAGACGGCAGCTGGGTTGCCTGAAAACGGCTGATCTGTGAACGCATCGATCTGAAAAATAGGGATTTTCAAGTTATTCCGTCCGAATATCGGCCGACTACAGGTTATTGCCGCCGGTCCACGGGTGCTTTTCTAGCTCTGATTCGATCAAATCAGATCCGAGGCCTGGTCGATTGTGCACTTGGAGTTTCCCGTTTTCAATCTCGAACGGATGGGTCATCAAGTCGTCACGCCAAGGAGCGTCGTCGTTGATAAATTCCAACGTCATAAAGTTGGGAATTACTGCACATATGTTGGCCGAAACCAGTGTATTTATCGGGGAATGGCAGTTATGTGGCGCAATCGCAGTGTCGTACAGATGCGCCAAATCGCAAATTTTCTTGCCCATTGTGATGCCGTTCCAGGCGAAGTCAGGCATGATCACATCCTGAGCATGCGACTCGAAGAACGGTCGATACTCCTCGGGTCCCATTAGGCTTTCGCCATGGCAAATCGTAGTCGTGGTCGATTCTCGAACAGTGCGCAGTGAACCCGGGTCCCACGTTTCAGTCTCAAGCCACATCATGTCGAACGGTTCGAGTGCTCTTGCAAGCTTGATGGCGCCACCCAGCCGAAAACTAAGAGCCGTATCGATCGCAATTCCGATTTCTGGGCCAAGTGCTTCTCGGAATGTTCCGATCACACTCACTGCATTCTCAAGTTGCTGGAATGTGATCTGACCACTGTTTCCGACGCCATTTTTCTTGCGAGGGATATCGTGTATATCTTCCAGAGCAAGAATGTTGGTTTTTATACCCGTGAATCCTTGATCGAGTACTTCTTGGCTGAGTTCACGTACATCGTCTAGTGTCGAGAGCTTCGGTACATTGAGCTGTTCAGCGTACCGTCCTCGATCAGACCCGCAGTGTGACCAGTAGAGTTCGAGCTCATCGCGCATCTTCCCGCCGAGGAGCTGCCAAACGGGCGCATCGAGCGCTTTGCCTCGGATGTCCCATAGGGCAGAGTCGATGCCTGACATCGCTTTGTAGGCAATGCCCCCACGTTGTCGGACCATAAACGAAGCGTTGTCCCACCATGCCGCCTCTGACGCCATAGGATCCTTGCCGATCATGTTTTCGCCAAGCTGGTTCACCGTTGCCGCTACCGAGTATGCGGCTTGCCACTCAGTGCAATCACCCCAGCCGACAATTCCAGAGTCAGTTTCGATTTTCACGAACGTCCACGGCCTGAATACTCCGTCGACGATAAATGTTTTGACCTTGGTTATCTTCACTTCAGGCTCCTGAGATCTCGTTCAGACTGCTCATTTGCGTCATATTGATTTGATGGATAGCCGAATTCATCGTCGATTGCCGCACCCGATGGAACCTCGGTGTATCGGTACATGCGCACGCCTTTCACCAGCCACCAGATTAGGAATACGACGACTATAGAAACGACGCCACCGATATAAAGCGTTTTATCGGCCCCAACTAAGTCCGACATAAAGCCGACTTCTGCCTGTCCAAGTCCATTTGCGCTCATTGCTGCCAGAGAGTGAGCGGCGGATGCGCGCCCCCGCATGTTGTCTGGGGTGGTCAACTGGACAATGGCCTGCCGACTAGTCATTCCAACGGCATCGGTCGCACCAAGGAAGATGACTACTATCATTCCCGTCCAGAGAACCGTAGTGGCGCCGAAGAAAATCAACAAAACGCCGTAGAACAGTGTCGCCCAGAGTACGAGCATTCCTTTGGCTTTGTAGTCACGTGTGAACATAACGATCAGGCTGCCAACTAGCCCACCGGCTGAATTGGCCCAAATGAGAAGTGAAGTCGTTCCTCTGCCGCCTTTGTACAGTTGATCTGTGAATATCGGGAACAACTGCCTGTAAAAGCTGACAATAGTCACACCGACATCGAGCAGGTAAAGACCTGGCAATATCGGATGAGATTTCACGTATTTGAGGCCTTCGACAATATTTTTGAGGCGTGATTTGCCTGTGCTCGCACTCTCAGCTCGCCCGTCAATGCCGATGAACATCGGAAGCACCATGCTGATCGCTGCGATTACGGTGATTACACCAAATGAGAGTGTTAAATCTGTGGTCAGGCTAGTTATGAAGAAGATCGCCGGAGTAACCATCGAACCTATCTGCATGGTTGCCGTGTTTGTCGCAACTGCGTGCATCAAGTGTGAGCGCGGCACGACACGCGCTGTGAGCGCTGATCTGGCCGGCCCTCCCAGGACACTGGTAGATGCAAGTACCGCGGTGATCAAGTAGATGTGCCAAATTTGAAGGGCACCAAACCCTTCAAGGATCGCCATCACCCCGATAAGAAGAAAACTTGCCGTCTGAGTCGCTGCCATGAGTTTCTTACGGTCGATCTCATCAGCAAGTGCGCCGCCGTAGAGATTTGCCGGGATACGCATCACCAGTTCTAGAATCCCGAGCCATGCCAGAACCCATCCTGAATCTGTTTTCTCGTAAAGCCAAACCGCAGTTACTGTGACGCGAAGCGACATCGTCATCATTGCAGCGATGCTGCTCGCCCAAAGTATTCGGTAGTCTCTGAATTTCAGTGCCGACCAGGGTCGTATGGTCTGGCGTCGGGGTGTCTGAGTTTTGGAATCTGGAAGGGAATCAGAATCGGATAGTTTCAAGTTGATGTTCGATTAGCCGGGTAGTGAATTGCGGAATCTTAGCACCGCCCCAGCCGCCAAACGAAAGTAAATTCCAGATCGACTAAGTTGCGTTCGCTGCGATTAGCTCACGAACTTTTTGTGACAGGCGTGAACGAGATATCGCCCCGATGACGATGTCGTGGACCCGACCGTCTTTCCCAATCAAGAACGTCGAAGGCATGCTTTGCACCTTCCAATCGGTTATTACACTCCGATCAGAGGTGTTTCCAGTCACGTAAGTAATGCCAACTTCATCAACCAGCGCTTGACCTGATTTGTAGGTTCCAAGTCCAACGTATGGCCCAACGTCGACTCCAATGAACAAAACTTTATCCCCATATTCTCGCCAAGTTTGTTCGAGAGCAGGCATTTCTGCTCGGCAAGGAGGGCAGTTGCCCGCCCAAAAGTTGAGAAGTATTGGGCGATCTTCATTTGCTACCAGTTCGTCGAACGAAATGGATTCAGCGCCGATTTCATCGGATCCCGTATATAAGTGGATGACGAAATCACCCTCGTTGCCCGAACTTCCACTGGATGAACAGGCTGTGAGGATGATCGATAGGGCAGCCAGAGTCAGAAGTAGAGTTAGGCGATTGGTACTTGAGAGTTTCATATAGTTCCTGAGAAGCTGATGTACAAAATCGATATTGAGATGTCGGTGCACGCTTATTTGCCAATTCGATGCACTCTTACGTCATTCGGTGCGGCTCAACGATTGATTGTGATGGTAAATTAGCTCGACAGTAGCCAAGGAAATTTCAAAGTGGCGATGATTTTGTGTTCCAAGCAGTTCGTGGAGATATTAAATGGGTGAATTCGACGGCAAATCAGTAATCGTCACAGGCGGCGCTTTAGGTATCGGTGGGGCGGCATCTGAGGCATTCGCCAAAGAAGGGGCTAACGTAACGATTCTTGATTGGAATACACAAGCCGGCGACGAAATCGTTAGTGGAATTACTTCTCGTGGTGGTACGGCACAGTTTGTTCACGGTGATGCTGGTACGTCGGAGGGTTGTCGTGCGACCGTCGATGCGGCGGTCGAGGTTTACGGTGGAGTGGATGTGCTGTTTAACAACGTCGGCATACAGCCTCCCGATTCGTATGTTGACGCTGTGGATCTCCCTGAAGAAACCTGGGACAAGATCATCGCTGTCAATTTGAAAAGCCGATTCCTGATGGCGAAATACTCGATTCCTCACATGCGTAAAGCGGGTGGGGGAGTGATTATTTCTTCAGCTAGCGTTCAGGGGCTTCAGTCGATGGGCGGAGTATCCGCATATGCTGCCTCGAAAGGCGGAGATCTTTCGTTGATGCGACAGATGGCTTTAGATTTCGCTCCCGACAATATTCGGGTTGTGTGTGTGAATCCAGGTGCTATCGATACACCAATGGTTCGTAATGCAATTGCTGGAACTGGTGGCGATCTGGAGGAAGAGTTGATCTCAACTGGTCAGGCACACCCTTTGGGTCGAATCGGACAGGCGGATGATGTAGCGAACATGGTCTTGTTTCTCGCAAGCGACAAAGCGTCGTTCGTCACTGGGTCGTACTTCAACGTCGATGGCGGACTTATGGCGATGGGTGCGTGGGCATCGACCGTTGGGGCCGCCGGATCAGAGTAGGCAGAGGTTTATTTTGAGCGGTCGTTTTGCCGTTTAGGACGTTTAGGCTTCTTTGGCGGAAGCGACCCTGCAAACTCACTCGCTTCATCGAGCCAGTTGAGAAGATCTTCATCTTCGGCGATGCGGTCGCTGTTCAACAGCACGTACTCCTTCATCGCTTTGTGATTGTCTAGTGGATCGAATGGATCTGCATCACCAGACTCGATTAGCTCAGCGGTTCGTTCGACGCCGACTCTAACCGTCATTCCATCGCCCCCATCGCCGGCAAACATTAAATCGTTAAATTCTAGGAACCAAGCGGTAGTTCCAAACATGCTTTTGCTTCGAACTGGTGCCACAGAGAGAAGCCCCGACACGCGTTCGATCAGCGCTTCGTCATTTTTCCCCAATCTTCCATTTTGTGTTCTTGTTAGCCTCGTATGAACTAGTGTCGGTCACGGTTTGTACCGCTTCTAGCGTGGTGCATGAATAAAATTACCCTAGGTTGTAATCGAAACGAACCGACGATGTCGCACCACGCGAGTGCTAAATGTACGAGATCGAGTTGTCAGGGTTGACCCGGTCGCCGCGATGCCATGATTTGGAATACGGTCGGTTTGTAAATTCTGACTCCACGACGTCAATACCGAGCCCTGGACCTTCAGGGATCGGGTAGTAACCGTCAATGGGCTCGACGATATTGGTCACAGACGATATTTCGAACGGCTTTAACGTTCTTGACTCTTGAACGAGGAAGTTCGATGTGGCCGCATCAAAGTGGAGATTGGCAACACTGGCTAATGGTCCCATTGGGTTGTGAGGCGCTACAACCAAGTCGTGTGCCTCTGCCATAAAGGCGATTTTTCGCATTTCGGTTAGACCACCAACGATGCAGACTTCAGGCTGGATGATGTCAACACCGCCTTCTCGGATAAGATCCCACATCTCGAACTTGGTGTACAGGCATTCTCCAGTTGCGACAGCGCACGGCATCTTGTCCCGTAACTTGCCCATTTCGTAGCGGTTTTCCATTCGGATTGGCTCTTCCATGAACCATGGATTGAACTCCATGAGAGCATCGGTGAGTTCGAGAATACGAATGGGTTCATATATCGCCGCGTGAGCGTCAAATCCGACGTCGATGTCATCACCGACAGCCTGACGTACGGCCTTAAATCTTGCATGTGAGTCAATCATCGCGTCGTTCCATCGAATATCTCGCCAATTTGGAGAAAGTGGACTCGCTTTGAGTGCCGTGTATCCCTTATCGACGAACTTGCGTGCGTCTTCTGCCAACTCCTCGGGTGTGTTGCCGTGAATATCCCAATAGGCTCGAATCTTGTCCCGAACTTTGCCGCCCATCAGTTCGTAAACGGGTTTATCCAGCGCCTTCCCGGTGATGTCCCAAAGTGAGACGTCGATCGCCGAGAGTGCTGCTAAACCGGAAGATCCGATAGGGAATCGGGCTCCCTGATAACAAAGTGCCCAGTTGCGTTCGATTTCGGTGGGGTCTTGCCCAACAAGCTGTTCGGCGAAGTACTCGACCCATACTGTCGATGCCATATCGGGGCCGACGTGGTAAACCTCGCCCACGCCGTGGATGCCGGCGTCAGTGTGTGTTCTGACGTACACGAGATTTCCGATTGATGGATCAGATCCGATTAGCGTTTCTATTTTTGTGATTTTCATATCAGGAGTCTTTTTGAACTTACGAATTGAGATTGGAGTTAGAGACGGTTTATAAGAAACCGGGTGATCCATCGCTGTATGCAGCGAATCCTCTATCCCACGGAGCAGGAGGATTGGCAGCGATCGCATCGTGATTCAGCGTCATCCCAAGCCCGGGCTGTGTCGGCAGTTCGAAATATCCGTCAACTGGGATCCATGATTCGTTTATGAACTCAGCTTTCTTCTTTCTGTGATCGCCGTGCCACTCGAGAATCGCAAAGTTGTTGATAGAGGCGGCGTGATGAACACCTGCCGCTGTTGAGATCAATCCCAATGGGTTGTGTGGGGCAACAGTCACATAGTGTGCTTCGGCTACGGCCGCGATCTTCTTAGCTTCGAGAAGTCCTCCACAGCAGAGCAAATCAGGCTGGATGATGTCGACAGCGTCGGCGTTCAGCAGTTCGGTGAACCGGTGAAGACCGTACAAGTTCTCGCCAGTTGCGAGTGCGACCCTAAACTCACGTCGTAGCGCGGCGCTCGATTCGATGAATTCCGCTCGGGCAGGTTCTTCGATAAACATGAGCCGGTATGGCGTTATGACTCTCGCAAGCTCTAGCGAAAGGGCAGTTTCACGAATGGCAACGTGCACGTCGACCGCTAGATCGGGACTAACTCCAATTGCATCTCGAACGGCTGACATTCGATGTTCGGCTTCGCGTAGCGCCTGTCGCCATGGAATTTCACGCCAATTCGAAGGAAGCGGGCTAGTTTTGAACGCAGAGTAGCCTTCGTCTATCAACCGAACTGCGTGTTCGCCAACTTCCTCTGGCGAATCTCCGTAAATCCCGTGGTAAACCCGAACACGATCTCGAGTTTTACCACCTAACAAGCTGTAAACAGGCAGTCCTGCAGCTTTTCCGGCGATGTCCCAAAGTGCGAGATCAATACCTGAAATGGCAGACCATGCAACTTGACCAAGAGGGAACCGCATCGTGTTCTTCGCGCGGCGGATAAGCCATTCGATTCGTCCCGGGTCTTTGCCCACAAACCACGGCTTCATCTCATCGATCATCGCTATCACGCTGCGGTCTGGACCGATCGAATATGCCTCGCCGACGCCTGTGATCCCTTCATCAGTCTCAATTTCTAGAAAGATGCTGTTTCGCTGACCGTCGTTCGCATGGAACGTCTTGATATCGGTGATTTTCATCTTGAACCTATAGCTATTGGTTGAACTTCATCACAACGAGCAAAGCGAAGACTCGCGGTGATCGTGGCAGTATTTTGGCAGGTTTGCGATATTGGTCAACTTTTCTCCATGATCGTTCGATAAGATACGGGCACGGAGTTCAACTGTGCCAAATCGTTCTTTCAGGGGAGTGGTGCGGGATATTCGAGTACTAACTGCAGTACTCGTGACTCTGGCTGGGCTTATTGGGATATTGCTCCCATCGCCTAGTGAATCTGTACACGCACAGTCAGTTGATTCAGGGAATCAAGAGCCAAAAGTTCTCCTCATTCGACTCGACGGCGCGATAGATGGCGTTTCTTCACGATTTATCGAGCGTGGTCTTGACAGAGCTGAAGAAGAAGATTTCCAGCTCGTCGTGTTGATGGTGAACACCCCTGGCGGGTTGCTAGGCGCCACCAGAGACATCATCGAGTCGATTCTGGCATCCGAGGTGCCCATAGCCGTCTATGTCGCTCCCGATGGCGCTCAAGCGGCAAGCGCTGGAACCTTTGTTGGCGCGGCGGCACACATATTGGCTATGGCGCCGACAACGAACATTGGCGCTGCATCAGTCGTTGGTGCCGATGGAGGTGATTTACCAGACACTTTGAGTCGGAAGGCGACCCAAGACGCAGCAGCGTTTATTCGAAGCATTGCTGAGAGGCGAGGCCGAAACGTTTCAGCGCTCGAAGCAACCGTGTTGGCGGCCAAAGCATATTCAGCGTCAGAAGCAGTCGAGTTGGGAATTGCCGATTTGATTGCGGCCGACTACGACTCACTTTTGGATCAGCTGGATGGCTATCTCGTTGATATCGATGGGGCAACAGTAGAGTTGGCTCTCGATGGTGCGGTCACGTCGCAAATGGATTTGAGTTTGCTCGAACGTGTATTGGCGTTCATATCAAATCCGAACATCGCTTTCCTTCTCGTATCGCTTGGCGGACTCGGCGTGATCGTAGAGCTTTGGAATCCGGGGCTTTGGGTACCGGGGACGTTAGGCGTTTTGTTCTTGGTTATTGGATGGGCTGGAGTTGGACAGCTGCCGTTCTCTTGGGCAGGAGTGGCGTTGATTCTTCTTTCGATGTTGCTGTTATATCTCGAAACAACCGCCCCGGGAATTGGATATGTTGGCGTTGCTGGCACAGTAAGTCTCATTCTGGGCGGAGTATTCCTAGTTGGCTTCTTCGGCAATCCGTCCTTCATGGGCACTGATCCAATTGTAAATCGCTGGATGCTGGCGATCGTTGGAGTTTCAGTTGGGGGGTTGGTGTTGTGGTTTGCTTGGGAGCTTCGTAAAAGTAAACAGATATTGTTGTACGAAAGCCCGACCTCGATAGCGCGAATGCTCGGGACTGCCGGTGTGGTGTCGGTAGATTTATCACCGTCAGGTCAGGTTCTCGTAAACGGCGAGTTCTGGTCTGGCGAGTGTGATGGAGATAGCGACAAACGCATCTCCGTTGGAACAGAAGTAGAAGTGGTTTCGGTCGACGGTAATCATCTAAAAGTGAGACCGTTGCGAACCGAGACAGATGTAAACGACGTATCGAATAATGAGTGAGAACAACTGGGGCGGAAATTCCGTCTCACCTAGGAGGTTTAGATGGCAATTATCAATTTCGTTCGAGATTATGAGCGAGTTGCTCGATTCAAATTGGGGAAGTTTGAAGGAATGATGGGGCCGGGAGTCGTAATTGCTCTTCCGATCATCCACCAGATCCAGAAGATCGACACACGTACGACTGTTCTTGATATCCCGCGTCAAACGAACATCACGAAGGATAATGCGCCGATAGAAATCGATTTTTTGGTGTATCTCCGCGTTGACATCAACGATGCCCAGAAGGCTGTCCTTGAGGTTGAAGACTACACAACTGCTGTAGTTGGACTTGCCACGACTACCCTGCGGGCGGTCATCGGTGAAATGGATCTTGACGATGTGTTCTCCCAGCGAGACAAGATCAATGAGGTCCTCCGAACACGATTGGATTCCGAAACAGAACGCTGGGGCATCAAAGTCACGAACGTAGAAATTCGTGAGATCGATCCTCCAAGGGACATTCAAGAGGCGATGAACCGCCAAATGACTGCTGAACGCGTTCGCCGCGCGGTTATTCTGGAGGCTGATGGTACGAAGCAAGCTGCCATTACAGTTGCCGAAGGTCAGAAGCAAGCGTCGATCCTGGCGGCAGAAGGTGACAGGCAGGCTGAAATCCTGGCGGCAGAAGGTGATCAGCAGGCGACTGTGCTTAGGGCGAGTGGTTATGCCGAAGCGCTGGCGGCGATTCACAAGGTAGCATCTGGCGTCGATGCAAACACCATGACGCTTCAATACGTCGAGGCATTAAAGACGCTAGGGGAAGGCGAATCAACAAAATTCGTTATACCGTTGGAGCTAACGAAAATGCTAGGTGGGCTTGGTAGTTTCACGTCGCAAGACGATTAATAAACCGAATCACATCGGAGCCGAATTCCAAGTCGGAAATTAGATAAATAATCGACTTGTAATTTGCTCCAAATAGCCGGGTTCAGAATTTACTGAGCCCGGCTATTTTTTTTGCCTGAAACTCTCCAAATGGCGGCCCTGCGCCGGAAAATCGGCAAAAAAACAGTCGGTGTTCGTTTGAGTTCAAAAACCCATTTCTTACACCCAGATTACATGCAAAACATAACGCTAAACACTCTGGTGATTCGTACCAAACTACGCCGCTCTATGATCGGCGCAAATCGTTTTCTATCTGCACAAAAAGCGAGCCTAACTGCGATCGATATAGCGGCGCATATTTTGGCATTGAAAACTTTGCGCTGCTGGCCGCTGAAATGAGGCTAATCAGAGAGTAATTGCCCGAAGCACCCAGAGATCCCTCGCGCAACGAGTATCGAGCGATCCAGGGGTAAATCGTACGGCCACAAGTTACGCAGAAAAACTTGATGTTGATTGTGAAGATTTGTTCCGACTGACAGAAGTTGAGCCAGCTCGTCAAAACGGAGTGCCGGTAGCGAGCAGTATTTACGCTGCATGATCACCAATAAGGAACTGCAATTGACCTGCTCAACCTTGGAAAACTATGTTTTAGCCGCAGATGGTTCGCCGTACACGCCGCCTAGCTTCGTAAATGCTCTTTATGACTGGTAATTGCAATGACAGCAGGGCAGGGAACCAAACTGAGATCAACACTACAACAGGTACCAAGAGCCATCAACGCACAATGCGCTCCTAATTTGCTTGTGGAGCGGCGGTAAGTTAGCGTAACATACGGCGCAATGAAATATATAGCGGCGTAAACACCAGGAAAACGCCGGTGGTGCATTTAATTCGTTTGGTCGCGAGGGGTGTGGAAGGGCTCTGTGTTGGCATGAAGTCATCTCTGTGTGCTCAAGCGCCTGTGCGGTCAATCCAGTGTGTTCAACATTGTAATAAGGCTTATTCAGATGGCAAAACTAGGTGATTACGAGTTCCCTGAGATTGGGCTCGTCGAAAGCATCGAACTTGGTCAAAAGATCGCTCGTGAATTTGCGGGCGAGGTTTCTCGGCAAGGATTAGCTCGATCGCTCGGAATGTCAGAGCGTGGCGGAGCGTTCTCCGCTCGTTTGGGTGCTCTGCGCATGTGGGGTGTAGCAGGCGGTCGAAGCCGGGTTCGAGTAACAAGGGATGGTTTACGCGCTGTAACGCCTCTCTCAGCCAAAGAGAGCGAAGATGCTCGAATTCAGCTGGCACGTAACGTCGTACTGTTTACTGAAATGTCGACTCGTCTTGGGGACCAGCCATACGCCGCAGATCGATTCGCTGTTTTGTTAGAAGAACTTTCCGGAGCTAACAGAACCGAGGTTGCTCGCCGGTTGGCGCTGATTGATCGGATATTTAGCGAAGCTCGACCGTACTTGCCTAAAAATCAGACAGCTCCAACCGCTGAGTCCGAGACCCCAACCGGTACTGAGGCTCGATATGCGGCTCCGGTTCGACCAGAAATGGGCAGCCGTGATCCTGTGTTTGCCACCAATGCCTCGAGTAGCGCACCGATTGCAGGCGAACCGACGTGGGATATCGTGATCGGCAACCGCATCGAACTTGGCTTGCCTGATGGCAAGCTATCGCTTCCTGAAACCCTCACGAACTTAGATGCAGCTTTAACCGTTCTGTGGGCTAGGAGACAGTTGGTTGCGGCTATCGATGCGGCAGAAGGGCGAGCTACCCCCGCCGTTCCTAGAGATTTCTCTGGGTCATCACAAAGACGCAAATAGGAATCTGCGAAATCGCATGCTGATGGCTCTACGGCTTCAACAGCACCTTTTGAACGCCCTGTCCGGGGCCGGCAGCGGCTTCGTAGGCTTCTTGGGCTTGATCGAGTGGAATTACGTGCGAAACGATTGGCGTGAGATCTAATCGCTTGATCTGCATTGCTGTGATGATCTTTTTAGCATCTTCGTTCGTAGGCCAAGCGGCGGCCGATAACGTAACGCCACCCGGCAGTGCCACACCGGATTCGGTCGTTCTTATCGGACCGTAGGGTTCAGAAAAAATAATGTAGCCGCCGGGGCGAACCAGACTGACGGCAGTTTCGAATTTCGGAGCTTCTTGAATGGATCCGATTATCACAATGTCCATTTGCTCGAGCGGAAGTGTGTCGTTGCTGTTTAGTGCTTGAGAAGCGAATCCTGAAGCAAGCGTCCGTCGGGCAGTGTGATCTTCAATAGCGATAATCTGTTTGGAGTTGCCGGCGTTTTTCAGGGTGATCAACGCAGTCATTCCAATTGGATCGCATCCAACGACTGCGTATGAGCCTTCGGGCGATTCGCTGATAGCGGCTGCGGCAACGTTTACGCCAAGACCAGCAGTGCCACCGGCGAGCACAGCACGTTCTTCGCCCGATGCGGCGATTTTTGTGAGCGTGGCGTCGGCGTTGGGGACTCGAACATATTCTGCGTGTCCTCCCGGCAAGGACGAAGAGCCAAACAGCTGATTGGTACGGTTCGAGCTGAGATGACGAACTGTGTTTGATACGAGATCGTCTAGTTCAACCGTCGTAACTTCTGAACCTGTCTCCACTACCAATCCAGCGAATTCACCGCCAGGCACGACACTTTCTTCGCCAACGCTGAAGAATCGTTCGATATCCCAAGGTCCGATTGCTGCAGTTGTCACTAATACAATCGCATCAGTTGGCTCACGTAGAGCAGGTCGAGGGATTTCGATGATTTCGACGCGACCGTAACCGGGGAATGAAAGTGCTTGCATTGAGGCCTAAAGGTGTTCTTTGAGCTGGCGGGCCGTTTTTTCGGTCATTCCAGGCGAAGCCGCAATCTGCTCTTCAGATGCTTCACGAATTCCCTTTACTGAACCGAAAGTTCGAATCAGCATCTTACGCCGTTTTGGCCCGATGCCGGGGACACTGTCGAGAGCGGATTTTACTGACGCCTTACCTCGAAGGTTGCGATGGAACGTAATTGCAAATCTGTGAGCCTCGTCCCGAGCTCGTTGCAGTAAAAACAAGCCCTGAGAGTTCCTAGGCATTATTACGGGTTCAGCAGCATCAGGAAGAAAAATCTCTTCTTCACGTTTTGCAATTGAAGCCAGTTGGATATCTTGCAGTCCGAGAAACAACATTGCTTCTACCGCAGAGGAAAGTTGACCTTTTCCGCCGTCGATCAATACGAGATCGGGTGAGGCGGCAAAGCTGGCGTTTTCTTCTCCGCCTTCTCTCGCGTTCTTCAGGCGTTTAAATCGACGAGTTAGGACTTCTTTCATAGACGCGAAGTCATCATTACGATCGTGTGATTTGATCTTGAATCGTCGATAGTCGGACGAAAGAGGCGCTCCATCTTGGAATACCGACATGCTGGCAACTGTGTTGGTTCCCTGAATGTGGGATATGTCGTAGCACTCGATTCGCTGGGGTAGGGTGGGCAGGTTCAACTGCTCTTGAAGTTCAGACATAGCTGATTCCATGCGGGTTGTGTCTGCAATCCACTTCAGCTTCAGCTGTTCAAACCCTTGTTCGGCATTGTCGCTCACCATCTTGAGCAACCGGCGTTTAGGACCGCGTTGTGGAATCGCTATCTCTACAGGTCCGTCTCGGCGGGATTCCAGCCACTCGTTGATGGTTTCAGCGCGATTAATTGTTTCAGGGATGAGGATTCGTCTCGGCACGTGTGACGCCGACGAATAGAACTGCTCGATGAACCGTGCAATGATTTCGCTCCCAGTTTCATCTCGGGTCCCGCTCATCGTGAAGTGATCACGGCCGATCAGGTTTCCTTGGCGCACGAAGAAAATCTCGACCCAAGCTTCTTCTCCGCCATATGCAGCGCCGATCACGTCAAGATTTTCTCGACCCAGTCCGACAACTTTTTGCCCTTCGTAAACGCGCTCGATTGCTTTGAGGCGATCTCGAAGCGCTCCAGCTCTCTCGAATTCAAGTTGATCCGAAGCTTCAAGCATCGCTGACTCTAGTTCGGATACGACCTCTTTAGTGTTTCCTTCCAGAAACATTAGAACCTGATCGATCACCTTGGAGTAGTCGAGCTTTGAGGCATACCCCGTGCAGGGAGCGACACAGCGTTTGATGTGAAATTCAAGGCATGGACGATCATCCGTGCCGGTGATCGCCTTTGTGCAGGAACGATAGGGGAAGAGTCGCTTGAGAAGATCGAGTGTTTTTCTCACACTACCGGCTGACGCAAACGGACCGAAATATTTTGCGCCGTCGTTTGCAGTTCGCCTTGTTACGTAAACGCGAGGAAATTCTTCTGCAAGATCGACCTTGATGTACGGGTAGGTCTTATCGTCTTTGAGCCGGACGTTGAAGCGAGGTTTGTGCTTCTTAATCAGCGAGTTTTCAAGCAGGAGTGCTTCTTGCTCAGACTCGGTGACGATGAACTCAAAATCGGCAATTCTGGAAACAAGCTCAGTGGTCTTCGCATCCAGATTATTTTTGGATCCGAAGTAAGAGCGGAGCCGGTTACGAAGTGATGCCGACTTGCCGACGTAGAGAACATTTGCTTCCGAGTCGCGGTAAATGTACACCCCTGGTTTCAGAGGAACCGCTGCGAGTCGTGTCAAAAATTTTCGTGGTTCTGCTGGCAATATAAAAACAGGCCGTCCTTGACCTTTTCAGTCGAGGACGGCTATCTCAAGTAACCCATTATTTAGTTTAGAAAGCCGGGTTCGTTGCCAACGAATTGGAACAACAAGCCCGATATTTCTAAACTAGATAGCGAAGGTAAGAACCACGAGCACGAGAACGACTGCACCTGAAAGCGCACCCATTTTCTTGAGTTCAGCTGAGAGCGATCGTGTGTAGATCTCGGATCGCACGCTGGCTCGTTGTGATGTCCGTTGGACTCGTGCGCGAACTCGTGGGGTACCCTCAGATGACGAAGACTCGGCCGCTACTGCGCCGTCATCAACTGCGTCTTCAGGTTGCTGCGACTGTACAAATACATTCGGCTTTGTGGATCTGCGGTTTTTTCGGGTATTTTTTGGCATTTAACTCGTGGAGAGGACTTAGATAGCTTATTCGGATGTGAGTTCAGATTGAGCGAAAATAGATTCTGCCCATTTCAAACCATTTTCGGACATCACTTTTGCGGCGTCGACAGTGACTTGGCTAGCGTACTCAAGCGAGACGTCGGAAGTGTTCCATATGAAATGATACAAGAATGGATCGATAGGGCTCGAATCAAATGCACGCTCAAAGTAGCGATGTTGGGCCAAATCTGTGTGTTCAATCAGTGTTTCCGCCTGTTCTGGCGACTCGAATCGCATCTGTTTCTGAACGCGGGCAATCCGATCTTCCATCTTGGCGATAACTCCAACTCGCAACACAGTTGGGTTGTCGTGAAGAATTGCCGCACCTCCTCTGCCGAGTAATACTACGTTTCCGATTGCGGCGAGATCGGTGATTACTTCCCTTGCGGTGTCAATGAAATGTTGCTCGTCGACTTCTTCTGCGCTGGTGTGCGGAGCTTCTTCCATTTCAGAATAGGGGCGAGCCAGTAATTGCTCAATTCCGGGTCCAAAATATGGATCGCCACCCATTCCCGCAATTGCGGAACGATGAAGCATGCGCTGTATAGATTGGGCGAAGCGATCGGCGAGTGACGGTACACGGCTTTCTTGATCGGCTAGAGCAGTCACCGTGGCTCCGATTTTTTTCGCAATATCAGCCAACATGAGCCGATCTACGAAATCGAGGTCCATCTCTTCGGCAACCATGCGACCCAGATCAGGACCGCCTGCACCGAGTCGTCCTTCAATCGTTATTACAGTCAATACGACCTCCGATAACCTAATTAAGCTCGGGGGTGAGCCCTTGCGTACTCGCTGCGAACATGTTCGTTCGTGAGGTGAGTATATATTTGAGTCGTCGCTATGCTCGAATGACCAAGCAACTCCTGAACGTGCCTCAGACTCGCACCGCCGTGCAATAGGTGAGTGGCGAAACTGTGCCGCAGCATGTGTGGATTGATGTTAGACGATATTCCTGCCTTAATGGCAAGCTTATTCAGTCTTAGCCAATAAGCCTGTCGGGTCAATCGACCTCCACGCCGATTCAAAAACAGCGCATTTTGAGTATCGGTGCCGGGTCGGACCTGCTTCTGGCGCGAGTGAGCGATGTACTCAGATACTGATTCGACTGCACTGTCGTAAATCGGAATAATTCGTTCTTTCGATCCTTTTCCAATTGTGCGAACGGTGGCCGTGTCGAGATCAACATCTCTTAGATTTAGACCGACCAGTTCAGAAACACGCAGTCCGGCTGCGTACATGAGTTCGACCATCGCTGAATCACGAGCCTCTTCGGCGGTGGTCGCCTTAGAACTCATTTCGAGCAATCGATCGACCTGATCTATACTCAAGGCCTTAGGTAATGATTGGCCAGCTCGGGGCTGACGAACGTCGACGAGCGGATTATCTTCGATAATTTGTTCTTCTTTAAGAAACTTGAAGAACGATTTTGCAGAAGCAATCTTGCGTGATTTGGTCGAAGGGGCGTATCCACGCTCATCTAGATCTTCCAGAAAATTCCTGATGTCGGATTCGACGACATCTTTCCAGGTTTTTGGTCGATCGGAACTTTCACTGGTACTGAGGAATTCGAGCAGCGATTTCAGATCGTTTCGATAAGCCGACAACGTATGGCCGGAATGACCGCGATCGACAGAAAGATAATTTACGAATGTTTCGAGTTCAGCTAGCAACTGGAACGCTTTCAGGATAGACATATGCATTCACGATTTTCCAACTGTACTTGAACGAGAAACCAAGCCGCTATTTCAATGTCGTCCGGAATTACTGACATTCAAGACACGATGAGTTTGGTCGTAATTGATTTTCTTCAATAAAGTCGATTGCGTCGTCTAAGGGCGAAACTTAGAATCATCTGAGCGCGTACACTCGTTAGATCATCGTGAATCTGATTCGTGAATAGAACATCTCAGTTACTGAATGATTTTTAACGTCAAACTTCAGCATCAAAGACTTAGGCACCACTAAATGCCGATCGCAGCAATCGAAATCCCGTTCAACCCCAACATCATCGCCGGTGGAAGCTTTTCGCTCAGCTGGCACGGATTCCTAAGCTTCGTGGGCGTTGCCGCCGCGATCTGGATGGTCGGGAAAGCAGCGCTAAAAGGTAATCTCAATCAAGATCAGGTCTACAACACCGCCATATTCGGCATCCTCGGCGGAATTGTCGGTGCTCGATTGGTCCACGTATTCGATAACTGGGGAATATACGGTGACGACCCAGGACGAATTCTGGCTATATGGTCTGGTGGAATCGGACTTTGGGGCGGAATTCTCGGTGGTTGGATCGCCGGTTCGATCTACGCTTATTTTGCTAAGGCTCCGGTCGGCAAGTACATGGACATTGCAGCCCCTGCGATGTTAGTTGGCCAAACGATTGGCCGAGTGGGCGACATCATCAACGGTGAGCACTGGTCTCGTGCGTTGGATGCAGGTTGGGGTTGGTATTTCACACACCCAAGCAGTCCGGCCCGATTAGGTGCAGAGCGATTCTTCGGGGATCCCGAACGCGCAGTACACCCTACGGTTGTGTACGAAATCATATGGAACATGATTGGTCTGTTAGTCATCACCAAGCTAAAAGGCAAATTGCGGCCGGCTGGTGCTATTTGGATGGTCTACATCAGCTGGTATTCAGTCGGTCGGTTCGCAATCCAGTACTTACGACTTGACGACGTGAAATTCTGGGGATTGCAGGAAGCTCACCTGATCGCACTAGCTGTTCTCTCGTTCACGATCCCGTTCATGATTCTGAAGGTTCGCCGGGATGATTCTGGATTGGACATCGATCCAAATGCGGATAATCGTGGTGCCAGCCGTCGCAAGCGCGATCGCCAACGACAGCAGGCGAAGAGTTAGTGAAGGCTCGCCGTAATGGTGAGCATCATTAATGCGCTGCCTATTTGCTGGCGGCGGGTCGAATGTCGCGAAGACCAAGTTGGTGGCGGGTCTTCCCGCGCCATACTTCGGTCCGGAGTTGGTAAACGATGTCGACGGCTCCGGTTCTCAGAGCTCGGTCGCCAAGACCGAAGCCTATGGCTTCGACGCGACGACCGTCAGCGTTGAAGCTAATCTTCAAGTGCTTTCCGTCTACACCGACCGTACGGACGTCCAGTGGCACTACTCCGTAAGTTACCAACACAGGCTCGCGGTTGGCTTCTCCGAACGGCTCCATTGCCGAAACGAAGTTCCACGTGGAGACTGTTAGGTCTTCCAATCTCACTTCTGCGTCGGCGTGGAGTGTTGGCACGGCGGGCGCTCCTAAAGCACCCCACGCGGCATGTTTCCGAAGATCATCGAGTAGATCTTGCAATAGTTCGTGTTTGATCGAGAAACCGGCTGCCCGGGCGTGACCGCCAAATCGTTCGAATTTATCGGCATGTGTCGATAGGGCGGCGTGAAGGTCGAGAACCGTATTAGATCGGCATGACGCACGTGCGAAGCCATTTACCAATTGATATGCAATAGCCGGTTTACCCGTGAGTTCATTAAGGCGTCCAGCCAACGGCCCTAAGAGCCCCATTGGGAAACCATCGCAGTTGACCGCGACGATCGAATCATCTGAATTGATGTCGAACTGCGTGGACGCGTGTTCCCAAGCGTCTTGGCTCAGCAAACGACGCTTGTTGTTGTCGGCATCAAGCCGTTCGGCGAGGGCACGTGCTTCCGAAACATCATTAGTCGAAAGAATTTGGAGACTTGGTTCTGCGTCTCCCATTCGGCCTGGAGCGTTTAGCCGAGGTGCAACGTAGAACGAAATCAACTCAGACGTGGGTCTACCTGAAGCTCCGGGAGCTCGGGAAATGTCCAATAGAGCACGTAGTCCTGGCAGATCGGTTTGCCCGAGTACTCGAAGACCCTCTCTTACTAGTGTTCGGTTCTCTGATTCGAGAGGAACGATGTCTGCGATCGTACCGAGTGCTGCAAGCGGGAGGAGTTCTTCTGGAAATTCTCGACCTGCAGCGTCGGATAAAGCTTGCGCTAGCTTGAACGCAACTCCGGCTCCCGAGTAGTCGACTTGCTTCTCAGATCCTTCCGATTCTAAATGAGGATTTACGATAGCAATCGCTTTTGGACGCTCTGTCTCTATCAGATGATGGTCGGTGACAACCGTTTCGATTCCGAGAGAATTGGCGTAGGTGATTTCATCAACAGCTGTTGATCCGGTATCGACAGTCGTAATGAGGGTCACACCCGCACTAGCGAACGAATCGATAGCTTGATTCGATAGCCCGTGACCGTCTGTCTCCCTGTTCGGAATATAAGGAATCGCTTTGCCGCCGAGCGATCTCACGATCCTGAGCATGATGGCGGTGCCAGTTAGCCCGTCAACGTCAAAATCGCCGAATACTCCAATAGTCTCGCCGTTCTTGATCGCTGTATGGATACGTTCAACGGCTATTCCCATGTCAGGAAGACTTAGCGGGTCGAGAAAGTCTTCCATGCCTGAGGAAAAGTACTCGGCTACGTCGGCAGCTGTTCTTATGCCGCGATTCCACAGTAGACGGGCCGGAAGCGAACCTCGGACGCCGGAACCTAAAAATCCTAGGTCTAAATGGAATCCGGGAGGGGGTGGTTCAGCAATTTGCCATTTTCGATCGAGCGTCAATTGGAATACCTCGATCTGCTAAGTGAAATTATTGTTGAAAGCTTTTGAAAACGAGGCTCGCGTTATGACCGCCGAAGCCCAAAGAGTTCGACATCGCAACATCGACCTTCTGTTTGATCGCCTTATTTGGCACGTAGTCCAAGTCACAATCTGGATCACAGTCGTCAAGGTTGATGGTCGGCGGAATTATGCCTTCCTTGATGGCGAGTACTGAGAATGCCGCTTCTATTCCACCGGCAGCACCGAGCAGGTGACCTGTCATGGATTTCGTAGAGCTGATTTTCAGGTTGTAGGCGTGATCGCCGTACATTCGCTTCATAGCGATAGTCTCGAACTTGTCGTTGAGAGGTGTCGAGGTGCCGTGAGCGTTGATGTAGTCGACATTTTCGGGGACGAGCTTGGCATCTTCGATTGCCCATTTCATCGCTCGTGCTGCGCCTTCACCTTCAGGATGCGGCTGTGTGACGTGATGTGCGTCACTTGATGCTCCATAGCCGGCAAGTTCAGCAAGTACGTTCGCTCCACGCTTCTCGGCGTGTTCGAGCGACTCCAGCACTACAAGCCCGGCGCCTTCGCCAAGAACAAATCCGTCTCGACCTGAATCGAATGGTCGTGAAGCCGCCTGCGGGTCATCGTTGCGAGTCGAGAGTGCCATACATGAGTTGAAGCCAGCGACCCCAATCTCACAGATGGCAGCCTCGGTCCCACCTGCGATTACGACATCCGCCCGGCCTCTGCGGATCATCTCAAGAGCTTCACCAATCGAGTCTGTTCCAGTTGCACATGCAGATACTGTCGAGAAGTTCGGGCCTTTGGCTCCGATCATCATCGAAACCTGACCAGAAGCCATATCGCCCAACATCATCGGCACGAGGAACGGGCTTACCCGCTTCGGTCCCTTGTTGAGAAGAATCTTGTGTTGTTCGGTAATCGTCATGATTCCGCCAACGCCGCTTCCTATTAGCACGCCGAACCGGTCAGGATCTTCAGTTGCCATATCGAGTCCAGCATCTTCAAGAGCTTCGAGAGCTGCAACACAGGCGAACTGGGCGAATCGATCGAGTCGCCGTGCTTCTTTCAGGCCGAGAATGGGAGCAGCATCGAAGTCATTGACTTCCGCGGCTATTCGGCTCTCAAAGCCTTCGGCATCGAACAGTGAAATATAGTCGATTCCAGATTTGCCTTCGAGAAGGCTGTCCCATGTGGTTTTGCGATCTAAACCTACTGGGGTGACAAGTCCGATTCCTGTGACAACGACGCGATCTGTCATTTAGTGACCTCTAGGCATCTACTTCAGAGTGATTCTTTTTGTAGTGCACCGATTCAACAGTCCGAGTTCTCGAACCGTCAACTTCATAAATTACGACCGAGCGAGTATAACAACGGAGGACGCAATCTTAGTGCTCAATCGTGGGTTTTGGGGAACGTATTCCGCTTCTGTTGGGAAGTGACCCGATCTCCCCGTCGGCCGATCGAGGGATCGTTCGCAATTCTCGTTAAACGAAAGAGCCACCCCTGGGGGAAGGGACGGCTCTTTCATTTAACGAGAATTGCGGGCAAGAAGGTTAGAAGTCGACTGGACGTAGTTCAATGTTTCCATGTCGGCGTTCAAGGTAACCAGCAGTCTCGTGGTAACCGTGTGCGAAGACCATGAGCCAGCCTTCCTTCTCGCATCGATCGAGAAGTTCCTTCTTCATCGCAAGCGACTGGTCTGGGTATCGATCAAATGCTGTGATGTAGGGCAGGGGAATGTGGTTCGGAGTTGGAATCAGGTTGGCAAGGTAGATGATTCGTTCACTACCTGTGTTCACCAGTACAACCTGGTGTCCTGCTGAGTATCCGTCGGTAACGATTGTGTGCACTCCGGGTACTACTTCGGTGTCTCCATCGAGAAGTACGATCATTCCCTTGGCATCAAGGGTCTTGAGGTGCTCAACTCCAGTTCCATAAACAGGAACTGATCGTTCGTTAGGTGCGAAAGCTTCTTCCCATGCGCTGCGCTGTACTAGGTACTTCGCTTTTGGGAATGTAGGGATGATCGTGCCTTCACTGTCCAAACGAGTAGCGCCACCACTGTGGGAGAACGCTAGGTGGGTGAGGATCACGAAGTCAATGTCTCGTGCACTTACGCCTTGGTGACGCAGGTTTCGGAGCAATTTTGATGATGAATGGCCGTAGATTTCTCGAGTAATTTCAGGCTCTTTGTTGCCAATTCCGGCATCGACGAGAATGTTCGCGTTAGGAGTCTTGATCAAGAGAGAGTTGAGACCGAGGCGTACTCGGTTCTTGCGGTCAGGCTTTGCATCCTGTTCCCAGAGAATCTTCGGAACTGGGCCAAACATTGGACCACCGTCCAACAAGAACGTTCCATCACTCACAAGCTTTACCGCAACACTGTTGCTATTGGTAGTCATTCTGACGCCTCCAAGACCACACCTGGTCTTATTTCAAATCTATGCAAGAGCGGACACTCATTGCGTTTTGGCGCCGTTGGCCCGGTTGCCCGGGCCAACGGCTATGTAATTGGAATTAATGGAATCCCTGCAGCTTCGAGAGCGGTGTAGGCCATCGAGCTGTTCAACACACGGAACCGTATTGGTTTTTGGGTATTTCATACAAGGTACGTCCGTACTCATTTTTTGTTTATTATCTAATTATTGTTTCGAACAAGTTCAAAACTAGGTATTAAACACGAGTTCAAATGAGTGTGGGCACTTACGCGTAATTACGCGCGGATTGGATGCAAAGTCGCCGTCCCGGGCACGGGTCAAATACAATTCCCGCGCAGTCGCAACACATGACGTGTCGTCGTCTGAATCAAACCAAAATCGTTGTTTACGGATTAGCGCCGATATTCGAGAATGCGTGCTGTCGCTTGCGGAAACAGATGTTCCGATTTGTTGATGTAGACGCGGCTGGCGCTAGATAAAGAAAAATTTGGAGATGGATCTGTTGGAAATCACAGTCGTTCAAAGCGACGTCACCGAGATAAAAGCCGATGTTCTGGTTGTAAACCTATTTGAGGGCGTGACTGCTCCAAGCGGAGCCGCTGGGGCAGTCGACTCTGCTCTAGATGGGCTGATATCTGAGCTGATATCAGACAGTGAAATTTGTGGATTGGAAGGTGAATTAGTGCTAATACACACGCCAAATTCCGCCTATCCAAACTTCAAGCCTTCTCGAGTGCTGGTCGCTGGGCTCGGTTCGAGCGAGAATTTCAACGTCGATAGCGTTCGGAAAATTTCAGCTGGTGTAATACGAAAACTCAGGGCGGTAGGCGTAAAAAACGCGGCGACGATCGTTCACGGAGCGGGAATAGGAACGCTTGACGCTTCGTTTTGTGCGCAGGCTGTTGTAGAGGGCACACTGCTCGGGGCATACCGATTTCTCAAATACCGCACCACCGACATAAATCGAAAGCCTGATGTTGCGCAGTTAACCATTGTTGAATCTGAATCCGAAAAAATTTCGTCGATCCAGCATGGGGTGGGTAGAGGGATCGTCTACTCGGAAGCCGAAATTCTTGCGCGAGACCTTGTAAACGAACCTGCCAACAAGCTATCTCCGGCAGATCTTGCGGAAACTGCAGTTCGTGTCGCAGCAGAAAACGGCCTCGAATGCACTGTTCTTGAAGAAGCAGATGTAACTGCGCTCGGAATGGGGGCCTTTGTAGGCGTTTCACAAGGCGGACCACGTCCGCTCAAGTTCATCCATCTTACTTATGAAGGTGATAAGGCAAACGCCGAAAATAACCTGTGGCTGATCGGCAAAGGAATTACCTTTGACAGTGGCGGAATTTCGCTGAAGCCCAGTGCTGGCATGGGAAAAATGAAGGGTGACATGGGAGGTGGCGCATCAGTTATCGCCGCGATTCAAGCTATCTCTCGACTAAAACCTCAATTGAACGTGCACGTGGTTTGCGCTGCTACCGACAACATGCCCGGAGGTTCAGCTCAGCGACCAGGTGACGTTGTTACGGCTATGAACGGCATGACGATCGAAATCGACAACACGGATGCTGAAGGTCGACTGACTTTAGCCGATGCCATCGGATACGCAAAATCTAAAGACGCCGTTCGGATTGTCGATGTTGCGACTTTGACTGGCGCGGCTAGAGTAGCGCTGGGAGACGGCGTTAGCCCGGTGTTCGGCAACGACGATGAACTAGTGAACGCAGTGCTGGAAACTAGTGAGACAGTTGGTGAATCGATGTGGCGATTGCCTCTCGATTCAGTCACTAAACGTCAAAATGCCTCGGAGATAGCGGATTTGAAGAACACAGGAGGACGGGGTGGTGGATCGACCACAGCTGCTCATTTCATAGCTGATTTCGCTGGTGATACTCCATGGGTACATATCGACGTTGCCGCAACGTCCATGCTGGACAGCACAAGAGGTTGGATGACCGCGGGAGCAACAGGTGTTCCGACTCGTTCATTGATTGAACTCGCTATGAAACTTGGGAAGTAAAACAACACGTATGTATGAGTGAATTAACCAAATAACAACGCTAAAAATAAAACAGTGTGAGGCTCGGAAGCGAGCATCTCACTAGATCGGAAATCGAGGTTGAAATTCAAACGAATTTAAATTGACCGCCTGTTGTACCGATGCTAGCGTTTAAGGTCTGTGGTGGGCGTAGTGAAGAGGTTATCACGCTAGGTTGTGGCCCTGGAGACGAGGGTTCAATTCCCTCCGCTCACCCCAATTTGCAGTTCAAATGACTGGGTTCTTGAACCAAACAGAGTCGGTCTGTTTCTTGAGATTTTGGCGTACAACCAACGCCTGAATTCGATAGGATTGAACTCATTATGGGAACGATAAATCGAACCCGTTCAGTGCGCCCGTAGCTCAGTGGATAGAGCATCTGGCTTCGAACCAGAGGGCCGGGGGTTCAAATCCCTCCGGGCGTACCAATCTCAACTTGAACTGATCGGATGGGCACTTCTCAAGGGGTGCCTTTTCGCGTATTGGTCACAAACGGGACACAAGCGTCTTCAAAACGCACGCCTCACCCGCCCCCAGCCAGCAAGCCCAGAGTGCGTGCGCGGGTACCACTGGGCCGCACAGGTCTCAAAGATTCGGTTTTCCCGCAGCGGTCGTTGGTGTTTTCCGGTCGAACCTACATTGTCGGATAATCTTGTTAATACCATCGGCTCTCCCTCCGATTAATTACTTGGTGGTTGACGCTCCAAGCTGCACCAAGCCTGCCATTGGAGCAGCTTGTGTTTGATTCAGAGGGCGACGCAGCAGCACCCAACAGCGGCCAAGGCGCCTCTCTACGCGCACTCACATCAACGCAGCGTGCGCCCAAACTGCAAGCTGGCACCTAGGTAATGGTGGCTGGGTTGCTGCGGGTGTTGTATTGGCGGTTATGTTGTTGGCTGTGGTGTTGTGGGTGCCCCCGGTAGTACTCGGTGGCTAGTTGACGTTTGTTGTTGTTTGGGGCGCACATATTCCGCACAAGAATTCCGAGATTCACCTGTCTGTAAGCGATAGTCGTATTACGAAGTTGAACGAGCTATCCAGATGCAATGCATTCGGATAGCTCGAGCACAGCTCTTAACAATGGCGTAAGATGCGCCGGCTACCCACTATTGCTTATTAGTTTTCTAGGTGTAATTGACGATGTACCCAAGTGATGTTCGACAGAAGTTGGCAACCGGAAATCCTGTTCTCGGAACCGGAATGTTTACGCGTGAGCCGTTCGTTGCCCAGTCTATTTATCAGACTGGTGCCGACTGGGTGTGGATCGATCAGGAACATCAACCTGTAGGCACCGAATCAGTGGGAACCATTTGTGTGCAGGGGCGCCAGAACGGTAGTGCGCCAGTGATCCGTATTCCTTGGAATAATCCAGGAGACATCAAGAAGGCTTATGACGTAGGAGCAGTTGGCGTGATGGTCCCACAGATCGATACGCCAGAAGACGCTAAGAACGCAGTTCGTTGGGCGAAATATCCACCTCTTGGCATGAGAGGAATTGCACCGTATTTCGCTGGCTATCTTGGACTTTCAGATCAAGACATCATCGACAATGCCAACGATGAAACGATCTTGATGCTCCAGATGGAAAGCGTCGAGGCGTACGAGAATCTTGATGAAATTCTTGCTATTCCTGGATACGAAGTTCTTCTCGTTGGTCCCACTGATCTTTCAGCTTCACTTGGAGTAAACGGAGATATTCACAACTCGAAGGTTGAGAACATCATGTCGGATGTCGCACGGCGGATAAAAGGTACAGGTAAGTACCTCGCCACAACTTTCGGTGACGTTGATGATTGCCGACGATGGATCGGCGAGGGCTACCAGATGATGAACGTTTCAAGCACACTTGCTCTCGGAACTATACAAACCAAGGAAATCTACGCCGAACTTAGGGAGACCTACAAAGCGTAGTTGCTTTCGGGGCCCCCTCATCCCAACTCCACCGAAGGTCTCTCCACTTCGCTTTGCTGCGGTCGAGAACTCCGAGAAGTTGCTGGTAGGTGAAGTTATCTGAGATTGAAAAAACGGCGGGAATACTCCCGCCGTTTTTTCGTTAATCGATTCGATCGCTTTGGCTAGTCCATGTGGAGCGCAACTCGTTGAGCTTGCGTCCCAGCGTCCTTGCCTTGCCATTCTGCGAACTCGAACGCCTCGTTCACTTGATCGAGAGCAAACGTATCCGAAACAACGTCCATCAGCTGGTACTTATCTTTGGTCTTGACGAGGAACTGCAGCGCAGCTTCGATCACCCACGGGTTGTAGTGAACCGTACCGACCCATTTAGTCTGGTTGCCGATGACTTTTCCGGCTGGAATAGTTAGGCTGCCGCCACCGATGTTTCCGATATCTAGGTATGAACCGTTGATTCGTACCATGTCGAGACCTTCGTAAGTAGCTGCGGCAACACCAACAACTTCAACAACAACGTCGGCACCAATACCGCGAGTTAGCTCACGAACACGTTCTACACGTGATTCAGGAGTTGGGTACTCGTTCATCGATATCGTCGATGTGGCACCACACTTCATTGCGCGGTCGAGACGGCTCTGTTGACCGTCGATAACGATGATCTGGCTTGCGCCTCGCTCTGCGGCTACGGCAGACGCATAAATACCTAATCCACCAGCACCCTGAACAACAACGGTGTCGCCAAATGCAACTCCGACTCGTTCGAGTCCAAATAGCACCTGAGCTAACGCACAGTTGACTGCCGGAACGGCTTGGCTAGGAAGCTCGTCTGGAACCTTATAAGCGTAGTGGCCTGGCTGGAGGTAGAAGTACTCAGCCATTCCGCCGTCACAGTATGCGTAGTCGTCGAGACCGACCATGTTTCGCCTTGAGCGGAACGTGCAAGCGTGATGTTCGCCACGAATGCAGTGGTAGCAGCGATTGCATGGGAAGAAGAACGGGAATGCGACCCGGTCGCCCTCTTTCAAAGGCCTGCGCAATGAATCAGTGTTGATCCCATTGCCAAGTGAATGAACGACTCCAGTGAACTCGTGACCAAGAATACGACGCTTCGAGAGTGGCGGGCCATCTCCATCACCACGCCATACGTGTAGATCAGAGCCACAAACGACTGCGTCGGTGTTCTTGATTAGGATTCCACCCGTTTCGATTTCGGGTGTGGGCAGAGTTTCGAGCTCGAACGGCTTGCCCGGTTCTGTGAAAACGGTAGTTAGGCCCTGAGGCATCAGTAATTCTCCAGATTGGGAATTCGTTAGTAAATCGCTCGAAGAAATCTAGGCTTATCTAGTGATTTAGGCAACTGGTGCGGAGAATGAAAACGGACGAATCCTGACAATTGCGCGATATATCGTGGACATTCAGAACCGGAATCAATGCGACTTCACTCGTCTCAGGGGTATACTCCGCCGGTTTTACACGTTCATTCAAGGGTTCGATCTCTTCTAAGCAGAGGGCTGGCGGAATGAACTAATCCAGATAAGGACTGCAAGAATTGCTGGAACGATTTCACGTACCAAGTGATGTAGCTGTGCATGTCGATATCGACGACATGCACGCCACTGTGACCGATATTTTTCTAAAGATGGGTATGCCCGCTGACGAGGCAGACAAAGCTTCCGAAGTGTTGGTTTACGCCGACATTCGAGGCATTGAAACCCACGGCGTTTCGAACATGCTTCGTCGATACGTCGAGTCGTTTGGAGAGGGGAAAATTAACCCCACTCCGAAGCCGAAAATTATTCGAGAAATGCCAGCGGCCGCAACGCTCGACTGCGACAACGGTCACGGTCTTGTTGTCGGTCCGATGGCGATGAATATGGCGATTGAACGAGCGAAGATTTACGGCATCGGAACTATCACCGCCAACAACGGTGTTCACTTCGGTGCAGCCGCCTATCACGCAGCTATGGCCATTCCGCACGGCATGATTGGTGTTTCCATGACCACCGGTGGAATGAGTGTTCTGCCTGTCGACGGAGCGAAGCCAATGTTTGGTCTCAATCCAATTTCGATTGCGGTTCCAACGAACAGTGAAGCACCGTTTATCTTCGATGCTTCTATGAGTTCGGTTGCAGGAAACAAGATCGCTCTCGCTAAACGACTTGGCGTCGACGTCGCACCGGGTTGGATTGCTGACGCTGACGGCGTTCCGATCATGGAAGAGGGCCCGGTTCCAGACGAGTTCTTCATGCTGCCGACTGGTGGAACCCGTGAAGGCGGAGCTCACAAGGGTTCGAGCATGGGTATTTGGGTAGAAATCATGTGTGCGCTTCTCGGATCATCAGGCGCTGGTCCAAATCGTCGAGGCGGTGCTTCCCACCACTTCATCGCGTACAACATCGAGGCGTTCGCCGATCTTGAAGAGTTCAAGAGCGAGATGGACATCTACATGAACGAGATCAAGAGCACTCCGCCGATCCCGGGTAAAGACCGAGTCGTGTACGCAGGATTGCCTGAGCATGAAGAAGAGATTGAACGACGTGCTAATGGAATCCCTTATCACCCTGAGGTGATTGACTGGTTCCGCGGAATCACCGGCGAACTCGACATTCCATGGCGACTAACGAACAACTAAATCAGGAGCATCACTATGCCAAAACGAATTAATAAATGTATTGAGTTGCTCGAAGCGGGTCAGCCGTTCTACGCGACTCATCCAACTGAGCTAACTTACGACGCTGGTGTGAAAGATTCCCAAACATGGGCCGACATGCTCATGATGGATTTTGAACACCACGCGTTCGATATTGTTGGTCTCACCAACTACATGCGTGGTCTCAAAGACGGTGGACCAACTCCAAGTGGTCACTTGACACCAACTGTTCTTTGCACACTTCCTTCTAACGCTATTACGCCAGAAGAAGTGCGCTACAACGCTTGGCAGTCACGACACGTGCTATCGACAGGTGCGCACGGAATTTTGCACACACACACCCGAACTGCTGAATCGGTAAAAGCTTTCGTTCAGACCACTCGATACCCGTTCCAGACCATCGAAAAAGATGTGATTGGTGAGGGACTTCGTGGCTCAGGTGGTCAAAAGCCTTCTAACGAAATTTGGGGACTCGACACGGCTGAGTACGCTCGACGTGCTGACCCGTGGCCAATGAACCCAGAAGGTGAACTCATCCTCGGATTGAAGATCGAAGACCGGTACTGCCTCGAAAACGTCGACGAAATAGTCGAAGTTCCGGGAATCGGTTTTGCTGAGTGGGGACCTGGAGACATGGGAATGTCGCTTGGCCACCCCGATGCTCACGACCCTCCTTACCCAGCGGACATGAACGACGCTCGGGATCGAATCAATGCAGCGCTCACCCGTAAGGGCATTGGCTTCTACGCAAGCTGGGCAGATGACAACATGACGCTGGAAGAGAAAGTCGACTACTCGATCGACGTACTCGGCGTGAAAATGATGGGTGCGACTAAAGAATGGGCTGAGTACGGTCGAAAGAAGACCGGACGAACGATGCCCTGGTAGTCGTTTCATCGACCTTCCTAGTGTCTGGTAGCGATATTGGACACACCAAGCTGTAAATTGAGTCGAGCTCGTGAAAGCGGGCTCGACTCGCGTTTGGACCAAACCGAAACGGTATACGAATCTCAGGAACTCAGAATATGAAAGTACTTGTAACTGGTGGATCCGGAATTGTGGGTCACTACGTGATCGACGAGCTCTACAAATTGGGCCATGAAGTGGTAAATGCCGACAAGTTCCGTATGACCAGCAACTTGGGGCATAGCGGAACGACCGGACAGCTAGCTAGCGCGGAGACTGCGGTTAATATGCGCGAGAACTGGCCGAAGATTCCGACATTCTTTGAGGTCGAAATTTCCGATTATGGTCAGGTCATTTCTGCGATGGACGGCTGTGATGCTGTTATCTCGTTGGCATCTCGTCCCAGCGCCGCAAATTACGTCGAAGAAGATGTTGTTAAAACCAACACGATGTCGATGTGGAACGTGTGCAGAGCGGCGGAGCAGCTCAAAGTAAAGCGAGTTGCGTTGGGCTCTTCGTACAACTCCGTTGGTGCGATGGGAACTGCAGCACGTTGGGCTCCGAACGAGGTCAAGCCGCCTCAGTACTTCCCAATGGATGAGAACGTGTATACACGCTCTGAGGACCCATATTCAATCGCTAAGTGGCTCGGAGAGGAGATTGGTGAAGCTTTCTCACGCCGATCACCTTGGATGGCTATCGCCAGTATGCGGTTCAACGGGATGTGGGACGATGCGTATTTTAAACATCTTCAGGCGAACCCGATCATCGATCCGTGGACTCGCTGTCAGGGATTCTGGACTTACCTCCACATTCGTGATGCGGCACGTGCCTGTGTTCAGTCGGTCGTGAACGAGAACTGGAACGGTCACCACCGATTCTTCCTCAATGCGAAAGATACGATGCTGAACATCCCAACGATGGAAGCAATCAAGACGGTCTATCCCGATGTTCCACTCAAAAAGGAATTCGATGGATTCGAAGCACCGCTTTCGATTCAAAACGTCACCGATGTAATCGGCTGGGAACCGATCTACTCGTGGCGAGATGAACAGTTCAGTTCGTAAACAACCGGCAAAGACGATTATTGGTTCAATCTGAACAAGCGCCGTACAACGTAAACTAATTCGATGTGCGGCGCTTTTGTTTATGTCTATGTCGGCGGAGTTCGTTACCAAATAATGGGTAACGGGACAGAGCGCGCTGAAGTCGGTGATTTAATCGCCAGGCGACCTGATCTGGGTTCACGATTCAATATTCGTCCAACTCAGGACGTGGTCACGATCGTCAGTGAAGACGGCCGACGAGTCGCCAAGCCGATGCGGTGGGGACTAATACCGAACTGGGCCAAGCCGGGAAAATTACCTCGAAGTACGTTCAATGCCCGTGATGATCGACTGGCTGATTCAGGCATGTGGCGAGGTCCATTCAAGCGAAGCAGGGGAGTTGTTTCAGCAAACGGATTCTTCGAGTGGAAGAAGCCTGACCGGTCTAAGCAGCCGATGTATATCACCCCTAAAGAAGGCGAGACCCTGCAATTCGCCGCGGTGTACGACTCGTGGATAAATGAACATGGCGAAACTATAAATTCGTGTGCAATAGTCACGACTGCTGCGAACGACTTCATGTCGACAATTCACGATCGAATGCCAGCGATTCTCGACGAAGAAACGGTTTCTCTATGGCTCGATCCAGCGACTACTGAGGCGGGCAGTCTTCAGTCGATCTTATTGCCCGCTTCCAACGACCTGCTGAAGGCTATTCCGGTGTCGACAAGAGTTAATTCGTACAAGAACGACGATCGAGGATTGCTGAATGAAGTGGTGAACGACGAACCCGCAGACGATCAGCGACAGTTAGGCTTGTTCGATAATCAATCCGAATAGCTATTCGCCCAATCATGCAAATCCCTCCCGACCAATCTGAAGAACAGCCAAACGAACCATCCACCGATGATCTAGTGAACAAGGTATACGGTCCTTCACAGACCGATATCGATCGTTCTTGGGATGGTTATGAAATTGGTGGCGGCAGCCGGAAGCTTGGGGGAATGGTTTGGAAAGCGACCATTGTGATCGTTTCGATCGTCATTTTGGCTTCATTATCTATCGGGATATTGGGCCCGCTTTTTGGTGGAGGAAACAATACGTCGCAGCCCGCTCCACCTGAACGTATATCTGCCGAAGTTCTGCGCGTGATTGATGGTCGAACGATAGTGGTCGATGCCGGCGACGTAGAAATGACAGTGCGTCTAATAGGTATCGAAACAAAACCTTTTGGTGATCCGTTCCACGACTACGCTCAGCAAGTTACCGAAAGTTGGATCGATGGCAAGACAGTTCTTTTGGAAACGGACCAGCGCGACGGCGATGATCAGGGTCGCTTTATGCGATACGTATTCCTCGAAACCGTCATGATTAACGCTGCGCTAATCTTGAACGGATTGGGTACGTCCGATACCGAACATCCTAATGTTCGCTACGACGGTTATTTGGCAGATATGGAACGTCAAGCTCGAGAGTCAGGCACCGGCATCTGGGATGAAAGATTTCAAGCTGATACTCCAGATTCAGAAGTTTGGCTTCGATCCCGTGGCATACAGAGCACGATAGCCAGTTGAACCTTCCCAGTGCGTCGCAAGAAAGCCGCTCAACGCAGCGTTTCAGTTCGGTAATTTCAAATCCGTCGTTCCGGCGTCTTTGGGGGATCGGCATTGCGTCGACCACAATGCGCTGGATGGAGACCGTAGCCCTAGGTATTTTCGTCTTCGAACTTACTGGATCACCATTTTGGGTAGCAGTTGTCGGGTTCCTACGGATGATCCCCATGTTGCTACTGGGGCCAACGATTGGATTGATTTCGGATCGTGTGAATCGAAAGATCCTCATGGGATCTACCCTCGGAACACTGTCAGGCGTTTACGTGGTCATGGCGCTGTTGGTCATCAGCGGACGAATCGAACTTTGGCACATATGCATCGGCGCCACACTAGCGGGAGTGATGTGGGCAACCGATTTTCCAGTGCGCCGTGCGATGATCGGTGATGCGGTTGGCCAGGATCGCATCTCCACTGCGATCGGTATCGACATGGCGAGCAGTAACTTTTCTCGCGTAATTGGGCCTCTCGGTGCTGGAGCATTTTTAGCCACTCTCGGAGTTGAAGCTGCTTACATCACTGGAGCGGTATTGTTCGCGATTGGATCGATGCTGGCATTTTCACTGCCGGACGTAGAACACGTTCGCAGGCCAGCAGGTAGCGATGGCGGATACTTCGCGAATCTCTCAGAGGGTCTGAAGCACGTAAGGGCCGATCAAATAATCGTGGTCACGCTGATCATAACGATCGTGATGAATATCTTCGGCTTCCCGTACCAACACATGGTTCCGGTGATCGGCGCCGAAACTCTGCAGGTTGGACCGCTTCTTATCGGAGTGTTGCTTGCAACTGAAGGCATTGGAGCAACAACAGGTTCGCTTGTGATCGCCCTAAAAGCGCGGCCGGGCGGCTATACTAAGATCTACTCGGTCGGTTCGGTGCTATTCCTGCTGGCGATTATTTCGTTCTCATTGGCCCCGTCATTCTGGATGGCGCTACCTATTCTTCTGATTGGTGGCTTCTCGATGTCTGGGTTCGCAACCATGCAGAGCATCATCGTAATCACATCAACGCCGACTGAGATTCGAGGTAGGGTACTAGGTGTTCTTGCAGCATCGATTGGAACCGGCCCAATCGGAGCGTTGTTGGTCGGCGGGATGGCGGTTTGGTGGGGAGCGAACAACGCTGTGACCATCATCGCAATAGCAGGTCTTATTCTCACAATAATTTCGTTGCTGATATGGCCGTCGTATTTACGAGGTGTTGTAAACATGCGGACAGTAAAGTCTGACATACGAGATTGAGGACTAAATAACTTGGCAGTGCAAGCCGACCAGACCTACTCGCTGATAGCACTCGACATCGATGGCACGATGATCGGTGAAGACCGACTAGTAAAACCCGAGCTAATTGAAGCGATTGAGCGTGTTCAAAATGCGGGCGCTGTGGTTTCGGTTTCAACTGGTCGAACTCTCAAGCCTGCCCTGAGAATCGCTAAAGAATCAGGCGCAGTAGGTCCGGTCATATGTTTTCAGGGCGCGATGACTTACGATCAGGTCACGAAAAATGCGATCCGTCATGAGCGACTCGATCAAGATGTGACCTCGAAGGCGATAGCAGCGCTCATGTCGGTCGTGTCTGAAGTGATGATGTTCTTAGGCGACGATGTTTGGGTTGAGCAGCGTTCCGAATGGACTAACGCTTATGGGCAGCGAATGGGCATTGCAATTCGTGACATCGACTCACTGATCGGCATGTCAGACAAAAATCCGACGGCAATCGTGGGGGTTGGCGATCCTAGTATCGTCGAGCCTCTAGTCGAGAAACTTCACTCGCAACTCAATGGTTCTGCTTTAGTCACTCACTCGTTGCCGATGTTCTGTGAAGTAGAAGCAATCGGCGCAGGCAAAGACCTTGCCGTTGAGCATCTTGCGAAACTCTTGAATGTCGACCGTTCGGGTGTAATAGCCGTTGGGGACGGTAAAGGCGATCAATCGATGATCGAATGGGCCGGACTTGGCGTGGCCATCGAGGGTGGTCATCCTGACGCAATGCGTTCAGCAGATCAGGTAATTGCCATTCCTGAGCACTCAGGACTGGTAAATTTCCTGAACGATCTCTTGAACACCGGTAAATTCGGCCCTCCCAATTAATACGGTAATTTGTATCAACCGATACTCAGGCACTTAGGTAGGATTTTTTGAAAGACGTAATCGTACTCGGCGGACTCAATATGGATTTGATCGTGGACACTCCGCGACTAGCCGGTCCCGGTGAAACGGCTGAAGGCACACGGTTTTACACAACCCCGGGTGGCAAGGGCGGCAATCAGGCCGTGGCTGCCGCACGTTTGGCTCAAAGTCCGGGAACGGTCAAGATGGTCGGACGCATAGGCGATGATAGCTTCGGCGAAGAGATGGCCCAGTTCATGAGGGACGAAGGAATCGACACATCGTTGCTCCGCAGAACCGAAAACATTGCATCTGGGATCGCAGTCATTTTCATACTGCCTGATGGTGAAAATCACGTGAATCCAGTTTACGGAGCGAACGCACTCTGTGATTCGCAGCAATCAGAAGACGTTCGGGATGCCCTCAGTTCCGCTGGCGTGTTGCTTTGTCAGCAGGAGGTACCGCTTTCGACTACCAAATCAGCGATCGACGCGGCAGCAAGAATGGGAATCCCTGTAGTTCTTGATCCAGCGCCAGTCCGCGAAGTTCCGGCCGGATTCTACGATTCGGTAACAGTGCTGACTCCAAATCAAGGCGAAGCATCATCGATGGCAAACATCGATGTGATTGATGAGATTTCGGCTAAAAAAGCGGCCATCGCTATCCGAAACACTGGAATCGAGACTGTGATCGTCACGCTCGGCGATCAAGGTGCGTGGGTTGAATCTGATGGCATCTCTGAGCTACTTGCACCGTTCAATGTTCCGGTCGTCGCTACGGTCGCCGCTGGCGACGCGTTCAACGGCGGTCTTGGTGTCGGCATTGCATCGGGAATGTCTCTCCTCGATGCCGCGAGGTTGGGAATGGCGTCAGGTGCGCTGTGCGTCGGTCGCGATGGCGCACAAGAGGCAATGGGGACCCGCGACGAAGCAAAAGCTCTATTGGCCACTCGGGGCTAAACTACACTATTGGATATTCGGTGGCTCGCCCGAGATGTCGGCGATCTTTGTGACGCCGGCTGCGCTCATCAGCTTTGACAGTCGTTTGTTTATGCGTGATGGAAGCCCGGGACCTTCGTAGATGAATGCTGTGTACAACTGCACGGCGGAGGCTCCTGATGCGAGTAGTTTCCAAACATGCTCGCCGGTAGAAACACCGCCACAAGCGATAATTGCAACTTCGCCTTTAACCTGAGCTTGGATATCGGCGATCATCAACTCGGTGTGCTCGAACAATGGCGCTCCGCTGAGACCGCCTCGTCCGACCTGCAATCTGCTACTTTCGATCGGGTGAGTATTTGCAATAACCAGTCCGTCCACGCCGGCGTCGACTGCGGTGGCTGCCAGCTTCAACAACTCGCGCCGATTATCATCGTCACGCGGCCACGGTGGGAGTTTGACGAAGAGCGGAACTTGCTTCTCAGCAACTAATCCTTCGATCAATCCGCGAAGTCGTGCAGGTTCGTGAAATATGCGCAGACCGGCCGTGTTTGGACTGCTGATGTTGAGTTCGATACCTGATACGAAATTCTGCGACCGTTTCAGGCATTCGAAGATTTCGTCTTCGATCGTCCCGGAAATGCTGAGCAGCACGCGCTCTTTATAGCGCTGTGAGTTTTGGAGACGCTTGACCGACGGTTGAAGCCCTTGCCCAGGGAACCCCATCGAATTCATCACGGCTCTTTGTTCGGGCAGTCTCACCATTCTCGGCTTGGGATTACCGGGGCGTGGTGCAAGGGTAACTGTTCCACCAGTTGTGAATCCGAACCCTATATTCAATACCGATCCGAGCACCTTGCAATCTTTGTCGAATCCCGCGGCCATGCCGATTGGCGTTGGTAGTTTTATCCCCGCGAGATTTATTTCGAGCTTCGGGTTGCTAGCGCCATTCGAGATCCGGAATGTGTTCCATACTCCCGGTACTCTGAGAGCGGTTTCGGCAGCTTTGTGTGCGCCTTCTGGAGGAAGTCGGAAAATTAGTGGTTTTGCGACCAGACTGTAAATACTCGTTTTACCGCTCCCACATCATCACAACTTCAGCGTTGTAATATTCAAATAAGATGTTACGTTCAGAATAACCATAAGTAAGATGTTAATCGTCCCCAACGCGTAACTCGACTCGGTTACGGCTGAAAATGGCACAACAGGCAAAGGTCTGACCAGAACAAATGACACTCGCATATCACATAGGCGACGCTGCTGATCCCAAGGGACACGCCTTGATCTATTTCAAAGATGGGTTGAATCCGGATAGTGTCGGTGCTTCTTACGTAGTGATCCTGCCGGTGTCTGTCGATATCCGTAAGTATGTTCCACCGTTCTTAGCCGGGCAGGTCGAGCAACTTGGCTCAGGTGATATGTCGTCATTCGCTTTTCCCCCAGCACCTGAACCAGTTGAGTCTGAGGAATGGTTGCGCAAGACAGCCGAAAAGCGCGGCGATGATCTGCTGTTTGGCGGAGCTGCCAATCTGACTGATGTGACCTCGCTTATGGAAGTGGTCGCCGGTATTTCCGCCGAGTACGCTGCTCAATACGACGAAAAAACCCGGATTGCTGGGAGTGAATCAGGACAAGTCGACGCCGGGACGCCTGCAGGCAACGAGGCAATCGGAAGTGCGGCTCCGGTCGACGCTGACGTCAACGATGTGATGTACAGCATGATGTCTGAACCGGATTTGCTAACCGAGTTGACTACGTTGATGGGACGATTCCAGTACGAATCGAGTGGAGGAGATTCAGTCGGAGCGCGCGACAGCGAGTCGAAGATTCGTTCGATTGCACAACATGTGCCTGACAACCGTCGAATCGATTTGTTGATCGAGGCAGCAACTGATGGCGGAGAAAATTCTGCAAAGAAAGCCCAGCTCTACTTGGAGCGCGCTTTCGCCATGTACCGTGAGGATTACACCCGGGTTCACACGATCGAACAGGAAATTCAGGCGCTCGGGAGCGACTAGTTGCCTAGCTCAATACTGATTTGAGTTGTTCGGTAGTGATATTCCCACCGCTAGCGATAAGCACGACTCGCTTGCCTTGAATTTGTTTTTTCATTTCGATAGCTGCCGCAAGTGAAACCGCGCCTGCGTGTTCGACGAGCGTTCGAGTAGCGTGAACATATGTCTTGATGGCGGCGCTGATTTTCGAGTCATCAACGAGTACGAATTCTTTAAGTCTGTTCCGAAGTATCCCGATAGGGAACGAATAAGCCGATTCCGTTGCCAAACCCTCGGCCACGGTCGACATTGGGTAAGTTTCGATAGTTCCAGTATTCCATGCGTGGTACGCGGCGGGTGCATTCGCAGCCTGAGCACCAACAACATGAGTTGATGGTGAGATAGCGTCGGTGACGATACAGACTCCAGAAGCACCCGACCCGGCTCCAATTGGAGCGAAGATCACATCGATGTCTTTTAGATCTTCGTGTATCTCAACTGCATAGGTTGCGACGCCTGCGACGAGTGCCGGTTCATTGGCGGCATGAACAAAACGCGAGCCGTTTCGCTCGGCTAATTCTTCTGCGTGTTCTCGCGAGCGCTCGAACACGTCGCCATGAAATACGACGTTCGCTCCCATTGCCGCAATTGAAGCAGACTTGGCTGGGTTCGCATCCTCGGGTAATACGACAGTGCAGGCAGCACCAAATGCGCGAGCGGCGTATGCGATGGACTGCCCATGGTTCCCTGACGACGCTGTAACGAATCCTCGGTCACGTTCTTCTTGCGATGATTGGGAAACTAGATTGATCCCGCCTCGCACTTTGAATGCACCCAGAAATTGGAAGTTCTCGTGCTTCACCCAAACGTCGGCGTCTAGTAGTTCCGATAGCACTGGGTAGTGTCGTATTGGGGTATGCGATACATGACTTTGGATCACTGTTCGAGCAATGTAAATATCTTGGAGGGTCGGCTCGGTCAATTTAGGTGAATCAGTCATTTAAACCTTCTCATCGAAGCACATTATTGGGCTGGACGAAGGGTACAAGACAAGACTCGATCTTAAACGATCAGAACACCTTCAAATCCATGGGTAATCGGAGATTACAGGAGTAAGCTTCTTCTGCGAGCGCTCCGTCGGAGGGCGCCTCTTTCGTTTAGAGAACTAATTGGCAGTCCACGACCCTATAAACCCGAGCTCAGAGGATGGCGATACCCCGCCAGTGCCGGTTCGGCGCTCCCCACGGTTCGGGGTGGTCGGACGATCATTTTTCCACACGTTTGAATCTGTAATTACGAACCGCGATTTCAGAATGATCTGGTTCGGTATGGTGCTGTCGATGGGCGGCTTCCAAATGCAGATGGTCGCTCGCGGCATTCTCGTATACAACCTGACCGGAGACGCGTTCATTACAGGAATCGTTGGTATGGGATTTGCTCCCAGTCTTCTGGTCGTCTCGCTCTACGGTGGGGTGCTCGGCGACCGGGTCGAACGTCGAATGTTGATTCAGGTTTCTCAGGCGGTGAATGGCGTTCTCGCGGGGATTGTGGCGATATTGATGTTCACGGGCTCGCTTGCTTGGGGGCACCTGTTCGCTGTTTCAGTTGCTCAAGGCGCTATGTTTGCGCTTCAAATGCCAGCGCGCCAAGCTGCAATTCCATCATTGGTAGGCAAAGACCAACTGCCAAATGCGTTTGCGCTCAACGCGATGGCAATGAGCATGATGACCTTGATTGCTCCAGCTTTGGCTGGAGTGCTTTATGAAGTAATCGGGCCTGAAAACGTTTATGTGATGGTCTGTGCTGTGATGCTGAGTGCGGTGATATTTACCTCACTTGTTCCCAAGATGCCGCCACCAGTCGCTGCTGTAAAGCAGTCGGTGATGGAGAACATAATCGACGGGTTGAAGTACATCGGGCAAAACAAGCTAATATTGAACTTGATGATCTACAGCGTGATAGTCGCGTTGTTATCGATGCCTTTCCGAATGCTTGTTCAGGTCTACGCCAAAGACATCTATGGATCTGACGCTTCCGCAGTCGGAATTCTTCTAACTGCACTTGGTCTTGGTGGATTGGTCGGAACAATAACGATCGCAAATCTTCGAAAAGGCCATCGTAGAGGTTGGATTGTTCTGATCGGTGCAATTGTTGCCAGCGCTTCTTTGGGATTGATAGTTAGTGTGCCGGTTTACGCAGCTGGAATTATTGGCATGGTTGGTATGGGGCTGGCTGAGCAAGCGCGCTGGGCGCTGGGTCAGAGTCTGATGATGGAAAGCACCACTGATGAATACAGAGCTCGGGTAATGAGCGTCCTGATGATGACGTTCGGATTGATGCCACTAGGTATGCTTCCGCTTGGCTGGGCAATGAAAGAGTTTGGTGCCCGACCTCCGGTTGCCGTTACAGCAGTAGCACTCCTTGTTTTTTCTTTGTTGGCGATCGTATTTATGCCGCGACTGCGTAAAGCGCTTTGATCTAAATAACTCTGAACAGTCCATCTGTTCCTGGGCTATGCAATCCCAACCGTCGCTACCACTGAACCAAGCACGAGAATAGCCGCCAAACTTGTCAGATTCTGATCCTAAATCCACTACGCAGCCTAGAGCATTAAAAGCTACCGGAGGGCAGGATCGGATTCTGGCGCTGACATTCTCCTCGTTAGGCCAATCTGGCTTCCGGCATCTCTGGTTTGGAATGCTGCTACTAATGGCAGCGGTGAACATTCAGATGCTCGCACGCGGCTACCTAACATGGGAACTAACTAAATCACCGATTGCAGTTGTTGTTGTTGGTGCCGGTTTTGCGCCCCCGATTCTCCTTCTGTCGTTGTACGGGGGGGCTGTCGCTGATCGCGTATCTCGAAAGAAGATTATCCAGCTCGGCCAGCTCGGGATGCTTGGAATCATATTATTCGTGGGCATTTCGATTTCTACCGGAACGATCACGGTTTACCACCTCACCGCCGCATCAGTTGCACAGGGAACGATTTGGGCATTTCTTATGCCCGCACGTCAGGCGATTATCGGCCAGCTCGTTGATGAAGATCACCTCACGAACGCAGTTGCACTGAATGCTTCTGGCATGTCGTTAATGACAGTCGCTGCACCTGGCATTGGCGGCTTGATCTACGGACTGGCGGGACCTGCTGCAACGTACTACGTAATGGCAGGACTAACCGTTATTGCGCTAGGGCTCACGAGCTGGGTGCCAGGAATGGCGCCAGTGGCGTTAGGCAAACGTCGAATGTGGGGCGATATCAAAGAGGGCTTGGTTTACACAAAGAAGAACCGAACTGTGCTGGTCCTTCTCTTGGTAGCGCTGAGCACTGCGTTATTGGCGATGCCTTTCCGAACGCTTCTCCCGGTTCAAATTGAAGAAGTATTCAAGCTGGAAGTGGAAGCGCTCGGTCTGATGCTAAGCATGATCGGTGTCGGCGCATTGATCGGATCGTTGGTGATCGCCGGGTTGTCGAAAAACAGCCGCCGCGGTTGGGTGCTACTCATAACAAGCATGCTGTCGGGTGGAGCAATTCTTCTTGCGGGTGTGACTACGTCGTACGTGGTTGCCTTGGGGATCATGGTGATACTCGGATTAGGTGATTCAGGCCGGCGTGCTCTCAACTCGTCTCTCATCATGGAGCAGACAGATGACGAACACCGAGGTCGAGTAATGGGTGTTTACATGATGAACTTTGGCTTGATACCGCTTGGTGCGATACCGCTTGGGTTCATCTCAGCGTTTCTCAGTGTCAGAGTCGCTTTTGTTCTCGCCGGCGGCGGGTTGCTAGCAGCCGCAATCGGTTACACCGTTCTTACCGACAAAGTTCGCCGACTGTAAATATTCTCAATCGAGTGAAAAAATTACTCGCCAAATTCCAGAGTGCCGGTAAACTTTACCCTTCGAAGAAACGCTCGGCGCATGAACAAGTCGGGCCCACCAGTACAACCGAGTATTTTTCAGCGAATGCCAATTCAGGTTTTAAGTGACGATCTTGCTTCTCGCATTGCTGCGGGTGAAGTGATCGAACGTCCTGCCTCAGTTGTGAAAGAGCTGGTTGAGAACTCACTCGATGCAAAATCTACTCGAGTCGATGTTCACATAGTCGGCGGCGGTGCCCAATCAATAACGGTAGTCGACAACGGTCTCGGCATCCCTGCCAACGAGTTGGCGACTGCGTTCCAACGATTCGCCACTTCCAAGATCGACGAATCTTCAGATCTGATTTCGATTGGCACTCTCGGATTCCGTGGTGAAGCTCTTCCTTCCATCTCTTCGGTAGCACGAGTAGAAGCAATCTCGAAGCACGCGGAATCCGACGCCGGTGCGCGATATCTAGTGGACTTCGGCAAATCGAACTCAATCGAATCCGCTGGTGCACCCCAAGGAACAAGGATCGAAGTATCTGGACTTTTCACGAATGTTCCCGCTCGGCTGAAATTCCTTGGTTCTGCAGGACGTGAACTGAGCCGTATTCAATCGATGTTGGCATCGCTCGCACTCGTATATCCACACGTGGCATTCAGTCTGAGCGCCGACGGCAGAGAACGACTACGTACGATCGGTTCAGGGAAACTCATAGATGCGTTGTCGGGCGTCTACGGTGCCAAGGTTGCGGAGCAGATGCTGGAACTGGAACCCGGGGAGTCTGCCGCATTCTCGGTTGATGGATTGGTAAGTTCACCCTCTCTCAGTCGATCTAATCGCACCTATATGACGATCTCAGTGAACGGCCGGTTGATTCAATCCCGTCGGCTTTCGTATGCGATAGAGCAGGCGTACTACGGTTTCTTGCCAGAACGTCGATTCCCGATCGCAGTAGCAAGAATCCAAACTCCTCTTGGCGATGTCGATGCGAACGTCCATCCGGCAAAGGCCGAAGTACGTTTTCTGAGGGAAGATCTGGTGTACTCGGTCGTTCAAAGAGCAATCAGAGGCGTTCTTTCGGCATCCGCACCTGTGCACGAACTTGGGGCAGGGCGCGCGTCGGGATCTATCGGATTGTTGCGAAAACCGGGGTCGGCGACGATCGTTGGCGGTCGAAGCTCCGGTAATAGCGAGCGATCTACTTCATCTGGATTCTCTCAGTGGCCAGATCCATCACTAATCAGCGAGCAATCGCGACTACCAGAAACGCCAACCGGAGCAGAATCCGAGTCCGGAGACGGATCCGTTTCAACTAACACGCACAAGGAAACTCTGCCCGTACTCCGGGTTATTGGGCAATCTCACGAAACGTACATTCTCACTGAAGGTCCAGACGGCGTTTATCTCGTCGACCAACACGCAGCTCACGAACGAGTTATGTTCGAGCAAGTTCGAGATAGATTCGATAAAAATTCTTCAGAGTCACAACCTCTTCTCGAACCTGCCACAGTCGATCTCGCTCCTGGTGCTATGACGACTGTTCAAGAACACTTGGAAAACCTGAAGAGGGTAGGTTGGGGTGTCGAAGAATTCGGCACAAATAGTCTGATTGTGAGAAGCGTCCCGGCTGCATTAGCGACACGCGCTAGCGGCGACGGAGCGGGGCAGGTATTCCTGCGTGTTTTAGACGAACTACGCGATGGCGGTTCTGGCGAAACGTGGAGCAATCGAATGCTGGCGTCGATCGCTTGTCACTCATCTGTCAGGGCAGGGCAAATTCTTTCGATAGATGAGTGTAAAGATTTGATTCGACTACTTGAGCAAGTTCAGAGACCGAACACATGCCCACATGGTCGGCCGACAGTGATTCAGCTAAATATCAACGATATAGAGCGAGAATTCAAACGTAGGTAGCTCTTTGGACGAGTAAGAACGGTCGCTAAATTAGCGGTGCGCCAGCCACCGGGTGCCTGAATTCGTACACCGAGTTTTGCGCCGAACCACATACATAAACCGTTTTCATATCTTTGCCACCGAAAGCCAAGTTCGCCGGAGCCCAATCGGGAACGTGGTAGAGGTCGATGAGATCACCAGTTGCCGAAACGTAGGCTATCGCTCTAATGCCAGGGAGTGACTGCAAAATGTTGCCGTCAACGTCGACCGCCATGCCGTCAGGTTGAGCGGGCTCTCTGAAACGACGAACCAGCGTTTGGTCGAGTAGTTGGCCCGTTTCATCAATAGTGAAGGCAATCAGGCGCTGTGCCCGGCTCTCAGAGACGTAAACTCGCTTGCCGTCGGGAGACATAGCGATGCCGTTCGGATACGCTAATTCATTGGCGAACGCACTGACTTTGCCTTCAGGAGAAACCCGGTAAACAGGGCTAATCGCAGGGTCGGGCTGGGGACGACGGATTGGATCTGTGAACAGCAGATCACCGTTTGGAAGGAAGCAAAGATCGTTTGGTCCGCCCAGATTCGTTCCTTCGTAGTCTTCAACAAATACTTCAGGTTTGCCTCCTTCGCTTATTTTCAGAATGGCTTTCAGCTCTGCGTCAGCAACATACATTTCACCTGACGAATTGAATACGAGTCCATTCGGACGACCACCGGTGTGCGCTACCTCCGTCAATTCACCATCGGCAGATAGGCGAAATATTGCCGCATCGTCAGAACTCACAACGTGAAGCCGTCCTTCTGAGTCGATCGCTGGTCCTTCTGGACCGCGAACGCCTGAAGCGAGGATGCGAAAATCGGGCGGTATGTTTATTAAATCTATAGTCATCTTTGTACACGCAAGATTAGCCCTCGCCCAGTGGACTTACAACCACCTCGACATCGTTATCTACGGCGAGCGATATTGCTGCTGCATCAGATCGGCGGTAAACTGAGCACGCACAAACCGACTGGTCGGTCGGTTGTCAGCGCCCTTAGATTACTTCAAGCCATTGTCAGACTCTTCAACCCGGCAACGAACCCAAACTCGAGAACGCATTCTAGAAGCTGCTGAAGCAGTCTTTGCCGACAACGGTTATCACGAAGCACTCGTGGATGAAATTGGCAAGAAGACTTCGATGTCTAAAGGTGGGTTGTATTTCCATTTCCCAAGCAAAGAAGACCTTTTCTTCGCTGTGATGGATCGTTTGGCGAACAAACTGGTCAAACGGGCTGAAAAAGCGGCCGACAGAGCCAATTCACCGCTTGAATCAGCTGAAGCTGCTCTGGATGCAGTGTTATCTGCACTGTCGGCGCAAAGGCGACTCGCCAGATTATTGATTACTCAGGGCTACAGCATGGGCAACGCGTTTGAGTGTAAGCGATCGGAAATATTCGATCGATTCGCAAACGTGATTAGTCAAAATCTCGACGAAGCGAAATCAGATGGGCAAATCTCGGATATCAACACCGATTTGGCAGCACGTGTCTGGCTAGGCGCCGTCAATGAAACAGTGGTTCACTGGCTGTTCTCGGATGGTCCAACTCCAAAAGAAACTGCTTCCGATTTGAGACGACTATTGCTGGCCTCAGTTCAGGTGAGTAACCCATCGATCAAATCTAAGGATGCAGTTTGATGACTGAATCCACGACTCGATCAGGAATTCCCGGCTGGCACCGTTTATCGTTGTTTTTAGAATCAATCAAGTTCGAACACTCGGTGTTTGCGCTTCCATTCGCTGTTCTTGCTGCATTTTTGTCCGCAAACGGAACGCCGGAGTGGGCCGGCCTTATGTGGGTTCTCGTGGCGATGGTCGGGATGCGTACGTTTGGTATGGCGGCTAATCGATTGATCGATGCAGAAATTGACTCTCGAAATCCTCGAACGGCAACCCGGGCAATTCCGGCTGGAACGATCAGCCGACGAGCGATGATCGGCTACATGACCTTTGCCGGACTGATTTTCGTCGTAGCAACGTCGCAGCTTGATCCAGTTACTTGGGCGCTTGCTCCGATTCCGCTGGCGGTGATGATTGGCTACCCCTATCTAAAACGGTTCACTTGGTTAGCTCACTTCGGAATGGGGGCTGTCTACTTGATCGTTCCTCCAGCGGTGTCTTTGGCTCTGACAGGGACGTTGCCGCTGGGGTTCGTCGTGATCGGCATAGGATCGATGGGGTGGGTGGCTGGTTTTGATGTTCTTTATGCCACTGCCGACTTCAAGGTAGATCGCGAGCAGGGACTTCATTCGATTCCTTCTAGGTTTGGAATACCGGCCGCTCTCATAATTTCACGTCTACTTCATGCATCAGCGGTGATTCTGCTCGCTATTGCTGGCGTAATACTTGAAGCGAGTGCGCTTTATTCAATCGGAGTTCTAGCCGTGGCAGTGCTTCTTGCATACGAACAGTCGCTTGTTTCTTCCGGCGATTTATCGAAATTGAACATGGCCTTCTTCACTATGAACGGGGTCATCGCCGTTGTATTCGGAACGTTCGTAGTGATTGGCGAGGTGATTTAATGGGTATTTACGTATTGGGAATAGCAGGCGCCAGCGGCGCACCTTACGCTCGGCGGGTTCTCGAACAGATGCTTGTCGCAGGGCACGATGTGAAAGCGGTAATCACTGATGCCGGTCGTAAAGTTATAGAGGTTGAAGAAGGCCTACTGCTGACCGGAAACACAGAGGCAGATACTCCTGCAGTACTCGATTGGGCAGAGGCGAGTGAATATGCTGGCAACTTCGAGCTGTACCACCACAAAGACGTCGCTTCGCCAATCGCGTCGGGCTCATTTCCGGTTGACGGAATGGCTATTGTTCCTTGTTCGGGCGGAACACTCGGACGAATAGCCCACGGCATCTCAAATGGTCTGCTCGAACGAGCTGCCGACGTTAGCTTGAAAGAACGACGCCGACTCGTATTGGTTCCTCGTGAAATGCCGGTGAGCCTGATTCATCTGCGCAACATGACCGCTGTCACCGAAGCAGGTGGAATCATTCTCCCTGCTTCTCCCGGCTTCTATCACAACCCGACAAGCATCAGCGATCTGATCGACATGGTGGCTGGTCGAATATTAGCTTCGTTAGGCATCCAATCGTCTGTCATGAAGCCGTGGCTTGGCCCTGACCCATCTTCTTACTCGAACAACGATGAAGGAATCTAATAAATGGCGTTCACTGATCTTCAATCATTCCTAAAACTTCTTGAAAAAGAAGGGGAACTCAAGCGAGTAACTGAGGAAGTCGATCCAGAGCTAGAAGTGACCGAAATAGCGACACGCGCTGTCAAGGAAAACCTACCTGCGTTGTTGTTTGAAAATGTCAAAGGATCCAAGTTCCCACTTGTGATCAACTCGATGGCGAGTTTGCGGCGAATTGAACTTTCTCTTGGGCGACCTGCCGAAGCTCTCGGCGAAGATATCGTCAAGTTCATGGAAGACGTGAACCCGCCCAATCTAGGTTCATTCTGGCGAAACCGTAAGACCGGTTGGCGATTGCTCAAGATTCGCCCTAAGAACACTCGCCGTGCTCTTTCGCAGCAAGTGGTCAGAGAACCTCAGCTAGATGAACTTCCTATCCTGAAATGCTGGCCAGAAGACGGCGGGCGATTCTTCACACTGCCGTTGGTTATGAGCCGAGATCCTAAAACCGGCGCCGGAAATATGGGCATGTACCGGATGCAGATGTACGACGAGCGAACCACTGGAATGCACATGCAAATCCAGAAGGGTGGTGGATTTCATTATCAAATCGCCGAAAAGATGGGGAAGCCGTTGGAAATGGCAGTTGCCGTCGGCGGAGACCCCTCCCTCATTCTTGCCGCGATCATGCCACTGCCTGAAGGACTCGATGAGGTCGCTTTTTCAGGAATCGTCCGAGGTCAACGCACACCGCTGACGAAGGCAAAGACGATCGATATGAAAGTTCCTGCCCACGCTGAATTCATATTCGAGGGCGTTCTGCGACCGCGTGTACGACGACTCGAAGGTCCGTTCGGCGATCACTTTGGTCACTACTCAGCCGCAGCCGATCATCCCGTGTTTGAAATATCTCGGATGACCCATCGTAAAAATGCCATATTCCCGGCGACGGTTGTGGGGCGACCACCTCAGGAAGATCGATACCTCGGCGATGCTGCACAGCTTGCTCTAACACCACTCATGCGGATCATCCGCAAAGAGGTGAAAGACATGTGGGCGTACTACGAGGCAGGCTTCCATAATTTGTTGGTCGTGTCGGTAGACCCTCGATATCAGCGTGAGCCAATCAAAACTGCACTGGGCTTGTTAGGCGAAGGCCAATTGTCACTCACTAAAAACCTGGTGTTGGTTGGACCTGATGTGAACCCTCGCAACTACAGTCAGGTGATGCAGGCTATCCGACGTAATTTCGATCCGGAACAAGATTTTCATCTTCTTGCCCGAACCGCTGCCGATACTTTGGATTTCACGGGTGAAGCACTTCACAAGGGATCTAAAATGATCCTGGATGCGACCGGCGGCCCGCTCGGCGAAGGTGCACCGACCGCGATCGCGTTGCCAGCAAACATCAGTACTTTCGCCCCAGGAATCGTCAAGCACAGGCTTGTCGGCAAGACGATGCTCGTAGTTCAGACTGCCGGTGGAGGGCGAAACATCATCCAAAAACTGGTCGACAATCCGTTGCTTGGCAGCGTAAAGATCGTCGTTGCGGTGTCTGACGATGTCGATATAGATGATGATGAGAACTTGATCTGGGGAATATTCACGAGGTTCGATGCCGTGCTCGATGTGATGTTCTCCCGATCTGAATTTAGAGGTATAGCACCTGTGTATTCAGGAGTGCTAGGAATCGATGCAACTTGGAAGCAGGGCTACCAGAAACCTCTGGTTATGGATCCTGAAGTAGTTAAGAAAGTGGATGCTAAATGGTCCCGATACTGGAAGTAGCCGACCCCAATCTGCAGGTCGAACTGAATCTTTCGGACAAACGTCTGTTCCCTATTTGGGACAAAGTACAAGCTGGCGAACGACTGTCCAGCTCGGAGGGCGTAACGCTTCTGGCAACCGACGATCTCGCCGGGGTAGGGCGTATGGCCGACTTCGCCAAAAAGCGAGTCACGGGTGACAAAGTTTACTTTGTTCTGAACCGACACGTGAACCCGACAAACATCTGCGTACTCAGTTGCAAATTCTGCGACTTCGCCAAGAAACCTGGCGAAAAAGACGCGTACGAAATGTCGATCGATGAAATTCTCGATCATGTCGATGATGACATTCATGAGATTCACATCGTTGGTGGTCACCATCCGACTTGGCCGTTCGAGTACTACGTCGAAATGGTCAAGGCGATCAAAGAAAAAGCGCCTCATGTTCAGATAAAAGGCTTCACCGCTTCGGAAATCGACTACTTCCAGCGCAGATGGAAAGTATCTCCAGAAGAATCACTGGCCATTTTGAAAGAAGCTGGACTCCAATCGATGCCGGGTGGCGGAGCCGAAGTTTTCTCATCACGTGTCCATAAGATTCTCCTCCCGGGCAAGGCGAACGCCGATCGGTGGGCTGAGATTCATAAAACTGCGCACCGTATGGGAATTCCAACGAACTGCACGTTGCTCTATGGGCACATTGAGTCGTTTGAAGAGCGAATCGAGCACCTGATCCGACTTCGGAATATTCAAGACGAAACCGGTGGATTCTTGGCTTTCATCCCTCTCGAGTATCAGGTCGGGATGACAAAACTTCGACCTCGTCATACGCCTCCGATGGACGACCTGAAAATGATTGCAGCGGCTCGACTTATGCTCGACAACATCAAGTACATCAAGAGCTACTGGGTGATGCTGGGCGCAGCCACCGCAAGCATCGGATTGAACTTCGGTGCTAATGACCTCGATGGGACGATAGGCAAAGAACGAATCGCACACGCTGCGCTCGCCGAATCTCCTGCGGGTCAAGCACGTGAATCCATGGCTTCGTCTATTCGAGATGCCAGACGTATTCCTGTTGAACGAGATGCCCTGTACAACGAGCTCAAGGTCTATGACCACTAAACAGTCTGATTCTCTCAAGTTGAGAGTAGGGCACATGACATACCTGAACTCGGAGGTTTTCTACAGAAAGCTTCCTTTGGAATCATGTGCATTGGTAGCGTTGCCGCCTCGCGCTATGGCCGCGGCGGTTGAAAGCGGAGAACTGCACGCTGGTCCACTCCCAATAGCGGAAGTGCTGCGTATGGGAGAAAAGGTTCAGTCGCTTGGTGAAATGGGCGTTGCCTGTTACGGCGCGGCGCTGAGCGTATTCCTGTTTTCAAATTCACCGGTTGAAGAACTCTCGGGCTCGAATATCGCAGTGACCGCTCACACAGCTACTTCAATTCAGTTGTTACGTGTTTTATTTGCTGATCTATGGAACGTAAGCAACCACCGATTTGTCGAAATGTCTGACGACCATGATGCGGAACTCATTATTGGTGACCCTGCGCTCGAAAAACTGTCGATAGGTGAGTTCCAGTACCACTACGACCTCGGTTCAGCGTGGAAAAAACTTACTGGTCTACCATTTGTGTTCGCCGAGTGGGTCATACGTTCAGACTCTCCTCAAAACGTTCGCGAAAATTTCGAACGAATATTGATCGAATCAACCAAGACTGGAATGAATTCTATTGATGAAATTGTCCGCATTAGATCGAGCGAAACAATGTCGGAATCTGATGTCGAGAAATACGTACGAAATTTCACCTATTTTCTTGGACCCGATGAACGGGCAGGACAGTACGAGTTCAAATCGAGACTGAGCAAACTACCTGAGTGGCGACCTTCATTGTCGACCCCAGCCAAATCCTCAGCAAAAAAGGCTATTTCGACGTCTATATAGATAGTCGATGAGATCAATACCATGCTCCAGCAAATTACGAAAAAAGTTCACGCCAGCGAACGAATAACCGGTGAAGAAGGACTCTGGCTTATGCAGGAGGCCGAGCTTCTCGATCTGGTCCCGTTAGCCGAAATAATACGTCAGCGTCACAACCCCAACAAAAATGTCACTTATGTAGTCGATACGAACCTCAACTACACCAATCTCTGCGACGCCTTTTGCTCGTTCTGCGCCTTCTACCGCACCGATCCGAACGATCCATCTGCATACACGTACACAGTTGAGCAGATGATGGACAAGATCGATCGAGCCCGTAAAAGCGGTGTACGAACAGTGCTAATGCAGGGCGGTTTGAATTCTGAACTTCAGCTCGATTACTACGTCAAGATGGTTTCTGAAACCAAGAAACGCTTCCCCGATGTCACCCCTCACTACTGGTCGGCACCCGAGATCGTTCGAATGAGCGAAGTCTCGGAATTGAACTACGAACAGGTTTTTCAAGCGCTATACGACGCGGGGCAGCGTTCGATGCCAGGTGGCGGTTCTGAGATACTTTCCAACGAAGTAAAGGCCACTGTGTCGAGGTTCAAGCCGAAAGACACGGTAGATCAGTGGACCAAGGTTCACGAAGCAGCCCACAAAGTCGGCCTGGAGTCGACTGCAACGATGATGTACGGCCACGTCGAAAAGGATCACCACATCATCGAATCGCTCGAACACATTCGAAATGTTCAAGATCTCGCCTTGAAGAACGATAATGATGGCGGATTTACCGCGTTCATACCGTGGTCATACAAAAAAGACAATACCGCCCTCGCCAAGTTTGTCGATGAAGAAGCGGGGCCCAACCAGTACCTTAGGATCATCGCTCTCTCAAGAATCATGCTCGACAATGTTCCGCATATTCAGGCTTCGTGGTTCTCCGAAGGTAAAAAGACGGGTCAAATTGCGCTCCGTTTCGGTGCCGACGACTTTGGTGGAACGCTTTTCGACGAAAACGTGATGTTGGCCGCCGGTTTTTACAATCGAACCACTGAAGATGAAGTCAGAGAAATGATTTCAGAGGCTGGCTATTCTCCGATTCAACGACTGACGAACTACGACCTTGTTGAAGGCTCAGCCGCTGAGCTAGCAACTACCAAATAACGATCAAACCCCTGAGAATATTCGAAATACCATGACTATCAACGACAACGAGATCATCTTTGGTCACAGCCCCGACGCAGACGACGCGTTTATGTTCTACGCCATGGAAAAGAAGTACATAGAAATTCCGGACTACTCGGTTGCCCACCATATGGAAGATATCGAGTCACTCAACGTTCTCGCTGCTACCGGGAAGCTCCCTGTCACTGCTATTTCGGCTGCTAGATACCCCGACGTAGCGGAGCACTATCGAATCATGTCGTGCGGCTCTTCGATTGGGCGTAACTACGGTCCGATGGTCGTCTCAGTCGACCCGATGACCGAGGCAGACCTTGAAGGTAAACGTGTTGCCGTACCAGGTCGCTTTACTACTTCATGGCTGCTGTTTCAGATTTTTGGTCCGAAGAATTGCGAACCGGTGTTCGTAGATTTTGATGATGTCGGTCCCGCCGTCAAAGAAGGTCGAGCCGATGTTGGAATTCTTCTTCACGAAGGCCAAATTCTATACGAAAAATTAGGCTTCCACGGAATCATGAGTCTCGGTGAGAAGTGGCATGAAGCGACTGGGCTTCCGATTCCGCTAGGTGTCGACCTCGTTAGCCGACATATTGGAAGTGAATTAGCTCAGACAATTGCTGACGCCTCGTTGGCAAGCATCAACTACGCACGCGCTCACGAAGATGATGCGCTTGAGTACGCCCTTGGCTTTGGTCGAGGAATCGATCCAGAAGACGGGAAAAAGTTCGTCAGGATGTATGTCAATGAAGACACCGTCGACATGGGACAAGAGGGTCTAGAGGCGCTGAACAAGTTGTTCGGAATGGCAGTGGAGCGGGGCTTATTAAACGAGATGCCTAAGCTTGACATTATTCAGGCGAATTAGCAGGTTTTGTTAGACGCGGTAGCGACGCGATAATGCCGTTGATGTACAACGGTCGTATTGCCAAAGCCTACTTAACGAGAACGCCCTCTAGGTCAGTCATCGTGAACGGTTTCGGCATAAAAATGTCTGCGCCGAGTGCCATGAGGCCGTCTAACTCGGCAGGTTGAGCGTGAGCGCTCATTACGATCACGCGATCCGGTCGGTTGTAATTGACTTTACGAAGCTCTTTTAGGATCTTATATCCGTCGATTTTAGGCATCATCAGATCAAGCAGTAGCGTTCCGAACTGTCGTTCTTCAAGTACTTTCAGCGCCTGCTCGCCATTTTGAGCGGTTACAACATCAGTAATGCCCAGCTCTTCGAGCATCGCATCAACGGCATCACGCGTTGAGGCGTCATCTTCGGCTATCAACACGAGTCCGGCTCCTGAACGCAGATTAAGCATCTTCAAACACCAACGGAATTCGACTGTTGTTTCGTGCCTGTACCTAGATTATTTACTTTTCTCAGCATGCAAATGTTTCACTCGACGCAAGATTTTGTTGCGTTGTTCGTCGGAAATCAGTCGAACAACGCCGTTTTCAGTTGCTCCACTTTGAGCGGCTTAGGCAATATTTTGTCGATGCCAATATCCGTCATGAGTTCGTCTTTCAAGGGGTTTGTATGACCAGTCATTAGGACAACACGATCGGGCCGCTTGATATCTGGATCCTTGCGAATCGCCTCAAGAACATCCATGCCACTCGCCAATGGTAGAACCAAATCGACCAAAACTAAATTTGGTGACAGGTTTTTTAGTCCCTCGATACCCTTTAGGCCATCTTCAGCGAAGTGCACATCGAAGTCTCCAAGATATTCGAGACCAGCGTCGACGGCATATCGGATTGACTCTTCATCATCGATCACAAGAATTCGTGTTTTCGCCAATTCGTTCAATATCCTAACCATGTAGGCTGGGTGAATCGGATCGCGCCAGCTGGTCCCAATGGATTACGATCACCCAAGTATACGGTTACTCGGCGTGAATAAAATAAAAATGCGTTCCAACGGATGACTACATCGTATGGGGAGCGGAATTAACACCAAGATTTTACGTGAGGGTTTCAAAAATTGAGACAGTACTCGGGCTCGCAACAGAATTTTGCGGCAAGTATTAGTGGGTCCCCAGCTACGAGTGCAATCGCGGCGATCAACATTCTGCTTTTCCTCGGGGTGATGGTTACCGGTGGACCGGTTACGCAAAATCTCCTGAATTGGGGAGCAAAATATGGACCGTACATTGCTGATGGTCAGTACCACCGTCTTGTGATTCCAATGTTCCTGCACGTCGGATTCTTCCACATGCTCACGAACATGTTTGGCTTGATCATTTTCGGTTCGATGGTCGAACGAACATTTGGTACCCGCAACTTTGTCGTGGTCTACCTTGCAGCCGGGGTGGCGGGCAATGCAGTTAGCTTTCTGGCAGGCCCTAATCCCGGAGTTGGCGCCAGCGGAGCCGTATTCGGGATTCTTGGGGCATTTGGGGTGTATTTGTTACTGAATCGCCGTCTGCTAGGCCAAATGGGACGCCAACAGTTAACTTCGATAGGTGTAATCGTCGGTATCAATGTGGTGATGGGACTCGCATCTACTGGAATCGATAATGCTGCCCACTTTGGTGGTCTAATTGCTGGCGGTGTTGTAGCGCTACTCATCGCTCCTCGCGAGCGACTATTTTCTGTAGAAACTCCGTTTAAATTTGGGACTCCTCGAACGGCTCTTCGAACGGCGACTCAACCAGGGTCTCGGGCACTGTTGGCGATACTGGTTATAGCTGTAGCGGTAGTCGCAATTACATGGTTCGAATCGGGCACTTACGTTAGTAATATTTTCGGACAAAAAATCCCCGGATAAACTGGTCCGATTGTTGTTAATATCACGCGCGCTGTATACTGGTTTGATCAGCCTAATTGATATCAAGTATCAATAATGAGAAGGTAAATCATGGCGTCCGGTATAGCGATTACAGTCGAAGTTGATCTGATCACAGCACTTGAAGACCAAGGGTTGCGTAGAACATACGCAAGGTCGGCCGTGGCGACGCGTATCGAAAGTGTCAGTGAGGCATTTACTGCGGAGCAACTTTGCCGTGATCTTCCTGAAGTGGGCAGGGCGACGGTGTATCGCACCATCCGGCATCTTGTTGATGCTGGTGCGCTCTGCAAGCTTCCAATCCTCGATGGTGCACCGATGTACAGCATCGCACGGGTAGAGCATCATCACCATACTATTTGTTCCAAATGCGGTGCGGTCGGTGAGTTCCGACACTCAACAGTTGAGCGCTTAATGCGCTCTCTGGAAAAAGAGATCGATGGTGAAATAGTCGGTCATCGCATGGAAATATTTATTACTTGCAACCAGTGTTTATCTAGTACTAACGGTGGTGAATAAATTGCCGGCGAATGGATCAACCGAACTGCTTTCGCAAGACAACGGTAGTGATACTGAATCTCAAGTAGTAGATCGCCAACAAGATCAAAATCTCCCCGCTGATCAGATTCCGATACGTTTCGATGAAACATGGTTCAGCTACAACTCGGTTCCTGTGGTGAGGGACATTAATTTTTCGATCACTCCGGGTGAATTTGCAGCGATACTAGGTCCGAACGGATCTGGTAAAACAACTTTGATGAAACTTGCACTCGGCCTGCTAAAACCAACATCAGGTCAGGTGCTTCTATTCGGTGAACCGGCCGAGACATTCACGGATTGGCACAAAGTCGGATACGTACCTCAACGAACCCAGGCAACAGAATCAAGATTTCCAGCCTCAGTTCGAGAAATCGTCAATTTTGGCTCGTATTCGGGATTCAGCCCACTCTCCATATTTAAGCGAGACAAATCTAATCGTGTGGATGAAGCGATGGAGATGGCAGGAATCGCGCAGCTTGCATCTCGGCGAGTCTCAGACCTCTCGGTAGGACAGCAACAGCGCATGTTGATTGCGCGCTCCCTAGTTCGCAAACCTGAATTGCTCGTTATGGACGAACCGATTGCGGGGGTCGATGCCGCTGGTGAAGAGCAATTTCACACGATGGTTAGGCGTCTAAACAGAGATCTCGGAATAACAATCGTCATGGTGTCGCACGATATTGGTGCGGTCATGCGAGAAGCGACAACCTGTGCTTGTATCAATCGTGACATCGTCTTTCACGGACCTGTCCACCAACTCGATGCACAGGCATTATCGGGTCTATATGGCTTCCCAGTAGACGTCTTGATGCACGACTACGAACACACACACAGGTAACCCGTTGCCAGAGATTTTTCAATACGAATTTATGAACAGGGCGATACTCGCTTCAGTTCTCGTTGGAGCTACCGCTCCGGCGTTTGGCGTTTTCCTGGTGCTAAGGCGATTGTCGCTTATCGCCGACACGCTTTCGCATGTAGCGCTCGCAGGAGTTGCGATTGCACTACTGACTAAGACATTTGCACCTGTCGTCGCTTTAATCGCAACAACGAGTGCTGCTGTATCGATAGAAGAGCTTCGAATGCGGCGCCTACTCCCCGGTGACGCTGCCCTTGCTGTATTTCTTTACGGTTCGTTGGCCGTGGCGGTGGTTTTGATCAGTATTGCTGATGGTTTTAACAGCACTCTATTTTCGTACTTGTTCGGGAGCGTACTAACAGTCACGCAGACTGATCTATGGTGGATGGCTGCACTCGCAATAGTGATCTCCGTGTTCATGCTGATGTTCAGTTCAGAACTGGCCCAAATTACGTTCGACCCAGATATCGCGCGAATTAACGGTGTGCGAGTCCACTTGCTGAATCTCGGTTTGGCAGTACTTACTGGAGCGACTATTACCGTTTCAATGCGAGTAGTCGGCGTGCTGCTTGTCGGGGCACTCATCGTAATTCCTGTTTTGGTCAGCCTTCGGATCACGCAGGGGATGACTCGAACGGTTATCGCATCGTCAATCGTGGGAGTTTTCGTAGCAGTAGTCGGCATGGTTATTGCTTACTACGCGGATATAGCGCCCGGTGGAACGGTGGTTCTCACAGCGATAACGTTATTGGTTGCTGTTGAACTCGGAGCGTTCCTGTCACGGTCGCTTGGCCGTCACAGCCGCGATCCTGACCTTGCCAACCATTCTCACTCTCACGAGTCGCATGCACATGGCACTGTCGACGATTCACACGGTGGGCAACACTCTCACTGATAGCAAAGAATCCGCTAGTCAATCGCCTCTTTAGCGCCGATGTTGGTTTTCGGAGTTTTTGCCAGCATAAAACTTCCAATCGAAACGACCAAGAGCACGATGGTGATAATGAACATCAGGTCATATTTGCCCTTCGAGTCAAAAATCATCCCTGCCATTATGGGACCTAGGAAAATCGGTATAGCGATCGACATTCGAGTCAGTCCCATGATGCTGCCGAATTGTTTGAGTCCAAACATATCGAAAATTACGAGAGGGGTCAGAGCTCCCACTCCGCCCATGCCTAACCCGAACACCACGATGGCGCCCCATGTGATTGCAGAGCCGCCTGACACCAGTAGAACAGATAGTCCTACCCCCTGAAGAATCATAATGACGATGAACGACACGCGTGCAGTGATCGATTCGCTCAGTCGCCCAAATATCAACTTGCTGGAGGCCGCGAATATGGCAAGAACGATCATCATCGTCGCAGCTACCGCCCGAGAGAATCCGACTTGCTCAAGGTGAGGAACCATCTGGCTCACAACTCCGGTTCGAACAAATTGCTGAAGAGTCATTCCGATCACCAAGAACCAGAAAGTAGAAGTCCGTACTGCGGCAGAAACGGTCATACCGCCGTTGAGAGCAGCGTCACTGTCTCCTGGGAGGTTGGAAGGGCCCCAACGTTTGCTTTGCTCCTGAGCAACATCGTCTGAATTATCCCGTATAACCAATAACACAAGCATAGCCATGCCGATCAAGGCGATGCCCATAAGCCCCCAAGTCCACCTCCAGCCGACAAATCCGATTAGGCCGGCGATGATCGGAACAGCGAGTCCACTTCCGATGTTGTTGCCTGAGGTTACGATCCCCATCATCCGACCACGTGCTTTAGGGAACCAGGTTAATACGAGCCGACCCGCCGGCATCATCGTCGCCCCGGGCGTCCCAGCAAACATGATTCCACTGAAGAGATAGAACTGCCAAAGTTCGGTCATGATCGACCGTAGTAGGAACGCACTCGCAACCAGAAGAATCGATAATGTCATCGTCCACTTTGCGCCGAATCGATCCATCAAATTTCCTACGACTGGCGACAGGAAACTGGTCACAACTCCGATACTTAGCGATACGTTGACTTGGGTTCGAGTCCATCCGAACTCTTCTTCAAGAGGTTCAATGAAAAACCCAAAGGCGAACTGAACGGTTCCAAGCACTGCGCCGATCGACAGCGCTGATACTCCGATGATGTACCAACCCCGGTAAATGTTGCCAAGTCCAAATACTCCTTCGGATTTAGGTGACTTGTCGACTGAGTTCTCTGAGATTTGGATTCTCCATCCATGGCTCACGCTTTGCACTCTGGTGTTGTTAGCTATGACCGACAGTCGAGATAGTACATTTCACCAGAAGAGGATGTGAGAGGATCAGCGGACTAAGTAGACAAGTTATGTCGTGCATGCAGGTGGAAAACTCAGGTTGATCTTGGTGACTAAGGACGTGGCGGCGGGACACCCCTGCCAAGATCAGTCGACCGGTAGTTATCCTCGTTCACAGTGCCTTTGTAACAGAGCGGGAAGTAGGGGAATCCCAAATCTCCATCGCCGTTAGTTAGCGTCGAGTGATAGTGATAAGTGCCCTCGGGAATCTCCGGTGTGGACCCGAAATGTCCGTTGCATTCGTCGAGATTGCTGAGGTCCTCAACGTATACATAGTCGTCGATACCGTTGTAGCCATTTTCGCCAGATATCAATCTGTAGGAGGACGTAACTTCGACGGAATTTCCTGACTGATCTTGCTCATAGCTGCTGTAGATCGGAAATCCGTCTAATGCGAATCCGATCACCTTTGATATGACTGATGAGGCAATATCTAGAGTGTAACCGGCAATGTCCTGGCTATCCTCGTGCCAGTGCATGCAGTTCGAATCGTAGTGGTAGTGATACTCGCCCCCTGGGCCAGCATGGCCTCCACAAATCCCTAGATCAACAGCTTGCCTATCTTCTACGAAGTACTCGTATTCCAATGCGACTGCATCTCCGCCGGGTCCTTCTTCTGGTCCGTAGATAGCCACTCCAGTAACTGTGAAAGCGACGGCTCCTCGCTCCGATGCCATGACAGGCTCGGCGTTGGAAAGCTCAGGCTCTAGCGGAATAGTCCACACCTGATTCTGCTCGATTGCGCAGCAGCCCGGGGTCGATTCGAAATCATGATTTGGGATTCCGGTAGAGTTTATGACGAAGTTGTCGCCAACGACTTCTGTCAACACAGAGCAAATTTGTGTTCCACTGGCCGTTAGGTCGGCAGATTCGACTGTTGAATCTTTGCACAGCCAGATGTTCGCCCAAACTTCATCGAGGTAGAGGATCTTCGTGGGGTAGCTTGAACCGTCGGAAGCCGGAGTTGTAGCGTCGGGGATAACTATCGGGGAGACGGTTGTGGCTGGTTGAGTTGGATCGGGATTAGGACTGACAACGGTCGTGGAGTTTGGCGGGACGATGACTAGCGTTGCTGTTGGTTCTAGGGCCGTGTCATTGCCTGAATCGTTTGTGCCTGCTGGAGGACTGGTCTGGAGATCGGCTGTGGATTGGAGATCGTTCGCTTGTGTTGATTCAGCGCCGGGCAATGAGAGCGAATCGTCTGTGCAAGACAAAACGGTGATTGCCATAATTGATATGACTCCGAGCAGTAAAACTCTCATTACGTCCCTCTAATAGTCCAGTTGCTTTTATTCAATGTAGTGGGAAGTGAATGGTGTGTCGCCCGTATTTCCTACACGATTGCTGCTACCTGAGGATTAGCTCAATTCGGCGATGGGAATTCCGCTTTCGACTGCGATTGAGTAGAACAAGCAAGTTTTGCCGTCTTCGGTGAAGATTGCGGGATCTCGTAGTTGGTTTTCAGCGCTGTGTATGAGTCCTCTCGATGACGGCTCGACTGGTTCGTTAGCGCCCTCCCACGGGTACTCGGGGGAGAGAATGCCGATCGGCTCTGCGGTTTTCCAGTTCATCCAGTCTTGTGACAAATCGATTGTTGTGAGTTTGATTCGTTCGGGAGAATCTTCAACATCGGTGTAGTAGATCCAAAGTTGGTCTCCACGGATAACAACAGCGGAATGTCGCATGTTGGGGGTAAACAGGATCGGGCCTTGCTCGAAGTCTTGGACGCCGTTTTTCGAGCGATAAAAAACGCCCAGCATCCCGATTGCGTAGTGATAGTCGTTCCATTGGAATACTCGCCAGTACGGATGGGGTTTACGGTGAAATTTAGTCTGCCGGGCGAAACAGCGAGTCGAGAGAACTGTTCGCCACCTGCTACGGTGCGAGTATCTGAACCGTGGAAGTACTTCGGATTTGCTTCGCTTCGTGATCCACGTGGACGTCAGGGGAGGCGATGTGACCATTGAAATGGGAGTCGGATAAGTCCAGCGCTCCGGGTGAACGGATCTGCCATGGACCGGCAAGATCGTCGGCATAAGCGAGTCGGATGTATTGACCATCATGGTGTCCGAAGTAGAGGTAATACTTACCGGGAGGATTTTAGATCCAGTCCGGAACTTTAATCAGGGAAGAACCGTTGAGATTATCTCCCATGCGGTCGTCCATGTTGGGTCGGAGTATTGGATTACTGGGAAGTCGGGCTGCTGTTGGGATTTGGGGCATGAGGGCGGGAAATGGTTCTGGATTGATCGATAATTTTGGCGATATATCTGAGATCGCCAGCCTGATGAAGGCTTGGTGAGGATTCTGGCAATCATATGTCAGTGATTGAGTTGTTGAGGCTTGGTCTGGCGATGTTGCGGCGTGAGATGAAAGCGGGTGATCCTCCGATATTGGGTTGGTTGGAAAATTTGCTGATATGTCGGTGATTGTGTCGTTATTATCTCATGACTATTGTTGGTCGCCGTGGGTTGTAGGCACCGCTGGGCAGTAGAACGCCTTGAAGTGGAGAGGCTGGTTTTACGCAGACTCTCGTGATAGTCGCACGGGCTCGGCCTAGAGGATGTACACCTATACGATATTTGACCCATCTTCCCGCATCGGGGGCTTTGGGATGGTATGGCGTCGATGAATATTTTAGTTTCAGCGATCGTTTTTTTGAGTGGCGAGTTTTTATCGTCACATGATAACGGTCCGATGAGTTACATCGGACCGTTATGGGGCGCTCTTGTTCTGCGCACTGGAACGGTGAGTGAGCGTTTAGGCTTCGGGCGCACATTCGTGCTTGGTCTCTCGTCGCAATCTCTCACCCCCTTCGACTAGCTCAGGACATGCTCTAACTCCCTCCCACTCTGGGAGGGAGAACTTAGGACGAAAAGGCTAATTCGCTTTACTCACCTGGTAGGGCCGACTAATGTCGGACGGGATACGCAGCGAACGTCCTGTTTCTAACGTGGTGGTCGCTGCTGGTAAAGGCGTCTACCGCTCAGACGGTAGTCAGGTGTGCGTTGTCGACTGGCCTAGTCGTTTGGGCACTTCTTTAGTTTCGGGGGCAAGGCAGGGATTTGTCTTGGGGTGGATGGCACTGGTTGGGGTTTTGGGGACAGGAGGGCAGCTTTGTGTTCTTGGTTGAGACGGGGGAGGGTTGGGCTGCCTCGGTGAACTCCTAAGTGGTCGACTCTAATGATCGAATTGTCAGCTTAAATACAGAGGTTGATCATGTATTTAGGTCAGCTGGATTGTGTGCTGAGCACTGAGTTCTGACAGAACCCTTCAGAACCTCTTAGAGATGGTCGCCTGAACTCATGCTGATCTGGGTGTAGCAATAGCGAAGCCACTGGTGGAAGAACGTGTTTCGGTGCATTCGCCATCGGTTGACAGGGTTTGCCGGATCGAAATTTTCCACGGGCAGGACAGATGCGTCATCGGCGTCTCTGATCGCCTCGTACGCCAATCGGGTGGAACTGTATTCCGGGTGCCCCTGATGCATTAGAACTCTTCGATCTGTGGTCTCAAAGATCGAATAACCCGACTCGACTCCGTGCGCTAGAAGATTAATGTTTCCATCATCCCGTGCTTGAATGAGTTCATCGTCTGACATGCCAGCCATACGACTCTGTGGCGAAAGGAACGCGTCGTCCATTGCACCCATTATGTAGTGCTCTTGATCAAGATTTTCAAGCTCAAATACACCGAAAAGTTTCCGCTCGAAATCGATCTTGCTAATACCTTCCAAATACGCCAGTGCGAACGCACCCCAGCAGATGCCAAAAGTGCTTGGAGTATTCGCCCGGGCATGCTTTGCAATTTCAGTGAACTCCTTCCAATATATGACTTCCTCGAATTTCAGATGCTCGACCGGAGCCCCGGTAATGATCAATCCATCCAACGGTGAATCTTTGGTCGCTTCCGCATAACTCACGTAGTGATCGTCAAGATGACCCGGTTCCCAAGTTTTGTACTGGTGAGATTCCAGACGTATCCACACAGGTTCAATCTGTAAGACTGATAATCCGAGCGGTAACAACAGGTTAAATTCGTACTGCTCGCCAAGCGGCATGATGTTCATGATGCCGATACGGAGCGGTCGAATATCCTGCTTTTCAGCCTGCGGAACAGGTAGCCACTTCACGCGGTTCTCTTCGATCTGAGGAAGTGCGTGGTAGTTGGTTGGAAGAATTAGCGTCATTTCAAAAATTGCCGATCACGAACGAAATTAGTCGCCCGTGATCGGCACTGTGATTTCAGTTTTATTAGCCGATTGCGTTGAAGGCAGACTGGAAGTCTTCTTTGATGTCTTCGATGTGCTCAAGTCCGACTGATACACGAACCATTGTCGGTGTGACACCGGAAGCCAACTGATCTTTTTCGCTCAGCTGCTGGTGGGTGGTCGACGAAGGATGAATCACGAGTGTCTTCGCGTCACCAACGTTTGCGAGGTGGCTTGCAAGTTTCAAGCTATTGATGAATGTGACCGCATCCTTGTGGCCACCTTTCAGTTCAAAGTTCAGCATCGCACCAAAACCGCGTAATGTGTATTTGCTAGCGAGTGCGTTGTATGGGCTGGACTTCAATCCGGGGTAGCTCACAGCTTTGACGTTAGCGTGTGACTCGAGCCAAGTCGCGAGTTCGAGGGCATTTGCTGTATGTCGTTCGATACGCAGGCTGAGAGTTTCGAGTCCTTGGATCAACAGGAACGAGTTGAATGGCGACTGTGACGGACCAAAATCTCGCAATCCTTCTAGTCTAGCTCGCATAGCAAAAGCCACGTTTCGACCCTCCGGAACACCGAGCATGTTGCAAATGTCGCTGCCAAATCCGAACGCATCCCAATGCACAAGGCCGTGGTAAGCATCGCTCGGCTCTGAGAACAGCGGGAACTTGCCGTTACCCCAATCGAACGTACCTGCATCGACGATCACGCCACCGATGGTAGTTCCGTGCCCACCTATCCACTTGGTAGCGCTCTGGACTACAACGTCGGCTCCGTGGTCAATAGGTCGAATCAGAGCGCCACAGGCTCCAAGCGTATTGTCGACTACAAAAGGGATGTTGTGCTTCTTAGCGACAGCAGCAACCTTCTCGAAATCTGGAACATTGAATCGTGGGTTACCCATCGATTCGAGGTAGATCGCTTTGGTGTTTTCGTCGATCAGTTTCTCAAATTCTTCAGCTGTGTCATCAGCAGCAAATTTGGTGGTTATACCAAGACGAGGAAACTGAGCCTTGAACTGGTTCCATGTTCCACCGTAGAGGTAAGGAGACGAAACGAGGTTGTCGCCAGCTTGCATCATATTTGTGATGGCGATGAATTGAGCTGACTGTCCAGAAGCGGTTGCTAAAGCTGCCATTCCACCTTCGAGTGCTGCTGCACGTTTTTCGAAGACGTCAGTGGTCGGATTCATTATTCGGGTATAGATATTCCCGAATTCAGCTAGGCCAAAGAGGTTCGCACCGTGCTCGGCACTGTCGAACACGAAAGACGTCGTCTGATAAATCGGAACTGCTCGAGCGTTTGTGGTGGGATCTGGTTCCTGACCTGCGTGTAGTTGCAGGGTTTCAAATCTGTAATCGCTCATAATTTTCCTAACCGACAAAAACTGGATGTGTCTTCATGTTGAAATTGACAAGGGGCTTCACGAATCGAAAGAAATTTCGGTGCATTCAATTTTGACATCATCACCGGACATACAAGTAATAAATGACATCAGAGTCATGATGGACCTATATAACCATCAATGTCGTTCGTTCCAACGAGGAGAATAGTACTGGATTCGTAGCTCCTTCGGAACGAGGGATTCGAGTTCTGTCAGAACTCAGCTTTGAGGCAGAATGGCATCATTCTTCATTTGCTGATGAGATCTGTTCATGTCCTTACCGCACTGACTATCTACGTCCAGTTCCAGATTGAAATGTTGAGGTGTGGCAGTTCGTTCCAAGTATCTGGCTGAGTTGCGTAAAGGTCAGTTGACGATGGCGTTATCTTTTTTTAGCGATAGATCGAGAAGGAAACGTACTCGACTCTAATGACTGAATTGTCAGCTTTAATATCATGACCATTCATGTAATTAGGTCAATCGGTAATCAGCGCGATCGTTGAGTTTTGACAGAATCGTCGAGGAAACTCAAAGAGGCGGTGAGGCTCATATCAACCGTCAATCCAGCGTGTGCGCCGAACCGCTGTGAATTCTTTCTTTTCGTCTGCAACCAAAACTGAGGGTGCAGCGAATGGAGCAGTTGGTCTCGTACCTGGAAAGAAGTCGGCATCCATGCGACCGACTAGCCCGTCGCCGAACTCGATGTAGCACGATCCTTTTCCATCGAATGGTGCGGGATTACCTTCGCCCGTTATCTCCCAAATCAAATGATCTGCAACTGCACGAGCAGCGCTTTCGGCAAATACACCAGATTTCGGAACCGGCGCACTCGTAACGTCACCTATGGCATAAACCTCGGCGAATTTTGTTGCAAGGTTCTTGTCGTCTACGGGAATCCAGTCATTTTCAGACAGTCCTGCATCCTCGACCACTGCTGGAACGCGGTGGACAGGAATCCCCAAGAATAAATCGTAAGGAATTTCCTGGCCATTCGAACAAATTGCAACATTCCTAGTGGGATCAAGGCTTGTAATCATATGTTCAGTTACGAATTTGATATTGCGGTCATCGAATGTCTTAAGAATGGTCTTTGTGCCATCAGGGGAAGGCGGAATGGGTACTCCCCATTGCGATACGACTGATATGTCGATATCGCCTCTCAATCCACGCTTTTCGAACCACTCATCAAGCAATATTGCAGCTTCACAGGGTGCGGGAGGACATTTAAACGGCTGCCCAATGATTCCAATCACGAGCTTTCCAGATTTGAACCTCTTAAGTACATCGTGAAGGGCAAGTGCTCCGTCAAAAGAGTAAAACTCGTGTCCGTCCTCAGCGAACCCTGGGGTCGCATCGATGCTGTACTCGGCACCGAGAGCAACAACTAACACGTCAGTCTCGTACGTTTGCTTGTCGGTTATTACCCGCCGTTGCTCTGGGTCGATCTAAAGGACCATTACCTGTCGGAAATCCAGTGAAGGTTTTGATATATCACGATAGTAAAAGGTGACTTCAGGTCTCGTCGATTGCCCCAACATTAGGTCGAACTTGGAGAATCAGAAAATAAAGCCTTCGTTCTTGTCGATCAGGGTGATTTCCACCTGGTCAGGCAATGGTTCCGAAAGCCTACTCGAAAGCTCAAGTCCACCGAAACCCGCACCCAAAATCAGAATTCTCTTTTTCTTGCTCATACGACAACTGTATCGAACGCTATCAAATATTGAGTAGAAGTTAGATTGGAATGGTTCTTATAAATCATCACTCTTCGCATGAAAAACACCGATAGAAAAATCGAACTCTAAGGGTTCTACCAGAACTCAGCGTTGCCATAGAAGGACGATGTTTCATAATCAGCACAAAGCGGCCCTGTTTACGAACTCGAAACAAGGTTGCTTTGTGTTCTTGGTGGAGACGGGGGAGAGTCGAACTCGCGGGTGAGCACAGCGTGGTAAACCCGGCCCATATTATGGCTGAATTACTTCCGGACTTATATTTCTCGAAGCCTTTCGAACACTTATTGCAAGGGCCAAAATAAGTACCACACCTATGAACGAAGATCCTGCCAAAGCGAATTGCACGCCTACCGATTCAGCCACGGCACCAAGCAGAATCATGCCTATCGGTTGCGTTGAAAGAATAATGTATCGTACTGAAATTACGCTTGCTCTACTTTCATCCGCACTCGCTACTTGAGATGCGATCATATTGTTGATAAAAAATGGCGCTCCAGCCGCTGATGCTGCAACGGTCAACAAAAGCGTCAATAAATACGAATTAGAGAGAGCCACCCCGATTATCAGACTGGCGAATAGTAGAGCAGCGGCGAATTGAAGCCGGGCATCGCTCACCCGCCCTTCGAACCACAACGAAGCTATGGCCCCGACAATTGCGCCGATGCCGACTGCTAATCCAATTGCGGCCAATCCACTAGCACCACGATCAAGAATTCCGATCGCAAGCCGTGGAAACGTTGCTCCCCAAGTGTTTGCGAATAACAACACGATTATCAAAATAGCGAACATCCATCTCAGATTCGAGTTCGTGGCAATTTCCCTAAATCCTGCCTTAGTTGATTTGATGATGTTACTGCGTATCACCTCGGCGGCCGAGCCAATCACTCTGATTCGAAAGTAAATAGGCAAGGTGGAAATTGCAATTAGTCCCGTCACGATGAGAGCCCACGATACACCGGGTCCGGCAAGCAGATACCCAACGATTGCAGGCGCGAGCAGCAACGTTACGTGCATGATCAACATGTAGCTTCCCAAAGCTCTGCGTTCGATGAGTTTAGGAACGGTGTCAACGATCAACGATTGGCGGGATGGGCTGGCGAGAGAATATGCGACGCCCATAAGAAGGGTAGTTGCCAGTACATGCCATGTTTCAACTTGATTATTCATCGACAATAGCGCAAGTGACAAGTAGGCGACTATAAGTATGATCTCGCCGAATAATACGATCATACGTCGGTCGAATCGATCAGCCAAAAATCCTCCAGCCGGTCCTATCACTAGGCCAGGCAAAAGATGTAGCGAAGGAACAAGTGAGACAAGGAACGGTGAGCCAGTTTGTTGCTCGACCATGAATCCTCTAACAATCATCTGCCCGACTAGCGCTGTGAAACTTAGAAGTTGGGCAAACGAGTAGAGGCGAAAAGAACCATATGCAAATGGCCCTATTCGTTTGTGTCGAGAATGACGTCGACGGCGATTTGAGCGCTGAGTGGCTGTCAAAAATTATTCGAGTAGCTCAGGAGGCTCCTGTGCTGCCTACGCGGCAGCCAATAGGAACGTTCCTTTGATTAAGTTACTGTGAGAATCCGTCAATAGAAATAGTCGAGATACGCTATTTTTAGAGGGGTATCGTGATCGGTTTTGACAGAAGCCTATAATGGTGTCCGCGCAATGCGAGTGGGGACGGTTACCAATTCAGTCAAGGTATTCGAGACTGTGAATGAATTGTTCGAGGCGGGAAAGGTATCTCCGCTGGTCCAAGAGGTATTCCCCCTAGAACAGGCCGTCGAAGCCCACGAACTCAGCGAGACGTTCCACGGAAGCGGACGTATCGTGTTGGATGTTGAGGGACAGCGGTAGTTAATCCGGTTCTGGCCTGGCCTCAGCTACATGACAAAAGCATGGGCAATCGAGCAGGGTTGGCCAGATTCTCTCGAAATTAGGGGTCCTTAGAGATTCAATATCTGACATACAACAAGTGTTAGTGTTGCGTGGAATGCATTCTATTCGGTGATCGTGGGCCAATTGATCACAACAACTTCTGATTCCATCAAGTACTGCTCTCACCCGTGCTTGATACCTCTCATCGAATAATGTCCTGAGGTGTACGTAGACCCGCTTACTGGCCGGTGACCATTTGTTTCAAATAGCTAAATATGTGAGTGGTATTGCTGTCCTATATCCCAAATTCAATTTTTGATATTAGGTAGTTGTGATCTCAGTGCTCTGATAGATCCGAATGTGGGTAATGCATTCGTATGTTCAGCGACGGAATCTCCGGGTCAAGTTGCTCCGATCAACGGATCAATTCCGGTCAAATCACAGGGTGGATGACCGATCATACTGAAGTTCGACAAACATATACACCCATACGGATATGTTGACGAAAACTGACCTTCTACTAGCACTGTTTCCAGTGAGATAAGAATAACTCTATGCTCTTCACTATACGCGGTTATATATTATTCACTACACTACCACTAAAGAGGTATTTCTATAGGAGTACTCATATCACATAATCACCATTGTACCGATGAGAGTTCTGAATGAAAAATTACCTATAACAGAGTAACTACGAGGTCGTACGGCCTGAATGAATGTCCTAGTAATACATCGAAGTCCTGTGGTGGCTCAAGGTATCTGTTTGGTGCTGAAAACAGCAGCAATAAATTCCCATTCGATTGATTGGGATGGGCTTTTGGCTTTCGCTGATATTTTGGAGTCATTCAAGCCAGATGTAGTGCTCGTCGATCCCCATGTCAAAGGTCTTGACACAGGTAGCGCTGTGAAAACAGTCAATGCTTCGAATAACCGGACACCTGTCGGAGTTATTATGATTGACCAGACCCCAGGACTACTGGAGAGAGCGGTTGCTTCCGGAGCAAATGGCTTCATTTCATTGAGCATGTCTAAGGAAGATTTCATTAACTCACTCCGGTTACTAGCAGCGGGACAGGTGGTAGCGACAGGGGCCGATGTAACAACTCTGGCCCATGTGGCGATTGCGGATACCGAACCATACTCAGCTGAATCTGTGCGACTTCTGTCGCGACGTGAAGTTCAGATCGCAGGGTTGATTGCTGATGGCGGGTCAAATAAGAAGATTGCGAGTCAACTGGATCTGGCGGAAGGGACCGTTAAAGTTCACGTCAGGAACATTTTTGTAAAACTCGGAATCTCGAATCGGTCGGAACTAACCAGTTTTGCTATTCGTTCTGGATTGTCTGGCTAAACAGACCTGGGTTAACAGAATTCATCGTCGCATCTGATCAACATATGAAGTGGGCCTTGATACGAAATTCAAGGCCTCGAAAAAATAAAAGGAAATTTATCAAATGGCACTAAAACTCAAACCACTCGGTGACCGAGTAATTATTGAGCCCTCTGACTCGGCGGCTTCAACCTCTCCTGGTGGAATCATCATTCCTGATACAGCGAAAGAGAAGCCCCAACAGGGTACTGTCGTGGCAGCCGGACCCGGTCGAACAACCGACGAAGGTAATGTCATCGGCATGACCGTAAAAAAAGGGCAGACCGTCGTCTATTCAAAGTACGCTGGTACTGAGTACACAGAAAACGGCACTGACTACTTGATCGTTCGAGAGAGCGACATTCTTGCAATCGTTGGCTAGTCCATTTGGACTAAACCAATCGGCACTGATCTAAATAATTTGGAGAAATATAACTAATGGCAGCTAAGGTAATGAAATTCGGCGATGATGCTCGATCCAGCCTTAAAGAAGGAATCGACGTACTTGCAAACACCCTGAAGGTGACACTCGGCCCGCGCGGTCGAAACGTTATCGTCGACAAGAAATTCGGTCCTCCTCAGGTCAACTCGGACGGTGTAACCATCGCCAAGGAGATTGACCTCGCTGATCCTTTTGCAAACATGGGTGTTCAGCTTCTCAAGGAGGTCTCAAAGAAAACCAACGACGATGCTGGTGATGGCACAACAACGTCAACTGTTCTCGCCCAGGCAATCATTGCCGAAGGCTTCAAAAACGTTGCAGCTGGCACCGACCCGATGGCATTAAAGCGCGGGATGGAAATCGCCATGGCATCTGTCAGGGAGTCGATCGTAAATCAATCGACCCCGGTTAATTCAAAGGAACAGATAAAAAGTGTGGCAGTCCTTTCTTCACATGACGACGAGATGGGTAGTCTCATCGCTGATGTTATGGACAAAATTGGGAAGGATGGCGTTATTACCGTCGACGAGTCGAAGTCTCTCTCATATGAGACCGAGTTCGTTGAAGGTATGCAGATCGATCGAGGATTCCTTTCACCATACTTCGTCACCAATCCCGAGCGACAAGAAATCATTCTTGAGGATCCTTATGTTCTGATAACTAGTCAGAAGATTTCTGCGATTTCAGACCTGCTACCCGTTCTCGAAAAGGTCCTACAGACCAACAAGGGAATTCTTGTGATTGCTGAAGATGTCACAGGCGAGGCTTTAGCCACGCTAGTCGTGAACAAGCTTCGCGGCACACTGAAAGTGGCAGCTGTAAAGGCTCCTGGCTTCGGTGACCGCCGAAAAGCAATGCTTCAGGACATCGCAATCGTCACTGGTGCGACAGTCATTTCCGAGGAAATTGGCCGAAAACTCGATTCGATAACTCTGGATGACCTTGGTACTTGTAAACAGGTTGTTGTCAACAAGGACGATACGACGTTTATCGACGGTGCCGGATCTGCAGACGCTATCGCCGGTCGAAAAGCGGAGATCGAATCTCAGATTGCCGACACTTCGTCCGACTATGATCGCGAAAAGCTTCAGGAACGACTTGCCAAGTTGTCCGGTGGTGTCGCAATTCTGAGGGTCGGTGCTGCCAGTGAAATCGAGATGAAAGAGAAGAAACAGCGCATGGAAGACGCCCTTTCGGCGACCCGTGCAGCTGTCGAAGAAGGAATCGTACCGGGCGGCGGCACTGTACTAATTCGTGCTTCAGAAAATCTCGCTTCAGTGAAGTCGACCAACGCCGACGAACAGACCGGTATCAACGTTCTTCGTCACGCATTGCTCGCTCCGATCAGGGTCATTGCGGCCAACTCCGGTTACGAAGGCGCTGTGATCCTCGGCAAGGTCGCTGATAACAAAGATAAGAACTATGGGTTCGACGCCGAAAAAGGCGAGTACGGTGACATGGTCAAAATGGGCATTGTCGACCCTGCGAAGGTAACCCGAGCCGCAGTCGAAAATGCCGTTTCTGTCGCTGGAATGATCCTCACAACTGAAACTTTAATCAGTGAAAAAAATGACCCAATGCCAGCCATGCCGATGGGCGGCGGAATGGATTACTAATTCTCAACTCTTCGAATGAGATTAGTCAGAAAAACAGAAATGTACGTCTGTGGGAACTGGAACTGAGAGAGTGTTTCCAAAGATGATGGCGGTGTGTGCTATATGTACACACCGCCATTAAGGAATCTGGTCTCTTGGACGAGTGTCAACTTTACGACGATTTTGTCAGATCTCAGTGCTCAATTAGTGATTTGGCCGACCTGAATACAGTATTCGTCTCACTATTTAAGCTGACAGCTCGGTCATTAGAGTCGACAACTTACTGGTGAATATCTTCCGTCGAACTTCCGCTGGGACATGTTCGCTAGCCGCGGACTGGATTATTAAATAGTTTCGCAGTTCGTCGAATGCCGTGCAAAACCGACTCGCTGACTCGAACTTGGCGAAGCCGAGCAT
>JAQCHZ010000028.1 GCA_027618835.1 Chloroflexota bacterium | reverse complement strand
TGTCGGATGTTGATTGATGCGTTATCTGCTTCATCGTCAATCAATAGCATCGGAAGATCGATTGACTTCGATCCGGTCGTGTTGTGTTCAGCGAGCCATTCAAGAAGATATTTGAGAGTGAATGTGTTCTTTTTGATTACGAATACAGCGGGCTCTTTCAGATTATCCAGAGGTATGCCTAGGCCAGTTGCCATGGCCTTATTGAAATCACGGACGGTGTTTGTGAAAGAACTGGGCCGTTTTTTTCTATCGTATTTTCCGACACCTATGTACCGGTTCATCTTTTTTGAAAGTAGGCGTGAGCTATCGACTCCAATAAATCCCTCGTCAATTCTTTCTTGGGTTTGATTTCTAAGATTGTTGTTGATTCCAGCAATAACGATGATCAATTTGTACCCGGCGTCAGCCGCTTTACAAATCAGTCCTGTGTAATTCGCCGTTTTACCGGATTGAACATGCCCTACAACCATTCCACGCCGATCCCATGGACCTTCTTTCTCGGGGTCTTCCAACAAGCCGGTGATGCGATCAGTCACCTCACTCAATGTCGCTATTACATCACCTGAAAACTGTTTACGGTCCAGAAGATGCCGGTATCTTTCCCAATAATATGGAGCTATTTCTGAGCTGCGGTCCGGTAGCCATGGTTCATAATCTTCGGCTTTGAGAACGGCACCGATCGTCATGGTCACGCCGTGCCGTTCTTCAAATTGTTTAGCGAGATCCTCGACATCATCATCACTCACCGAGGAAATAGCAAAACCTTCCCGTACCGCGTTGATTTTCTCTCGGATATCTTCTCGCGTCGGAGTCGTCCCTTTTGCAAGTAGGGCTCCTACCATCGTCTCCAGATCACCAACGTCATACGCCATTCGAATCGTCCTTCTCAATAATTCGACTGATAATTTCTTCCGTACGTTCCCAGGTTGATCTGAATGGTTCCGCCACTTCCATTACTGTAATTACGTCTTCATGCGACATCCCACTATTTTTCAAATGAACATAGATCGTGTTCACAGCGTGGAATAGTGAGTCATCAGAGGTCGATCCGACATTCACTCCGTTAGGGTCAGTCCCGAAATCTGCAAACAATGAATCCACTGGCAGACCAGACCCGGCAATATCGAGAATTCTGCGATAGTCATCCCTCAAATACTCAGGCAATTTTTGCGAAAAATTCATCAGGACAGGATGGTCAGTATTCAATTGATATGAAACTTCATTTTTGTTCTGCATTCGGTTCCAGACAGGTAATTTGTTCTCGGAGACCAGTCTCGTCCCTGCTCCCGAGTAAACTCGTTTCGAATTAGCACCAATCGTTTCGATAATTCGACGTAATCGATCTCGAACCTGACGTGGTGGCTGGGCGGATGCTTTCATTACGTCGATCTTCCATTCAGCGTCCATTCCATTCGGCATATCGATACGAACTCTGGCTAATTTTGTGAGTTCTGTCTGCCGTGCCAACCGGAACCAAGTGCCATGGATAATAAGACGTCGTTCACGGTAGACGTAAAATCCCTGATTCTTGACATATCCAGCAGGGCCGGCATGTAACTCCCAGTCATCCGTGGACACTTTTTTATGGTGAGGGAGAGTGAAGGTTTGCACCGATACAGTCTTGTCCCCGACTTTTATTTTTTCGATCGGGCCAGTGATCGTTGCTGGATGTGTTGAGTGAAACGGATCGAAAGGACTCAAGTCTTTGCCGTTGAGGCGAATACTAATTTTCGGGTGACTTCCCTCCCTAACGAGATATCGATGAAACACGAGTTCTACATGGGCCAGAGAATCATCAATGCGCTCAACAAAATTTGTTATATCTGGGCCAAAATCTATGTTTTCGATTATCCGATCAAGATGCTCCCACACCACGATTGTTCCTGATTCACCTAAATGTTCTACCCAAGGTAATTCCTCTGGATTGTCCGGCATTTGAACAATCCACTCGTCGGTGTCCGCAACAAGTTTGAGATCCCATATTGCGGCAACAGTTACGCCTGCTTTTCGTGATATGACAGTTGTTTTTCGACACTGCGAAAAAGAAGCAGTTTTTAATCCAAGCCCAAACCTCCCAAGATCAGCTTCAGGCCTCTCTTCACGAGGATTTCTGCTGCCGATTCGCATGGCAGTCAATAGTTCTTCTTCACTCATGCCTGAACCGTTATCGACAATGCCGACCTTGGTATCCGAACCGTCAAGCTTCGTGAAAAGATCGATTGTCGTAGCACCAGCGGTGATCGAGTTATCAATGATGTCGGCCAGCGCTGTTTCTAGCGAATACCCAATATCTCTCATGCTTTCTATTAGTAGCGCAGCACGCGGGGATGCATTGACCTGTCGAATTTCTCTGTCTCCTCAACTTGAAGTTAGTTCGAATTCATCCGAACATGCCGAATAACTCGATAGCATACAGCCGATATAACACTTCCGGGTGTGTTGCACGGTTCTGTCAGGACTCAGTGCTCCAGTCGAAACTCGGTCGACCTAAATACATCTTCGATCCCTGTATTTAAGCTGACAGCTCGGTCATTAGACTCGACCACCTGTTGGTGAAGATCTTACGTCGAACTTCCGCTGGAACATGCTCGCTACCCGCGGTTTGGACTCTTAGATAATTTCGCAACTCATCGAATGCCGTGCAGAAACGGCTCGCTGACTCGAACTGTTTGAAGCCGAGCATCGGGTAATACCGTTGCTTGATTCCTCGATGATTCTGCTCCATTCGATTGTTCAAATATTGATTATGACGATGCAAGACTTTACGTCCAACGATCCAGCGAATTGCCTTCGTGTAGGCAGGGTGTTTGTCTGTCGTCATCCGCAGCGGCTTTTGCCCTGCACTGTCGATCAGGCGGCGCAAGAAACGCAGGGCTGCATGTTTGTCTCGGTGCTCACTCAGCATCGAATCCAGCAGATTTCCTTCTCGATCGATAGCGCGATAGAGGTAACGCCATTTGCCACTTACCTTGATATACGTCTCGTCCAGATACCAGGAATGACCGGCAATTCCACGACGTTTCGACCGAAGATTCTCGCTGACCAGCGGCGCAAACCTGAACTCCCATGCCCGTATCGTTTCGTAGCTAACTTCGAAACCTCGTTGCAAAAGTAGTTCGGCAACGTCACGAAATCCGAGCTTATATCTCAGACGCCAGAGCACTGCCATTAGCACGATGTCGTTCGGGAACTGAAGATCGTTGAAAGCCGAACCTGAACGTTCGTTGAAACGCTTATCGCAGTCCCCACAATAGAAAGTCCTGTAGCCAAGAGAGGTTCGACGTTTTCGATTGGAAACGGACGTAGATCGGCAGTGCGGGCAGGCCATGAACAAGATCTCCTCAGTAAATGAGGAACGATGTTATTCTGCCCCGACACTGAGTTCTGACAGAACCCCTCTTACCGGTGAAGGCTTGTTAGTGGCTTCAGCGATATCGACTGTCGGCAGCTGTTTTCGTCTGCTGAGATCGATAACTCGATTTACTAGGATTCGGGTCAGCCAGTTCCGCAAGCTGGTGCTTGGCTGGAATTGGTTGAACTTCTTCCACGCACGAACAAAAGCTTCCTGCACGGCATCTTCTGCCAGCGAATAGTCGCCGGTAATTCCGTATGCCGTCCTGAACATGGCTGCCGAATGCAGACTAACGATCACGTGGAATTCTCCCGTATCGCCAGCTCTGTACTTTTCAACCGCCTGGTGTTCCAGACTTGTTTTGAGAGCTTCGTCCATCGTTTAGTTACTCGCTGAATGCATTCACATTCCAGACGATTATCCCCCAGACGTTTTTTAGGCCTGCACTAACTAAAACGAGTCGAAACCGCGAACCGTTCCCATGGCATCTCCGGTCTTGCGATCCAAACGTTTCGCTCTAGGCTTTGTACGGAATACCGCTGAGCTCGGCGGCTTCCTTCATTACAATCTCGGTCATCTCACGAGGCGTTTGACCCTCAAAGTAGTGGGGGGTTCCGAATTTAACGGTGATTCTGGTACGAAGCGCGGGGATGGTCCAGTTGGGCGTAAACGGAATCCACTTTTCGATCCACCTACCTACAGCCGACTGTTCGAGACCTCGTCCTTTGCGGTCGTACTCGATTCCGACGGGAACGATGGGAATTTTGAGCTCATGTCCCTTTTGCTTCAGATGCCTATCCTGATAGCGCTTCAGCAGGCCAATCAGGCCCTCTTCAACTGAGTCGACAGAATCGTACTGATATTCACCCTGAGTAAACGCAGCAGTGATCAAACGCCGGTCCAGACGGTCTTCGACGTCCTTTGCCAAATCAACAGCGCGCTTTCGTGGATTAACGGTGCCACTTTCCTGCCAAATTACTGTCCCCATGGCGGTTGTCATGGTCTTCTGGACAAAATTAATTGGTGCATTGTGTCCGAATGAATCGGTCGAAACGAAACTAATGAACTCGCCCGTAACGTTGGCTATAGCAAAAACATCTGCAGAAGTTCGATGAACCGGTGCAAGCATTATCGGCCGAATGTTGGGTATTTCGCCTTCAACACGGCTGCGAAGCAACAGGACGTGCTTAGCTACGGGAATAAACGTACGTCGAAAGACCTGGTAGTTGAAACGCCACCAATTTTCCTTAAGGCCCAATTACTATCCCTTCACGCAAGTTATGTGCGCCTAGGCTGATCTGATGCAGAACGAATACTCGTCTTTCGTAGGCTCTTGATTCTATCTCAGCAACCTCGAACCACGCAGGTCAAAGAAACACGAAACAGAAGTAAGGCCGTTGTACGACGCTACGTGCGACGCGTATACAGTCCATCTGCATGACATCGAATCCGACTGTTCAACCAAACGTCATTTACATAATGACCGATGAGGCGATCTGCGAGTCCATGGGTGTAACTTTTCGTACTACCGCTTGATCGTCAGTCCGTACTTATCACGAATTTCGTGCTAAACAAGGTGTGAAAGATTCTGGTGCGCAGTGTTCTGGATAACAATTAGAGCTGGTTCCGTTTATGTCTCGTGACTTATTCAGAATCGAATTGTTCGACTTGCAGTGGATCAAACCTCTGCGGCATTTGCGTGCCTCGCTACATTTGACTCCGAATCAGATTCGGTCACCATAGGTGCTGTATCGGGCATCAACTCGTCGCTGTTCTCCCAAATCAATAATTCAGCTCGACGTTCACACGTTGATTGGGTACCGTCGATCACAGTGGGGGCAACCGCCAATACCGCTCTTGAGACAATCTTCCACGGCAAGAGCAGTATTTCGATGACAGCAAGCGAAATTATCGACGAAGTACTCCCGCACTCCCTTATAAATTCGACGTTTGATCAATTCAAAGATCATTCGTGCGTCGGCATTCCGATATTAATCAACAACAAGGTTTATGCCGCAATCGTGTTTGTCGCACCAACTCGATTTTTGAAGCCTCAGTTGGAATCGTTCCAAGCGTATGTCGATAAGGCCACTGACTCGCTCGCGAGGCTCTTCTGCGAGCGACGATTGACTGACCAGATAGAGAAACTGACACAAGAGCGCAGGCAGATTCAAACAGTAGATCCGCTCGGGCTTACTCAACGAACTGATTCAATATCGCGATCCCCAAGATCGTTCGGTGAGATACGTCTCTCTATCGAGACTCAAACCGCAACTCGCGGCGGACGTGAGCTAAATCTAACGAAGCGAGAGTTCGACTTGCTCAATACATTCTTACAGAGCGCTGAGACTGCTCTTTCTAGGGTTCAGATCATCTCTCGTGTGTAGGTCGAACGTAGCGGAATCAGTTCTAACGTACTAAACGTGACAGTGAAAAATCTTCGAGATAAATTGGAAGCTGCCGGCGAACCACGAGTGATCCACTCGATACGTGCGTACGGGTACGTCCTGAAAGAATAGATACACAACTATTCTCAACTACGTACATCCAATCGATTCCGCTAAACCGTAATCGACGATACAGTGATTGCATGTCGAACTCATACAAACGATCAATCACACTCTTCTTGGCCATACTAGTGTTGTCACTCGCTTCAATAGCGTGCTCCAGCGACTCCGACTCGAATTCGACGGAAGATATTGCGGCTGCTAATTACGAAACCTGCGAAGGATTCGTAACTGCCGAAAACCTTGGAGGAGGAGTCGATACAACTGGTCTCGTTGACCGAGCGAAGATCCTATCTATCGCGTCGATTCCGGGCCTTGCAGATAGCGGAGCCACAGCCAATTGCCTAATCGAGGTTTTCAGAACCGTCGATGGCTCCGACACTCCCGCTCCTGGTGACTCGATCACGCTCTCGTTAGTTAAATTCGAAACAAGAGAAGTCGCCCTGAATTTATTTAACTCAACACTCGCAGCAGCAATTCTCACCGGCGAACAGGTTGGCGATTTGGCTGAAATCCGGCAAGAAGTCGTTGGTGAAGACTCCTACCTGATGGATGTCAAAGCAGGCGGAATAGGCGCGATCGTTGTCTTCGTTTCAGGCTCGACTTTCATTTCAATGAGTTCTACGGCCGATGATCAAAGTAACGCACTTCTCGATGGACAGCAGTTGGTTGAATCTGCACAGGGCGTACAATCTCGCCTGCGTTAAGTTAAAAATCGATTAAGAGCCGAGTCATCCAAGAAAATAATTTATGCAGCTGCTTGAATACGACCGCGCTACTCACATCATGGAGTCGGCGGGCATAGATATCATCCTTGCCACCACCCGTCACGGTGTTGAGTACTTATCTGACTACTGGCACCCAGTTAGTGACCAGTTTTACGTTCTGTTGGACACCGAAGCTACTCACATGACGGTCGTAGGGCTTCCTGCCGACCAAAGCCGCGAAGCGTTCATTGTTGCTGGCGCGTCTGAGGCAACCACTCTAGGAATAATGGATCTTTGGATACAGGATCGACGTTTTTGGGGACCAGGTTACTACGTTCAGACTTGGGATAATCCACTCGATCCGAATCCGCCTTCTGGCGACGCAATGGAAGTCGCGGCGTAGGCCGGGTTGTCCACGAGCCGCCATACATCGCCCTGAACGACCACATCGTTCTTCAGCCGAACATGGTCGAGACGCTTGAGCCCACGATCTGCCACTCAGAGGGTGGAGACATGTTCATATCGATAGAAGACCAATTCCTTTTCACCAACGACGGAATCAACTGGCTAACCGAATCGGCTTCGATGGATTGGTACGTATAGGACTTTTATCGCACTGCACTTGAAGCTCGTATTCGACAATCAAGTAAACGAAAAGAGGCGGAACCAGAACGGTTCCGCCTCTTTTTTTGTTTCAACTGAAACTTCTACTCTTTCGGGCTACGCAGTGGCAGTCGAATGACCTTTCGTCGCTTTATGACGACGAATATGACTGCGAGTCCGATCAACCATGCAGGGCTGAGAATTACCAGCCAGAGTCCTGCTTTGGCGAAGAACACACCAACCGATTGCAAGGTTCGAACTGCATCACGAGTGGTATCGCCAGCATCGAGCTCGGCGGCAGCTACTCCGATAGTTTCTCGAACGAATACCAAGAAGGCGCCTGTTGCTTTGACCTCGCCTACATCGGTCTGACCGGTGACGGTAAGTTCGACAAAGTAAGGATTCGGTCGGTGATTTTCGTACTTGTGGCTGGTGTTTACTTGCCCACCGCCTTCTTCTTCGCTTATGTCACCCTCAACAGGGGCCGAACCGTCGCCGAAATTCCACGAGTACGCAATATCGGTAACGCCGTCGGGTCGAGTAAACGACGCTTCGAAATCGACCGTGGTTCCGGATTCGATCGTCTGGTTCTCACCAGCGAATACTTCGATAACTGGCAATCGGCTTACAGTGGTTACGAGAGTGTCTTCACCCTCGGCAAGCCCTGAATCGCCTGATCCTGTTAGTTCAGCTGTGACGATGAACGGAGAATCTTCGTCTCGATCAAAAACGTGAAGGATAGGTGAGGTGATAACTTCGTCTCCGTTACCCGTTGGAGCCACTCGGTTTACGGTCGATTCTCGTGATCCATCTCCAAAATTCCACGTGATAGAGAAATCTTCGATGCCTTCTGGTGGAGTGAATGTCGCCCGGAATGTCACCGGATGTCCCATCGCCGCAGCGATATCTTCACCGGCGTCTATGGTCATCTGCACCGGAACTGATTCGAGGGTTACAGATATGAACGAGAACGCAGAACTCTGCGATAGGAACGTTAGCCGTGCTTCAAGCGATTCGAGATCGCTCTGAATATTGGTTATTTCCTTCTGGATCGTAATCGCGTCTTCAACGGAGAATGCGCGGTCGTATAGAAGTCGCAACGTACCGAGAGTGTCTTCAAGAGTCTGTGCCCGCGCTGAAACGTCAGTGAACTCTTCTGTGAAGTCTTCGCTTCTCATAGAATATGACTTCACTTTTACGGCTAAGTCGGAGAATTGCTCGAGCACGTCATCAAATCTGTCGGCTGGAACTCGAACTGAGATTGTTCCCGAGTAGTTACGTGGCTGATTTGATGAAACGACCCAACCGCCAGCTGAGGTTACGATGTTCGAAATATCGTCCATCGACATGGTTACGTCGTCGACTGTGACCTTGAGATCGGCTGTTCGAATGATGATTCGACCGTCAGTTGCCGAAGCAATTTCGTTTTCGACGGACGCAGATCCTGAGTTTCCGGAAGTTGTAGGATCAGCAGACTCGGTTGAGACAGAATCACCACGCACTGTCACAACTCCAGAAGCTGCCATCGTCGCTGCTGGTGCGGCAGTTGCCGACGCCCCTCCACCAGAAGAACTGCTGCCTTCGGACCCACTCTCAAACGAATCGTTTCCAGAGGACTGAAGCTTCGTGTACTGCTCTTCTGTACCGTACCCGGAGTCGGGTACAACATCGTCGTAGTCGGCTCCGGGGTTGCCGGGTGCGCCAGGATAACTTGAGCTTTCGTCCGAACTACCAGACGCACACGCCCCGATCAGTGCCAGCGCTAATATCGCCAATACTGCAAGAAAATATCTTGGATTCAATCGTTTATTCATAACTGTCCCTCGTATAGAAATACCGACGACCAATCGTCGAAGATTCTTAGACGCCAAACAGGTTTAGTACCATTTTCTGATTCCCCATCCCGGCAAGACCCTGTAGTGGTATAACGTTTTACTTGATCAATTTGTTCCGCGCCTCATTGAAATCAATAAAAGGATCCCATGGAATACAAGCTATTTGGACGCACCGGTGTGTACGTCAGCCCGATCGTGTTGGGCTGCATGATGTTTGGGCAGAAGACCGACCAAGACGTCACCTGCGAAATCATCGATTACGCACTCGGAGAGGGAATTAACTTCCTCGACACTGCCGACGTGTACGGCGGTGGTGCTTCAGAAGAGTTCGTCGGCGAAGCACTTCAACGAAACGGCAAGAGAAACGATGTTTTTCTGGCGACCAAAGTGAACGGTCGTATGTCGCCAAAGCCGAACGATCTCGGAAACAGTCGACATCACATCATCGAGGGTTGCGAAGCAAGCTTGAGGCGAATGAAGGTCGATAACATCGATCTATACCAACTGCACCGACCCAACTCGCACGTTGCAATCGACGAAACACTACGAGCAATGGACGATCTCGTTGATTCTGGCAAAATTCGATATGCCGGTACGAGCAACTACGGATCATGGCAGTTCGTCGAGTCGATGTGGGCATCAGAGAAGCTTGGTCTCAACCGATTCATCAGCGAGCAGTCGCCGTTCAACCTCGCCGATCGTCGTGCTGAACGCGAACACCTACCTATGTGCCAGACGTACAGCACAGCGTTCATTCCGTGGTCGCCGCTCGCTGCTGGTGGTCTCACTGGCAAGTACACGCGAAATGCCCAGCAGGCTTCAGGCACCCGATTTGGAGATGAAACCGATCCCGGCAAGCTCAAACGATTTAGCGGTGGCGTGATGGACATCGCCGATGGACTCGTTCCAATAGCGGAAGCCCACAATGCAACAGTCGCCCAAATTGCGCTAGCGTGGGTCGCCGCACAGCCCGGAGTCACCGCGCCTATAGCAGGACCTCGCACACTCGATCAGTTCAAAGACAACTTAGGCGCTTTGAATGTCGAATTGACCAAAGAAGATTTCGATAAGATCGACGAGTTAGCCCCTCCCGGCACGAACGTTGCTGAATACTATGAAGCTAGCTTCGAGCCTAACGCTCACCGTTTCTAAACGGCAATACAACCTCTTTCTACTCCCAATTACAAAAAGTAAATAACTCCTAAATGACCGACAAACGAAAAGTTCTTATCACTGGTGGAGCCGGTCTAATCGGTTCCTTGATGATCGATAATCTCGGCGACAAGTTCGAATTCTCGTCACTTGATCTCGTAGAAAACCCAAATGTTCATTCAACCGTCGCTAACATCGACGATTTTGATGCCATCGCTCCCGCGTTCGCAGGTGTCGACACCGTCATACACCTAGCGGCGAACCCGTCTCCGAACGGATCATGGGAATCGAACCTACAGAACAACTTCATCGCCACGTACAACGTATTTGAACTTGCAAAGCAAAACGGTGTGAAGCGAGTTATATTCGCCAGTTCAAATCATTCAGAAGGCGGAAATTACCTCGATGCACCGTGGAGGCACGTCAACGAAGGTAACTACGAACTGCTTGAACAGGACAACTACGAACTAATCACTGAAACCCATCGAATCAGACCCGATGGTTACTACGGTGTCGCAAAAGCGTACGGCGAAGCACTTGGTAGCTACTACAACGATTATCACAACGTTAGTTCGTTCCACTTGCGAATCGGCTGGGTTATCCGAGACAACGATCCAACCGTTTCGCCTCATGGCCTAGCGCTCTGGTTGAGTCACCGAGATCTCGTACAAATCATGGATCTTTGCATCGGTGCCCCCGAGTCGTATCGCTACGACATTTTCAACGCTACTTCTGACAACACGTGGAAGATATTCGACATCGCTCACGCCAAGGAAGCACTCGGATACAAGCCACAAGACCGAGCCGGATCTGAACTCAGAGCCGATTAATCTTTACGAAAATTATCGAGTAAAAATTCAACAAAATGCCTAACGACAAACAAAAAGTTCTTATTACTGGCGGAGCCGGTCTTATCGGTTCGATCATGATCGACAAACTTAGTGATAAATACGAGTTTTCCTCACTCGATCTAAAAGAAGCCGACGGCATAAAGTCGACAGTCGCCAACCTCGATGACCTCGAAGCGATCACTCAGGCTTTCGACGGAATCGACACAGTTGTTCATCTAGCTGCGGACAGATCGCCTGCGGGTTCTTGGGATTCGATTCTCAAAAATAACTTCGTCGCCACCTACAACGTGTTCGAGGCTTCAAAAAAAACGGGCGTGAAGCGAGTGATTTTCGCGAGTTCTAATCACGCCGAAGGAGGGTTCTATCTTGACGCTCCGTGGAAGCATGTGAACGAAGGCAATTTCCACTTACTTGAACAAGACAACTACGAGTTGGTTACCGAAAACCACATGATTCGTCCTGACAGCTACTACGGGGTCGCCAAGGCGTACGGAGAAGCGCTCGGTAGCTACTACAACGACTATCACGGCCTAAGTTCGTTCCATTTGAGAATTGGCTGGGTGATTGAGACGGATGATCCCACGTTCTCCGCGTACTCGCTCTCACTCTGGTTGAGTCACCGCGATACAGCTCAGATCATTGACCGGTGTATCGATGCACCAGAATCGCATAGATACGACATCTTCAATGCGACATCCGACAACACGTGGAAAATTTTCGACATAGCCCACGCGAAAGAGGCGTTGGGCTACGAGCCCGAGGATCGCGCAGGATCTGACTTCACCTCACAACCGTACGTGCGCGCAACTTAAATATTGCTGAATAAGCAAATGCTCCCGATGGTTGAGGATGCCGCTTGGAACTAAGTTGGGTACTGCCCGCGATCGCGAGCCCGTTCATCTACGCGATGGTTTCGATTGGCGACAAATGGATTCTGTCGACGCTCAAGCTGCGGATCGAAAGTTTCAACCTGTTTGTAGGCGGAACGCAGCTTGGGATCTCTCTGGTAATCCTTCTGATACTCGGAATTCCAGATGCATCGGGCGAAGCGCTCGCTGCCGCTCTTGGCGGTGGAATGATATGGGGAGTTGCGCTGATACTTCTGTTTATGGCGCTGCGTCGTGAGCAGATCGGCCGAGTCGTTCAGGTATCTCAAACCTCTCCCGTATTTGCTGCGATGCTTGGAGTTGTGTTTCTAGGAGAGCACCTTGAATGGTGGGGCTGGCTAGCTGTTCTGTTGGTAGCGGCAGGAGCAGTTATCGTTTCTGCCGAGCCGCACCAATTGCTTTCTGGAGGATTCAGAAAGGTCTACTTATTGGTAGTTCTCGCTGCCGCTCTAATCGGCATCGCCCAAGTTTTATTGAAGGTCTCATCCGATGAACTGAGCGTGTGGCACAACATGTCGCTTCGTGGGATCGGACTCTTCACGACACTCGCAATTCCGGTTCTTAGACCCTCGGTTGTTAGGGATTTTGGTTCTTTCGTAACCACCAAGAAAACCGCTATTCCGGTACTGTTTATCGAAGGATTAGGTCCGATATTAGGCAACGGATTCATGCTGCTGGCACTGGCGAACGGACCAGTCTCGCTCGTAAGTGCGTTGCTCGGCACCAGGCCGATATTCATCTTGTTGATTACGCTCGCATTTGCGCCGATCGCAAAGAAGGCACTGGCCGAGGAATTTACGAAAGCCGACATCATCACGAAGTCTGTGTCGACCGCCGCTGTAGTCGGCGGTGTCGTGATAATTTCTCTCGCTAGCTAACGCCGTTACGGATGGCTACACGATCTGGTTGCGTAGTTCCGTCTCGCCATTCCAAAGTCGATTCAGATTGTCGTTGAGAATGTCGATTACCCGTTCTTCGTATAGTCGAGTCTCACCACCTGTGTGAGGGGTAATTATCACATTTTGGAAATCCCAAAAGACCGAATCCGCCTCGAGTGGTTCGTTCCAGAAGTGATCGATTCCTGCCCCAGCTATTTGGCCTGCCTTTAACGCGACAGCCAGCGCTGGTTCGTCGACGCACTGCCCCCTTGCAACATTGATCAAGTACGCAGTCGATTTCATCGCCAACAGCACGTCCACATCTACGATATTGGTAGTTTCTGGCGTTAAAGGGCAAGTCAGGGCAACGAAATCTGCCTTAGGTACAAGTTCGTTGAGCCTGTCGGGAGTTACCACTTCATCGGCAGGGCCTTCGGCGGTCGAAGGGTCGCGTTTCGTGGCGATGACGTTCATGTCGAACGCTTTGGCAAATTTCGCCAAGCGAGAGCCGATCGCTCCCATGCCCACGATGAGAATCGTCTTGCCGATCAACTCGTCCTCACGTTGAGTAAGGTCGCCAAGCATCCCACGCCAAGTGCGACTGTTCTGATTGTCGCGCCCAGTGTGAATATGCCGATTTAAACCCAGAATCAACGACATGGCGTGTTCGGCAACTGCGTTTTGGTTTACGCCTGACGCATTGGCAAGTCGAATGCCACGTTTTCGCAGTTCATCCAATGGAAACTGATCGTACCCAGCTCCGATCGACTGGATGTACTTCAGTTTCGTTGCTCGTTCGAGCAAGGCGTTGTCCCAAAAACCTGAGCAGACAAAAACGTCGGCATCTTCGATGCGATTCATCGTGTCTTCCGGAGTCCAAGTCTGAAAATATTTCACCTCAGGACTTCGAGCGTCGTAGCGTTCTTCCATCCGATACGCAACGTGAGCAAAGTGGACGGCAGTGTCCACAGCCGACGGAAAACTTTCAGACATGACTTCTCCAAATCGAAATAATAATCACACGAAACACGCTGCAAAAGCTGGACAACAACGAAGCCAAGATCAACCCTAAGGCATACAGTCAGTGATTCCCTTGTCGCCATTTCTGGCGAGACCGAATCATACTGCCGAATTAGTAGTAGCGACCACAAGAACGTATATGCCAGAAAATATAACGATAAATAACGAATTCGCATCAGTCACCATTTCACCAGACGCAGGTGCTTCACTGAGATCTATCAAGGTGAGCAAAGGTGACGCGCAGTACGAGTTGCTCTCAGGTGGAGACAATCCACATGACCCAACCGATCTTCCGCACGGAGAAGGATCGTTCGTAATGGCACCGTGGGTGAACAGAATTCGAGACGGTCGACTCGTGACCCCAGATGGCGTTCATGAACTACCGATGAACCAACCGCCGCACGCCATTCATGGCTTCCTACGGGAACGACAGTGGACGGTTAAATCTTCTACCGAAAGCTCACTCGAACTCGAAATCACATTCGCCGAACCGTGGCCGTACGCTGGCAAAGTTGAATACTCGCTGGCGCTAGAAGGCTCATCACTAGTGCAAACGATGCGACTCATCGCCGATAAAAACGAGACCCGATCATTTCCGGGAAGCGTTGGCTGGCACCCGTGGTTCAACACGATTCTGGGATCAGAACCCGTCACCGCCACTGCTGACGTTTCAAGTCAGTGGGAGCTCGATGACACAGCTACTGCTACTGGTAAGCTGTCCGTAACCGGAATGACCGAACGCCTACAAGCAGGGACACAGTTCAAAGTTCAGGAAGTCGACGGCTGTTTTCTTATGAATCCGGGTGGAGGGGCAGTTCTGAGTTGGCCAGAGCTAACGATGACAATGACAGGGTCGGAAGAAATCACCCACTTCATGTTTTACTCGCCAGAGCACGCTCTTTGTGTAGAACCACAGACTTGCACCGTTGACGCTGCACAGCTTGCGGATCGAGGGCACACCGATACGGGTCACGTAATTATCGATCGAGAAAATCCGTTGGTAGCTACGACTATTTGGAGTTGGGAATAGGGAAATCACGTGTCTACCGCAGTGAACAACGCAACATCAGAATCGGCTATTTCGATTAACGGATTAGAGTTCGCTTACGGAAATCGCCCTGTTCTCAAAGGAATCGATCTGGAAATTCCTCGCTGTATTGCGTTCGGTGTTCTCGGTGCGAACGGGGCAGGCAAGACAACCCTCGTCCGATTGTTGATTGGTCGCCTGAAAGCTACTGCCGGTGCGGCTCTGGTTTTCGGCCAAGAACCTGGTCCTGAATTGGCCGACTCTGTTGGATACATGCCGCAACTAAACGCTCTTTACGAGACGTTATCCGTTCGAGAAAACCTCGATTTCTTCGCTCGAATGCTTGGTCTTTCCAACAAAGAACAGCGAACTGACGCCGTTGCCCGTGCCATGGAATTGGTTGGACTAACCGACCGAGCTGACAGCGTAATGTCGGAACTTAGTGTAGGAATGCGGCAACGAGTAAGCCTTGGTGCAGCGTTGGTTCACGAACCCGATCTACTGCTACTCGACGAGCCGACGGTTGGTCTCGACCCCGAGCTCCGCGCTAGGTTTTGGCAGCACTTCAAAGAGATGACCGACTCGGGTACGACCATCGTGATTTCGAGTCACACCATGGACGATGCAGCCCATTGCGATACGTTGGGTTTCATGCGGGACGGCAAGTTCATCGCCACTGGTACTCCTGACGAGCTTCGCGAATCGACAGGCGAACCAAATTCAACGCTTGAATATGCATTCTTATTCCTATCGAGAGCGAGCGGATAATGTCTATTGATAGAAAGCTTGCGATAGCTGCACGAATCGCCAGAGAAATCAGACGTGACCGTCGTTCGCTCGCGCTAATCAACGGAGCCCCGGTGATCGTCATGGCGCTTATTGGATTCAGTTTCCAAGATCAAAAGCCCGTGTTAAACCAGGCAGCTCCTGCGCTAATAACAACGATGGCGATGTTTTTCGTATTGTTCTCACAGGGATAAGTTTTTTTGCGGGAACGATCGCAAGGAACGCTAGAACGACTACTCTCAACAGCCGTTTCACGATCTGATTTGCTGGTTGGGTATCTCGCTGGATCCCTACTGTTCGCACTGATCCAGTCGATCATTATTCTTCTTTTCACGCTGTTTGTAGTCGATGTCGAATACTCAGGCAAGCTCTGGGACATCATATTCATTCTGCTGATGGTTACGATTACTTCCGTGGGCATGGGAATATTCGTTTCGACCTTCGCTAAGAACGAATTTCAAGTCGTCCAATTCATTCCACTATTATTGGTTCCTCAGATATTCCTTTCGGGCGTTATTCTGCCAACTTCACAGTTGCCGGGTTACTTCCAAGGTATAAGTAGCGTTCTGCCTCTCACATACGCGAATCGAGCGTTGCGAGACATCATGCTTCGTGGTGCTTCGCTAAGCGATGTTTCGACTGAAATAGGCGTATTGGCGTTGTTCGCTATTGCGATGCTCGCTGCTGCAACTGCAACCGTGCGCAAAACCTAAGTTTCTTACACCGAAAATTAGTCACACTAAATCGATCCGACAGTACTACAATTCGTGAATTCGATCGCAGTTTGCCTATCTACGTCGGCTTAATTGCGAGTTTCAGCTAGAAGATCCGAAGTTTCAGGTACTCATGTCCACAAATACGCTTGCAAACCTACTCAATCCATCGTCATCGACAGATGATTCGATCATCATTCCCGGCGGCCCGACCCTTTCGTACGGTCAGTACGCCGAAGAGATTGAACGAGTAGCAGGTCTACTAGCAGGTGCCGGAGTAAAACCGGGTCGTCCGGTTTCTATTGCTCTGACCAACAATCTCGAATTCATGGTGCTGTTCCTAGCCGTTGCCCGAGCTGGTGCGGTAGCTGCCCCGCTGAACTCCGCCTACACAGTCGATGAGTTCAAGTTCTTCATGGAAGATGCCGACTCGCAACTGGCAATTGTTCCACCGGGAGCACACATGGGTCGAGACGCAGCGAGCCAGCTCGGAATTCCAGTGCTCGATGCTTCGCTAGATGGCGGATCAGTCGTACTAAGCAACGGCAGTGGAGCAGTCACTAAATCGGCAGATGCACAGCCGCCTTCCGAGAGTGACATAGCTCTATTCCTTCACACATCAGGAACGACGAGTCGGCCAAAAGGCGTGCCACTAACCCACGCCAACCTGATGAAGTCGATTAGCAATATCAAGAACCACTACGAGCTAACATCGGAAGACACGTCGATCATCGTGATGCCGCTGTTCCACGTTCACGGACTGATGGGAGCATCGCTCTCGACCCTGAACTCAGGTGGATCATTGGTCATTCCTGAGAAATTCTCGGCATCAACCTTCTGGGGCTTACAGAAGGACTACTCGGCAACGTGGTATTCGGCAGTACCGACTATTCACCAAATTTTGCTTATGCGAGCCGATGACGACAACGCTCCTCGGAAATCGTTCAGGTTCATTCGATCCTGCTCGTCAGCACTTGCCCCTGCAGTCTTCGAGCGACTTGAAGCACGATTCGGTGCTCCGGTTCTCGAAGCCTACGGAATGACCGAAGCTTCGCACCAGATGTCATCGAGCCCGATGCATCCTGGAAAACGAATTCCAGGCACAGTCGGGCTGGCAACAGGCGTCGAAATTGCAATCATGGATATGGCAGCCACAGGGCAATTGCAGAAAGCTGGCGACATCGGCGAAATCGTCATCAAGGGCGAAAACGTCATGCACGGCTATAACAACAACCCTGAAGCCAACGCGGAAGCTTTCGTCGACGGCTGGTTCCGTACTGGAGACCAAGGGTTCTTAGATTCCGAGGGCTATCTTGCGCTTACGGGTCGAATCAAAGAACTGATCAACCGAGGCGGAGAAAAGATTTCACCGCTCGAAATCGATGGAATCCTACTTAAGCACCCCGCCGTTGCAGAAGCAGTGTGTTTCGCAGTCCCCGACGAGAAATATGGCGAAGTTGTCCATGCCGCAGTTGTTTTGAAGGGCGATTCTGATCAAGAAAGCATTCGAGCGTTCTGCCGTGAACAGATGGCCGGTTTTAAGGTGCCAGATGTGGTCTACATCGCTGACTCATTGCCACGAACTGCAACTGGCAAGATACAGCGTCGACACATGGTTGCGGCATTCGCAGACGGAAAATAGTTCGATAAAACGAGGTAGGTTGATGCAGAGTTCGCGGTCGACTCGGAGAGGCAGTTCTCGCTAAGTGGTACGCGATTCTTGGCGGAATGAACTAAGTGGCCGCTAGTTCTTATCGAGTAGCGACAAGAAACTTGCCGCAAGACCCATGTAAGCAGCGATTCCAGCGATATCGGTGACAGTCGTAAGGAATACGGCTGAAGACGTGGCAGGATCGGCTTTGAGTGCTCTCAGAGTAAACGGGATCAGCACTCCTGAAAGCCCAGCGATGAGCATGTTCAAGAACAGCGCTCCTGCCACGATTCCGGCGAGATAGGGGTCACCGCGCCACAGGAACACAACGCCAGCAATCACGCCTGCTAAAACGATGCCTTGCGCAATCGCCAACAACGCTTCTCGGACAAGCAGTTTGCGTGCATCACCTGGAGCGGTATCACCAATCGCCATCGATCGAACGATAATCGTTAGCGTCTGGTTTCCAGAGATACCCGCTTGCCCCATAACAACCGGCAAAAACACTGCCAAGATCGTGAGTGAACTTAGTGTTTCGGTGAACAGGTTCAACACGAATCCAGTTGCCAGAACGGTAGCAAGATTAATCAACAGCCATGGAAGTCGATTGCGAACTGAACCGCGTACCGATTCGATGCTTTTCGCATCACCACGAACCCCGAGCATCCGGAACATGTCCTCAGTTGCTTCGGCCTCGACCACATCGACCAGATCTTCGATGGCGATAGCACCTTCGAGCCTGCCATCAGCATCGACCACAGGGACGGAACGAATCTCGTAACGCTGCATGAGCCGAGCGGCTTCTTCTTGGTCAGTATTAGTCAGAACAGAAACGACATCCGGATTCATCACATCGGTTACGGTGGAGCCCGCGCAGGCGAAAACCAGATCGGGAAGTTCAAGCACTCCAACTAATCGTCCATCGTCGTCAACAGCGAAAAGTTGACGCATGTCTTCAGGTTCGAGATCTGAATTCCTCAGTACCGTTATGGCCCGCGTAGTCGTCCATGAATCTCTGATTGCAACGAACTCTGTCGACATGAGTCCACCGGCGTCATCATCTTGATGCAGCAGCAACTTACTTATTGCTGAGCGATCTTCCATTCGAGCGAGAATATTGCTGGCATCGGCCCAATCAATTCCACGCAGCACATCGGCCGCCACGTCGTTCGACACGTTTTCTAGCACCCTCGCCATCCGCGTTACATCTACTAAACCGGATACTTCCACCGCTTAATCGACGTCCATGTGCTCAAGAACGTCGGCAATTTCTTCGACCGAGAGGCTACCGAGCAGTGCACGTCGATTCTCAGGCTGAAGGTCGGCAAGAACCTCTGCCTTATCGGGATCTCTAAGCAGTTGGAGTTCGGATAAAGCTTGTTGAGCCTCACCAGATTCAACGAGTTCTTCGATCGATTCTTGAATATCGTCTAACTGATCAGCGTCGGGGGCAGTCGAAAAAAGGACGCGCTCGTCCTGATCTTGATTGGACGTCTGATCGGGATTACGAGATGAGTTGTGTTCGTCCGGGGTCTGATCGGGCATATGGTGCGCTTGCCTACGTGCTCAGCGGTAACCGAAACATCGTACTAGGTCAGCCTGATCTAATTTCACACCTAGTCGAAACTAAACATCCCAGCTAATGATTCGAGGCCGGTCCGGCTCTGCCCACTTGAGCCTGAAGCCGCCTTCAACTTCGATGAGTGACTCACCTAGCAGATCGTTCAATACTTTCGACTTTTCCGAATCAGGTGAAACGAATAATCTTGCTTGGCATTCGATGAATGCCTGCTCACGATTCTTGAACGGACACGATATCCATGCTTCGAGCAGGGTTTCTCTGTATTCGATTCCCATTTCACTGAGCAAGGACTCGATTTGAGGGAGAGTTGGCAGTTCAATTCGTTTCTCGCCATGAACACGAGACCAGAGCGGAAGATAAATTGCAGTTGCGGGTCGGGCGAACGAAATTAGCGCAACTGACTTGCGCGCGCTCAGGCTCAATTTACGAATGAAACTTTCGATCGCCGTAACGGTGTACACAACGTGGGCGCACACAACTAGATCATGTGGCTCAACTTGGGCTTCTTCCCACGTACTCGCAACGACCGATAGATTCTGTACTTCCCACGCTTCGGCTGTTCCGACGAGTTGCTCGCGCATCCCCTCAGATGGCTCAACTGCTGTTATGTGTGAAGAGTATTCGGCCAAAGGGATAGCAATACGCCCTCCACCGGCACCTACATCGAGAACGGTTTCTTCTGGAGTTATAAGTTCGGCAAGCATCTGAACCGTATCGTCGGGAGCAGATTCACCCTTCTTAGGTGGAACGAATTTGTGAGCGACCGGCCGCCAAAAATCGTCTGGCGTCAATTCTTCCCGCACGCTATCTGATTGAGCATGCTCGCTTACGACCGTTTTTTGCCATGCAATTCCCGATTGTGTCGTGTTTAGTTCAGTCATCTACACCAGTTCCTGAGTTCGCTGCACGAAATCTATTCGATAATTTGCCCCAAGTTGTCGAAGTTGTCGATAAGCTTGGTCACCGTTCGTAGGTTTAACTTATTGGATGTATGAAACCCGTATCTCGAATTATGTCGAGTCGATGTCGAAAATCATGCGTTCCAACATTATATTTGTGGAAAGGTTCTCCCATGCTGTTAGGTGTTGCGGGTCTCGTGCCAGGCGACTGGAAATCAATCGATGGAGCTGTCCTCGATAACGTTGCTGAGCACGGATTCAAAACCGTTCAGATTCGAGTCGACGATCCGCAGTCGATGGGAAATGGCGACGTCAGACGCCTGAAATCCATGTTCGAAGGACGTGGATTTGAGATGCCTCAGACCGTTGGAAACTACGGCGGAAAACTCATCTCTGAAGACGACACCGAGCGAAAAAACGAGATCAAGTTCGTAAAGCGCATGGTCAACGTAACGGCTCGACTCGGCAGCCCGAATACCTATCTTCGACCAGGCAGCCTGAATCCAAAAGGCGGCTGGATGCCTCACCCGCTGAACCATTCTGACGAAGTGTTTGATCGACTAGTCGACAGCACAAAGCAGATTTGTGAAGTTGCTGAAAACGAAGGAATCATGATGGCAGTCGAAGGCGGCACGGTTTGCCCTATCGACTCTCCACAGCGAATGAAAGACCTCATCGACGCCGTCGGATCGAAGGCACTGGGACTGAACATGGATCCAGTGAACTTCATAGGTTCTCTCGATATTGCATACAACACCACGGCGCTCATCAATGAGTTCTACGAACTAATCCCAGATCGAATCGTTGGCGCCCACGCGAAAGACTTCACAGTCGTAAACGCACTTCTTCCTCACTTCGAAGAATCGATCATCGGACAGCCAGAAAGCCTGCTCGACAACGAAGCGTTGTTAGTTGGTCTTCAGAAGGTCAACCCGAACGCACATATTCTAGTCGAGCACCTTCCCGACGATAAAATCCCGGTAGCGGCAGCAGGAATTCGCAAGGTTGCTGAGCGTGCCGGTATTGTTTGGGACTAAAAGAAAATAAGCGGTCGGTATCTATTTAGACCGACGCTGGACATAAAACTTTTTTGGGATGCGCCCCTTGGTGCTTCTCATAAGAAAAATCTGCCTCGGCAGTTCAGGAGCCAATCATGCCCGTCGATCTCTCTGGCAAACGAATAATTATCACAGGTGCTGCAACCGGCATCGGTCGAGCTACAACTCTTCGAGTTTCGGCGGCCGGAGCAAAGGTAGCTGCATTTGACGTAAATGACGCCGACGGGGCAGCCACAATCGGTGACGTGAACGAAGCCGGCGGCGACGCTCGCTACTGGCATGTTGACGTGCGTGATGAAGTTGCCGTTTCGGGTGCTGTAGCAGCCGCAGAGAAGTGGCTCGGAGGCGTGGACGTATTGATTCACGTTGCCGGAGTGCTCCAGGGCGCAGCGATCGAACTTGATGAGTTCCCTGAGGAAATTTGGGACACCGTTATAGATATCAACCTTCGTGGATCGTTCACCATCTGTAAGTACGTGACTGGTGTGATGAAGAAGCAGGACAAGGGTGTGATTATTCTCACTGCCTCGGGCGCCGGCGTAACGGGGGGAAGTTCTTCGCTCGCCTACGGTTCTTCAAAGGGCGGAGTACACGGTCTTTCGCTCGTAATGGAAGCTCACCTCGAGAAGTACAACATTCGTGTGAACGATGTTCTTCCGGGTGCTGTAGCTACTCCGCTTAAAATCGCTAACGTAGAAGACATGCACGAAGCCGGAGGAAAATCTGGCAACCTCGACGAAAAGATCGGTGCACTTGTGTCGCCCGACGAGATATCGAAGGTTTACGCATTCCTAGCCAGCGACGAAGCCAGCATGATCAAAGGCAGCGTAAGAACGCGGTAGGTGCTTCGTATCCTCCCTCCTACACAGGGAGGGAGTTGAGTCGCGTGAAGGGAGTTCCGATAGTACTTCAGATAGCGCTGTGATTCGAGGTTCTGTCAGAACTCAGCGCTCCCCATAAATTCCGGCCGACCTAAATACATGATCAAACTCTGTATTTAAGCCGACAGCTCGGTCATTAGAGTCGACCACCTAGCTGTGAAAATCTGTCTTCGACTGGATGCTGATAATTGTTTACCGTCCAGGGCAGGGACTCTCAGATAATTTCGAAACTCATCGAACGCTGTGCAGAAACGGCTAGCTGACTCAAACTTGGCGAACCCGAGCATCGGGTAATAACGTTGCTTGATAGGTCTGTGATTCTGCTCCATACGATTGTTCAAATACCGGTTGTGCCGGTGAGTTACTTTGCGGCCGACGATCCAGCGAATGGCCTTTGTGTAGGAGGGATGCTTGTCTGTCGTCATCCGTAACGGCTTCTGCCCAGCACTATCAATCAAACGACGTAAGAAACGTCGAGCCGCATTTCTATCTCTGTGCTCACTCAACATCGAATCGAGTAGGTTTCCTTCTCGATCTATAGCGCGATAGAGGTAACGCCATTTACCACTTACCTTGATGTACGTCTCGTCCAGATACCAGGAACGGCCAGAAACTCCCCGGCGTTTAGCACGTAGGTTCTCGCTGACCAACGGAGCAAACCGAAACTCCCACAGCCGTATCGTTTCGTAACTGATTTCGAATCCACGCTGCAAAAGTAGTTCTGCGACGTCACGAAATCCGAGCTTGTATCTCAATCGCCAGAAAACAGCGAGTAAGACGATATCTGTCGGAAACTGGAGT
>JAQCHZ010000040.1 GCA_027618835.1 Chloroflexota bacterium | reverse complement strand
CTCACTAGCTGGGCCATTCAACATTGCCACCGGTATCGGCACAAATCCTAATCTTATTTTTGAGATGATCGCCGAACTATGTGATTACGAAGAAGAGGCAGTTCATGTCGCTCCTCGTGATGGCGATATCGAGAAGATTTACCTCGACGTAAGCAAAGCCAAGTCTGAACTCAATTGGTCGCCACAGATTTCATTTGAAGATGGGCTGAAAACCACAGTTGAGTGGTTCAGGCAACAGGCTGATTGACTCACGGCCGTAACATCTTGATGCTTCGGCGTTGTTGCTGATCGTCAAAAGTACGTGCAGAATTGTCTTATCGCCTGAAATTATCGGCTCTCCGCGAGCCGAAGGTCAAAACATCGATGTTTGCTAGCCGAGAAAATATGTGCCCCCCAACTATGGGTTTTGCGCGCATGCTCTTCTCCAGCTGCTGTAAAAACATCATGTGTAGCACCTCGTGCTGTAACAGCACTACGGCTGCTTGTTGACCTCCGACTAACCTCGACTCCTCTTCATACCAGCTAGAAACGCCTCCCGAATACGGGGTTGGTTGTTTGTGTCGAAATTCGCAGGAATTTCCTATTGACTGGTGAGATCGATTGAGTCGTTACCCGAATCAAAATCCTTGAACAAACACGTCTGATTGTCAATTCACACCAAAGCGAAAATCCTATTATTGAATCAGCCCTCGAACCAAAATCTATGAACAGTCCTGCCAAGAGTAACGAGTTGCTCACGTCGAGCCAGCTACGTGCGCTAGAAGCCGAATCGATTCACATAATTCGTGAGGTGGTCGCCGAATTCGAGAAGCCTGGGTTGCTTTTCTCGGGTGGCAAAGACTCGATTGTGATGCTTCACCTTGCTGTGAAGGCATTGCGACCAGCAAAGCTTCCGTTCCCGATAGTTCACATTGACACTGGCCACAACTTTCCTGAGGCGATTGAATATCGTGATCGCACTGCCGAAAATCTTGGGATCGATCTGATTGTTGGCTCTGTACAAGAAGCACTTGATAGCGGGGGCGTTCAGGCAAGCACATTGCCGGGAGCTTCACGAAACCGATTACAGACTCCGGTTCTTCTCAAGACGATCAGCAATGGCAAGTTCGACGCCGTATTCGGTGGCGCCCGCAGAGATGAAGAGCGTGCACGTGCAAAAGAACGTGTGTACTCGTTCAGGGACGAATTCGGACAGTGGGATCCCAAGAACCAACGTCCTGAACTATGGAATCTGTACAACGGTTTCACGAACACAGGCCAACATATCCGTGTGTTCCCTCTTTCCAACTGGACCGAACTCGATATCTGGCAGTACATTTTCGAAGAGAACATCGAACTTCCTTCGATCTACTTCGCTCACGAACGAGAAGTGTTCGAACGAGACGGCATGCTGATGGCCTACTCAGAGTTCTTGAAACCCGAGAATGGCGAAAATGTTTTCACCGAGACCGTTAGATTCCGAACCGTTGGCGACATGACAATCACCGGTGCGATTAAATCTGATGCGGTAACGCTGGAACAAGTCATCGCTGAAATCGCAGTGGCGCGTGTTTCCGAGCGTGGCGCGAGTAGGGCGGATGACCGAACCGCTGAAGCGGCGATGGAAGATCGAAAGCGAGAGGGGTACTTCTAAATGGAACTCCTACGAATTGCTACGGCTGGATCAGTAGACGATGGCAAGAGCACACTTATTGGGCGACTGCTCTTCGACTCGAAAGCTATTTACGACGACGTGCTCGATTCAGCCGAACAGCACAGTCGTAAACAAAGCTCGGAGTACTTCAACCTTGCGTTGCTTACCGATGGTCTAAAGGCAGAGCGGGAGCAGGGCATCACGATTGATGTTGCCTACCGGTATTTCTCGACGCCTAAGCGGAAATTTATCCTTGCCGACACTCCGGGCCATGTTCAGTACACCAGAAACATGGTTACAGGCGCGTCCACGGCTGACGTTGCACTGATCATCGTTGACGCACGTCATGGCGTTGTTGAGCAGTCACGTCGACATGCTGTTATCGGTGCCTTGCTGGGAATCAGGCACGTTGTCGTTTGTGTAAACAAGATGGACCTCGTCGATTTCAAGGAATCAGCATTTAGGTCGATTCAAAACGATCTCCACGCGTTGCTCAAAGAGTTAAAGATCGAATCGCACCACTTCATTCCTATCTTAGCTCTTAAAGGCGATAACGTCGTCGAAAGCTCAGAACGAATGCCGTGGTACAAAGACGGTCCATTGCTACCACATTTGGAGAATCTCCAACTCCCAAACCGAACTCAAAATGCACCGTTCAGGATGCCGGTTCAGTACGTGATTCGTCCACTGAGCAACGAGTACCACGACTATCGCGGTTATGCCGGTACGATCGCCAGTGGGTCAATTGAAGTTGGCGAAGAGATCGCCGTTATGCCTTCCGGTGCAACCACCACGATCACCGCAATCGAATCGCCGCAAGGTGAAGTCTCTTCAGCCGGTGAAGCGGAAGCGGTGACGATTCGCATCGCTGATAATTTGGATATATCACGCGGGGCGATGCTCACGAGTTCGACCGAAAAGCCACAAACCGACAATACGATAGATGCAACCATCTGCTGGATGGGCGAACGGAGCTCGCTCAAGATGGGCACGATGCTCCGTATCAAACACACGACTCACACAGCTCGAGCGATGGTGAACGCACTTGAGTGCAAGATTGATATCAATCAAATTTCGGTAACTGAGTCCTGCGAGGAGTTAAAACTCAACGAGATAGGGCAGGTAACACTTCGTACAAGTGAACCACTAGTCTTCGATGAATACAGTCAAATCCGAGGGACCGGAAGTTTTATTTTAATCGACGAAACAACGAACGAAACCGTCGGCGCTGGTGTAATCGGTCGACCGCCGTATTTAGGTGATGTAGGGAGCTAACGCAAAGGTCAGACTGCTGTACAGTTTGTTCATATCCGATTGAATAATATCGACTTGACCTGAGCAAACGTTGAACGACTCCTCGACTCCAATCGTCGGCATATTCGCCGATGACCTGACTGGTGCACTCGATGCCGCAGCACCCTTTGCCGCTCGTGGATTCCGAACACTGGTTTCGCCATCACATGAAATGCCTGATGGTGCGAGTAAAGCTGATGTGATTTCACTGAATCTCGGCAGCCGACACATGGCTCCAGCCGAAATCGCTGTGCGAACTGTCAAGGCCGTTAATGCGCTAAAGCAATTCGGCGTCACCGTTTTAATGAACAAGGTTGATTCGACATTGCGAGGGAATCCTGGCGTCGAGTTGGTAGCTGCATTGAACGCCGTCGAGGGCGATCACGCTGTCTTATGTTCTGCCTATCCGCAGAACGGCCGAACCGTTGTCGATGGAATCTTGCTGGTTAACGAAATTCCAGTTGCTGACACAGACGTCGGGCAAGATCAACTCTCGCCATTGCCATCGAGTAATGTCTCAGAAATTATCATTTCATCACTCGAACGCTCCGGGATCGCGGATAAAGCGCATGTTCGATCTACCGATGGCGGAGGCGGGGTTTCAGACTTCCGACCGGTGATCATTACTCCTGATGCGAGTTCTGAAGACGACCTGTTCTCACTTGCCTCTCGACTGCTGAATGCTCGTGCCGTTGCATTGGTTGCCGGTTCAGCAGGATTGTCGACGGCTATCGCCGATGCTCTTGTAGCCGACAGGGCAGTGCAGAAACGGTCACCAAACCAATTCGTATCTAACGGCCGCAAGACCCTCATTGTTACCGCGTCGCAACGGCAAATCGTCGATGCACAGATTAATGCCCTTGGTGGCAAGGTTGATTTGATTCAAACTGAACTATCTGTTGACGAAGTGTTGAAGGGAATCACCAACGATTCTGTTAACCGGCTAATCGAACTGACCCAACGCGACGGTGTAGTTGTCCTGAAACTAGGAAAACTGAAACT
>JAQCHZ010000027.1 GCA_027618835.1 Chloroflexota bacterium | reverse complement strand
CCTACAAGCGAGGCTTGCGTTTGGGCGTAAGAATAACCTTACAACGCAATTTTCCAGAGAGTCAACAACAACATGACGAATTTCCACACAGAATTTCCAGACCCGTTCAGGGGCCACGTTATCGCCGGGTAATAACAACCCTTCTGACGCCCAAAGATCGTTAGATTTAGCAATAGCCGGATCAATCGATTATTTGGCAATATTTTCATAGCGCTCACAAATAGGATTATCGTTATTCACCGTCCACAGCGCACCATATGAGAACGACTTCCCCACCCATGAATCCTCTCAATGCAGTCTTGCTTGCTTGCTGACGCACACGCACACACGTGCGAGCATTCGCACGCAGCCACTCGCGCGAGTTGACTGCTATTTGCCTGATATACTTCGTCGGCAACAACCTGTTGCATAAATTTGCTGGTCCGTTCGCCACCTAACAATGGCTATTTTTGCGGACCAACGGTGCGTAACAAGGGAGTTCGAAATGCCGGCATACGCCGTCATTGGCGCCCAGTGGGGCGACGAAGGCAAAGGCAAGATCATTGATTTCCTTGCCGAAAAAGCTGCGATCATCGCACGCTACTCCGGCGGCAATAACGCCGGACACACTGTCATAAACGACGCTGGTACTTTTAAGCTTCATCTCGTGCCGTCAGGAATTTGCTGGCCTCACACAATGAACGTAATCGGAAACGGTGTGGTCGTTGATCCAGAAGTTCTGCTGAAAGAAATTGGCGAGAATAATCTAGACCCGTCACGACTCGCTGTAAGCGATCGTGCTCATCTCATCATGCCGTACCACGTGGTTCTCGACCGACTCGAGGAAGCCAAGCGCGGTGACGCAGCGATCGGCACGACAGGCCGAGGCGTCGGACCCGCCTATGTCGACAAAGTTGCAAGGCAAGGCCTACGGGTGGGCGAGCTGCTCGACCCAGAAGAGCTTGCACTTCGGCTCCCTGAGATCGTAGCGTTCAAAAACGAAATCATCACCAAAATTTACGGTGGTAACCCAGTCGACATTGAAGATATTATTGCGCTGACGAAAAAATGGGCAACCGAGCTGGCGGAGTACATTCGCCCAGTAGAAAACTTGGTCGCCGATGCTCTCGATAATGGCGAGAACGTCATAGTCGAAGGCGCACAAGGTGCGCTACTCGATCTTGACCATGGAACATATCCGTACGTAACGAGCTCAAACCCTACAGTTGGAGGAACTCTAACTGGTCTGGGCATGGGTCCTCGGTCGTACGGTGGAGTTGCTGGGGTGTTCAAGGCATATTGCACCAGAGTCGGTGCAGGTCCATTCCCCACAGAAATCCACGGTGCAGAAGGCGACCGTATACGCGAAATGGCAGGCGAATTCGGAGTGACAACTGGAAGGGCCCGCCGAATCGGCTGGTTCGACGGTGTTGCAGCGAAGTACTCCGCCCGTGTGAACGGTTTCGACGGCCTGATAGTCACCCGCCTGGACACACTCGATGGCTGGGACGAGATAAAGATTTGTGTCGCTTACGAACTAGACGGCAAGCGCACTGACCAGTTTCCGATTGACGCGGCGAGGCTCGAACGAGCAAAACCAATTTACGAATCTGTTCCAGGTTGGACCGAATCGACTCGGTCAATTACGAAACCAAGCCAAATCAACGACGGCGCCAAGGCTTATTTAAACAAGCTTGAGGAAGTCATCGGAGTGCCGATTAAGATCGTTTCGACCGGACCACATCGCGATGAGACGCTTGTCATCGAAGACCTGATCGGCTAGGACCATTGGAACAATTCACGCTGAGTGCCGGACTATTCCAGTCCGGTGCTCAGTGGGTTCTTCACAGGCTGTTCAATGGCCACCATTACCATTCCAGCTAATCGCTCGGAATGGTGTCTCACCGTCAACCCGTCAATGTACGCCAGATCGCTCACAAGAATCTCGTGAGCAAATTTCTCAGTGGCCTCATTATCAAGCTCAACGGGTTGCGCACCCTCAACAGCATAAACGTCCAAAACGTCGGGCGTGAAAGTTGTGTTATTCACCAGCAAATAGTCGAGTTTACGGCCACCTAGGTACCTAACGAGCTCCGACGCGAATGTCGAGACGCCGTAGCCGGCGGTTTCACCCAACTTGGTCATCAAGTTGCAAGCATATATAACCGGAGAACGAGTGTCTCGAATGGCATCACGAACCTCTTGTACAAGTAGATTAGGAATCACACTCGTGTAGAGGTCTCCCGGCCCCAGCAGAATTGCATCTGCTTCCCTGATCGCTTGTAAGGCGCGGTCATTGGCCGAAACTTCAATGTCTAAAAATACTTCGCTAATCCCGGGACCATTTGCGCCTCGAAGATCGATGGCTGATTCGGTGAGAATCACTCGTCCGTCAATTAGCCGGGCACATAGATGCGCTTCATCAAGCGTCACAGGTACAACCTGACCTTCGAGCTGCATCATCATCGATAGCTCGTCTATAGCTCCTTGAACGCCGCTATAAACGGTTGTTAAGGCTGCCAACACCAGATTACCAACGCTGTGCCCTTTAAGACTAGATTCTGCACCAAACCGGAAGTCGAGAGCACTGTTGAGCGCTACTATTTGATTGTTGCCTTTGTCGCTCAACGCCACTAGGCACTGGCGAATGTCACCCAATGGCGGATAGCCAAACTCTTCGCGAAGAATGCCTGTGCTGCCGCCACTATCGAACATAGTTACGACCGCTGTTAGATCAACATCGTATGATTTGAGACCGCTTAGAGCCACAGCGGAACCGCTTCCTCCACCGATCACCACAATACTTTTACGTTTTTTACCCAAACGAACAATCCCTATTAAACCGGAGCGACACACTCCGGTTTCGTCAGGATGCCACAAGACTTGCTTCAGGGCGTTCGCCACACAGTACGAATACGGTATAAAGTACCGCATTCACCATGCCAACGTTTCATAGATCCAACGTTGAAAATTGGGTTTACTCAGCTAAATCGATAGCGTACTGATCCATTATCGGATCGAATTTGGCGCTGAATGCGTCCAGCTCACCCTGATCAGGAACCATAGGCAGCCTTGCAGGGCCTACGTTGAAGCCAGAGCGATTCATGGCGTATCGGACGGGAATCGGGTTCGTGATGTAGAACAACGCGTTAAATATTGGCAGCAGCCTAAGGTGCTCAACGGCAGCAGCCTCGACGTCACCTTCGAGCATCAGCCCTATCATCTTCTGAATTTGACCACTGATGATATTTCCAGCTACGCTCACAATTCCGTAGCCACCCACTGCCATAGTCGACAAAATCTCATTGTCGTTTCCACTCCACACCTTGAAGCCTTCTGGCGAATCTTTGATCACATATGCGATCTGATCCGGATCGCTCGATGCTTCTTTAACACCAACAATGTTCGGCACTTCTGCAAGGCGCAAAGTAGTTGCTGCATCCATGTTCAGAGCAGTCCGCGATGGAACGTTGTAGAGAATTCCAGGGATCGAAACTGAATCAGCGATTGCAGTGAAGTGCTGGTACAAACCGCCCATAGTTGGCTTGTTGTAAGCCGGAACAGTCAACAACAGTCCGTCGACACCGGCTTTTTCAGCCGCTTGTGACAAAGCGATCGAACCACGAGTGTTGTTGTTCGTAGTTCCGGCAATCACAGCGCCATCTTCACCGATGGCCTCTTTGACTTCGCCAAACAGCCGTAACAGCTCGTCGTCGCTCATCGCCGGGGCTTCACCAGTGGTTCCACCGATGACAAGCCCGTCTGAACCCGACTTGAGCAACGCCTTCGCCAATTCACGTGCTCGTGCGTAGTCGACATCGCCCTCTTCATTGAAGGGAGTGACCATTGCCGTTAAAAGTCGCCCTAGTTCTGCCATGATTGACCGACCTCTCGTCGGTTACTGTCTGATTGTTACGAAATATCGATTATTTAATAGTCGGTTATTTTGCCATACGTTGAGCCGCGGGCTTGAAAGCATCTCGACGAAGTGCTTCGTCCATGATCTGAAGCGCGTTCAGAGCGGCGCCTTTGCGCAAGTTGTCACATGCCAGCCACAGTGCAATTCCATTCTCATGAGCAATATCTTTTCGAATTCGCCCAACCAGAACTTCATCACGTCCCGTAGCACTCAGCGGCGTAGGATATTCATTCTTACTAGGATCGTCTACAACAATCATGCCGTCATACTCTGAAAGAACACGCTTTGCATCTGCTACGTCGACGCTTGATTCAAATTCGATCTGCACCGATTCACTATGCGAAATCTCAACTGGAACGCGCACGCACGTTGCCGATACACGCAGAGAGTCATCGTGCAATATCTTGCGTGACTCATTCAACATTTTCTGTTCTTCCTTCGTGTAACCGTCCTCAAGGAAGTCATCCACGTGTGGAAGCACATTAAAAGCGATCTGGTGCGGGTAAACCTTCGGCACAGATTTTTCGCCTGCCAGAGCGGCTCTTGACTGCTCGAGTAACTCTTCATTGGCTGCAACGCCTGTCCCAGTTACCGACTGGTAAGTCGCCACGGTAACCGCTGTAATCGGAGATAGTTTGCGTAACGCATCGAGAACCATCACAAGTGGAATGCTCGTGCAGTTCGGAGTCGAAACGATTCCGGGGTGCCACTCAATGTCATCGCCGTTAACTTCAGGAACGACCAAGGGAATCGTCGGGTCCATTCTAAAAATCGACCCTTTATCGATGACGAAAACACCTTTTTCGACCGCCTTATGAGCCAGTCGCCGGCTTACGTAGCCGCCAGCAGCGAACAATGCAACGTCGACACCTTCAAACGCGTCGACCGTTGCGTGAATGATCGTCAGTTCAGCATCACCGTATTGAATCTTCTTGCCAGCAGAACGTTCAGATGCCATGGGCACGATCTTGTCGGCAGGGTGATACCGTTCGAGAAGTAGCTCAAGTGCAGTTCCACCGGCTGCACCGGTGGCTCCAACAACGGCGATATTTATTTCGTTACTGTTCATCTCTTGGTCTCAAAATACTGCGTCGGCAAATCAATTCGCCAAACGACTTTACGCAATTAACTACGGTTTAGAAAATAATAAATATGGGGTGCCAACAATCCGTAAGCTCTTACAGCTGCGAATGTCGGCTACGGCTTTGACTTACCGAGCCCAAGGACGTTTGCGAGCCCAACAACCAACTCGGTGTCGTTAACCACGTGCTTCACTCCCAGCATAACGCCAGGCATGAAACTCTCGCGATTCGCTGAATCGTGGATCATCGTAAGGGTCTGACCAAGTGCACCAAACACGACTTCATGACGGGCGACACGCCCAGGCATTCTTGCGCTGTGGACGTTGATACCCTCGAAGTCACCGCCGCGAGTCCCGGGTAGGGTCTGTAAATCGGCGACGTTTTGTTCAAATCGTGAACCACGACCTTCGATCATCGCTTCCGCAATCGAAAGAGCAGTGCCTGAAGGAGCGTCGACTTTCATCTCATGGTGGCTCTCCAGGAGGTCGGCGTAGTCGAAATACTTGGATGCGATACCAGCCAAGTGCATCAGCACAATGGCTCCCAACGCAAAGTTAGATGCCGATATAACGCCAACCCTGGTGCTCGACGAACGTTGCCTTATCTCTTCCATATCTTCAGGGGAAAGGCCTGTCGAGCCAGAAACGACTCGTACGCCCGCGTCGATACAAGTGAGTATCGACTCTTTGGCAGCTTCACCGTTGGTGAAATCGACCACAACATCGGGCTTTGTGATTGCGAAAAGCTCCGTAAGGCTTGGAGCCAGCGGAACCGACATCGATGTACCGAAAATGGTCACAGAATCAGACGAAGCTGCAATATCAGCGCCGCCCACAGGTGTTACCCCATGTTCGGCGGCGGCGGCCGAGAGAACGGTTGAACCCATCCTCCCAAGCGCGCCATTTACTGCAACTGTTATTTCCGGTGACATCGTGTCTTAGTTTCTTTCAGAAGTTACCGCGAAAGGATTAGCGCCGTCGAGGCGGACCTGAACGACGGTTTCCACCATCATAACCACCGGTAGGACGCCTTGGGCCACGATCTGAGCTGCCTTCCTCATTACGATCACTTCGCTCTGGGCTAGGTCCTCGATCATCACTGCGCTCTCGACGTGGACCACGGTCGCCTCCGCCACCTCGGCCTCCACGATCTCCGCCACGATCGCGGTCTCCACCGCCACGAGAACCTCGATCGCCACCTCGGCCACTGTCACCGACGCGATCGTCTCCGTCACGAGATTCTCGTCGCTCTGGACGCGGTGATGAGTCTTCATCTCCGTTGCTGCTGCTGTCGCCGCTATTGTTGCTCTCTTCGAGCAGCGCACGGTGCGACAGGTCGATCCGGCCCATGCCGTCAATGTTGATAACCATAACTTCAAGCTGATCGCCAATGCTGACAACCGACTCAACGTCTGGAACTCGTTGCTGCGAAAGCTCACTGATGTGAACCATTCCGTCCTTACCAGGCAGGATCTGAACGAACGCACCAAATGGCATGATTCGAACAACTCGACCGGTGTACTTGTCACCGATCTCAACGTCCTTAGTAAGAGCTGTAATTGCAGCTTTGGCTCTTTCAGCGTTCTCACGGTCAGGCGATCCGACAACAACTGTGCCGTCGTCCTGAACATCGATAGTCACACCGAATTCGTCGATCATGCCACGAATAACCGAGCCACCAGGGCCGATAATCGCACCAATCTTGTCGGTAGGAATCTTGAGCGAAAGCATTCGAGGAGCGAACTCACTGAGGTCATCTCGAGTAGTCGAGATGGTCTTTTCCATATTGTCGAGAATCTGCAATCGAGCAATCCGAGCCTGCTCTAGAGCCTCACGCATGATCTCGAATGTAATTCCCTTTACCTTAATGTCCATCTGAAGCGCAGTAACACCTGCACGCGTGCCGGCAACCTTGAAGTCCATGTCACCAGAGTGATCTTCAGCACCCTGAATGTCGGTCAGAACTGCGTATTTGCCGTTCTCGCCAGTGATAAGCCCCATGGCAATACCAGCAACAGGAGCTGAAATCGGAACACCACCGTCCATCATTGCCAGCGAACCAGCACAGACACTCGCCATCGAAGTTGAACCGTTCGATGCCAGCGACTCAGAAACGAGTCGGATTGTGTAAGGGAAGTCTGCCTGGCTTGGAACAACCGGCTTCAGTGCACGCTCTGCAAGCGCACCGTGACCGATTTCACGTCGACCAGTAAACCCGAATCTACCTGCCTCACCTACTGAGTAAGGAGGGAAGTTGTAGTGATGAATGAAGTGCTTTTCATTCTCTGGACCGAAAGTGTCTAAGCGCTGTCGCTCACCAGCCGAAGCCAATGTAAGCACGCCCAAGATCTGGGTTTCACCACGAGTAAATATTCCTGAACCGTGAACACGTGGCAGGTAACCAACTTCAGAGTTCAGATCACGAAGTTCATCGAGCTTACGTCCGTCTGGGCGCGAGCCGTCTTCGAGGATCATTCTTCGTACAGCTTCTGTCTCGATAGCGTAAAGAGCAGCTTTCACATGACCAGCATCGTGGTCGACTGAAAGCTTTTCAATCGTGCCGTCCATCACGTCGTCCATACGACCCTGACGAGCAGCTTTGTCTCCAGGAGACTTCAATGCCTTCAGGAAATCTTCGCCAACGTGAGATCGGGTTGCCTTCTCAGCAGCCTTCTCTTCGTCAGATACTTCAGGGGCTTCCCACTTCTTCTTGCCGACTTTGGCCTGAATCTCTACGATCTGCTCTACAATCGCACCGTTGACCTCTTGGGCCAACTCAAGTGCATCTAGCAATACTGCTTCGGAGACGAAGTTACCACCCGACTCAACCATCATTGTGGCTTCGCCAGTTCCTGCAACCAGTAACTCGAGGTCACTTGTTTGCAGTTCTTCGTATGTAGGGTTGACCACCAACTCACCTTCAACCAGACCGATGACGCAAGCGCCGATCGGATCGTTGAATGCGATGTCGGAAATTGCCAGCGCAACCGAAGCGCCGATGATTCCGATAGCCGGGTAAGGATTCACCTTGTCGGAAGCCAGTATCGTTACGATAATCTGGATTTCGTTGTGAATCGTCTTGGAAAATAGCGGACGAATCGGTCGGTCGATCATCCGGGCAGCGAGAATCGCTTCAGTAGACGGCCGTCCTTCTCTCTTAAAGAAGCCACCCGGCAGCTTGCCGCCAGCATAAGCCTTTTCGGCAACATCGACGGTCATAGGTAGGAAGTCTGCGCCTGGACGAGGCTTCTTCGAGGCAGTCGCAGTAGCGAGCAACATTGTATCGCCGTACTGCACTGTAACTGCGCCGCCAGCCTGGGCAGCTACGCGGCCATGCTCGAATTTGAGCACCCGTCCGCCAATTTCCATTTCAAAATTATTAATCATTTTCTATTCTGTTTCTATTTTTCAACGCACATGTATTCACAGGGACGTCGCCCGGTGCCAAGTCCCAAAAATAGAACTGACACCTGTGCAGGAATGTCGCTTCGGGTAATCGAGTACCCGTTGAGCCAGAACTCTGATCTTTTGAGAGTAGCGGAAGGCTCATGCGAACAAAACGCCCCTGTTTAGGGGCGTTTTTCTACTTACGGAGACCGAGTTTTACGATGATCTCGCGGTATCGATTTACGTCTTCACCATTAATGTAGTTAAGAAGACGGCGACGCTGCCCGACCATTTTCAATAAGCCTCTTCGGCTTGCGTGGTCGTGCTTGTGCTCGCGCAGGTGTTCCGTTAGCTCGGAAATCCGAGCTGTCAGTAGCGCTATCTGAACCTCTGACGATCCACTATCGCCTTCGTGGGTCCTGTACTTCTCAATTACAGCGCTTCGTTCTGACTGATCCAAGTTTGGTGCTCTCCGTATCGCAAATACCCGGCCTGTTGCCGGCAACCCGCCTATATAAAGGTGGGATTCTGTGATTTGTTCTTATCTAGTTACTTCGTTTTTCGCTCTTGTGATACCACAACCTTAGAAGATTATCACGAAGCTAGACATATCAGCACATCTATTAACGCGTACCTTGCCCCTAATTGCCCTGACCTGCTTTTAGGTAAGGTCAGCACTTCCGTATTAGTAGGTAATAGTCGAATATCCAACGAACCAAACACCAAAACGCCCCATAAGCCCAGCCTGTATTGCTTGACAGTAGAGAAATCGCCCGAATAAGATTGCATCTGAAACGCCGCCTGCATCGGCAGTAATTCGCGCGTAATGCGCATCTATTACGCTCATTGTGAATGAATTCAGAATGAGTTCTGCCGCAGCCTTCGGCACGACATTCAAATATTAAGAACTGGAGGACGGGGCCCAATGACAGGACTGCTCCGCGGAAAGCTAAAGGCTTTCCTATTGATTGGTACGATGTTCGCCCTTATGGCAGCTATTGCTTGTCAGGGTGAACGCGGTCCGGCTGGCGCAGTTGGCGCCCCCGGTAGCGCTGGCAACCCTGGCAACCCCGGTGCTCCAGGTGAAGCTGGTAACCCAGGTAACCCAGGTGAACCTGGTGCTCCAGGTGAAGCTGGTAACCCAGGTAACCCAGGTAACCCAGGTAATACTGGCGCCCGCGGCGCTGACGGCGCCGATGGCGCTAATGGCGCCGATGGCGCTGACGGTACAACTCTGATTGCTGGAATTGTTGTGTTCGACGCTAGCGGTCCTTCGACCGGTTCGGCTGAGATCACTTCTGGCTCTGCATCGATCACCGTAATTGGTGGTGGATTCAAAGCTGGCGAAAGCATCTCAGTTTCGTCTAAGCCAGGTAAATTCCCATTCCTCTTAGGTGACGCGGTCGCAAACGACCACGGCGCATTCGAGGTTACTGTTGATCTGGAAATCCAGGTCGGTGGTACGGGTGGTGGATTCCCAGCTGGTGAGGTATTTACTGTCACCGCTGAGGGCGACCAAGGCAACCGTGGTGCTTCGGCATTCATCCTTGTTGACAAGGTAGCTGGATAACACCTGAATCTAGTAGAGATTCGAAAAACGCCCCGGTGAAAGCCGGGGCGTTTTTGTTTAACCTATGACACCACCGTTATGAATCAGCGACCCGAGACCATGCAGACACGACCAATACGAGTCCGAACAGCACTACCAGAAGACTGCAAATCTGTAGCTGCCCTCATCTTCAGTAGTCACACGATCTCTTTCGCACCGTTCGCGTCGTCCGACTGGGTCGGCTCCCGTGATCTTAACGAGTACCAGTCGAAGTGGAAGGAATTACTGGCTACCGAATCCTCCGACACACGAGTATTCCTAGCAGAGAACAATGGCGAAATCGTTGGGACAGTTCGAGTCTCTTCACTTGATTCAAACGATTTCGATGCACAGCTTAATGGCATGCACGTAGCCCCGGACACAACGGGTTCTGGCATCGGCAGCCTACTAATGAAACAAGCCATCACATTCATCAAAGAACGAGGTTTCAAGAATGTAGAACTTGGAGTTATCGCAGCGAACGTCAGGGCGAGAAATTTCTATGAGTCGCACGGCTGGGAGTTGGTCGAAGAGCTTACTGATGGCATCGAGGGCGTACCAATCGCCATCTATCGCCTACACCCGTAGTTCAACACGCTCAGCGAAACTGCACAGCCTTTCAGGCCGACCGGTGCGGGCTGCTTTTACGATCCAGCGCGCTCGATCTTTACTCGCAGTATCCGACGGCCGATCACCGACTGCACCGTAATGATCACGCCTTCGGCCGATACCATGTCACCAGGAGAAGGCATCTTCCCAAGTTCACGGAATACCAGGCCACCGACCGTATCGAAGCCATCAGGAATAATCGAAGTTCCGAGAGTCTGGTTCATTATGTCGATTGAAGCACCAGCGTCGGCGAACATCTCTTTCGAGTCTGCAACCTCCACTTCAGGGCCATCAACGTCGAACTCGTCGATCAGCTCACCAACAATCTCTTCAATAAGGTCTGTAACCGTCACCAATCCAGAAACGCCACCGTACTCATCAATCACAATCGCGAGCCCTGTACGGTGCTCCTGAAGCTGCCTTAACAGCCTTTCAAGGCTTTGCGACTCTGGAACGTGCAGGGCAGGTCGTGCGAGGCTTGCTACTTGATCTTCAGGATTGGCGTCGTTGTCCAGTGCAGAAAGAACATCTAGGGCGAAAACCACTCCGGCGATCGAATCGATGCTCTCGTTGTACACAGGAATCTTGCTGTGACCACCAACCGACATAAGATCGGCAACCGCTCCGATAGTGGCTGACGCTGAAGCAGAATTGATATCCACGCGAGGAACCATGATCTCTCGAACTTTCACGGTATCCATTCGGAGTATTCCGCGAATCATTCGAAGTTCGTTCTGATCTGCGGGTATGACCGATTCTTCGAGGAAATCTAAACTCTCCTGAAGTGCCGCCGATACGTCTTCTCCAACGGCGTCATCGCCCTGCCCACGCGACAGTGAAAAATCTACAATGTGCGAAATACCTGGCACCAGGCTACTCCATCTCAGGAGCGTGCCGGTCGGTCGGCTAATTGTCCGAGACCAGTTGCGCCGGTAACCTGAAAGACCAGATGCAATTAGCTGCACAACTATTGCGCCAGCCGCCGTAAGCACCCCGCTCAGGGCGACTTCGTATCCAGATCCGGCCAAGCCAGTACCTGATTGAAAGATAGCGAACACCGCGAGCGCAGATGCCATGAGTGATGCAGCTTGCAAGCTTCTGCCTATAAGACTTGCTTCAGCACTGAGCCGACCCGAAAATCCGTGGTCGTGATCGTGTTCGGCATCACCATTACCGTTTGAACCAGGATGTCGAATGGCAGCAGGCATCGGACTGATACGCGTACCGAGCGAAGATATCGCTATGGCAGTGAGGAAGAAAACGCTTCCAGAAATAACAAGAGCCAGCAGGGCTAGAAGTTCAGCTGACACTAGGCGATCACCTCAAACCCGGTCCGCCGCTGGTCCGTATCTGGAGGTTGCCCCGTACTATCGGGGTCTTCGGTATTTTTGGTCATTCCTTTATATTTCTGTCTCGTCTTTTACTCGAAACATAATTTGATCACTTAGATTTTATAGATTTCGCCGGCACTCCGGCTACTGTGTCGCCTGCCATAACGTCGGAACGTACGACAGAACCTGCACCAGTACGAGCTGCTTTTCCGATAGTGACCGGAGCTATCAGCATAGTGCTCGATCCAATTAATACATCGTCTTTAATCACCGTACGATGCTTATCTTTTCCATCGTAATTGCAGGTAATCGTCCCAGCACCAATATTCACATTTTCGCCAACAACGGTGTCACCAACGTAACTAAAATGCGAAACGCTGGAGCCACTTCCAATAACGGAATTCTTGATCTCGGCTAGATTGCCGATCTTTGATCTTGGTTTCAGTTCAGCCCCATGACGAAGCAGCGCATTAGAACCGACACTAGCGCCTTCGCCCACGATTGAATCGAACACGCGTGCTCCATCGATGATCGCGTTGTCACCAACCCGGCTACCAGTAATTTGCGTATTTGGACCGATGACCACGCCTGAGCCAATTATCGATTGCGTTCCTATGTGAGAGCCCGGTCCGACAGTCGTATCGGCACCAATCTCCACATCAATATCTATATAAGTGGCTGCGGGGTCACTAATCGTAACGCCACTCGCCATATGTGCCTCGTTCGTTCGTTTGCGCATGATCGATTCGACTCTCGACAGTTGAACTCTATCATTTACGCCAAGCCCGGTGTCCGGGTCGTTCGAAACGACGACCCCTGAGCGATCTTCCGAGGCAGCAGCAGCTATGACTCTTGGTAAGTAAAACTCGCCAGTATCGGCAGCGTTCACCTTATCGAGTTCATCCCAAATCCAACGATTGTCGAAGCAGTACCAGGCCGTATTGATCAACTTGCTATGTAAAAGTTGCTCACCGGCCTCATGCTCTTCCAAAATTGCCGACGGCCGACCTGAATCATCCAGCTGTATCCGCCCCATACCAGCCGGGTCGTCAACTCTTGCGCCAAGAACAGTCGCGAGCGAATCTGATGAAATGTGTTGATCGATCATCTGTCGTACAAGCTCGCCTGCTACGAGAATCATGTCAGCCGGAGCGACAACGATCGTGTCGGCACTTGCGACAGCCGATCGAGCCGCCTGAAGTGCGTCGGCAGTGCCCAGTTGCTCTGCTTGTACTGAAATCCTGACACCGGGCAATAATGGCTCATGAAGTTCCGCAGAATCGGCAATATCGCTCGAAACGACTACGTTGATATCTTCGATACCCGCAATCCGCATAATGCGCACCACGTGCCCCACCAGTGCCACCCCAGCAACCTTATGCAGCATCTTGGGGAGGTTAGATTTCATTCGCGTGCCCTTACCGGCAGCGAGGATTATTCCGGCAGTCGTCAACTATCGATCACCTTTGATAAGCACCGTAGAGCGTGCGTAAAACAGTGTCGTTCAATTAAAATTTAATGCGAACAAGCACCACAGCCGACCCTATTTGCCCGAATAAAGGGCATGAAGATACGTCGACAGCTGATCCAATCGTATGGATTGAAATTATTATGCGTCAATAATTCCGTATACGTGTAGTTGCGATTACTTCAGGCAAATTCGCAATATTTCTCCAAAATGGCGCACCGAAAGAGCCACTTCGATTGTTATAGTTGATGAGTTCGGAGAGATGGCTGAGTGGCTGAAGGCGCCGGTCTCGAAAACCGGTATATGCATCCGCATATCGCGGGTTCGAATCCCGCTCTCTCCGCCATATTTACATCGGAGTTGGTCCGCCGCCTTCCAACACCGATGAGCGAAGACCGAATTAAATCGGTCTAAAACGATGCAGCGGAGAGGTGCCAGAGCGGTTTAATGGGCACGCTTGGAAAGCGTGTGTGGGTGCAAATTCACCGCAGGTTCGAATCCTGTCCTCTCCGCCATATTCTTGCGTTTAGCTCTGAGAGTCGTCTAACGACTTGGTAGCGAGCTGCAATCTCCCCCTCTAAATCCCCCGATCCGGGGGGAGGATCGTCGGCTCCGGGCGTCGCCAGACGACTTGGTCGCTGAGGTTCGGAGCCACGCAATGTGACAACTCAATTTGCCAGAACACCTTTGTTTAAGTAATCATTCACCAAATGAATGACTTGAAGTACTGGGTCGCTTTCCACCAAATCTCTGGAATTGGTCCAGCAACATTTACAAAACTCGAATCACGCTTCAGGAACCTCGAAGACGCTTGGCGTGCTCCCCTTTCGGATCTCGTAGCCGCTGGAGTCTAACGAAAAGCAGCGGGCGAAGCAGAACTGTTTAGCGATGAGAACGAGCCTGACGAGGTATTGGCTGAAATAGCTCGACTCGGCATTCAGCCGTATCACCTTCGCCACCCTGAGTACCCTGCTCAGTTGGCAGAGACTCCGGCCGCTCCGAGCGTGATCTACGTCAAAGGCCAGATGCTTGCCGCCGACGAACCAGCGATTGCCATTGCGGGCTCTCGTGACGCAACTCGCTACGGACTCGAAATGACACGGCGGATTTCATACGACCTTGCGAGGGCAGGCGTAACTATCGTGTCGGGTCTGGTACGCGGGATAGACTCTGCCGCTCACCGATCCGCACTCGAAGCGGGTGGGCGAACCATGGCGATTCTTGGCTCAGGACTCGACGGCTGTACCCACAACGTAATATCCCGATGGCAGAAAAGATCGCTGATAACGGGGCACTCTTGACCGAATACCCTACCGGAGTAAGCGCCCTACCGCAGCACTTCCCCCGGCGAAACAGAGTCATCAGCGGCCTGTGCCAGGGCGTCCTCGTGGTCGAGGCGGCATTCAAAAGTGGCGCCATGCTTACCGTCAAATGGGCGCTTGAGCAAGGTGCAAAGCTAACGACTACAGCCGACGATATCCTCGAAGATCTCAATATTGAGAGCCAGTCTGTACAATCGTCCTCCGTCGTGCAGCCGGATTTTCCAGGTTCGCCCGAGAAAGGTGCTGCGTTTGGCGAAAACGCGCTTGACAACCTCTCGCGTGAGAACAATGTATTAAGTATCGAACGTCGTGTTATCGATCTTCTTGAAAAATCAAAGGAGCCGATGCACGTCGACGACATCACCCGGACGCTGGGCGAGGCTGCATCAGCCGTAAGCTCCGTTTTGGTGACGTTAGAGCTGAGGGGCAATGCCCGTCAGGTCGGTTCGATGCAGTTCATTGCTGATAAAGAACGTCCGGTGGTATCGTCATGAAAAATGGCAACCACCTAAATGAGGGAATAAACAGTTGGCGAAAACGTCAAAGCGTGATCTTGTCATCGTCGAATCACCGGCGAAGGCCCGAACTATAGGCCGATTTCTTGGCGACAAATACGTCGTCAAGGCTTCGATGGGGCACGTTCGTGACCTACCCAAAAGCAAACTAGGTGTCGATGTTGAAAATCTGACATTTGAACCTACCTACGAGAATGTACGTGGGCGAGCAACTCTCATAGCCGAAATCAAAAAAGCGGCGAAACAAGCCGACTCCGTCTACCTCGCAACTGACCCGGACCGCGAAGGCGAAGCAATCTCATGGCACCTCGTCGAAGCTGCTGACCTAGTCAAAGCTAAAAATCTCAAACGGGTTGTGTTCCACGAAATCACAAACTCTGCTGTCGAAGAAGCGTTCGCCCACCCTCGTGATATCGACATGGACCTGGTCAACGCACAGCAAGCACGACGACTTCTAGACCGAATCGTTGGTTACAAACTCAGCCCTGTTCTTTGGAGCAAGGTCAAGCGTGGGCTATCTGCCGGTCGAGTGCAGTCCGTAGCACTCCGAGTGATCGTCGACCGCGAACGTGAAATCGACGCGTTCAATCCTGTTGAGTTCTGGGTCATAACAGTCGACCTCGAAACTGAATCCGGCTCCCGCAAATTCACATTCAACGCCAATCTCACAGCGGTGCCCGACCAAAAGGGCAAACCGGTCGTCGATAACGAATCGACTGCCATGGCGATCAAGACCGACCTCGAAGTAGCGACATACACCGTCGCCAACGTCATTCGCAAAGAAGCCAAGCAACGCCCACGCCCGCCGTTCACAACGAGCACGCTGCAGCAGCAGGCTGCACGATCGTTCCGATACGACGCTCAACGCACAATGCGTATCGCTCAGGATCTTTACGAAGGTATGGAAATCGGTAGCGCCGAACCTGTCGGTCTCATCACCTACATGCGTACCGACTCCGTAAACCTCGCCCAGAATGCGCTGGATGAGGCCATGTCTTTCATCAAATCTACTTACGGCGACGAGTACTCAACTGGTCCCAAGAAGTACAAAACTCGAAGCAAATCGGCGCAGGAAGCTCACGAAGCCGTACGCCCAACATCTGCATCAAACACACCTGAAAAGGTGGCTCCATTCCTGTCGAGTGAACAGCTACGTCTCTACACGATGATCTGGAAGCGAACTATCGCCAGTCAGATGGCCGATGCTATCGTCGACAACACCGGAGTCGATATCACCGCGACCGCTCCTAACGGCAACGAATACACCGTCCGTGCAACCGGTTCCGTCATCAAGTTCGATGGCTACCGGAAGCTCTATATCGAGACCAAAGACGAAGACGCTGAAGACGAAGACAGCAGGCAGTTGCCTCCGATGAACGAAGGCGATGTTCACAAGAAGCAAACTGTGAACGCCGACCAGAAATTCACGCAGCCGCCACCTCGCTATACCGAAGCGAACCTAATTCGATTTTTGGAAGAACAGGGAATAGGTCGCCCTAGCACATACGCGTCGATTGTCGGCACAATCGAACGTAGACAGTATGTCGACCGCGATAAATCTCGATTTAAGCCAACTCCAATGGGTGTAACAGTATCTGACTTCTTGTCGGAGCACTTTCCAAACATCATGGACACTGGCTTCACTTCGAGCATGGAGTCGAAACTCGACGCCGTGGCAGAAGGTAAGCAAGACTGGGTCGAAATGCTGAAGGAATTCTTCGGTCCGTTCGACAAAACGGTCACAGATACGACCGAAAACGCAGAACGTGTCGATCGAGCTAAGTTAGTTCAGGTCAGCGATGAAAAATGTGAAGGTGGAGATGATCTCGTCATCCGTACCGGTAGGTTCGGCAAATTCTTGTCGTGTGGAAAATTCCCGGAATGTCGCGTTTCCATCTCAACTCGTCCTGGCGAACACGCCACAGGCGAAGTCAAAGAGAACTGGGAGATCGCTTGGAAAACTGCAATGGAGAAGTGCTCGATCGTCCACCCAGAAGCAGCCGCTGCAGCAGCAGCCGAAGCTGAAGAAAAGCGCGCATCAAAGCGAAAAACTCCCAAAAAGAAAGCCGTTGCTAAGAAGACTGGAACTAAGACAAAAGCCAAGGCGAAAGCTAAGCCTAAGGCAAAGGCCTAGTCTTCGCTTAGAACTCTATGCAGAGACGATGAAGGAACAGATCTTGGCGGTCCGATCATGACGACCGCCAAGCAGCTCCCCTCACCTGCCATGGAACAAGCTCTGCGGCAGTCTGGCGTACCTGATATTTCGAACTTGGTACGAATCTACGCAGAACATATCGGCACGACGCGCCAACTCGCCGGTCACACCGTCCGCAACTACGTGAACGACCTCGTGCCGTTCGTTGAATACCTCGACGAACTAAAAGTTGAAGAACTTTCGACAGTAGATCGACTTTTCCTCCGCGGTTACCTCGCCTCGCTAATCTCGAACGGATTCAGTCGAAGCAGCGTGTCTCGCAAACTCTCGGCTCTCAAATCGTTCTTCAAGTTCCTCCGCCACTCTAGCGTGATCGAACTAGATCACACGGAACTGATGACTGCTCCGAAGAAAGAAAAAAAGCTCCCAGCGATAGCATCTAGCTATGAAATCGATCGCCTCGTAGAAGAACCCGACACAAACACCGACGCTGGCATCCGTGATCGAGCAATTCTTGAACTGTTATATGGCGCTGGCCTTCGTGTTTCTGAAGCATATGCGATCGATATCACAGACATCGATCTAGGCATTCGTGAAGTCCGAGTAGTCGGTAAAGGCTCGAAGCCTCGAATCGTCCTATTCGGCAAATCCGCAAGCACCTGGATCGAGAACTATCTCACCAACGTCAGACCAAAATTTGCTAGTCGACTATCCGATACCGCCTTGTGGATGAACCAGTCCGGTGGTCGGCTATCAACCCGCTCAATACAGCGAATCGTTAAAAAATACGCCCTTGCCGCGGGGCTCGATCCAGACTTCCACACCCATTCGCTACGACACAGCTTTGCCACTCACTTACTCGATGGCGGAGCCGACCTACGAGTGGTCCAAGATCTACTCGGTCACAGCAGTCCTGCCACGACGCAAATTTACACTCACGTATCTGCTGAACAATCCCGCACCGTGTACTTGGGCGCGCATCCTAGAGCTAACAGATCAGCAAGCTCTACCAAATCAGCAAGGCGAAATTTGCAGAAATCTAACGAACCTTCGTAGTACGCTTAGTACATAACTTTCGATCGTGGCCCATCTTCACGGTGCCACAGTGCAAAACATTAACGACCCGACACCCGGGGAGCCAACATTGCCATCAACGATTCTTGTCATCAACGGACCCAATCTAAACAATCTCGGAAAACGAGATGCGTCGATGTACGGGACCAAAACTCTCGATGACATTCAGAGCGATATCTCGACCAAAGCATCCTCTCTCGGCGTAGACGTGAAGTTCTTCCAGTCGAACCACGAGGGTTCGATTGTTGATTTCATTCAGGAATCATCTGCTGCAGCCGATGGCGTAATCATCAACGCTGGGGCTCTAACTCAGGTCGGCTACTCGATTCTCGATGCATTACTCGACGCCGGCCTCCCGTTCGTCGAAGTTCATCTGTCGAACATTCACGCCCGAGAAAAATTCCGTCAGGAATCCGTATTCGCCGAGAAAGCTGTTGGCCAGATGGCGGGATTCGGTCCTTCCGGGTACATTTACGCCCTCGATCACCTCGTAACGGTCATCAATAGCTAATCGCAATTTTCTAGGGAGCTAATTCGCATTGAGCGATTTCCGATTTCCATCGCGCGTCGAAAAACTTCGACAACGCCTCGCAAAAGACGAACTCGACGCCATATTCATCAGTAACGGTGAAAATCGGCGTTACGTCTCCGGATTTGTAAGTAGCGCCGGGTACTTGCTGGTAACACAGAGCGACGCCATCATTTGCACCGACTTCCGCTACACCGAGTTAGCTGAACAGCAGGCGCCCGGATGGCGAATCGACCGTATCGGTGGACCATCCGATTGGCTTGCGAAATTGGTGAAAGAATTCGATATCAAGACACTTGGTTTTGAATCTGATGACATGACTGTAAGCACCCTCGAACGCTTCAAGAAAGCACTCAAGGAAAATGACGCCAACCCCGAATTGAAGCCTACTTCCGGAATCGGAGTAGACCTTCGAGCCTACAAAGATGCCGATGAGCTTGAACTGCTCCAGCGCGCCATCGATATTGGCGACCAAGCATTTGAAGAAACCGCAAGCCAACTCGAAGTCGGCATCACTGAAAAAGAAGCAGCCTGGATCTTCGAAAAGGCAGTCCGAGAACGTGGAGCCGAATCTATTTCGTTCGAGACCATAGTTGCAATCGGGCCCAACGCTGCTCGTCCTCACCATGCAACGAGCGACAGTAAACTGGTAGAAGGTCAAACGATCGTATTCGACTGCGGAGCTAGGTATCAGGGCTATTGCTCCGACCTCACTCGCACAGTCGTACTTGGCGAAGCCGACGACGAAGTAAAGCGTGTTTACGACATCGTACTCACCGCCCAGCTAGCCGCCATAGACATGGTCACTGCGGGCATGACCGGTGAAGAATGTGATGCTATCGCTCGGAAAATCATCACCGAAGCAGGACATGAAAACGATTTCGGGCACAGCCTTGGACACGGACTTGGACTCGAAGTCCACGAAAACCCAGGTGTGGGGCCGAACGCTAAAGGCAAGCTCGAAAATGGAATGCCGTTTACGATTGAGCCAGGTATTTACATTCCCGGTTGGGGCGGAGTCCGCATAGAAGACGTCGTAGTCCTAGAGAACGACAAAGCTCGAGTATTAAGTCATGCAGCTAAAATGAAGTTCTAGCCACTTCTATGACGTATATTTGTTACGCGTCACGAACAAGTAAGGTAGCAGCGTCTGCCACGATAAGGAACATCAGGAACTGCGATGACCATCTCTTCAAGCGAAATTCGTCGAAATATGACCATCATCCTCGACGATGATGTTTACCAGATCCTCGAGTGGCAACACCGTCAGGCCCCGAAGGCTCCTCCGACTCTCACGCTAAAAGTTCGTCAGGTTAAATCCGGCAACGTCTACGAGCGCAAACTCGCGGGTAACCAGAAGCTCACCCGAGCCGAAGTCGAAACGCCAAAAGTGCAGTACCTTTACCCAGACGGCGACATGCACAACTTCATGGATACCGAGACTTTCGATCAGTTCGCTATTGCTGAAGAAGTACTAGGCGACGCCCTCAAATACATCTCTGAAGGCGACACGCTCGAAGTGATGATGTACGAAGGAAAAGCGCTCTCTGTACAAGTTGCACCATCTGTAACGCTCGAGATTGGTCAGACTGAAGTCGGCCTTAAAGGCGATACTCAAAGCGGTGCAAACAAGCCTGCAACTACAACCACTGGGCTGACTCTCAATGTGCCCCTGTTCGTATCAACTGGCGACCGCATCATTGTTAACTCAACAACCGGTGAATACACCGGCCGCGCCGACTAATCTTGTTGGCACGGTCCTAAATCCTCTCCAACCGCGAGAGGATTTTTACGTTAATGAGCACCGATGAGTGTGGGCAACAAGCCCCAGTCTCTCCTCTCAAACTTTCTCCAAAGACGTTCGGCGGAAACTACAGACTGTGCCGCTTTCCTGCCGCCCGCGCTGGTAGGTTCGATGCCGCTGTGAAAAAATGTTTCAATGACAGGTAATTACGATTCAAGCGACGAACAATCAGGTCAGAAAACTGCGTATACAGTAAGCGCTGTTGCCGACTACCTGAAAGCCAGCCTTGAATCGGATCTCCGACTCGCCGATCTCACGGTAGTCGGAGAAGTCTCCGGATATCGAAACCCGTCTTCAGGACACCACTACTTCGCACTTCGTGACGAGCAATCTGTCATCCGCTGCGTAATGTTTCGATTCGGCAGAGGCGGACAATTCCTTGCTGACGGTAATCAAGTCATCTGTCGAGGACGAATATCGATCTACACCGCACGTGGCGATCTTCAGTACTACGTAGATCAGGTTGAACCCGACGGCGTCGGCGCGCTCCAGCAAGCCTACGAGGAAATGCGAAAACGCCTCGAATCCGAGGGCCTATTCAAACTCGATCGCAAACGAACTTTTCCCGAGCTTCCAAGTCGAATCGCAGTAATCACATCGCCGACCGGCGCAGTGATCCAAGACATCATCAACGTCATCACTCGTCGATACCCGCTCGCTGAAATCATCCTCATACCCACATCAGTTCAGGGCGACAAGGCCGCACCCGAAATTGTCCAAGCTTTCAAAGCTCTAAATGCTATGGACGACATCGATGTCGCCATAGTCGCTCGTGGCGGTGGTTCCCTTGAAGATCTATGGGCGTTCAACGAAGAGATCGTCGCACGAGCCATATTTGCCTGCAACGTCCCGGTGATAAGCGCAATAGGACATGAAACCGATACCACGATTGCTGACTTCGTTGCCGATCGTCGGGCGCCGACGCCCTCTGCCGCAGCTGAGATCGTAGCGCCTGATGTACGTGACCTCGGAGCCTACGTATCTGGCTTCACAAGTCGTATCGACGAAATTATCAGTCGCAACATGCGCGACAGCCGCACGAGGTTCGAAATGGCTATCGACCGTATGAATCTACGAGCGCCCGATACGCAATTTCCGAGACAACGAGTCGACGATCTACTCGCACGAGCACGTCTCGCTGGACAACATCTTGTCGAATCGTCAAGACAGCGACTTGAAACAGTCGAAGCTTCGCTTAACGCACTTGGTCCGGCAAAAATTTTAGGGCGCGGCTATACGATCACACGTATCGCCAACGGAAATGCCGCCACAAGTGCCAAGCAGTTCTCAGCCGGCGATAAGCTCGGAGTGACATTCGCCGACGGGTCAGTCGAAACAACGGTCGATGAAGTCGACTCATAACTTAATCTCCAAGAAAATATCTCAACTTCAACTTCTCCAATCAGCCGATACAATCAACAAAAGCACAATTAATCCTACGCAAACGGAACAGTCATGGCAGATTCGCCAAAAACTTCAGATTCAAAACCACCAGCCAAGTCGTTTGAGAACTCGTTTTCTCAGCTCGAAGAAGTCGTGCGCAAGCTCGAAACTGGTGGACTGTCTCTAGACGAAGCGACCAAACTGTTTGAGTCAGGTATGAAGCTTGCATCCAAGTGCAACGAAATCCTCTCATCCTCAGAATTGAAGATCACTCGATTGCAGGCAAACTTCGCTGAACAGATGAACCTCGTACCTGCACCAGACGATTCCGATGATTTAGACGACGTGGACGCTTAGCCGGTGACCCCAAACGGCAATGCGGGCAGCAAAGCCCCTCTCAAGGTCGGTTGGTTTTCCACCGGCAGAGGCGAAGGATCGTACGGTCTACTAAAGGCTGCACTCGATGCCATCGGCACCGACGATCTCAACGCTGAACTAGCGTTTGTGTTCGTTAACCGGGTTAAAGGCCAGACAAAGCAGACTGATCGATTCATGGAACTCGTTGAAGCGCACGGTATTCCGCTGGTCAGCCTGTCATCTCGAGATTTCCGACGAGCGAACGACAATCGGCCTTGGACGGAACTCAGAGAAGATTTTGATCGTGCCGCAATCGAGCTACTTCGCCCGCACAGCGCCGATATTGCCGTGCAAGCGGGTTACATGCTCATCGCACCGCTGCTCTGCTCTGAGTACCTCACGCTGAACCTTCACCCTGCCCTTCCAGGCGGAACGATAGGCATATGGCAACAAGCGGTGTGGGACGTGATCTCCGAAGGACTTGATGAAACGGGAGCGATGATCCATGTATCGACTGAATATGTCGACGAAGGCCCAGTTCTATCGACGACAAAGTTCTCTGTAAAAGGTGGAAAATTCACGCCATTCTGGAACGAAGTCGCCAACGCCGATGTTGCCGATCTGAAAGAAAATCCCGGCGAAGAATTACATCTGTTCAAAGCAATTCGAGAAGCGGGACTTTTACGTGAGCGACCGCTAGTAATCGAAACCCTCAAAGCCGTCGTAGCAGGTCGTATCGACCTAACAGGTTCGGGTGAAATCACCGATCTCACGCAAGAAGTCGAAAAAGTAGTCGACGGTTAATCACCTTCAGGCTGCTAAGCGCCATTAGTCGTCTGAGTTTCGGGCAACCTGCGTTTGAGTCACTTGTGCATCGGTCAAGTCAGACTCAAGTCCAAATATCACCAAGTAAACGAACAGCGCCAGAGTCAACACCACAAAGCCCACCCCGCCCACTTGAGCGCCCGCTCCCAGAACAGTCTGCCATCCCCCGGCGGTTGCTCGGGGACGCGACGCCGGGGCTCCGAGTGTTGACGATTCGAAATTTTTACAGGCTGTGGACCACCATGACCTTGTATCTTCTACGTCAACGCTGCCTGAGTGGTGGTGTCGATGGGTGCGGCAGGCCGAATGACC
>JAQCHZ010000026.1 GCA_027618835.1 Chloroflexota bacterium | reverse complement strand
GCTGTGGGGGCGAATCGTGTTGTACTCCCTCCTCCACCGCTCTGTCAGTATCTGTGCCTCCTTCAATGAATTGATGTCGTTACGGGATGGGATATCCTACATCCCATCCCGTAACGTTTAATTTACGAAACTTATTGGTATGGTCAAATTGAACTTGGTTTGGAAAGTGTTGATCACGGTCTTGATTCTGGGATCTGCTTCTTGTGGCGTACAGTCTCAACCGGCTCGGCAAGGTGAACCCGAAATTGTTGCGACTCGTTGGTTGGCCCTTTTAGAAGGGAGAATTGAGCTATCAGGTGATTGTGTTCAGATTGTTGGAACCAAAAGCGATACCCCCTATTCGCTAATTTGGAATCCTGACCATCACCTCATCGAAATAAGAGGTGATCAGATTCGCATTGTTGACAAAGTCGACAATGTAGATGTGACTTGGACCCTTGGCCAGACAATTACGATCGGTGGAGGCGGCGTCAATGCTCCTCCAGAATCGGCAATAGGGTCAATATTTGAGCGATGCCCAGATCCATTTTGGATAGTTGGAAGTGTCCGATAGTTTAGATCGTAGGGCTATTGGACAGATATCCTAAGCATCTCGATGATGTTAGCTGCATCTGAGGAATATTTACCGTTCTGCATGGGCACTCCAATCAAACGGAATTACACAGTTTAGAGTGCCGCTACGACACCCGTAGCGGCACTCTTTGTGTTCTTGGTGGAGACGGTGGAGAGCCGAACTCCCCGCCCAACGGTGCCGTCAAGCCGTCAAGTAAGATCGATCAACCATTCCAGATAGAGAAATTCATAGTGTTTGTCAAACGCTAATGAGAATCAGCAACCAACACAGCAACAACTATCGCCTCGGTCGTAATCGTAACCGCCCCAACGCCTAGATTATCCAGATTGAACGTGATTCTGAATCAAGTTCAGAATGACAGTGCAAAGTTGAGTCCTAATAGGGAACAAAAAAAGCCCCGAAAAATGCGGGGCTTTTTTGTTTATCGAATTATTCGAGTGACTATTGAAGCAGGTACGAGTCTAATAGTTCGTCGTTCGTTCGCTTCGGAGCACGTGCCATCAAACCTTCATAGCGATCCTGAAGCGTCTGGCCTTCCTTCTTGAAAATAACTCCAAGTGGAACACCAGGCCGGCTCAATAGATCGTTGGCGTCCTCGACACTGGTCGGGTCGTGGTCTTCAGGAATCTCAAAAGCCAGGCCCTTGATACCTTCCTGGGGCTTGCCCTTCAGAATGTCGTAAGTGTCGTTGTACGTGGTACAAGGCGACTGAACGTGAACGATGCTGAAGCCCTTGTGATTCATAGCCTCCTGAATCATCTTCGCCAATACACGAGGCTTGCTCGAGTAGTACGAAGCGATGTAGGTGACACCGATCGACATGTACAGCTTCAATGGTGAAACTGGTGTTTCGATCTTTCCCAATGGAGTCGAAGTGGTAACAGCTCCGAACTCACTCGTTGGCGACGACTGACCCTTTGTCAGGCCGTACACACCGTTGTCCATGACGACAGCGGTGACGTCGATGTTTCGGTTCGCAGCTGGTCCAAGGTGTTCACCACCAATTGAAAGGAAGTCACCGTCACCAGCAACCACAACCGTGTTCAATTTGGGGTTGCCCTGCTTCACGCCAAATGCGATCGGTAGGGAACGTCCGTGAATGCCGTGGATGCCGAATGGCTGGTCGCCTTCAACAAGGTGAACCATGTTTCCGGAACAACCGATACCAGCTACAACAACGTTGTTAGCCTGTGGCTCTTCGTGTTCTACCGAGTAACCCTCGAGTGCTACCTGAAGTGCTCGTCGCACTCCAAAGTCGCCACACCCCGGGCACCATGCAAAATCGTATTCAGGATTGCGCTTGCTCATGCTGTTACTCCAGCCCCGATTCGCTCGATAATTCTCGTTACAAGATCCACAGGTCTGAACGGCAGACCTGTGTACTGAGTAATCGACTCAGCTTTGTAGCCCTCCATTCGGAGAAGCGACGACCACTGACCTAAGTAGTTTAGCTCAGGAACAATGATCTTCTTTGCAGATTTTAGAATGTCTTTCACTTCTTCTGGCAGCGGGTTGAGCGCTACCGAGTAAAGCCAGCCGACGTTCTCGCCCTGGTCACAAAGCCTATCGTACGCTTCGCGAGCCGGACCCTTCGAGCTACCCCATGGCATGATGATGACATCAGCGTCGGCGTTCTCGATTTCGTAGTGAGCACCGTTAAGAAGGTCAAGCTTCTTGAAACGTCGCTCCATCAATCGCACGTGGTGTCGAGGCAGGTGAGTCGTGTCACCAATCTCGTCGTGCTCGGAACCGTTCGCAACGTACGCACCAGCGCCACCAGGAGTCGGCATACCACCCAGAGGTGTTGAGCCGTCCCATGAATCGTATCGCTTGCCGGAATCGCCTTCGCTTACCGTGGCTCGGCTCTCGTTGCTGATAGCAGTGAGGTCAGGCCGGCGGATGTTCTCACCACGCTCGGCAAGACCAAACTCAGAAACAATAATCACCGGACCTTGATATCGCTCGGCCCAGTTCGTGGCCAACGCACCAGCGAAGAAGCACTCTTCAATAGTGCCCGGAGCCAAAACTGGCATCTTGATATCGCCGTGTGCAGGGTGCATACAGCTAAAAAGGTCGGACTGTTCAGATTTGGTTGGCAGACCAGTAGCCGGGCCACCACGCTGCACATTGGTTACTACCAAAGGAATCTCAGCCATCCATGCCAGACCAAGACCTTCGCTCATTAGCGAATAGCCAGGACCCGCAGTAGCCGTCATCGCCTTCTTGCCAGCAAATCCGGCACCGATAATGGCGTTGATTGCTTCAATCTCAGATGAGACCTGGTGAACGAATCGTCCCTCACCCCACAGATTGTTCTCCATCCAAACCAGAACCGTTGTGGCAGGCGAAATTGGGTAGCCAGCGTAGAAATCGAGTCCAGCAGCAACAGCACCCATTGAAAGCGCTGCATTCCCTGTAATGACGATCTGCTGATAATCAGGAGGGTTAGGAGCTTCGAGCTGACCAACGCTGAATCCGCTGGTCGAGGCAACATCAACACCGAGGCGAACCGCCTTGATATTGGCTTCGATAATTTCTGCATCGCCGTCACGTCCGCGAGTAAATCGCTGGGTAATGAAAGCATCGATCTCTTCAAGCTTGAAGTCGATCAGCTTCGCAACAGCACCGATAGTAACCATGTTTGCCGCACGAGCATTACCGGTAGATTTGGCGAGCTCGTCAGCCTTGATGCCGAAGTAGCTACCGCCTTCAGGTAGGTCATATTCTTCGGCGTTGTAAATGGTTACACCACCGGGGAGTAGATCCTCGTTGTGGTGGTCGTATGCGTACTGGTTGAGAGCAACAAGTACATCGACACCATCACCCGAACACAATACTGGTGTGGTCGAAATTCTTACTTGTGATGATGCAGGGCCACCCATGATCTGCGATGGGAACGTCGAGTGGGTCTGTACGAAATATCCGGCCTGAGCTGCTGCTCGTGCCAACGCATCTGCAGATGTGACCAGTCCCTGTCCGCCCTCTCCGGCGAATCGGATGACGAAGTCGTGCTTATTCAATGTTGACTACCTTCTCCCGAACTGACTGTTCGGCGAACTGTTGAATATTGCGCTTGAATGATTCTGATTCAGGCGCAAAAAAACCGCATGCCTCGAAAGTTATGCGGTTACTTATTATCTGATAAATCCTGTGAGCGACTCGAAAAATTAGAAAAGACAAAGTAGACCACCGCTCTTACCGAGCGAGGGAGAATAATACTTGCTTGAATTAATCGTCTCTTAACTGGCATCTTTGTGCGTTTATCCAGTAGCCAATTATCGAATTCGATCAGGTCAGTGTCAATTTTTTTATTTAGTGAATTTGCCATATATCGTCAGTTAAGTTGAAAGTTCGACCGCTAGCGTTTGACCGCTGGCACCGCCAAACTTAGAATCAGTTCACACATTTAGTGAACTCAATCGAAATTCAGTACTCAATCAACCTCGTATCGATCGATTAAATGAACCGTCAACGTACGACAGATCACTCAATCGACCGCTGGTCAGCTGGCGGGGTAGTCCTTCGCTCCGATGCAAATAACGGCGGAAAATTGTTGGTTGCCCTGTGCCACAGGCGTGCAGAATTCCTATGGGCTCTGCCTAAAGGCAAACCGGAAGACGGAGAATCGATGGCAGAAACTGCCGCCAGAGAAGTCACTGAAGAAACCGGCCTGCAGGTCGAAACAGGCCCGGCCATTGACGACACGTACTACTCGTTCTTCCGCACAGCAGGCCAAACGCTCGGCGATCTCCCATTTGAAGAAAACAGTACAGTCCGAATCGATAAGACTGTTCATTGGTACCTGATGAAGTACATTGGCGGCGATACATCCGATCACGACCATGAGTACGATGACGTCGAATGGATCGAGATTAAAGAAGCATCACAGAGGCTGACCCATCGGAATGAAGCGCGAGTCCTGGAAAAAGCTGTGGCCTTTTATGAAGGGCGAGAAGGAAGCGACGACTGAGCTCCGCCTCGTCGGAGAAATAACCGTGCTACGCGCTAAGTCTATGGACGACGCGGAAGCCGACTATTCGTGGCGCATAGACCCTGAACTGGCAGGGCTCGATGCAACACGTCCAGTAACTCTCTCATTCACCGAATATCTCCGTTACCACCGGGACGACGTTGCGTATCCGTCACCTTGGTCGGTACGAATGGCAATCGATACTTCTGGTGGTCGCCATATTGGCAACTGTATGTATTACGACATTAACTCCGAAAAATTACAGTGTGAACTAGGAGTAATGATCGGAGACCGCGATTACTGGAGCCAGGGTTACGGCACCGATGTAGTCAAAACCGCTCTCGCTCACATCTTCACGACTACCGAGCTTGAACGGGTCTATCTCCACACACTGTCCACCAACTTTCGTGCTCAAAAGTCATTTACGAAATCTGGATTCAAGCCGTTGCGTGATGTTCGGCGCGACGGCTACGAATTCATACTGATGGAAATTTGGCGAAAAGAATGGGAAGCCACGAACCCGGTCGAAGCCCGTTCACAATCTGCCGACACCAGTTCGACCTCGACATCGCCATCGGCTCTGCAACCAGACACTGATCCATTAATGGGTTCTTAACCCAAAGCTACTAATAAAACTCAGGAGAATCCTCAATGAATCTACTTCTAATAACCGGTGGTAAGCACCCGTACGAAGAATCGACGCCAATTTTGCATGCATTCCTTGAGGAAGCCGGGCACTCGATTACATTGTCGGAATCTGCCATCGAACTTTCAGGCGATCTATCGGCATTCGATGCAATCGTGCTCAACACGCTTCGTCAGGAAGCCACCGATAACGATCTCAACGATTCACAACGCGAAGGTTTCGAAGGTTACGTAGCAGGTGGCGGATCACTACTTTCCGTTCACATTTCAGCCGCATCTTGCCCCGACTGGTCACAAACCAAGAAGATCACCGGCGGAGGATGGGTACTTGGCGAAAGCTGGCACCCGCCATTCGGTTGGTTCGAGGTGACGATCGACCAGACTGACCACCCGATCACCGCGGGCGTATCGAAAACTTTCTGGACCTACGACGAGTGCTACTGCGGACTCGATATTCAGCCCGGAATCGATGTATTCATGCACGGCGTGGTCGAAGACGACATCAAACCACTCGGTTGGACTCATCAGTTCGGAGCCGGCAAAGTTGTCAACATCGCGCTTGGGCACGCAGCTTCGTCGCAGCAGCACCCGCAGTTCCAAAAACTAATCCTCAACGCCCTCAACTACTTGAGCTAGTTTCCGGTCTGTCATTGCGAGGAGTTGCCCTGAACGACGTGGCGATCAGCGTTCACAGCAACGCAATAACCATATCGGCAGGGTCAACTCCTCACATTCAGGCAACCAAAAATGTCATCCTGAGGCTCTCGAAGGATGACAACCAGTCGACAGCTAAGTCCCACGGAAAGCACAATCGCCAAACATGCCCTCTAACCGCCGACCCAACATCGTTCTCATCATGTCCGACGACCTCGGATACGAAGCCATAGGGGCGAACGGCGGCACCTCGTACGCAACGCCTGTTCTCGACAGCATGGCGGCCACCGGAGCACGCTTCGAAAACGCCCACGTACAGCCGCTTTGCACGCCTACCCGTATCCAACTAATGACGGGCAAGTACAACTTCCGAAACTACGTTGGATTCGGACTGATCGACCCCAAAGAGGTCACTTTCGGGCATCTGTTTTCCGACGCCGGGTACAAAACCTGCATCGCCGGCAAATGGCAGCTCCATTCTTACAACCCACCCGACGAAATGCCTGAAGCCCGTTCTACAGGCCAGACGATCGAAGATGCGGGCTTCGACGAATTCTGTGTTTGGCACCCGCACCACACCGAAGACAAAGGCTCCCGTTACAAGGACCCCATCATCTACGAAAACGGCAAGTTCCTCGACAACATGGACGGCAAATACGGCGAAGACATATTCGCCGATTACATCATGAATTTCATGGAGAAGAACCAGGACGACCCATTCTTCGTCTACTTCCCAATGGCGCTGACTCACCGTCCGCTCGAACCGACCCCAGACAGCCCTGAATACGACGATTTCATCCCGCCTTCCAACCAGACACTCGGTGGACGTACTTGGGATGAACTCGAAGGCTGGGATGATGATGCGAAGTACTACAAGGACATGGTCGAGTATCACGACAAGGTGATCGGACGAGTCAACGACAAACTCGAAGAACTCGGTATCGCCGAGGACACGCTGGTTATCTACGTTGGAGATAACGGATCGCCCATCGAGGTCTGCTCAACCATGCATTCGCACACCAAGGTCTGCGGAGGCAAAGGCTTGACTATCGACCGTGGCACTCACGTTCCACTAATTGCCAGCTGGCCCGGAACGATCCCTGAGGGTCACACCGAAACCGATCTAGTCGATTCGTCTGACTTCCTGCCGACGATTCTCGACGCCGCCGGAATCACTCCCCCTGCCGATTACGTTATGGACGGTCAAACGTTCTTGCCTCAGCTCAAGGGTGAAGATGGCGATTCACGAGATTGGATGTACTTCCACTTCGAGCCAATGAGTGGTCGTGTCCACCGATTCGCCCGCTTCATTCGCACACACCAGTACAAGCTCTACGACGACGGAAACCTATTCGACGTCAATGCCGACCCAGAAGAACAATCCCCGTTCCTCACACCTACCGACAACGAAGAGCGCAGCGCAGTCCGAGCCCAACTACAACCAGTCTTCGCCCAAATGGTGAAATAATCTGCTTTCGCCTTCCGGAACCACTGGTTATCCCTCCTTACTGGAGGGAGCTAGAGGGATGGTAGACTACCGCTCGGAGCCGGGTTACAAAGTAACGAGCGCGACTAACGAAGACTGCAGTTGCGACCAAGTCGCCCGATGCCCGAGGCAAAAGAACCACCATGACAACTCCACGTACCGACTGGCTATCGCTTACAACCGAAGAAGCGATCGAACCTGATCTTCCGATCTGCGATCCTCATCATCACTTCTGGGATCGACCCGACTTCCGTTACATGCTCGACGAACTTCTCGTCGATATGGGCGGCGGACACAACATCACCGAAACCGTATTCGTCGAATGCAGTGCGATGTATCGGAAAGACGGACCCGAAAGCTTGAGTCCGGTCGGTGAAGTCGAATTCGTCAACGGAATAGCGGCGCAATCAGCGAGCGGAATTTACGGAGAAACGAACGTCGCCGCTGGAATCGTCGGCTATGCAGATCTATCTCTTGGAGCCAAAGTTCAAGAAGTCCTCGAAGCTCAGATCGCTGCAGCGCCAGAGCGGTACCGCGGAATTCGAAACTCAACATGCTGGGACGCTAATCCTGAAATAGGTGGATACAAGAATCCACCACAGGGCCTAATGTCCGATCCGAAATTCCGTGAGGGATTCGCGGTTCTCGACAAGCTCGGTCTGACCTTCGATGCGTGGCATTACCACACCCAACTCCCTGAGCTTGTCGAACTTGCACAGGCGTTCTCGAACGTAACGATCATTCTCGATCATCTGGGCGGTCCAATCGGAATCGGACCCTACGTCAACAAGCACGACGAGATGTTCCGAGATTGGCAAAACGGCATCTCGGCTCTCGCATCTTGTGAAAACGTAAATGTGAAGCTTGGCGGAACCGGAATGCCGTTGGGCGGATACGGCTGGCACGAACGCCCTACCCCTCCGACATCTGGAGACATCGCAGCCGTTATGGCGCCATACTACAACCACTGCATCGAACAACTCGGCGCCGAACGTTGCATGTTCGAAAGCAACTTCCCAGTCGACAACCAATCGATGTCGTACACGGTGCTCTGGAACGCCTTCAAACGAGTCGCCAAAGACTTCACCCCCAGCGAGAAATCATCGCTATTTCGTGACACAGCACGCCGAGCGTACCGGCTACCAACAATCTAATCACCCAAAAACCTAAATTTGGGGCTGAAGTGGTAACCGATCAACCGGCTTGCCAGTCGCATCCGCCACGGCGTTGGCTATAGCTGCTGCAATCGGTACGATTCCCGGTTCGCCCGCCCCTGTTGGCGTGTTCGACGGATCGTCGATTAGCTTTACATTGATCTCAGGAACGTCGGTGATTCGAGGAACTCTATAGCCGCCGAATCCGGTGTTGAGCACGCGTCCACCATCGAATTCAACCTCTTCCCAAAGAGCCGTCCCCATTCCCATCACAACAGAACCTTCGATCTGATTTATAGCGCCGTCGGGATTAAATACTTGGCCGCAATCGAACGCAACGTCGATACGCTCTACGACGATCGTTCCATCGGTAATAACAACCTTCGCAACCTGAGCCACGTAGCTCCCGGCATCGAAGCCAACTGCTAGACCGTAGCCAACGCCGTCACTCGATTCACGAGACTCCCAATCACACATCGCAGCGACTTCTTCGAGGACTCGCCGGTATCGAGGGTGACTCAGGTTATCGAGTCGAAACTTCAATGGATCGACACCTAACTCGCGTGCCATCGCCTCGATGTGAACTTCACGGCCAAAGTGATTCACAGCGCCGCCGAGCGAACGGTATGAGCCGTGTGGCAAGGGAGACGGCGAGTCTGCCACCCGTATTCTCGTAGCAGGTGAGTCGTATGGCGAATCAGCACCGCGCCTACCCCGGAATGCATTGTCTCCAGCGTGAAAAGCCGTGTAGTCCCAGGCGACGAGCTTCCCGGAATCATCAACCGCTGCATCGATCTCCATCAGCGCAGCAGGACGAACAGTACTAGTCGAAAACTCCTCGTCACGGTTATATGAAATTTTCACAGCACGCCCCGACTCACGAGCCAACACTGCTGCTTCAAAACTGACAGATTGCGATTTAGTACCGAATGAACCACCAACCTCTTGGATGATGACCCGGATCTGCTCTGCGTCGATTCCAAGATGCTCTGCAAGATACGCTCGCTCAGTAAACGGACCTCGATTGGCACACCACACGGTCAGCGAGCCGTCGGCACCCCACTCGGCAGTAGCCGCACTCGGCTCCATCTGTGCGTTCGCCACGTACGGAGCGTAGTACACGCCCGATATCACATGTACGGCTCCAGTAAGCCCAGCAGCAATATCGCCTTCGTCTCGCAGCGACACCGGCTCACTTCCGCGGTCTTTAAGTGCCGACGGAAGACTCCAGTCGGAAACATCGTCTCCCACCTCATCCCACCTCGCTCGCACGAACGACGCTGCACGATCTGCCGCCTCTTTCGTCTCACCGACAACTCCGATCATCCCATCTGCCTGAACCAACTTAATAAATCCTCGGACCTGCTCGGCACGAGCTGAATCGATACGAATCAATTTAGCCCCGATGGATGGCGGACGAATCAGTCGCCCGTATGCCGTGCCGTCTAACGCAAAATCGTGGGCAAAAATGGCACTACCAGTAACCCGGTCAGCACCGTCGATTCGAGCCGACCCGGTATGCGGAGCTAATCGATTAAACTCCTCCGCGCTAGGTTCATCACCAGAGATTTCGATTTCCACTACGTCGCTGTCCAACCGCGAAACATCTGATCCGCTACGCCCGGCGAGTTCGATCTTGGCAGCATTCGCTGCCCGAATAAGTTGAACGCCAACTGTTCGAGTCGATGCGCTACCCGTCGTCCCACGGTCGTACGGAACTCTGGCTGTGTCGGCCAAAATAACGTGGACATCGGCTACATCGACTTCCAGCGCTGAAGCGATCATTCTCGTAAAGCTGTTCCGGATTCCTTGCCCGTATTCAACTTTTCCTGAATACGCATATACCGATCCATCAGAAAATATCTCCAACAGCGCAGCTGACTCAGGACTCACTCCCGTTTGCTGAACAACCCCTGCGAACGGGGGACCGATAACTCGAAGGGCGACTTGGGCAGTTGAGGTCATACCGACGCTCCGTTATCTGGGCTATCGGAAGCTTTATGCACGGCCTTCACGATCCGAACGTAGGCACCACATCGACAAATATGCCCACTCAACGCCGATTTGATATCACCTGTGGAGGGCGACGTATTTCTCGACAATAGCGCAGTCGCTGAGATCACAAATCCCGGAGTGCAGTACCCGCACTGAAACGCCGATTCTTCGACGAAAGCCTGCTGTACAGAATTCAACTCTTCGCCATCCGCCAAGCCCTCGACAGTCGTGACATCACGACCAACCATCGATCCAACCGGAGTGATGCATGATCTCGTTGGTTCACCGTCCACCAGAACAGTACAAGCGCCGCAATTGCCTTCACCACAGCCGTATTTAGCCCCGGTCAATCCAGCATCTTGCCGCAGTACATCCAAAAGCGGACGCTCAGGGTTCACTTCGAGGTCGTAGATTCGGTCATTTATCGATATTTTCATGGTTGATCGATAGTTTACCTATTATCTAGTTGCCCACACGTCGAATACACTCCGCATAACAAAAGTTCAGCGCAGGAGTAACAGTTGGAAGCCAGAGTCACCCTCAACACATCGTTCAATAACGGGCAGATCGATTCGCGAATCTTCTCAGGCTTTCTCGAGCATCTAGGTCGTTCGATCTACGGCGGTGTGTACGAGCCAAATGGCGAACACTCCAATGACGAAGGTATTCGCACTGACGTTGCAGAAGATATGACAGGCATGAACATGCCGTACGTCCGCTATCCCGGCGGGAATTTCGTTTCCAACTACGATTGGCGTGACGGCGTCGGACCCGACCGAAAACCGTTCCCCGATTTCGCTTGGAAAACAACCGAACCCAACACATTCGGCACCGATGAATTCATGAAGTGGTGCAAGCTTGTCGGCACTGAGCCAATGATGGCCGTGAATCTAGGCACTCTCGGCCCTGCCGAAGCCGCCGCACTCGTTGAGTACTGCAATCTCGATACTGACACCCAATGGGCGCAAGCTCGCCGTGACAACGGCTCAGAAGAACCGCACGCCGTGAAAATGTGGTGCCTTGGCAACGAGATGGACGGTCCGTGGCAAGCAGGTCACATGCCTGCCGAAGAATACGCGCTGAAGGCACGTAACGCCGCTCGTCTTATGCGAGGACTCGACCCGTCGATCGAGTTAATCGCAGCCGGATCATCGGGTCGCCATATGGAAACCTATCTCGAATGGGACCGCGCTGTCCTGGAAACCTGCTGGGATGATATCGAATTCATCTCAGCCCACAGATACTCGTCTAACGCCACCGACAACACGCCCGAATTTCTCGCTGAAGGCGTAGTCATTGACTCGATACTCGACGATTACGCAGGTCTGATCGCTTACGTGAAAGGCGTGAAGAAAAGTACACACGATGTTTACGTATCTTTCGACGAATGGAACGTTTGGTACAAGGCACGTGGCGGCGTTACGCAACACGGCCAATGGGCGACAGGTCCTGCTCTAATCGAGGAGATATACAACCTCGAAGACGCGCTCGTCTGTGCCCAGTACATGAACTCTTTCATCAGACGATCTGACGTAGTGAAAGTGGCTTGCCTGGCCCAATTAGTGAACGTTATTGCTGCAGTACTTACCCGACCCGACGGAACATTGAAGCAAAGCATCTACTACCCGTTCGCCCTCTATTCGAAACACGCCAACGGCATCTCGCTTACCCCGGCTGTCGACAGTCCGACCTACGACGCAGGCGACCGCGGTGAAGTCGACTTCATCGACGCTTCTGCAAGTTTCGACGAAGAGTCAGGAACGATGTCGCTATTCCTCGTCAACCGTTCTGTAGATCAGGACGCTACGGTGATAATCGACCTCTCAGATCGTCAAATCACCAGTCAGGGAACAGTTCAGGTGATGACCGGAGACGATCCAAAGCTGGCAAACACGTGGGAACAACCCGAAAATGTTGTACCAACTTCGGGTAGCTCCACATTGAACAAAGACGTGCTCACCATCGACGTGCCTAAGCTTGGAATGGCTGTTGCAACAGGAATTTCTACGAACTCTCTGCGCTAACAAATAGCAACGAGATTCAACCGACTACTTTGCCAGTCTGAACCCTTCGTATTCTGGGTCGAGAACGGTTTGGACACCCAACGCATAAGCACCAACCGCCTCGCCAACCCCACCATAGAAAGTAGGGAAGGCATAGATCATGCTCCGCAGATCGTCCAACTTCGCTTTCGGGTGAACTGCGAATGTGAGAAGTCAGAGAATTTCGCTGGCACGTGGGACTGATGCCATCGCACCAAGCAAAACTCCCGATTCACGATCGGATATTATTTTGATCGCTCCATAACCCGCCATATCGAACCACCCCCGGAACGTATATGGAGTTCGTTTCACCGATACTTCGACATCAAGTCCACGCTCCACGGCCTGAGCCTCTGCCAGTCCAACCGACCCCACTTCCGTATCCGTGAACACTGCTCTTGGCACGGCGTCGTGCCTAGCTGGAGCGTGATCGGTCTTCAGAATATCGGCAGCGATAATTCCCGTTTGGTGAACCGCAACGTGCGTGAACATCGCCTTGCCAGTCATATCGCCCATAGCCCAAAGACCGTCGGCAACGCGCATACGCTCGTTGACCTCAATAAATCCGTCGTTCCCAAGCCCAACAGACTCCAACCCAAGCCGGTTGTGATCCGGTCGCGATCACAACTCCAATTCGAGCAGTGAGTGCCTCCCCACCAACGGTCACCGATTTCGGGCCGGTCAGCTGTCCATGTCCGTGGTTCAAACGACCTCCACGCGATTCGAATCTTTCCACAGCGAATGAATCATCAAATCCAGGCGTAGCTTCAGTTCGAATCCGATTGGCAACAGGAGCCCATTCGGAACGTACGTCAGCGTGACCAACGACGCCTTCGGTACGGCGTCCCTCTTAAAGGATGTTCGCCGCTCGGATCAGCATATTCGATGGAATACACGCCCAATACGCGCACTCTCCACCGACCAGAGATGCCTCGATTCCGATCACACTCAGACCTGCATCAAGAAGTTGCAGCGAAAGATCTTCACCTCAGGTTCCGACACCCACAACGATTACGTCGGCCTCGGTCATTTGTGCATCGGCCATAGAGCTAGATCCTTACTGGCGAGAAGCATCCCAGCCAATTTGAAAAGACAACTACGCCGATGCCCAGATTGAACATCGGCTAGAACCGCAAACGTAACCCACCGGAATAACGATTCCCGTCAGTGCGAATTAATCCTGCGGCGGAGCAGGATTCACTAGATCCATGCCAATCGTCTCAGGGAACACGCCCGCAAGCTCTTCGACCGTCCAGCGACCTGCCTTGTGGATCGACCTGCCCTGCTCTGGCGAATTCATCAAACTGACACGATTTCCAACAGTGTGGAAAATCCGCCCCGTCACGCCTGCTGCCTGATCTGATGCGAGCCACGCAATCATCGGTGCTACTTGCTCTGGTTCAGACGTCAGCGTGCCTTCTGGCGCAGGTAGGAACTCGCCCTTGCGCATGTCTTTGGTCGAGTCAGGAATCGAATCAGTCATTCGAGTTTGTGCGCCAGGCGATATAGCGTTCGCCGTCACACCGTGCCGCGCCAAATCCTTGGCGATCACCCGAGTAAACCCAGCGATAGCGTCCTTCGCCGCGCCGTAGTTCGCCTGGCCTCCGTAGCCATACAAACCAGAGACCGAACTAAACGTTATGATTCGACCGCTGCCCTGCTCTTTGAAAATCTTCGATGCGGGCTGAACGACCGAGAACGTGCCTTTGAGGTGCACACCCATTACGTCGTCCCACTCCTGCTCGCTCATGTTGAACAACATGCGATCTCGCAAAATTCCTGCTGCAGTCACGACAATATCGAGCCGACCGAACTGCTCCATCGCCGTCTTGACGATGTTTGCGCCACCCTCCATCGTTGCCACCGAGTGATACGAAGCGACGGCACGCCCGCCAAGTTCCGATATTTCCTCGACAACCTTTGCGGCCGGTGTCGTGTCTTCGCCATCACCGTCCAACGAAGCTCCAACGTCGGCGACGACCACAGCAGCCCCTTGCGACGCCAGTAGCTTCGCAACGCCACGCCCTATGCCGCGTCCAGCGCCCGTTACGACGGCAACCTTGCCTTCGAGTCGTTTGCCTACGATAGGACCCTCAACCGGCGGGTGACCCAGTAAGCTCGGACCCACCTGTGCGTCCAACTGCTCAGGCTCCCAAGTAGCGGGCGGTGCAGAGTTGTAAATCGTCTTCACCCGCCGAGGAAGCGTCATGTGCACAACGTTTCCGCCGTAAACGAGGAACGTCTGTCCATTCACCGGCGCTGAATAATCGGAAGCCAAAAATGCAACGAACGGCGCCACGTCTTCAGGCTCCCATGATGCTTCGCCCTTGCCTGGGAATAGCCCGTTGGCTGCAAGCTTTTCTCGCGTCGCCTGTGGAATCGACTCGACCATGCGAGTCTCCGCCCGAGGGGCGATCGAGTTGGCGGTCACTCCGTACTTACCGAGATCCTTTGCGACAACTTTAGTAAACCCGTGAATGCCCGATTTAGCTGCGCCGTAGTTCGCCTGACCGGGGAACCCGACCAGTCCCGACTCTGAAGTAAATGTGATGACTCGCCCACCACGCTGTTTCCGGAACAGCGGTGCGGCGTGTCGCACAATGTTGAACGTGCCTTTGAGGTGAACGTCGTAAACGGAGTCCCACTCTTCTTCCGACATGTTGTAGATCATTCGGTCTCGAAGAATTCCGGCGGCTGTAACGACAATATCCAAATGCCCGAACGAATCGAGAGCGGCCTGAACTATGCGTTCTCCACCATCGAAAGTCGAAACCGACTCAGCGATAGCAACGGCCTCGCCTCCAGCGGCTTTGATTGCAGCGACCACTTCGTCAGCAGGACTCAAACCCTCTGATTCACCCGAAAGTGAAAGACCAGCGTCATTGACCACAACCTTCGCGCCGTTCTCTGCGAGTTCTTCAGCGATGCCGCGTCCGATTCCACGACCAGCCCCGGTAACGATTGCTACTTTGCCTTCAAGCGCACCACTCATATGTTCAAAGTCCTATTAGCTGAGGTTTGTTTTTATTTTGAAAATGCGGAGTCAGATTAATCCGCTATGTCGCAGAACGAGTCGGTAGTGAGGCTAGCGCACGACCTGGAGTGCTAATCGCACCTTCTGGATTGCGAAGTCCAATTTCGATCTCGACTAGACCAACACCGTCTTCGATTCGAGCGTCAATGACCTTTCCGACGCACGTGGCCGTGTCGCCTGGAAAATCGATTGCACGGTACGACACGTCGAGTTCCAATAATCGACCCTCTGGTCCGATCCATCCAGTAACTAGCTCACCGAGCCAAGCGCTCTTAAGCGCCCCGTGAATAATCACATTGGGATGCCCGGCTTCTTTTGCAACGTTCAAATCGTAGTGGATGGCAACGAAATCTTGCGAAGCTCCTGCGTACATCACCAGCTGTCGATTGTCCGGGTACTTCACCAGTTCAGGAAGATAATCCCCAACGTTCACATCTTCGAACATCGGTGTTTGAAATTTAGTGATTGCCAACGCCCGAGTCTTTTGCGCCAGTACCGTAGGTGATCGTCGTCGTGGTCTGAGTTGCGACCAATCGTCCTTCTTGATTCGTGTAGCTGATCTCGGAAATCTTGAACAGCATCGTGCCCATTCGACCGTCTTTCTCGAATAGATCGGTGATCTTACGTACTACCGTTATCTGATCGCCAACTCGAACTGGCTCGTTGTATCGATACTTGCTGCCACCATCGAGAATATGTGCGAACGGCTCGGGATAAGGCAGCGGGTAGTCGCCTGGCAATAACGACCTAAAGAAAGTCGGGGGTGCGATCAAACCGCCGTAGGAACTTGACTCAGCGAATTTTTTGTTCGTATAGAACGGATTCGTATCGCCAATAGCGCAAGCGAATCGCTCGACCGCGTGGCGTTCGATTTCGTAGGTGACAGCGTTCGACTCCAGATCAATAAAAGATCGAAGTTCCTCAGAAATAACCGTGTCATCAGGCGATACTGATGTCGTCATATCGGTCTCCACCGCTCCTAGAAGTTAGGCATGCATCGACCACTCGTGAGCATCTGGCCGCTGCTTACTGAAATTAGCGCCAGTCTAACCCTTTTTGCGCCGACGTTTGCCGCCGCCCAAACCTGATTTCGACTCAGCTACCGATTCTGCAAATACAGTCCGTTTGCGTCGACGCACCTGTGAACCTACCGCTGCCGCTGTCATCAATATGGCAGTAGGGAAGAACAAGATGCCGTTAACGAGAATGAACAGAACAACGAATACGTATATCAAGAATGTTGCGACCCATAGATTGATCTTCGCCGCTCTGTCGGGAATGCCATCTTTGGGCACAACCCACAACGCGCTCCCCGCGAGAAATACGGGCAATGTGCTGACTAATATCAATTGGAACTGACCGTTAGCCGCCAACGTCGTTCGAACTATTTCGCCGGTTTCCGAATCGGTTATCTCTACCAACGGCACAACGAACAATGCTGCGAAGCTCAACGCGGCAAACGAGGTTGCCGAGAACACAAAGAAATATATTCGATCCCATCGACGCATTTTCATGGCAACCGATTATATTAGCTGTCACACAGATTTAGCGCCAAGTAATGATCGTATTCGACACTAGCTCGTGACTACTCGCCGCAGTTAAGCGGCAAAACACGACTACGCCGAGATCACCCCAGCCAGCTCGCCGACCGATTCAATAACGACGTCAGGATTGCAGTTGCCGACCGCCCATTCCCTGCACCTAGATAACCAAGCAGTCTTATTGCCAGCCTCCGAAGCGCCCACAATATCGGCAGTCGGGTTGTCGCCTACGAAAAGAAATTTGTCGGCGGAAAGCTCGCCAGCGACCAACGACATTGCGAGTTCAAATATCCGCTTGTCAGGCTTTCGTAGCTCGACTAAAGATGAAACGACGACCGCCGAAGCTTCCCGATACATTCCGAGGTTTTCCACCACCGTCTGTTGAATCGGACTTCCGTTGGTCACGATTCCCCAAGGAACACCGATTTTATTCAAAGATCGAGAGTTAATCGAGTCGACTGATCCCATACCAACGCCGTCGGATACTCTCGATTCCTCCAATCGAACAGTTGATCTGCATCGGTTAAAAGTGTCGATAGCTCGCTAGCGACCGTTGTCATTTGCGCTCGTTTGTCCGGAATCGACCCAGCAGCGTCAATGCGAAAGAATTCGTCGACGAACCCTTCCTCTGAGATAGACGAATCAGAGACTCCAATACCCGTGTACATCTGTCGACCGAGCTTTCGAATCGCGTCGTCACGATCGACGAGCGTGTTGTCCAAATCGAAAAGTAAGGCTGCTATTTCAAGTCCGGATACAAGCATTGAAAAATCTCTATCCCGGTTGAAGCGGCAGATGTTCGCCTTCGGGAAGCTCAACGGCGATCCGATCACTTAGCCGAAATCACCGCCGCTGATAACAGCACTCATCACGCCAGCTTTTCGGATCAATTCGCCATTCGCATCACGATCAAGCACAGCCTTCATCAACCCAGGAATGAGTCCGTCCAGTTGTGCACAAGGATTTCTCAATCCGGTGATCTCGACTACTGCGTCCGCACCGATCTTGAGTAATGTGCCTTTTGGAAGCGACAGTAAATCGATGTCGACGGTCGAAACGTTCTCACCCATCATCCCGGCGCGGACATCAAAGCCTTTTGAACGTAATTGATCGGACAGTTCTGAGTGAATTAAATGAACCTGTCGAAGATTAGGCTGTGTCGGATCTTTGGCGATCCGGCTTCGGTGTTTCACGGTCAACACGTTATGCGCATCACCCTGAACACCAAGCCCAGTAACAAGCGTTATCTAATCGGCCGTTGGCTTCGACATTGTGTATGCCGGACTCATGTTTAACGCAACTACTTTTGGTGCCATTCGGTAGCTCCCCTGAATTCGATACGTACAACCGCCGCGGTCCCTAAAATCGACCGTCGATTACGGTGCGAAAAGTTCTGGATCCTGCGTTTCGAAATTATCTTCGTCAGGATCAAACTGCTGCTTCGACTCTTCCTCTACAACTTTCTCAAGCGGTGCAAAAGAGAGCATAAGCCTCTTTATGCCCTGCCCCGAGAAAGCAACCGTCACCTGAGTATCGGAGCCAACGCCCGATGAACTGACAACAACTCCCTCACCAAACGCTTTATGACGAACCTTTTCGCCAGCAGTGTAGCCTTCGTTCGATTTAGAAGCAGGCCGAGGTCCGGGTGTTGACGCCATTCGCTTGGTCCACATCGGATCTGGCATGCGATCAGCAACCCGGTCGTGACCTCGAATATCTCGGGTCGTCACCAAAGTATCTGGGATTTCAAGTAGGAATCGAGAAGCCATCTGCGAACCAGACTGGCCTCGGAACCGACGTTGAAAAGCCCTGAACATGTAAAGCCGTTTGCGCGCACGTGTCATACCTACATAAAGCAGCCGACGTTCTTCTTGAAGCTGTGTCGGATCGCCCACGCTTCGGGAGTGTGGCAAGATCCCTTCTTCGAGTCCTACCAAGAACACAGCGTCGTACTCAAGCCCTTTTGCTTGGTGAAGAGTGATGAGAGTTATCGCCTCTTCATCGGGGTCGGAATCATCTCCACCTTGCAACCCATCAACATCCGAAACAAGTGCCACGTTCTCCAAAAATTCGGTTAGCTGCCCGCGTTCTTCCGAACCGGCGAACTGCTCTGCCGACGCCTTCAATTCTTGAAGGTTTTCCATGCGTTCTTCGCCGCGTTCTTTATCCTCACGAAGCATGGCTCCGTATCCGCTTCGCTCAACGATAAGGTCAATAAGCTCATTCGTATCTAACGCCAATGACTGCTCGATGAATCGAGCGACCAAGTCACCAAACGTCGCCACTGAATTGACAGCCCGAGTGTTCAACTCAGCGTAGTAAGCAGGCGGATCTTCATCGCCCGATTGAACACGAGTAATATCGAGAATCACATCTAAAGCAGGTACGTTGTTCGCTATCGCAACCCTACGCAGTTCGGCAACTGACCGGGCAGAAATACCCCGAGCAGGAACGTTGATTATTCGATCCAACGCGGCATCGTCGGCGGGGTTAGATACGACTCGTAAGAACGACAAAATATCTTTGACTTCTTTTCGATCGTAGAACTTCACACCACCGACCAATCGATAAGGAATTCCCTCTCGGTTGCATGCCACTTCAAACGCTCGTGACTGAGCGTTCACGCGATACATAATCGCCACTTCGTTCCGGCCGATGCCATCTTTGTTCTTTAAATCCGTAGCGGCTTTCAGAACGAGACTAGCCTCTTCCTCTTCGTTATACGCCTCGGCAACAGTAATGCGTGTGCCACGGCTGTTCTCTGTCCAGAGAGTCTTTTCCATACGACCGTCGTTGTTCCCGATAACCGCATCGGCAGCTTCAAGGATGATCTGGGTAGAACGGTAACTCTGGTCGAGCGTCACAATCTTGGTGTTTTTGAATGTGCTCTGAAAATCGGTCAGGTTCGTAGGATCAGAATGACGCCATGAGTAGATCGACTGGTCAGGATCGCCAACTACACAAATATTCTGACTTTTCATTGCCAAAAGTCGCGCAACCTGAAACTGAAGTGCGTTCGTGTCCTGAAACTCGTCGACTAATAGATGCTCGAATCGCTCCTGGTACTTCTCAAGCATCTCAGGATGCCCCTCAAGAAGCTGGAAAGTCTTCAACAGCAAGTCGTCGAAATCGACAGCATTCGCACGCTGCAATGCGCCTTCATAGGCTTCATATACTCGGACAGCAACCTCGTCTCGATACGTCTCGGTCCGGCGCGAAAGCTGCGCAGGGCTTTGCATGTTGTTTTTAGCGTCGGAAATAACGCTCAAAAGCGCCCGGGGGGGGAACTGCTTCGGATCGACATCGAAGTCATCGAGAATCTTGCGGGCGACTCGCGCCTGATCATCGGCGTCGTAAATCGTGAACTCGGGTTTCAGACCAACTTTGTCACCGTCAGTACGCAGCACTCGCGAGCAGAATCCATGAAACGTTCGAACTTGAAGCTCGTTCGATCCAACACCAACCAAACGCTCGCAACGCTCTCTAAGCTCACGAGCCGCTTTATTGGTGAAAGTTACCGCAAGAATCTTCCAAGGAAGAATGCCTTTTTCGGCAATTAAGTAGGCGACACGGTGAGCCATAACTCGGGTTTTACCCGAACCAGGACCGGCGACGATAAGTAGTGGACCGTCCGTGTGTGTGACAGCCTCGCGCTGTCGCTCGGAAAGGTCGGCAAGTAGGTTCTCTGTGGATGAAATCGAAGACATCCAGCAATGTTAGCCGCCGCCCGGAAAATTGCTCACCAGATTGGCACTAATTTGGTAACGATTCACCCGAGATCAGCCCCATTTTCACCAGTTCAGGTGGCAAAAGCTGCCATCACGACCAAGTAGCGGAAATATCAGCAGGAAATTGAGAGCGGAACTGTGTCGAGGTAGTCAATCAACCAGAGATCGCGCTTAACTTCCAAAGTCACATCATCAACTCGCCAAAAGTATCGAAGGCGTTCGTACCAAGCGTGAATTCGCCACTCACCGCGGTTCAAATATTCCGCAACAAACCGTTCGTTCTCGAACACTTTCCAGCAAATACTCGCCTCATCATCGAGATCGGCAAAACCATGATGGGTCGCCGTTTTCAGATATTCCTGAACCTCCACAATTACTTGCGCTTCAATTCGGGTAGCAGGAATAACGTCGAGCTCCCCATCGAACCTCGCTGGAGAGAAGTAAATTGCGATAGCAATCATCCCGATCGTCACGGAAATATAAACCGTAGTCAAGGCAATGAGAGATTTCGTCCAACGCTGTCGCTTTAGAGATGCAACACCAGGAACCGTGCTCAAAATACTCAAACGATATCGACCACCAGAAATAACCTATCTTTTCGCCGACAACGGTTAGCACTTAATGGTTGGATAAGTAGTTCGCACCCACGGGTCGCGTGTAACTTCCAACGTCAGATCGTCGACTCGCCAGTGATACCGAACAAAGTTGTAGTACACATTTGCTCGCCACGAACCCTGATCGAGATATTCGATCTTGAATTCAAGGTCTTCAAACTCGCTCCAGCAATTCACCATGACCGAACGATCATTAAGCGATTGAACTTCGGACGACATCAAGAATTCCTGAACCGGATTAAATATCTCCGACTCGACCCGCGTAGCCGGAATAACCTCAAGCTCTCGATCGTTGTCGAACAACAGATATGAGGTAAAAACAAAAATTCCGGCAGCGACGACGCCAATGTAGAACGTAGTCTTAGCGAAAAATACAAGGCCAAATCTGCGCCGGTCTGATCCGCTTGGCGGAGCGATTGTGTCGAGTAAGCTCATGATAATTCCTGATGGCACGAAATAAGTCTATTACTGAGTGGCTGCGCAATGAAACCCATGCGCTAGTTCTAGCTTGAAAACTAACTATGGATCAGCCGGATTGAATCTAAATGGCGCGAACACGCTAGTTCTAGCGAGTGGCAGGTTGAGCGAGCTGATCTTCGAGTACCGAAACGTCGACATTCTCATCAATCAGATCGATCATCCGATCCAATTTAGAAGAGTGATCGAACCCAACTTCCGGCTGCAAGCCCTCGATCTGCTCGGCAACGTCGTGCGTGTTGCCTGGAACTACCACCAGTGGAATGCTGCGTTGAGCAGCTTCGTACATCACATACTCGACCGGTCGCACACCCTTCGTGAGGATTAGTGCCTTAGTTGTATCAGTCTGAATCGCAGCAAGCTGAACGTCAGGACGATCGCCACGCACGATCACACCAGTATTGGTACGACTCGAGAAGTAGAACGGGCCCCAATCGAGAACCAGACCACCGATCAGGAAATTATCGAGAAGTCGATCTGATTCGTCTTCGCCGGTCAAGAACTGCCCGCCTAAGAACTCAGCAACTTGGCCGAGCTTCGGAGCGAGCATTCGTCGATCATCGGGAATTGCTCCAAGCAACTTCGTTCCGGCAGCTTCCATTTCATGAGCGAGAGCGCCTGAAACTTCGCCCGCACGATACTTAGGCACTCCGTTGATGATCACACCAGCGAGTCGTGAACCATACGCCTTAGCAGCACCAGCGATATCTTCGCCAAACCGAGCAATCAATAACACCAGACCATCGGTAGAGTTCGCCATATCGACATTCGACTGGGCGTTTGACGATCCCTCGACAATCGCAATCTTGCTCGATCCAGCGTTTGCTGAAATAGCCGACGCAATATCGGCCGTAGCACCGCTTACAGCCGGGTTATCAGGCAACAGACTTGCGAAAACCGCAGCGTCGTTATCGCTCGTCGAGTTATTCCCCAGCGCTTTACCAACAGCCACAGGAGAATCGTCACTGCTCAGTTTTGAAGCGAGAGCAGCTGCGATAGCCGTTTTTCCCGAACGATCCGAGATTGAAGCGATGATCAGAGTCGCCATTAGTATCCTCTACGAACAAAACAGATTAGAAACCGCTGGAGTTCAAACTACACCCGCACCGGTTACAGTCAACAAACATACGTGCGGTAAGCAGGCGAAATTATAGCAGCGAGCACCGCCAACGACGTTCAAATTGAAGCAAACATAGCGAGGAATCACCCGAACTGCCTCAGGCTCGTCGTAAGTTCTATTGCCTACAAACCACGCCGCGGCTACGATTGATTGCCGTGCAGTCGACCGAACAGGTCTTGATAGCACAGTAAGTGGTTGCCAATGCCGAGGTAGCTCAGTTGGTAGAGCAATGGATTGAAAATCCATGTGTCGGCGGTTCGAGTCCGCCCCTTGGCACCACATTTGCAAACTTAGAATCGGTCAGCTTCAGTAATTTGGGGCTGGCCGTTTTTTGTTTTGACAGTGAATTTGACAGTAACTGGGATCAGTTTGTCTCGAGATCACCAGTCTGGATTTCGTTCTGCGTCATATTTATCGGGCGTATTAGATAAATTCACCAAACTAGATCCGCCTGAGTTCATGGAATAAATGTCCCATTTATCCGAAATCAAAGAGGCCGAGAACATTATTTGCTGACCATCCGGTGACCAACTAGGGCGGCCAACAGTTGCTAACGGTTGGGTCGGTAGGCGCAGTGAATCTATATTTGTAAGCGCTGTCGGGCTAGAACCATCCGCATCCATGACCCAAATCTCATTCGTGCGACCGCCGTACTCGTTAGGACCCGTGCGGTCGGAGATAAAAGCAATTTTAGTCCCGTCTGGTGACCATGATGGCGACATGTCGTGGTACGAATTGTTAGTCAGGTTTGTCTGGTTTCCACCATCGGCATCCATAACATATATCTCCATATTCCCATCCCTATCCGATTTGAAAGCAATCTTTGTGCCATCAGGTGACCAAGAGGGAGAATTCTCGGATGCTGAACTGTTGCTGACGTTAATTTGGTTGGAACCATCTGCATTCATGACATAAATTTCGTTCGCATATTCATTATTTTCGGTAACATCACGCTCAGATGAGAAAGCAATTTTAGTCCCGTCTGGTGACCATTCAGGACCAGCATTAGATTTTTCATT
>JAQCHZ010000039.1 GCA_027618835.1 Chloroflexota bacterium | reverse complement strand
GGGGATGCCGCCTACTGGTGTTGGGTTTTCTGTACAGCGCCTCAATACCGATTCGCCGCATCAGCGTGGAAACGTGTCTGCGACCGAAGTGGATGTCTTCATGGCACAACAAATCCCGCATCATCCTGCTGCCCGCAAACGGGTGATCGAGGTGAATCTCGTCGATGCGGCGCATCAAGCTGAGATCGGCATCGCTAATTGATCGTGGCTGGTAATAGATGCTTGAGCGACTTACGCCCAACGCCTTTACCTGGCGTATGAGCGGTAGTTTGTGACTGCGATCGATCATCGCCTTGCGCTCGGCAATCCCGCCTTTTCGAGCGCACCCTCTAAAAAATCGTTCTCCAGCGCAAGTTCACCGATCTTGGCGTGCAGGGTCTTCATGTCCACCGGCTTCTCAGTTGGATTTGCTCCTGTGCCAAACACCTGTGCCGCCCGGTCAAGCAACTGGGTCTTCCACTGCGTGATCTGGTTCTGGTGGACGTCGAATTGGCTCGCTAGTTCAGCTAGTGTTTTTTCACCGCGTATCGCAGCAAGCGCCACTTTCGCCTTGAAGTTCGCCGTATGGTCTCGTCATTTCTCGCTCCTGTTTCTAGAGACATTATGATGCCTCACTCAGGCAGCGATTCCACTTATCACACTGTGCAGATTTCCGGAGCCACCTCTGCGAGTCGTTTCTGCAATGCTTTCGACGAACTGCGTAACTATTTAAGAGTCCAGTCCACGGGTAGCGAGCATGTTCCAGCGGACGTTAGGCGGAAGATATTCATCAACAAGTGGTCGACTCTAATGACCGAGCTGTCAGCTTAATTAGTAGAAATCGATCGTGTATTCAGATCACCCAAATCACTAAGTGAGCACTGAGATCTGACAGAACCATCCGCAGGAACCGCTACTCCGCTAAACGAATCGGGGAACATTCCAATAGGTGCTACGGAATTCGGACCGACCGAATAGCTATTTCCAGATGCCGCTGAGGTCATGGAAAACTTGAGAACCGGCGCAGCCATCGTTGCTGGGATTGGTAATTTCATAATCTGGCATATCGTTGGAGCGACAGAAAGATGTGAAACTGTCTCGCCTGTTTCACCAAGCCCGTTGCCGTCGGAAGGCACGATATAAAGTGGGACGTTCCGAACCTCCTCCCCTGTGCCACCGTGCTGTTTGTCCGTTGTGTGACCGTGATCCGATGTCAGGATCACTGTGTATCCCATTTCGGTCCAGTCTGGGACGAACTGGGCGAGCAGCTGGTCTTGATGGATCGCCTGGTTCCGGTAGTGTGCCGAATCTGAACCACTCATGTGGCTGGCATGGTCGAGGCCCATGACATGAATAAGCAGGTAATCAGGCTGCTTTACTGATGCCAGGTTCGCCCCACGGGCAAAAACTTCGTCGTCTGGCATGCTGTCCGCTTTGTAAAATATGCCCCTCTGAATGGGCGTGTCCAGATTATCGTGTTCGGAGTTCAAGGTCGGATCGTACGTTAGCCCAACGTATAGCTCAAAAAACCAGTAGTAAGCAGAGGCAGCGGTCGAAAGGCCATATTGCGATGCCAGTTTGAACAGGTTTGGGGAGCTAGAAGGACGAGTGACAAAGTTTCCAGTGATACCGTGATCTATTGCATCAAGACCTGTGTGCAGTGTTTCGTAGGATGTTTTCGAAACGGTGGGCAACGTGGTTCGGGCGGTGAACCGAGTACCACGTCGGGTTTCGACGAGATGTTCCATGAAGCCCATTTGCTGCGCAGCCGTATCGTTACGCAGTCCGTCGCATATGATCAGGATAGTTTTGCCCATAATACCTCGATGATTTTTGGTCTCTTATTCGAGCGTACTCTCTTCCTGACACCAAGCATTTAACCCGCTCTGAACGTTCCCTTAACGGATTATTAACAGACCTGGTCGACAGTGGAATAATGCTCACATCGAAAATCTCGGCACTCGGCGTGCCACCGACCCATGAAGCTCTTCTGGCTTCTATGAACCGGGCTGCTGACCTGGCTCGCTATGAGATATTGAATTGGTCCGAGGATCCGATTGTGTCGATAAAATCGGACAGATCTCCAGTCACCGACGTTGACCTGCGTGCCGATGAAATCATCCAAGAATTGCTGACCGCTAATAATTACGGCATTCCCGTTTTCAGTGAGGAAGGCTGGGCGATAGATCCTCAAATCTCACGTTACTGGACCGTCGATCCCATAGACGGAACAATCTCTTTCATCCGCAATATTCCGTTGTATGCGATATTGCTCGGGCTAGTTTGGGATCACGTTCCTTCCGCTGGATTGATCGATTTACCGGCGCTGGGAATGCGTATGACTGGAGTGCTCGGGCGGGGTTGTTTTCTGGATGGCAAACGAGTCACAGTTTCGCAGACCAGTAACCTTTCAAATGCGATGATTTCTCATGGAGATGTTTCACGTTTTGATGTTGTCTCCGAGAGAATCGGACTCGAAAAACTTGGTGCACGAGTGCCGATGCGGCGTGGTTACACCGATGGATTTGGCTATCTTATGACCATTGCAGGGCGCGTCGATCTAATGATCGATGTCGATATAAACCCCTGGGAGTCCGTGCCGATTCGCCTGCTAACCAAGGAGGCGGGTGGAAGAGTCGCGACGAAGACGTTCGACAATGGAACTTATGGGGTCATCTTCGGAGCTCCAGAGCTTGTTCCTCAGGTCATCGATCTCATGAAACCTGGTTGGGAGCTAGCTGAAGATTGATCCTGAAACCAGGATCGGGTTTCGAATGCCGTACAGAGGATGATTCCCTCGGTTCTGTCAGAACTCGAACCCTCTACTTCCTGCTTGCAATGCACATCGAATGTTGCAAAACCATCGAACTCAATCCACGTTATTTAACTCAAGCTTAATCCCTGATTAATAATTGACTAACGTCCTACCGGTAGCTTCCTAGAATGAAAAAGCCAAAAGTCCTCATTATCGAGGACAACAGATCCTTGCGAGAAGCACTGCGTTACAACCTGGCTGCCGATGGATACGAGCCAGAGGTTGCGAGTGATGGCGCGGCAGGATTGAAAGCCATTCGGTCTTTCAGACCCGACATAGTGATCCTCGATGTCATGTTGCCTAAAATCTCCGGTCTCGAGGTCTGTGAAGCGCTCACACGCTCCGGATCACTTCTTCCAATAATTATGTTGACTGCCATGGGGACTGAAGAGGACCGAGTGATCGGCCTTCAGGCCGGTGCCATAGATTATTTGACAAAGCCTTTTTCGATCAAAGAGTTGATGGCCCGCGTGGCAGCTCAAATCAGAAGGTCCGATCTAAACCAAACTGCGGGAGGTCCTGTAGAGATCGAACAGCTTAAATTCCAACACCTGTCGATCAACCTTGATTCGCGAACTATCAGCGTTTGCGGCGAGAGGGTCAACCTCAACCTCAGGGAGTTCGATCTTCTGAACTTCATGGCGTCCAACCCGGGACGCGTGTTCACACGCGTACAGTTGCTAGAACAGGTCTGGGATCGGGGTTTTGTTGGAAACACCAGGACTGTGGATGTCCATGTTCGCTGGTTGAGAAAAAAGATCGAGAAAAACCCAGCTAAACCAACTATCCTTCACACCGTTCGAGGTGTCGGTTACAGGTTCAACACTTAGTAACCTTCGATCAATCAGCAACTACAACTTCGCCCAAGTTGCCTGTCGAATGAGTAGATGGAATCAGTACTAAAGAACAAACAGACCGGTACACCCCTCGAATCACGATTCTCTGGTTCATTTCTTCAATTAGCCAAACAAAAGCCCCCGTGGATATATCCACGGGGGCTGAACGTTGCAGTATTTCTACCGCTAGTTCGATCGAATCAGGTCAAGGTTAGCTGCATAGTCCGCGTCTGACAGCGCTACGTAACCGACTTCCTCGGCCAACTCGCCACCGTGTTTCATGTAAAACTCGGCGAACGCACGAACTTCCGGACGTGCCAGTGATTCGACATTCACATAGATGAACAACGGGCGTGAAAGCGGAGAGTAGGTGCCGTCGTTGATCGTCTCAACTGACGGAGTGATACAGCCACTACCAGAATCTACGGCTACAAGCCTCAGTTTGTCAGTGTTCTCGGCGTAGTACGCATA
>JAQCHZ010000025.1 GCA_027618835.1 Chloroflexota bacterium | reverse complement strand
GCAGGACATAAACAGGTCTCCTCAGTAAATGAGGAACGATGTTATTCCACCCCGACACTGAGTTCTGACAGAACCATCCGCCCGACACATGAACTATGTCCGATATCCGTCAGCTAGTTAGCCAGTCATGAAAAGCAGAAAATGCGAGCTAAACACATCGACCTGACCCGCTGACTCAGACATAATCCGCACATTCTCGTTTCCCGTATCAGCAAAGAATCATCAACATGACCTACCCAAACCCAAACATCTCGCTCAAAGGCAAAGTCGCCTTCATCAGCGGCGCATCCAAAGGCATCGGCGTATCGATCGCTGAACTATTCGCTGCGGCCGGTTGCGATCTTGCACTCACTGCACGTAACGAACAAGAACTCAAGCAAACAGCTGATAACGCTCGCAACACAGGTGTTAAGGTTTGGACTCAAACTGCTGAAATGGCTGATGCCGACGAGGTGAAAGCCGTTGGTAATGCGGCTCTTGCCGAGTTCGGGCACATCGACATTCTCGTGAACAATGCCGGGGTTACGATTCCTCAACCAATCCTTGAAACCACGCTCGAAAACTTCCACACCATCATCAATGTGAACGTTCTCGCCCCTTTCTTGCTAACTCAAATTTTCGCACCAAGCATGATTGCGAAAAAGAAAGGCAAGATCGTCAATGTGACGTCACGAGCAGCGATCAGGGCGTTCCCAACCGGCAGTGTTTACAGTGCGTCTAAAGGCGCACTTCAGCTGCTTACGCAATCGATGGCTGTCGAATTCGGACCTCACAATATTCAGACCAACAGCGTAGCGCCGACTGTCACGATGACTCCGATGGGCGACAACGCATGGCCACCAAGCCCTCGACGTGACGCCAAGCTCGCCAAGATTCCTACGGGACGATTCGCCGAGCCAGAAGAAGTTGCCGACGCTGTGCTTTACCTCGCATCGGAAAACTCCAATTTCATCAACGGAGTAGAACTACCAATCGACGGCGGCGAAGGCGCAGGGTAGTTCTTGCGGGTTGCAGGATCTACCGGAACAGATTTCTACGCCCGTGAGCCGCCGACCCATTTACTCAGACTGTTGCCACTGTACTTCACAGCTGAAATAGCTATATGCCCCGCTGCTTTGGCATCTTCTAGCGCGTCGTGATGTTCAAATTCGTAATCAAGCTGATCGCACAACTGGTTTAGCTTGTAGCCTCGGTTCGCGTGCTCGGGCCATGTTCGCTTTGCGACAACTATTGAATCGACCCATTTTGCCCGAGGTGGGCGAACCCCGTACCGAACGGCCGATTTTGTGATTGCCTGTTGATCGAATGGCGAATGGCTCACAACAATCGAATCATCGAGAAACGTGTACAGCTTGTCGACTACATCTGAATAGATTGGCGACCCTGCAACTGTTAAAGCTTGAATACCGTGGACCCGAACTTGCCAGATCCCGAACTCTCCCTCAGGATCGATGTATGAGACCCACTCGTCCGTGAGCACCCCGTCGGCGTATCGTGCCACACCTATCTGACAGATCGATGCTCTTGCTGAGTTTGCCGTTTCTACATCGATAGCAACGAAATCCATGGTTCTCTTTCACTACGATAGTTTTGAACTACGGGCATTTCACTAAATATTCCTAGACTCAACACATACCGAAAACTAACTACCTGAAATCGACTATTTCCCTAATATCCGATCTTGATCTGCATGAACTGCTCGGCTAGTTCTACGTCGTACTTCTTGCCAGTTTCGGCTAGTCGTTTCCGCGAACGCTCGTCGCTTTCGTCGCTGCGTTCGCCGACTTGGCTCACATGTGAGTGAAGTGCGTTTTGACGAGTTTCGAAATGTTCGGTTACATCGACGTGAATGTTCGGCTGCTCCGGCCTAAATAGCCAAACTTCTTCGACCTTGTGCGGCTCGATGCCTTCTTCAAGGTGCTCTGGATACGCAACGTGGTCTCGGGCGTAAGGGAACACTGCGTCCAATGCGACTCGACCCGTCATCGAATGATCTCGATGTCGTATGTATGGTCGATTCGGATCAATAGTTAGCAGCAATCGAGGCTTGTGAATACGGATCTGGCGAACGAGCTTCTCTCGAAACTCATCGTTGTCTTCAAGACCCTGATCTTTCATTCGCAGAAACACGACATCGGCAAGTCCATATGCCTTCGCGGCGTTCAAAGTTTCAACTTCGCGAGTTGCAGCGAGATCAGCCGGTTTTACCGAACGATCGCTGGTCCCTTTGTCACCGTTGGTACAAACGACCAATACGACCTTCTTTCCATCAGCACACCACTTCGCAATCGTTCCACCAGAAGCCGACTCCGAATCGTCGGGGTGCGGCGTAATTACGAGTATTGAATCTGGTTTGTTCGTTTCTTCTGACAATATTTTTCCTTGTGTATCCCATCGAAACAATTTCGATGGGATACCCGTTTCAACGCAGCCTAAAGCGCCGATTCATTCTCGATTTCCACCGCCGGTAGCTCACCAGCTGGAGAGAATCCCATCACTCGACCATAAAAGTACAGCTCCCCCTCAAGAGAAGCCTTGATATTTTTCGACTGCCGGAACCCGTGTTGTTCCCCTTCGAACATCATGAGTGAGAACGGAATGCCTTTTTCACGAAGCGCACCCGCCATAATCTCGGCCTGAGACGGCGGGACAATCTTGTCTTCGAGTCCCTGCAAAATAATCATCGGACATGAAAGCTGGTCGGTGAAATTAATCGCTGAGCGATCGTGATAAAGCTGCTTCGCTTCTGGATATGGACCAATCAGGCTATCCAGATAGCGTGACTCGTACTTGTGGGTATCGCCGATGAACACGCTCAGGTCAGCAATTCCGTAGTACGTTGCGCCAACCGCAAACCGATCCTCGAATGTAAGCGCATTGATCGTCGTGTAACCACCAGCAGAACCGCCCTTGATCGCAAGCCGATTCGTGTCGGCAAGTCCCTTAGAAACAAGATAGTCAGCAGCAGCAATACAGTCGTCGGTGTCGTAGATGCCCCAATTGCCCTTCAACGCATCACGGAACGCTTTTCCGTACCCAGTTGAACCTCGATAGTTAACATCGACGACAGCAAATCCACGGCTCGTCCAAAACTGAATTGGCAGGCTCAAAGCCGAGCTAGTCGCGCTGGTCGGGCCACCATGACTAATCACCAACATCGGTGGTGTCTCAATACCGTCAGATTCGAAATCAGGATTGGAAGGAGGGTAGTAGAAGGCGTGTGCCTCGCCATCGTCGGTCGATGGGAACGTAATCGCTTCGGGAATCGATAGATAGGCGTCGTCGAGCTCAATATCGCTCGACGATTTCAGAGTAGTCGCCGACCCGCTACTCAAGGAAGCACGGACCACCTCAGCTGCCGACGTCGGCGATGCCCCGATATACGCAACTTCATCGCCAATAACGTTCACTTCAGCGATCGAAGTGTGCGCTACTGCCGTTTCGGCAACTTCTCTACCGTTCAGCATCACCATTCTCAGCAGACCCTTGCCGTTTTTGGTGCCTTTCAGCAATATCGCCCCGTCTTCCAAAAACGAATATGTGCTGAACCCGAACGCCCAGGCAGGGCCGCCGTGATCCTTTTCTTCAGTAAGAATTGGCGTGACTTTGCCACCCGACCACTTCGTAAGATTCCACCAGCCTGATTCGTCAGTGATGAAAACGAGCGTGCCGTCTGGAGCCCACTCTGGCTGAACAATGCTGGTGTCGATTCCGCCGGTTACTTTCTTTTCGTTCTTAACTGAACCTGATGATGAATCAAAATCAGCGATCCACAGTTCGCATCCGTCCCACGGCATGTTTGGATGATCCCAAGACAGCCAGCAGATCTGGTCGCCCGCAGCGTTCTGGCGTGGCGATGAATAGAAATTGTGACCACTTGCCAGCAGCCGTACCTCCCCCGATCCGTCGGTCGGAACAGCGACTATCGAGTTGTCAGCTTCACGATCTTCATGGTGCGTTTCGTTCACCGCCAAAATCCAATTGGAATCGTTCGTTAGCCTTAGATCGGCGAATCGAACTCCGCGCTCAATCACAGGCGCATCAGTAATCGCTTCGGGCTCACCAGAGGTCGATGCCTTATAAATTCGCTGGTCATCCCAGTTCGAAAAGTACACATTGCCATCTCGAACGGCGTAAGCGCTACCACCGTATTCATGCACAGCGTTTCGGGAATTGAACGGTGCGTGGTTCACATCGGCAGTCGAACCGTCGGCAGATCGCTTCACGATCACGTATCGACCCGCCTCTTCCGGTCGGCCCTCATGCCAGTACACGTCATCACCATCAACCCGAACTTCACCAAGACGCAAACCGCCCTGAGTGATCAGATCAGCCGAAATCGGAGATTCCCACGATCCATATGGAGATGTTTGCTTTGTTGGCATTGAGTGATCTTTTCCTCGTAGTGAAGCGTTCAACATGTTGCTGAAGCTCGAATGCGCAGAAGGCTCGCAGAAGAACGCCAACAAGGCAACAGCGTCATACGGCAAATTCTCAACCAACGCGAAACGCCCCACTTACCGTATCCACCGGGCGCAGCGGATAAGCAAGTGGGGCGATTCGTTTTGGCAGTTGCCTGCCGAAACATCAGTTCCCAAGAACTAAGCGGTTAGCCGCCAATAAAGGTCCCCTGTCGTTCGACGTTGACGATCACGTCGTACTCGACACCAGCTTCGAAATCGGAACCAATGTTGATCGACTGATCGTCATAGATAATCGCCAGCGTGCAAGGCACAGGAGCCGTTGGAACCTGAGTCAACACTTCGATGTGAACCTCACGACCTTCCACAACCTTGGTAATCGACTTGAACGTCTCGCAGCTTCCGCCGAGAGCAATCGTCACGCCAATCATGTGCTGCGCAGGAATAGATCGTGTTGAAGCAATGCTTACGTTCTCAATCGTCGCCAAGCGAGCAATGAATTCACTATTGATGCCATCTTCTTCACCACTTGCAGTCTCGTATTCGCCACCAGCGAACTGATCGCCGATAGAACCGAGCAAAGCACCCATTTCAGCATCGACACCGATGTACAGGATGATTGCGTTACCGAACAAGTAGAAGTGAGGCGGCTCGATCCACATGACCGACATCGCAACGCCATCACCCTCGAACGAAGAACCATCACTCGAAACCGTCTCGGAAGCCTTCTCGGCTGAAGTACCAGGAGCAAAGCTGTAAACCAATACTCGCTGACCGTTTACCTTCAACTCGGTTGGGTACAGTCCAAACTGCTTCGAAAAATCACTGTGTCCGCCGTACGAAACATCCGCACCCAACGACCTTAGTGTCAGCTCTAGAGCTTGGCTATCGGCGATGAGGCTTCCGCCACCACCCGGAACTGTGGTTGGAGTAGCTAGATCAGGGTCGGCACAACGAACGTTTGGAGCAATCGCTTGGAATGTCTCTGTTTTGTCACCAGCGTGCACTGTGTACACGGCGCAAGAAACTAGCTCTTCACCCACAGCTCCGAACGTTACTTCGACACCCTCTAGGCGGTAATCGTCTGTGCACATGACATCACCCGTTGGCACTTTGACCACTAAAAAGACCTCAAACACCGATCGACTCGTCATAACGACGTTTGGATCTACTGCCTCGTTGCAACCGCTAGTAAGTCCGATTATTACGTTTGCGTAGTAGGTAACTGGCCCACGACTGTCTTCACCGATTATGATCTCGATAGCTTCAACCGGAGCCGGGACAATTTCAAATCCTGGGTCGGCATAAGCTGGATCGACCTGTATCGGTGACGAACCAGTCTCGAACGTCACTGCCGGCTGATCGTTCACGTAAACCGAGTAAACGGTGCCGCTGTCGAAATCGCTGCCGAGAGAAACGTTCTCTTCGTGAATGCCGTAAATGGCGATGCATGACATTACTGCGAGCTGTTCAGGTGCAGGAACCGAGTTGTACACAGAAATGTGAATGTCGGTTCCTTCATGAGTCACTTCAGAGTGACTGAATGAAGCACATCCACTAGGCATGCCCGAAATAACCTGAACAACGAACTGCTCTGGGTAAGATTCGAGAACCATGATTTGAACGCTCTCGATTGGAGCGAGCTCGTCAACAACTTCGTAACCGAGGTCATTTGGTAGCTTGTCGCCATCAGCAGTTTCGGTCGGCTGTGCGCCAACTCCACCGTCGTTTGAAACAAGCTTGGTCTCATCTGTACCACAGGCAATAACGAACGCTGCGACGGCTGCAATAGCCACCAGTACGAGCCACTTATTTTTAATTCCGCTAAACATTTTTCTATTGCCGTTTGTGTGGCCCAAAATGTTTTCACGGGCCTTCTAATTTGACTTGATCAGACGCCTGATTAGGTCGCCTGTTATAGCTAAGACGCTACCGTGTTCCGATTTGTTCCATCGAATTTCGAAGAATTCAATTTTCTGCTTTGCCCAGCTAGTTGATCGAGTGTTCGTCGCGGAGCTCACGCGGTGCCCAAACAATTCGATTGCGCCCCTCACTCACGAACGTGCTCCCGCGGCGAATCCGAACCAAATTTGACTCGACGCCCCTTTAGGGGCTAGTGTTGAAGACAGTTAGAATTTCATATTGGCGTTGATCGGGACTAGTAAGTTTCGTTACGGATCAAAGAGAGTCGGGGCAGCTGGAAGCCCGATATCACGACCGGAACCGAATGGACCCGTGAGCTTCGGAGCAAAAGCTTAGGCAAGTAGCCTCCGACGGAGTGGGCACCGTTATCAGAGCCCGGGACCTACGATCTTAGACAGCCTTGGTCGTGTGTCCGACAGAGATACTGTTCCGACGATTCGGGACGGTGAACTAGGGTGGCACCGCGGGATACATACCTCGCCCCTTGAAAATTATTTCATTTGGGAGTGAGGTTTTTTTATGCCCGATTTTCGGGCGATAAAAACCTCGACGAAGTTCTAGCGAACACCGCTAGTAAACAAATCGAGAATCGACCGACATCATGGCAGCGGTATCTAGTAAAAATACTAAAAAGCGAATCCTTACCGGTATCCGACCCACCGGAGCCCTTCATCTGGGTCACTACGTGGGTGCGCTCCACAACTGGATCGAACTACAAGACCAGTACGACTGTTACTTTCTGATCGCCGACTACCAAGCGCTCGGCGACCACTTCCACGATATCGATCTCATTCGTGACTCCGTATTGCAGGTCACTCTCGACTGGTTGTCAGTCGGTCTCGATCCGAAAAAATCGTCATTTGTCATTCAAAGCTACGTGCCTGAGTTCGCAGAACTCACGATGTTGCTCAGCTTCATCACGCCTCTCGGAATGCTCGAACGTAACCCAACGCTCAAAGGCGAGTTGAACGATCTCGATGTCGAACGACGCACCGTAGGCTTCTACAGCTACCCAATGAGCCAAGTAGCCGACATTCTGCTGCCACAGGCGCATCTGGTCCCAGTTGGAGATGATCAGATTCCGCACATAGAAATGACGCGTGAGGTTGCCCGTAAATTCAACCGAATGTTCAAGCCTGTGTTCCCTGAAGCCGAATCACTAGTCGGCAGGGTCCCGCGGCTTTCTGGAACTGACGGACAAGGCAAGATGAGCAAGTCGAAGGGCAACGTAATCATGCTGTCCGATGATGAAAAGACCGTTACCAAGAAGGTGAAGAGCATGTTCACTGATCCCAACCGAATCCGAGCCGACACTCCCGGCAAGGTCGAAGGCAATCCGGTATTCCAATACCACGATGCCTTCAACCCAAACACGGAACAGGTTGACGAGTTCAAAGCTCGCTACCGAAAAGGAACGATTGGTGACGTAGAGGTAAAGATGGCTCTTGCCGAAGCTATCAATACTTTCCTAGACCCGATTCGTGAGAAGCGCGCCTACTACGAAGCGAACATGAACCTCGTAGAAGAGGCGATCATGGACGGCGTTGGGCGAATGCGAATAGTCGCCGCCGAAACGATGGAACAAGTCCGAGACGCTATGAGAATTTCGAGCTACACAAAGAACTGGAAGTAAGTAACGAGTTACGTTTTTTTTGAACCGATCAGACAAATGACCATTCGTAGCAACATTAATATTTGTTATTCCTGGCGAAGTTGAAGCCTCAATCAAGAAAAAAATCAACTTCAGTCCACCAGGAAATATTCGTCATGCCAAACTACACACCCGATCTTTCGACATTCAAAAACCTCGCTTCAGATCACAATCTGATTCCGGTCTATCGCGAAATAAGCGCCGACCTCGAAACACCCGTATCCGCCTACCTAAAAACAGCGACCGGCAAGCACTCGTTCCTCTTTGAATCAGTCGAAGGTGGCGAGAATTTAGCGCGCTACAGCATGCTAGGCACCGAGCCATCGGAAATACTCACGACCGGAGTCGGAACCGAGTACGGCGAGGTCGACCCACTTGAACTTATTCGAGATCGAATGTCGAAAATCAAGTACGCAACTGTCGACGGGCTCCCGAAATTCCACGGTGGCGCAGTCGGCTACATCGCCTATGACACGATCCGATATTTCGAGCCGTCGGTTCCGCCGATCTCAGACGAAAAGTCTGGTCTCGATGTCCCTGAATCCGTGTTCATGCTCACCGATTCGATCCTCATTTTCGACCACGTCAAGCACACTATATTCGTGGTCGCACACGCGGCCGTAAACGGCGATGTCGAAGCGACCTACGATCGAGCAACCGCGAAGATCGAAGAAGTCATCGCACGACTCGATAAGCCGGTACCAGCAAGTGGAGCACGACGAAACTTCCTGCCAACATCTGGATTCACATCACGCGATCCCAATCTCGACTACGGCTCGGTTGGTCATCCCGATCAATCACCGCTCGAACATGGCAAGATCACAGGGCAGCCCTACGTGCCGAACATGACCCGTGAGTACTACGGCGAAGCAATCGCCAAGTGCAAACAGGCGATTCAAGACGGTGAAGTCATTCAGGTCGTCTTCTCACAACGTCTTTCAAGACGGACACCAGTAAAACCGTTCGATATGTACCGTTCGCTCCGAGCCATCAACCCATCGCCTTACATGTTCTTTCTCGAACTCGATGGTTTCGAAATCGTTGGCGCATCACCAGAACTTCTAACCCAAGTGATCGACGGCAAAATGGCGGTTCACCCCATCGCCGGTACTCGCCCTCGGGGCACAACTCCTGAACACGATGATGAACTCGAAAAAGAGCTAATCAGCGATGAAAAAGAGGTTGCAGAACATGTCATGCTCCTCGACCTCGGACGTAACGACGTCGGACGTGTTTCAAACCCCGGAAGCGTCAACGTTGAACAAAGTTTCGAGATCGAAAAATACTCACACGTGATGCACATCGTGTCGCACGTAACGGGCGATCTATCGGACAAGTACGACATGTTCGATGCTATGAAGGCAGCGTTCCCGGCAGGAACCGTTTCAGGCGCGGCTAAAGTACGCGCCATGCAACTAATCGCCGAACTCGAACCTGACAAGCGTGGCCCTTACTCAGGAGCCGTCGGCTACTTCAGCTTTACTGGAAATATGGACACCGCAATTTCTCTTAGAACAATGATTATAAAAGACGGAGTTGCGTACCTTCAGGCTGGCGGCGGAATCGTTGCCGACAGCGACACGCAGACAGAGTACGAAGAAACCCTCCACAAGATGGGTGCACTAATGCGAGCCATCGACCACGCTGAGGAGTCGGCCGGTGTCTAGCCCAATCTTCACCACAACAAGTGAAGAGTTCGCTCACGCATCGATGAAATTCGATGTTGTGCCGGTTCAAGCTGTGATCGATTCCCCTCGTATCAGTCCATTAGACGCGCTTAGGAAACTACGAACCGAAGGTGAGCCTTCGTTCATTTCCGAATCGGTCTCTCCAGAAATCGGCGCATCCCGATACTCGTACGTATGCGCTTCGATAGAGAATGTCATTCGCACCGGAAAATCAGAACTTCTTGGCGACATAAATCCTCTTTCTAATCTTCGGTCACAGTTTGCGAATCGCAACGTTGCACCGGTAGCCGAACTACCAGCGTTAGTAAGGGGTGCTTTCGGGTTCGTGTCATACGAAGCGGTTCAGCACTTCGAGCCGTCTGTGGGTGACCTGCCCGCCGATCCGACGGAATCGCCAGTTTCTGCAATGGCAATCCCGAGCGAACTCCTAGTTTTCGATAACGCCCTTAATCAGCTGCACATCATCGTATTTGCAGCAAAGTCACAATCGTTTGAAACTGCACACACTCGAATATCTCAAATCGCTAAATCGTTAGAAGAATCAACACCAAGCGAAATATCAAACGATACGTCACGTAGCCCACAATTCGAAACAGCACCCGAACCGTTCTCCACAAAGCGTACGCAGTACCCTGAAATGGTTCGTAAGGCACGTGAAGCGATCATCGATGGTGAACTAATTCAGGTGGTTCTCGGTCAGCGCCTAACGATTGAAACCAATGCAGATGCAATCGACATCTACGAACAACTCTCGTCGATGAATCCATCGCCATACATGTACATGCTTGATCTCGTTGACATGCAGTTGATCGGCGCTTCTCCCGAGCTGCTTCTACGCTCAACGAACGGCACGGCAGCAATTCACCCGATCGCCGGAACTCGACCACGTGGCGCAACGGCAGAAGAAGATCTTCAAAACGAAGTCGACCTACTATCGAACGAGAAAGAATCTGCTGAGCACGTGATGCTGGTCGATCTCTCCCGCAACGATCTCGGCAGAGTTTCCAAGCCCGGAACCGTGAACGTCACATCTCTGAAGCACGTCGAACGTTACTCCCACGTGATGCACCTTGTTTCACGAGTGGAAGGTGAGCTTACCGACGACAAAGACGGCATAGATGCGTTCGAATCAGGGTTCCCGATTGGAACTCTCTCCGGGGCTCCCAAGATTCGATCAATACAGCTAATCGCCGAACTTGAACCTGAGGGTCGCGGACCCTACTGCGGAGGCATCGGCTGGTTCGCACCGAACGGCGATGTCGATACAGGAACGATCATTCGATCGATCATTTTACGCAACGGAACGGCACATGTTCAAGGCGGAGCTGGCATCGTGTTCGACTCCGACCCTGAAGCCGAAAATCTCGAATCAATCCAGAAGGCAAAAGCGCCTTTATTGGCGATAAAACGCGCCGAAGCAATTCAAGAAAAACGCTGGCGTAACGACGAACAAATTTCACCCGACATTTCTCATCATGCGATAATGCAGCTCGTTAGCGACTAATTCAAATGCTTCTACTAATCGATAATTACGACAGCTTCACATACAACCTCTTCCAGTACCTTTCCGAACTTGGAGCCGAGGTCGAAGTGGTGCGCAACGACAAAGCGACCATCAAAGAACTCGCCGCCATGAACCCGGAAAGGGTGGTCGTTTCACCCGGGCCTTCAACGCCCGACAATGCCGGTATTTCGATCGATGTCATCAAGCATTTCGCTGGAAAAGTTCCTGTTCTGGGAGTTTGCCTCGGTCACCAGTGCATCGCCCAAGCGTTTGGCGGCGTAGTAAAGGGTGCCGGAGAAATTCGACATGGAAAGACATCCCCCATCAATCACACGGGACAAGGTGTTTTCGCCGGACTCCCTCAGCCATTCGAAGCTGTTCGATATCACTCGTTGGCGATTGAACAGGAGACTGTTCCTGATGTATTTGAAGTTACTGCAAGCACCGAGAACGGCATCATCATGGGAATTCGACATAAGGAACTAGACGTCGAAGGCGTGCAGTTCCATCCTGAGTCGATAATGACTGAAGCGGGCAAAGACCTGCTCCAGAACTTCCTCGACAAACCATCACCGGTAAACAGCTGATCACCAGATCCCGCAAAGCCCACAACCCAACTCCCAACAACGAACAATTCAGGCCAACAAGAACCAAGCTGAAGTTAAAACAATGAATATTCAACAGGCGATACAAGCAGCGGTCGAAGGTACTGATCTTGAGCAAGATCAGGCAGCCGACGCCATGCGCGAAATCATGACCGGTGAAGCGACCCCTGCACAGTTCGGTGCGTTCCTCACAGCCATGCGAATGAAGGGCGAAACCCCGTACGAAATCGCTGGCATGGCTGGCGTTATGCGCGACGTTTCACTCCATGTCGATACTGATGTCGATATGATCGACACGTGCGGAACAGGCGGCAGCGGTCTCAACTGGTTCAACATCTCAACGGCCTCCGCATTTGTAGTCGCAGGAGCAGGTGTTCCGGTCGCAAAGCATGGCAACCGAGCGATGTCGGGATCGTCAGGCAGTGCTGATGTGCTTGAAGCACTGGGAGTGAACATCACTCTGGGTCCTGAAGGAGTCAAAAACTGCTTCACTGAGGCTGGGGTTGGATTCATGTTCGCCCAGGCGTTTCACCCTGCAATGAAATTCGCAGGTCCGCTTCGACCGCAGTTAGGCATCAGAACGATATTCAATTTTTTAGGCCCTCTGACGAACCCTGCCGGAGTAAAGCGACAGGTGATCGGCGTTTCCGACGCTGCATTCGCCGAGAAAATAGCCAAAGCACTTGAAATTCTCGGCACTGACTATGCATTCGTGGTGAATGCCGAATCAGGAGCTGACGAAATCGATATCGAAGGACACACGCTGCTTTATCAGGTGAACAAAGACGGACTAAAACGTCGGCGCACCCGGCCTGCAGATTTCGGACTTCAAGAAGGTTTACGAGAGCATCTTGTGGTCGAATATACAGAAGAATCAGCGCAGATCATCAAAGACATCTTCGCTGGAGCAGGAAGCGGTCACAATCCTCCCGTTGCTCCAGAAACCTCACGTCGAAACGTAGTTGTGCTCAACTCGGCCGCTGCCTTGATGGCTGCTGGCAAAGCAGTCGCGTTCCAAGAAGCAGCTGCAATGGCCCAAGATTCAATCGACTCCGGAGCCGCTCAAGAAAAACTAACTTCGTTAGTCAAAGTAAGTCAGGAACAATCTTGATCGAAATACCAGGCATCCTCGGTGAGATCGTCGAAAAGCGACTTGTCACCATCGAACAAGCCAAGAAAAAACGCCCTGAGTCGGAACTGCGACTAATTGCCGAAAATGCGAGCGTTCCACTCTCGCTGCAGCGAAGCATCGCTTCGAAGAGCGGAATATCTCTAATCGCTGAAATGAAAAGATCCTCACCATCGGCAGGATCGCTCGATCCCGACCTCGACCCAGCTCATCGAGCCGGACTCTACAGCAACGCTGGTGCCGCTGCGATCTCAGTTCTCACTGAACCCGATTACTTCTCAGGTTCTATCGAGGATCTGGCAGCTGTCTCGATAATCGCCCGCGCCTCTCGTGTGCCTGTGTTGAGAAAAGACTTCATCGTCGACGAATACCAAATTCACGAAGCAAGAGCCGCCGGAGCCGACTGTATCCTCCTAATAATCGCCTGCCTCGATCCAAAGCAGTACGTCGATCTATTCGACATTTCGACAGCGATGGGAATGGACGTATTAGTAGAAGTATTCGACGAACCCGAACTCGATATCGCGCTAACTGAAGTCGAACCGCACATCGTCGGAATCAACAATCGCAATCTAAAAACACTGAAAACCTCCCTCTCAGTGTTCGAAACTCTTGCCAGGAAAATACCCGACGACCGAATTCGAGTCGCTGAAAGCGGAATGAAGAATTCCAGCGACGTGGAACGCATGGGCTACGCCGGTGCGAAAGCCGTTCTGGTTGGCGAGTCGTTGATGAAGGCAGGAGCCGACGTAAGCGAACTAGCCGGGGCGATGGCCGCCGTGGAAGTCGGGTAAGGCTGTGTCGATCTCAACGAAAATCAAGATTTGTGGCCTACGAAGTGCAGAAGCCTCGATCGTGGCATCTGATGCCGGAGCTAACTACCTAGGATTCAACTTTGTTGAGGGCGTGCGTCGCCAGATTCAACTCACCGCCGCTGCGCAAATACTGACCGATTACCGAGAAGGCATAAATACACCGAACCGGCCCGGTTTGGTGGGTCTGTTCAGGGATCAGGACGTCGACCAAGTAAACGAAACCGCACGTAATTTAGCGCTCGACTATCTCCAACTGTGCGGCGATGAAGACGCCGAGTACATTTCAAAAGTTGAACTCCCCGTATTCAAGCAATTGTTTGTCAGAGAAGGAAGAACGCCGTCAGACGTCGATGAAATGGTCTCGCCTTTTCTTTCCAATGGTCATGGGATCGTCCTCGACAGTTTCACCAAAGGTGCGCTTGGCGGCTCAGGAAAATCGTTCGACTGGACCAGTGCTGAAGGCGTAGCCAATCGCGAAAAAGTTTTCCTAGCAGGGGGCCTAAACCCTGAAAACGTCGAAAGTGCAATCAAACAGCTCTCACCATGGGGTGTCGACGTTGCGAGCGGTGTCGAAACCGACGGTGTGAAAGACCCCGACCGCATTCGAGCTTTCATTGAAGCGGCTCGGAATGCCTAAACTCGTGAACCCATCGAAACGACCGGATTCGACTGGCTAATTTCTATATGCCCGGCGTAAACTGCGGCGGCATTTGAACTCTCACGCCCGATCACACACACGTCGGGCAAAATCAAAACTTTGGAGTAACGATCTAAATGGCCGACAAACTGCGAATGGCTCAGTACGGAACCAAGCACGGACACGCTGAAGGCGTTTTGCAGGTGATGCTCGACCACCCCGAAGTCGAGGTTGCAAGCGTTTTCGAGCCAGACGAAGCACGACGAGCCCAAGTCGAAAACAGCAGCGGCGCATTTGGCAAGGTTGAGTTCGTAGACGATCCATATGAGTTCCTAGACGACCCATCTGTCGTGTGCGTAACTTCCGAAGGAACGAACAAGGAAAGCCTCGGATTCACCGAAGAAATCGTCTCAGCCGGCAAGCACGTCTTCTACGACAAACCTGCTGGCAACGACTACAACCGATTCGAAAATATCGTTGAAATCGCCCGTTCTCAAGACACGATGCTCCAAATGGGCTACATGTTCCGAAAGCACGATGGTTTCGAGCGTATCGCTAACTGGGCACGCTCAGGCTTTCTCGGTCACATATTCCAAGTCAGAGCCCACATGTCGACCTCGCTTCCTGAGAAGAACCCTGAAGGAATTCAAACCGGCAAAGAAGGCGTATCCCATTTCAAAGCCGGAGTAATGTACGACCTCGGCGGGCATATGCTCGACCAAGTCGTGTGGATACTAGGCCGACCCAATAAAGTCTCTCGATTCTTCCAGAATTCCGCCTCAGAAACACGCGATATGATGGACAACACACTCGGTGTATTCGAGTACAGCAACGCTATCGCAACAGTCGATATCGCTGCGATCGAAGTAAAACCAATGGCACGTCGATTCGAGGTTTACGGAACAAAAGGCACCGCAATCATGGAGCCGTTCGAACCTGCCGATACGATCAAGCTCACTCTCGAAGAAAATCAGGGCGAGTACAAAAAGGGCATCAACGTCATCAAGATCGAAGATCGTGAACGCTACGTCGATACGTTCGCCGAGCTAGTACGAAACATCAAAGGCGAATCTGACCCGCTCCGCACCCTCGACCATGAGTTATTGGTCCAAGAGACCCTAATGCGGGCCACCGGCGGCTTAGCAGGCTAGACGCCCGCTACCCGTGGGCGCGAACGTCAACACCTTCAGGCCAAGCAACTTTGAAAATGGCGGCCGTTTTGAAGATCGCACCTTCAATCGTCGCCTCGCGAAGAACGCATCGGTACATGTTTGCTCCTGATAGATCGGCGTTCGAAATATCGGCCCCGGTGCAGTTCGTCCGATAGAGCGTCGCTTTCTTCATCGAGGCGCCAGAAAGATTAGCTCTTCGGAGACTAGCCTCCGAAAACACTGCCTCGTCGAGATTTGCACCTGAAAAATTAGTTCGTTCCAAAAGTGCCCGTGAAAAATTCCTCCCTCGCAGATCACGTCCCGACAGATCAGCACCTCTCAAATCCAGTTGCTCTGGAGAGTTCGCAAGATGCCATGCGCTTAGATCTTCGGTAGATCCATTAAGCAGATCATAATGTTCCTGATTCATCTGACGATTATGTGGGCATACTCGCTTTGAGTCGAATCTCACCGTGAAGATTTCATCGTTTTTCTGATGACGCGCTCAATGTGCGAGATTTTGAAACACCATTGAAACACGTTTAGGCTAATTTATATTGTGGTCGTTTGGCTTGAGGCTATGCCTACGCTATCCGACAACGCAGTTCGCACGTAAAATGCTCGCTGCGCTAACGAACGACTGATTGTCAGAATCAACGAATCTGACCATCACGGTGCCAGCAAGAAAAAATGCACGAGGAAGTAATAAATGCCTTACATAGCCGAATATATTTGGATTGATGGCACCGAGCCGACCGCTAAGTTGCGATCAAAGGCACAGGTGCTTGCAGATGATAAAGAACCTGGAATCTGGGGATTCGATGGATCATCGACCAACCAGGCAGCAGGCGACCAGTCTGACGTAGTTCTGAACCCAGTGCTCGTCATCAATGACCCAATTCGTGGTGGCGGCAACAAGCTTGTCATGTGCGAAACACTTCTCACCGACATGACGCCGCACCCAACCAACACCCGAGCAAAGTGTGCAGCTTCTGCTGAACAGTACGCCGATCTCGACACTTGGTTTGGTCTTGAGCAGGAATACACTTTCTTCGAAGGCAATGCTCCTCTCGGATGGCCCGACAACGGCTTCCCTGCGCCTCAGGGCGGATACTACTGCGGCGTTGGCTCCGACGAAATCTTCGGTCGTGAAGTTGTAAACGCTCACCTTCAGGCTTGCCTCGACGCAGGACTCCACATTGCAGGAATCAATGCTGAAGTTATGCCCGGACAGTGGGAGTTCCAGATCGGCCCAATCACCGCTCCTGGTATTGGTGACGAAATGTGGCTCGCTCGATGGTTGCTCTACCGAATAGCTGAAGATTACCTCGGTCCTAAGGGAATCCCGATTTCTGCAACGCTCGATCCTAAGCCTGTTGCAGGTGACTGGAATGGTGCAGGTTGCCATACCAACTTCTCGACAAACGAGATGCGTGAATCTTTCGACAAATGTGTAGAAGCTGCCGAATCACTCGGCGCTCCTGGCAAGCCAGAACTTCACATCGCAAACTACGGTCACGGCGTTGAGCTTCGACTCACCGGTGCTCACGAGACACAGCGTTTCGACCAGTTCTCATTCGGCGTATCCGACCGTGGCGCTTCGATTCGAATTCCTTGGCAGGTTGAAAAGGCCGGCAAGGGTTACATCGAAGACCGACGACCAAACGCCAACGTTGACCCATACGTGGTTACCCAGTTGATCATCGACACTGTCTGCTCAGCAGCAAAGTCGTGATCGACTAATCGCAAAAGCGAATTACAAAAAAATGGGATGGCTTCGGCCATCCCATTTTTTTTGTTGCTTCTCTCCGTACGTAACATCGACTTCCCGAGTGCAGCCGAGGGATCTGGCATGGTTGCCCGGGTTCGACCATAAGGCTAAACAACCGATCCCGGGCACACCCACACCGGGGGGGATCAGATACCCTTTTCTACCATCTGATCTGCCATTTTAATTAGTGCCACCCACTTATCCGGTAATCGAAATAATCTCCAAAATTCGCAATATTCACTACGGCTGGATAGTCGTTCTCGGCACAGCGCTCATGCTCTTCGGTGGAGCCGGATCGCGATTCTCGTTCGGCGTGTTTCTAAAGCCCATCACTGAAGAATTCGACTGGAGCCGAGGATCACTCGCAGGTGCGCTAGCAATCGCAGGATTGGCGACAGGTGGGTTACGGCCCGTAGCGGGAATGCTCGCCGATAAATACGACCCAAAGTACGTCGCCGCAATCGGCGTGCTAATCGGCGGACTAGCTCTCGCAGCAATGTCACAGGTTCAAGAACTTTGGCAGGTCTACCTCACGTTCATCATCATGGGAATCGGGTTCACCCTCGCATCACCCGGAGCCGTGGCGAAAATCATCGGAGCGTGGTTCACCAAACGACGTGGACTCGCCATGTCGCTTGCCGGAACCGGCTCTGCTGCTGGTGAAACGGCTCTCGTGCCAATTGCAGCAGTAGCAGTCGCCTACATCGGCTGGCGAGAGGGTTACATGATCCTCGGCGCAATTCTGCTCGTGGTGATACTGCCTCTCGTATTCGTGCTACTCAAGAGCAAACCCGCACCCGGTCAGCACGCCGACGGCTACGTCGAAGGCGAAGTTACCGATGTCGCAGATTTCAGCAAAGGATCTGCCGACCCCAACGCGGGAATGTCGTTCGGTCAGGCGTGCCGCACGGGGCTGTTCTGGCGGCTTACGATTGGCTTCTTCATATGAGGCTACACAATGGGCTTCGTGAATGCCCACTTCATCGCTTTCGCTACTGACTTCGGCGCAACAGCTGTGCAGGGAGCGGGCGCGCTTGCAACAGTCGGAATCGCCGGACTAACAGGCGGCCTAAGCTTCGGATTTCTTGCCGATAGGTTCGGACGTCGACCGCTACTCACTATCTCGTACGCAATGCGAGCACTCGGATACGCAGTACTTATGATGGCAGGCAGTCTTCCGATGGCGATTCTTGGAGTCGTGATAATCGGAACCTCGTGGACATCGGTAATTTCACTTACAGGCACGGTTACTTCAGATGAATTCGGACTACGAAAGCTAGGAACTATCTACGGCACGATGTTCATGGTCATGCCGTTCGGAGCTTCCAGCGCAGTCTGGCTAGCAGGCAAGATTTACGACACGCACGGCAACTACGATCTCGCCATGTGGATCAGCCTAGGCATGGGCCTAATCGCTGCCACGGCAGTAGGAATGCCCAGCACCGGCCTATCGAAAAGGCTCTGGCCGCAAACGCCACAACCTGAATAGCATATTACAAACTAGCGACTGCACGGTGTGATTGGTGGAGTTCGAGGAGAGTCGAACTCTCCGATGAACACGGAGGACCATTGAGAGCCAAAGTCTTTCTACCTTTTGAGACGGCTTCGGGGTGGCAACCTGAAGGTCGTGGGTTAAAAGTGTGCGTACGGGTGAGTAAAACTCTGTACGGGCGGATCTGTCAGATACCACTACGAACTGGTTGGTATGTTCGGTCAGCCAAACGGGTTGGTATTAGCGCGTTGCTACACCCAGTGGTAGCGATAGATTCGCGTAACATGCCGATGCTGACGTACATGTTGGTTAGGTGCGTCGATACGATTCGTATTTGGAGCCAAATAATGGCCGGTTCGGCAAATAATGCAATTCAGCTTCAGCCCGAGAAACTAGCGGGGTCGATAGATGAGTTGCTGCAGGGTGCCAAGGTTTCCGGTGCGCTAAGCGCCGGTGATTCTCGTTCGGGTGCAACGCTTGAAGGTTCTGTCAGGACTCAGTGCACGAGGCCAAATCTGCCCTGGATTCCACGCATCGGAACGCGGTCTTTGAGTTCAAGCGGTTGGCGTTTCGAGTCGCGCTTTCGCTGAAATTACGGGTCGTGCGCTGAGTTCTGACAGAACCGCGGGGTTGATCCCCTCTCGCCGGCAGAGGTCGTTGACTGTGGTCTCCCGGCGGAACCCCTCAAGGACGATGCGGATCTTCTCTTCTGGTGTGAATCTACGGCGTGTGGCCCTCGAAACACTCTGCATGAAGCTGCGCGTCTCGCGAGTGCGCTCTTCGGCCTGTTCTGACTTGTTGACTGCTGTGTTTTCGGACACGGTTTCTGCTCCCGTTCTGGACTTTACTCCAGGGAGCGCAGACCGTCCTGACTCTCTCTTATTTCAGCCCCGAAATACTGTCTCATTTTGCTGACGTCCAACAGCGTTCAACAATATTGCTAGAGGCGGGTGCAATCAGCGCGACACGCAGCTGTGATCGTTTTACCTCATTAGATCGCCGAAAGAAATTGATACAGCTTTCGATTAAATAGATGCGAAAGTTCTGCCGAACGTCCCCCTCTGGCGCTCTGTCAGTTCAAATCTTGGAGCTGAGAGTATGATAGGCAGAACTCAATCGGATCGATTTCGATTAGCTTGAATTTTGGTGTGCAGGATTTTGGACTTGTACTGCCGACAAGGGTTCACACTTTCGAACAATACGGATGCAATGATCGAATTTTGAGGATGGTCGAGCAAAGAGTCATCATCTTGCAGACTGCCGTTAGTTATCCGACGAATTGACAACGGGCGCTGTCGCTCATTCCGCAGCGGTTGGGACTGGCTAGTTGATCCCCAGCAGCGCGGGAGGCCAGTTCTCGACTAATCGGATGAAGTAAAACGCCAGCGGGCCGACGATGATTAGGCTGTCGATGCGATCAAGCAGGCCACCAAACCCCGGCAGCCATGTACCGGCGTCCTTGACCTCGAACTCCCGCTTTATCGAGGACTCAAGCAGGTCGCCCCACACGGAGCCAATCGCTATCACGATGGGCATGAAAGACATCACTTGCCAGTCCATTCGTGACGGGAGCGCAAAGAACATCAGTCCAACACCTGCGTAGGCACCGAGGAAGTTGCCAGCGAAGCCGGCCCACGTCTTGTTCGGGCTGATACGCGGAGCAAGTTTCGGTCCGCCGATAGCCTTTCCAACCGTGAACGCCATCACATCACTCAGGCCGACTCCGAGTGCAATTGCCAGCAGCAGTCCTTCGCCGCCATCGATCTCCCGTTGAATGAGCAGCAGATGACCGAGGAACCATGCGATGTAACTCCAGCCAAGAACGGCAAATGCAAAGTGACGGACGCCTGACTTTCCACGAAACAGGAGTGGCTGGAGCGTCGCCACGATCAAGAGCACGGACGGTAGCAGCAGGAAGATATCGATAGAAATCGCCGCACCGATAACCGCTAGGACGCCCGATGCGATGAGGAACCTGCTGAACATCTGAGGCAGCCCGACAAGTCGAGCATATTCGACCAGGCCTATGACAACTGCTGCGCCAAGCAGGAGTGCAAGCGGGACCTGCCCGCTCAGTACACAGAACGCAAACAATGGTGCAATGACGACCCATGCACGCCATCGCTGGAAAAGCGCATTGGTGCCGAGGCCGGAAAGGCTAAAACGGTTTAGCGCGAGTATCGACAGGAACGTTCCGCCCAGCAGCGAGGCAATAATGATCGCAGCCGAAGTGAAGTGATCTGATCCAAACGGGTTCTCGAACGGCATGATGTCACTCGACTCTCGCCACAGGCAGCAGTTCTTCTAGAGAGATGCCACTGCCTGCTCAATCTCCTGTGTGGCAACTTCGTAGTCACATCCCCTGGTGAATCTCAAAGGCTGCCCGAAGGTCACCGAGACGGCTGTTCGTCGAGGAATGGTACGTCCCTTTGGCAGAGCTTCAAACGTGCCGCTGATTTTCACCGGCACCACTGGCGCCATCAGTTCGACTCCCAGCAGCCCGATACCGGACTTGAACGGCTGAATCTGGCCTGTGATGGACCGCGTTCCTTCCGGGAACAGCAATATCGACCAGCCGTCATCCATCAGGTCTCCGCAATGCTCCAGCGTCGGCCTGATCGCCGTGGTCCTAGAAAATGGGAAGGCATTGAGGAACAGCCCCACGGTCGCAGCCCTCAATCGCTTCTCAAAGAAGTAGTCTGCGGCGGCAGCTACGACTGTCCGGCGCCTGATTCCCGGTGGCAGCGCCTTCAGGACCGTCAGTGCGTCGAGGTGGCTGGAATGATTAGCTGCCAGCAGGAACGGCCGCTCGACTTCCTCAAAGACCTCAGCACCGAAAACGTCGAGTGGTGTGACAACCTTCTGCACCACCCGCACCGGAACTGAAAGCGCACGCCTGGCGATCCTTGCGCCTGCAGACTGGGGCCACGTTGGAAACGTTGGCCGGCTGGCCTGGCCCGCTTCTTCAATCGCTGACCTCAAGCGGCCGATCGTCGTTGATGAATCGATCGTTGACTCATCGATGTATACGCCGAGCTCTGACTCGATCCCGGAGAGCATGGCGACGATGCCCAGCGAGTCGATGCCGATATCGAGTTCGAGGCTGCTCGAATCGTTGAGAGTCGAAACATCTACATCCGCTGCTTCTGCGATCAGGGCCTTGAGTACGTCATGCTCTGTTTGCGATGCCTCAGCAGGACCGTCACTTGATTCCTGGTCCGTGGACCGCTCAGCCAGCCATTCGACAACTTCGGTCTTCTTCACTTTCAGGCTCAGCGTCTTGGGTAGGCTTTCACTCGGCCAGACGGCCATGCCACGGATTCTCTGGTGAGGCGCCAGTTGCAGGTTCGCGCTTCGCATGGCGTCAGCCGACGAAAACGTCCCCGCATCACCCGGCACAACAACCGCCCATACTTCCTGTCGACCATTATTTGAGTGCCCGACGACAGCGCACTCTTTCACACCCTCAGTCCGTGCCAGCGCCTGCTCAACATCTTCCGGGTAAACGTTTTGCCCATCCGGCAGGACGATGAGGTCCTTCTTGCGGCCGAGAATCCCCACATAGCCGCGGTCATCGATCGATCCCAGGTCTCCCGTCCTGTACCAGCCATCGACAAATGCAGCATTCGTGGCGTCCGGGTTTTCAAAGTATCCACTGCTGACATTCTCGCCCCGCACGAGGATCTCTCCATCATCCGCAATGCGGACCTCCACACCGGGCAATGGAGGCCCGACCGATCCACCTTTCCGGTGCTTGATTGGAGCGCATGCGATGACAGGCGCAGCTTCCGTGGCCCCGTAGCCTTCCACGATCGGAAAGCCCAGCGTCTCCCATTTGCGGTGCAGGTCAGGATCAAGCCTGGCTCCACCGGAAACGATGAAGCGGATACTTCCGCCAAACCGCTTGTGGATACTGCGGAATATTCCTCTGCGCGCCTTGAAAGGAAGCGACGATGCAATTGCAAACATCGGTCCCCAGGCCTTTCCTGCAATGCTCGCTTTCGCCTTCCGCTCGATCTCGGTCAGGAAAATGTCGAGCGCCTGTGGAACCAGGAGAAGCATTGTTGGCCGCTGAGCCGTCATCGCGCCGAGCAAATGCCGGGACTGCCGCGACTGTGGATAGTAGATGGACGCACCGGTGCTCAGTGGAAGGAATAGCCCGGCCGTCTGCTCCAGCATGTGGCTGAGCGGCAGGAACGAGACAACACGGTCGTCCGGGCCGGACGGAATGATCTCGGTGACCGAAGCCACGTTGGACGCAATGTTCCGCTGGCTGAGCATGACACCTTTCGGCGACCCGGTTGTGCCGGAAGTGAAGACGATTTCAGCAAGGTCGTCGCCGCCCGGTGGAGGCCCGGCCAGGTCGCGCGTTGGCTCGGCATCGAGTATCGACTCGATCTCATGGACCGGTGTCTCGTACTTCCAGTTGCGGCCGATGCGGTGGGACACGATGGTGATTGCCGGATTCACTCTTGCCATCACCCTGGCGACAAACTCACTGTCGGAGCGCACGTCGACCGGCACAACCACCGCGCCAATCCGCAGCAGCGCAAACATGGTGATGGCCCAGTAAGGACTGTTGTCGGCCCATACCAGCACCTTGGACCCGCGGCTCACATCGAGTGCCTGCAGGACTGTCACCGCGCGTGAAACAGACTCATCCATTTCACTGTAGCTCCAGTGGCGAGTGCGGAAGCCGTCCTTGAAGATCAGCGCGGGCCGATCGCCGTGTCGTCGGACGGATGCCTGGAGCAGGCCGTTCAGGGAGTCCACTTTGAATCCACCTGCCTATTCCTGCGCCTTCAAAAACCTGCCCGCGGTTAACAGCCTGCGAATTGAGGTCAGGAGGCCACCGGCGATCACGACCCAGAGGGCGACGGCCATCAGTCCCCACTGTCCGTCCGGTCCCCATTCAAAGCTCCAGCTCGATGGTGTGAAAGCCAGGTAAACACAGAGGGCGATGAGCACCGCCATACGGTGCTGTTTCGCCATCGGACCGCGGAAGTCCGCAGGCGCTCCGGCAGCGCGGTCCGCAACGCGAATATAGGCCACAAATAGGCTCACGCAAGCAGCACCGAGCCCGAGTTCCATGGTTGCACCGTCATAGAAACCCGCAGCGAAGAAAACCGCACCGTCCGAAACCCGGTCAGGTATTTCGTTGTAGAGCTTGCCGATGACCGTTGATCCGCCCTGTTCAACGGCAACCATTCCATCGAACAGGTTGGCAAGTAGTCTCACCTCCATCAACGCGGCAGCAACGATTAACAGGACGCGTTCCGTCCATGAATCCTGCCCTGCAAACGCCAACGCGACTGCGGCGACGACCGCCGCCATCATTCCGGCAATAGATATCTGGTTCGGAGTTACACCGCGCCTCGCAAACCATGCGGCTACCGCCGCTGCCCAGGACGAATCGCGAGACTTGATTGGCCTGCGATCACCCTGGTCATGGCCGAGCGACTCTGGTCGCACAGGTCCGCGGTCGGCATCCATCAGCCCTGTCCGTTGTTCTGGTGCCCTGCTGTCTTCCGGCATCGATGTTCACCCGGCCCTGTTTGAACTCGCCACTTTCCGATTCGCCAGTGTTTAGCATAACCGGTCTGTAGGACGTCAGCAACAATGGGACAGAATCGGTAATAGAGATTTCAGGCGGATCTGAGCTGCTCCCGAA
>JAQCHZ010000024.1 GCA_027618835.1 Chloroflexota bacterium | reverse complement strand
CTGCCCTGGACGGTAAACAATTATCAGCATCCAGTCGAAGACAGATTTTCACAGCTAGGTGGTCGACTCTAATGAACGAACTGTCGGCTTAAATACAGAGACCGATGATGAATTTAGGTCGCTCAGGTTTCATCGTGAGCACCGAGTTCTGACAGATCCCTTCTCGTGTGTCTGCAAGGATCACATCGCCAGCTAGTCCACCTTGAACCTCAGCGTGAACCTTGTGGCTGATATTTAGCGGTTTTTCAGTTATTGGCCCGTTTAATAACTCCGCCAATTTTGATGCTGCAGCCAATTGAGCTCCTGGCACTGCATGACCGTAGACGTTCAAGGTAAAACCCGCTGAAGCATGCCCTAATCGATCGCTGACAGAACCGTTCAAGTGGAGACCAATGGGGCTTCGCTATTGATCAGAATCTGAATGAGATATATGTATCATCACCAAACGGTGGAACCGTATTTCGGACAGACTTGTCCCGAGCTTGATACTTGGTGGGGTGAATATCCCGATTACGAAGAAGGATTATGCTTAATAGTCGATGGAAATCCTGTTGATATTTTCGTGCGAGAATCTTAGAAATTCTAGCGTTATTGGAGAGGCGACGTGTGCCGTGACGGTATCTAAAGAGCAAAGACCCTTCATCATTCTTTCTGGGCTGCCAGGCAGCGGCAAGTCAACTTTGGGAAGAAAGCTTGCAACAGCGTTCGACCTACCTTTTATCGATAAAGATGACGTTCTGGAAGAGTTGTTTGAGTCGGAAGGCATAGGCGACTCTGAGTGGCATAATCGAATGAGCCGGAAAAGTGACGTTATTTTTCAGGAGCGAGCATCCGAGTCCGACGGAGCCGTTCTAGTATCTTGGTGGCATTTGACCGGCATGCAGCCGGAATCGGGAACGCCAACCGACTGGCTACCCGTCTTATCGAATCGACTGGTGCGAGTGCACTGTGACTGCGATCCCGAAATTTCCTCTGACCGATTCTTCGAGAGAATCCGTCATCCAGGACATCTGGATGCAATGAGTTCTTACTCTGACTTTGTAGCCGGTGGTCAGCGTTTGGCACTTCTCGGTACTATCGATGTCGGCATCGGTCTCACGGTCGATACTTCGAAAAAGCTGAATCTGGATGCCTTGGTAGGCGACGTTCGGGACGCGCTCGGTTCTAACAGACGATAACGATGGTTCCACCTGCCTTCTTTCAACCTGCCTGACGTGACACTTCATTCGCCGCGACACACGCACGCGAGTCTGTTGATAGAGCAGGGCACTCACGTAAAGGTTCTGAGTGAACGTCTTGGGCATGCAAGTGTCGCTTTCACTATGGATACATATGCCCACTTACTACGAGGTCTACAACAACAGGCAGCGGATGCGATTGATCGCTCGTTAGCAAGTGGATGATGTGACACAAGTTGGTCAAAAACTCTCCACTATAGGGCTGTGCGAGAAGTCACAGTTGTTGTTGATTCAATCGTGTTTAGCAGTGCGAGGCAGTACGACAAGGCACGTTATGGCAAGGCTATCGACTAACTTTTAATCACTAGGTTCGGGGTTCAAGTCCCCGGCCGGTCACCAATCTGAATACTAAAAACGCGCACCCATTGCGGTGCACGTTTTTTTATTGGTCACTGTCTGTTCACCCAGATCATCCATGTTGAATATCGTTGTTCGGAGCGACCGTGACGCTTGCTCGCCGAGCGCCGTTTTGATGTGTAGTATCTCGGGACGTTGCATATTCGATTGATTTATTCCAACAGATAGCTCGAAGGGAATTCACATATGTACGTTGTTAGACGGTGGTACAAAATTAAACCGGGCGAAGCACGGCGAGTCGCTACGTTAGTGTACAAACAGGCTCAGGCTTACCACGACTCTGGGAAGCGATTTTCGCGTTTCTTATAACGGCTACACGTTGCCAGGCGAGCAGGACATCGTTTGCCTTGAGTGGACGACGAATCATTGCAAACACCGACTCGTAAAGATCATGAATTGCCATCGGAAGCACTTGAGTTGGGCGCCGATGTCCGCAAATTGATTGAAAGTCAGCGGATTGAGTTCATGGAACTCCTCACTCCAGAAAAGTTCCAAGAGTAATAACCGACAGGTGAATCGACTGCTGTTCGTTCTAGCCGATCACGATGTCGTTAGATCTGAACGGGCGTGCCGCCGTCGACGTGGATGATCTGGCTTGTGATGAAGCGGGATTCTTCTGACACTAAAAACAGAACAAGATTTGCCACGTCGATTGGGTATCCGGGACCGTCGATCATCTGCATTAGCTCGAACATTCCTTCGAACGCGTGGTGTCCACCATCAGCATCGGTGATCGTGCCGCGTGTGGCACCGGGAGTCATGATTTGGCCGGGACGAACGCCGTTCACCCGAATGCCGACCCCGCCGCCGATTCCAGCCATGTAGCGAGTCATGGCATCCACACCGGCCTTTGCCGCCCAATAGGATGAGGAAGTAGAATCGAATTTTTCGTGCATTTTCGGGCTGGTGCCGCGGGTGGCTGCTACAGAAGACATGTTCACGATGGCACCGCCGGCTGCTTTGACCATGTGTGGCCAAACCGCCTGGCTCATATAGAGTGTGCCGTTCAGGTTCGTATTGATGACACGGCTGAACTCTTCGCTAGATTCGTTTGGGAAGTTCCCCCCCCCGCCAGCGTTGTTGAAGAGCACATTGATCTCGCCGTACACGCCCGCTGCCTGCTCGACGGCTGCGTTCCACCATCGATTCGTCGCCAACATCGCAAGCGATGAACGTTGCCTCACCACCGGCTCCTTGGATAGCAGCTTCAACAGCTTTGCCTTGGTCTTCCCGGCGAGCCATGATGATGACTTTGGCACCTTCCTGTGCGAACAGGTGCGCCGTGCCTTCGCCGATACCGCTGTTTCCGCCGGTAACTATCGCTACCTTGCCATCGAGTCGATTCGCCATCTTCGCTGCCTCCGGGTTAGTTCGTACTGCCGTGTAATAGCGACATTCTAGGCTGATCTGAGAATTTATGAGAAGAACAAACAAGAAACGACGAACCAGGTTAGATTCCCGCTGTTGGCCGATCCGACACAAGGCGATCGATTCCAGAACCTTTTATGGTCGAAGGTCTCGACAGCAGCAGCGATGTTCCGTTGGTTTAAAAACGAATTCGCTGGCTGAGAGCCGATTCAGCCAATCAACCAGCGAAACCGGTGCGCCGTTGTAAGCGCCTAGTTTCTAGGTATTGATGGCGCTATTCAGCGTCGCCTTCGACACTTTCAAAAAGCTCTTTGACCTTTTTGTGATCTTCGGATTTGTGCGGAAGTATCGGCGGGAGTTTTCCTTTATGCATCGCCGCGATGCCGATAGGCGCAAGATCAAGCAGCCGCGGAATGTTTGTCCATCCTGCGGAATCTATGGCGAGGCGGGTCTCATCGAGTTGACCGTTCTTCTTGACCGAGTTGTACATCGATTCGGTGTGTCGATAACCTGGCGTGTTTGTGTGGCCAGCTTTGATAGCGGCTTCTCGTATTTCCATGATGCGATCCATTGGTGCAACCTCTTTCGGGCACACCTCAACGCACTTCATGCAGCGAGTACAGTCCCAGATCCCGCCATCAGCATCGTTCAATGTAGCGAAACGTTCGCTGGTCGCTGAGTCTCGTGGATCTTCTGTAAACCGCCACGCCTTGGCGAGTGCGGCAGGGCCTGCGAAGGTCGGGTCGACTTTGAGCACTGTGCAGTCGGACACGCAGCAGCCGCACATGATGCAGTTCACTGCGGTTAACAGGTTCGACATCGAATCATTTGAATCTATGCGTTCGAGTTTTGGATCTGGTCCGTCGGTTTTAAGGTAAGGAGTAACCGAACGGATTTTGTCCCAAAACGGCTTGAAATCGGCGACGAGGTCTTTGACTACAGGTAAGTTGCCAACTTGCTCAACCGTGATTATTCCGCCATCTTCGGCAACTTCGATTAATCGAGTATTGCATCCGAGTTTCGCAGTTCCGTTGATCTTTATTGCACACGATCCGCAAATCGATGACCTACACGAGTAGCGCATGGCTACCTTGGCATCAATTTCTTCACGAATCTTGATGATCGCATCAAAAACGGTAGCGACCTCGCTAATTTCGATCGTGTATTCCTGATATATATCTACGGGTTTTTCGGTTTCAGGATCGAATCGCTGGAGCCTAATTGTGATGTTCATTAGTACACCCGCTCCGCAGGCTCCCAGCGCGTTATATCGTCAGGGCTCGTGTCCATTCTCGGTGCCCCCCTCGGTTTGGTAGGCGACAGTGTGCTTCAGCCAGTTCTCGTCGTCACGCTCGGTCAAATCAGTGCGGTTATGTGCGCCGCGACTTTCGGTTCGCATCAAGCCACCTGCCACGATAGCCTCCGCACAATCGACCATGTTTTCGAGTTTTAGCACCGACATTAGATCGATATTGAACACTTTGCCTTTGTTGTCGACCGATACTCCAGGCAACTTCTTCTTCACTTCAGCAACCTTGGCTGCAGCCGATTCCATTCCCGCTTGATCGCGGAATACTGCCATGTTCTCGTCCATCTCAAGAGCAAGCTCAAGACGTACTGCGGATGCACGATGTCATTTCGTACGATCGAGTATTTCCTGCAGCCGTTTCATTGCGGATTCTTTGACCGATTCGTAGCCGAATGAGCGCTCGGCTTCAGTGTTGATGAACTTCACAGCGCCAGCCGCTGCCCGTCGACCGAACAATACGGCTTCGAGTAGCGAGTTAGCTCCGAGGCGATTCGCACCGTGGAGACTTACACAAGCAGCTTCCCCGGCTGCAAACAGACCTGGGATTTCGGTTCGACCATCAACATCGGCTTTGATGCCACCCATGTTGTAGTGCATACCTGGGCGAATTTTTGCTGGCGTTTCTGCCAAATCAATGCTCATAAAATCGGTGGCGACCTCTTGGAGATAACCGAGTCGTTCGTTTATGAAATTTCTTCCTAAATGCCTGAGATCAAGCAGCACGCAGCCATCGACGCCACGACCTTCATTGATCTCGGTTTGCTCGGCGCGGGATACGACGTCACGGGATGCCAGTTCCATGTACTCGGGAGCATATTTTTCCATGAATCGTTTGCCATTTTAGTTCAGTAAGTAGCCGCCTTCTCCTCGAGCTAATGTAGGTGCCTTCTGATTCTGTGATCGTGATCTTACCGTTACTGGTTTTTAATTCTCCATCGCCAACCACACCATCGCCAGAGATTTTTCCGTTACTGCTCGTCGCAAGAATCATTGCATGTTCAGGAATAACAAGATGAAGTTCAGCGGAAGGGGATCGACCTATATTGAAACCGCTGCCGATTCGTTTCGCGATGATGGTGACTCTATTGCCTTCGACGACTGCACTATAAGCAACTTTGCTGGGGACCTTCAGGGTCGTCTCAACAGCTACCTCGCCATCAGATCCGTTGATGATCTCGATACTGCCGTTGAATCCGGTGACGTCGATAGTAGGGTTTTCACCGACCATGAATAAATGCTGTTGATTCTCGTCGGTCGCCCCGCCGTCACCGTGAACGTCGGAAGCGATCGAGACGCATCCCATAATCATCAAGCTAGCAAGGACTGCCGTAAGTCCCAGCATCCTTCTGACAGATGCCATGCGACCCGAAGCTATTGATGCGTTCATCGTGGTAGGTTCCTCACCAAGCCAATAACGGCTCACTGGCACCGCAATCACGGTGATTGTTCAAATTGATATACCCAATGTCGTGGTTTCACTTCACATATTCGTCACCCTGTGGAGGTATTTTCGTTACTCGATGAATATCGGTTGGGACGATAGTCCGATCTTAGCTAGCCGGGTAACATACGAATTATCAAATCCAACATCGACTATTCATCGAGGCAGAATCTTGAAAATCACAGCTATTAAGCCGTATCCGGCATGGTCAGTTTGGCGCAACGTGTTCCTCGTGAAAATCGAAACTGATGAAGGGATTTACGGCTGGGGAGAAGGCGGCACTTCGTGGCGTGAACTAGGTGTGAAGGGCGTAACTGAACATTTGAGTCAGTGGCTGATCGGCAAAGACCCGATGCAAGTAGGACGACTGTGGCAGGAGATGTACCGCAGCGCCTATTTCGAAGGTGGCAGGGTTGTGACAGCAGCGATGTCGGCGATCGACATTGCGTTACACGACATCATCGGAAAGAAGCTTGGAGTACCGGTATACCAGCTACTCGGCGGGAGCCAGCGAGATTACGTCCAGTGCTTCGCGACGACAAGCGCACCAACTGGAGAAGAGATGGTCGAGAAGGCTCAAGGGTTGGTAGCCGACGGATGGGAGTGCATGCGCCTTTCTGTTAATCGCGAAGTTGAGGGTTACGACTCGTCGACATTTGAACCACGGATGAGCATTGCCGACAACGCAAAATGGCTGGTGAAGGCGAGAGAGACTCTCGGAGAAGAAGTGGTTATCGGAATCGACTATCACCATCGATTGAGCGTTGCAGAGACAGCTTCCTTCTGTCAGAAAATGCCTGAAGGAACATTGGATTTTCTCGAAGAGCCTATTCGCGATGAGAGTCCGGAAGCGTACGAAGCATTACGCGCAATGACTCCCATGCCGTTCGCAATTGGCGAGGAATTTTCGTCGAAGTGGCAATTTGCTCCATACATCGAACGTGGGCTGACGAACTACGCCAGGGTTGATCTGGGCATTGTCGGCGGATTCACGGAAGCTCAAAAAGTGGCTGGTTGGGCAGAGACGCATTACATCGACCTAATGCCACATAATCCACTAGGACCAGTGAACACCGCGGCAACTGCGCATTTTGCGATGGCAACACCGAACTTCGCATGGCTCGAAATGTTCCAACGTTCAGAAGAACTCGAGCAGCAGCACGACGATTTATATCCGGGTCACTTCAGAGCCATTGGCGGAAAAATGAACGTTCCGGACAACCCGGGTCTAGGAATCGACGTCGACGAAGATGCAATCGCAAATAGCCCGCTTCATCCCGACAATTCCATGTCCACCAGGTGGCGACGGCGCGATGGCTCAGTCACGAACTGGTAGGGCATTGTTGGCGATGAAATGAGTATCAAACGCTCGCGGTGATTAGGAAATGTTCATCGCGAGTGAGGCGATAAAAAAAGCCGTTAAGCCAATCACCGAGCCGACGTGCGAACCCGAACTAGCTAACTTCTACGGCGGTTACGTGTGGGGCGTGTATTCCGAGTGACGCGGTGAGGAATTGGGTCACCATTTCGAGCGAGGGCACGCACTCGGGGCATTCTTCGTTCACGCCGGGGGTGTACTCGATCTTTAGGATGCCATCGTGAAGTACCGGCGTTCCGAGCGTTCCGCCTTCGGATGCGACCATCGTTTGGATTTGCTCAAGTACGAAATCGACGCTGGTGTCTGATGTGCTTTGAACCATGTGCCTAACTTCTCTCGGATTACCCTCGGATTGACAGGGAACTAGTTGCCGGAATCTATTACCGACATTCTACAACTGTCAGTCGGTCATCAGCGCAGCGAGAGCTTTGTCGATGGCTGGTACTTCGAATCCTGGAAGCCGCTGATCGCCGATAACGGTGACTGGTGTCGAATCGAATCCCATCGCTATCATTTCTGCGCGACCTTCGAGGTCGGTCGAAACGTTTTTCACGACGAATTCAACTCCACGGAGTGAAAGGTACCCTTTCACCATTTCGCAGGAGCCTCAGATATTTGATGAGTAGACGGTGATTTGCGACATGATCGAAAATGCTCAGTAGCGACTATCGAACGCCATCTTGTGGAGCGTAACCAAGCACTTCCTTGGCATGAGCGTTATCGCGGAAGAGCTTAGCGTTATCTGACGTAGCCCAGAATATATCGAATTTGAGGTCGGTAGGGGCTTCGATGATCTTCACAGTCAGTTGCTGAATATCGCGGTGACTCGACCAGTTCGCTTGCCCTCGACCGGGACCAGGTTTGTCGACGGGTCCGCAACTGCTAATGCGCAGATTAATCACTGAAAGTTCGGTGGTCAAAGCGTAGTAGCGGCCAAGGTCTTCGCCGAACAGCTTAGTCACTCCATACAAACTTACCGGCTTCGGCTCAGAAAACTCGTTGACCATTTCCCATGAATCGGGAATTTCAACGTCTTCGGTTGAAACCAGAGATTTATACGGCTCTTCCAATTCATAGCCGTTCGATGTGGCGCCCGAGCTTGCGAGTATCACCCTCGATACGCCTGTTTGATGCGCCATTTCGAGTACGTTGTAGGTACCAACGATGTTGTTTTGCAGCATCGAATCCCAGCCTGCGTTCATGCCTTCTTCGCTGCTCATTCCGCCATCAGCAGCGAGGTTCAAGACAACGTCGATTCCCTCGAACGCCGGTCGTAGTGATTCAAAATCAGATATGTCGGCTTTGAACACACGCTCTGGCGGCAATCCTTCGACACCGCTTCTTGAAAGTGCGTTGATCGTATATCGCTCTTCGAGGGCAGGGCGGAGTGCTTGGCCAACGACGCCGTTTAAGCCGGTTACGAGCAGATTGAGTTTGTCTGACAATGTGGGGTGCCCCGGTGGAGTTTGCGAGGAGTGACTGTGAATGAGGTAATCAGACGAGGATTATTAGCCAGATTACTGTGGCTAGAACCAATGAAACCAAAACTGCGGCCGATCCGGAGTCTTTGGCAGTCTTCGATAGTTCGTGCAGTTCAGGCCCGATCCGATCAATAGCGGCTTCGATTGCCGAGTTGATGAGCTCGACTATCACGACGATTGCTAATGATCCGACTAAGAGTGCTCGTTCGACACTGATGTCGGTAATTAGAAAGGCAGCAATCGAACCGGTAATAAGCAGTACGACTTCTTGTTTGAAGGCTCGTTCCGACTTGGCTGCGTATGCCAGACCGTTTACTGAATTTCTGAATGCTCTAACGAGCAGCATTGGATTGAGAAGATTAAGTAGTTGCATGAGTGGTTTGGTCGAACAATTATTGAGTCAGCGCAAGGCTATCAATTCCGAGTGGAGTTGCGAGACTCAATTTTTAATCCATTGGGCCAATCCAACCCGTTACGCCGCCGTCGGCGAGTAGTTCGCTTCCTGTGACGTATTTGGCTTCATCAGACGCTAGGAACAGGATGGGACCTGCGATATCGGATGCATCGGCAACTCGTCCGAGCGGCACTCGTTTGGCGAGTCGTTCGCTCCACTCATCGTCGAATGCGTTGGCAGTGAACGGTGTAAGCGTCCAGCCCGGAAGCACGGTGTTGACTCTTATGTTGTCGGCGCCATATTGAACCGCCGCCGATCTTGCGAAGTGGGTCATTCCGGCTCGTGAAGTGGCATAGGCGTTCGCTTGGTCACGTACGACTCTCGCCATCATCGACGAGATAAGCACGATTGATCCGCCACCGCTGTTCCGCATTGGCTCGACCACGGCGCGTGTTCCGAGAAACATACCGAGATTCGTGACGTCCATCACTCTTCGCCAACTGTCGACGTCGGTGCTATCGATGGTTTCCCCTCTATCTGGGATTCCGGCAGCCATGATCATGATGTCGAGTCGACCATGTAAAGAACAAGTTTTATCGACGGCCTCCTGCCAATCTGACTCGCTAGTAACGTCCATGTGAACGTAATCAGCGGTGAGTCCTGCCGATTTCATCTTGTTGACCGAACGCGTGCCTGCCTCGTCATCGATGTCACCGATCACTACTTTGCCGCCGTCGCGAGCGATCTTCAGCGCCGACAACCCAGCGAATCCGAGCAGACGATCTTCATCGGCGTTGGCGCCACCAACGACTAGTGCTACTTTTCCTTCGAATCGTGTGCTCATTATTGATCTCAGACTGGTGGGTGAAGATTGTGGAAGTCGGTCGCCCTCTCGAATGAATCCCCTACGCCAACAAGCAGCGGTTCCGATAGATGATGCCCTGAGAACTGCAACGAAACTGGCATGCCGGTGTGATCGAGACCACACGGTAGGGCGATAGTTGGAAGCCCTGAGAAGTTGAACGGCACTGTGAATCGGCTGTCCCACGGCTTTCGGTCGGTGGGTATTGGGCCGTATAAACCTTCAGGTGAAACTGGATACGATGCTTTCGCGTTCGAGGGTCCAGCGAGAACGTCGATGTCACGCATCGTGTTTCTTAGCTCGCCATTCATTTTCAATCGTAAATTGTGAGCGTTCGCGTACTCAGTTGCAGTGTGAGCAGTACCGTTTTCTAGCCACTGTCGGAAAAATGGACCGTACTCGTCAGCTCTAGATGGATATGTATCCGCGTGTGCCGCTGCAGCTTCTGTTGAGCAAATGATTGGCCATGCTGTCATTGCCTCTCGCATGATCTCTGGCATCTGAACATTCACGATTTCGGCGCCAAGCGATTCCATGATCTTCACGCCGTCAAAAACGGCTTGTGCCAACGATGGTTCCATGTCTTCAGTCGCATATTCCTCGTCCCAACCGACCTTCAACCCCTTCACACTTTTGCCGATTTCCGACAGCATGTTCGGCACTTCGTGAGGAAGTGACGTTGGGTCGTTTGGATCGAATCCAGAAATTACCTGAAGCATGATTCCAGCGTCAGCCGCCGAGCGAGTGAGAGGTCCCACATGATCGAGCGATTCAGCAAGATTCATTACGCCGTGGCGAGACACGCGTCCCCAGGTCGGTTTTAGTCCGACCGTCCCACAAACCGCGGCTGGAAACCTAATCGATCCGCCGGTATCGCTTCCGAGCGTTCCGAAAGCCAATCCAGCGGCAGTTGCCGATCCTGAACCACTAGAAGAAGCACCAGCCCAGTGAGATTTTCGCCACGGATTTTCAGGGACGTCGAGATTTGGGTTGTAGCCGCCCATCGCCCCTTCCGTCATGTTGAGTTTGCCGAGCATGACCGCACCCGCTTCACAAAGGTTCGTAACCACGGTCGAATCTTCTGCTGGGATGTTGTCAGCGAAAACTGCCGAACCGCCCATCGTTCGAATACCGGCCGTGTCGCACAGATCTTTTACAGCGATTGGTATTCCGTGAAGCTTGCCTCGGTATTTACCGTTGGCTATTTCTTTTTGAGCGATCTCGGCTTGTTCAATGGCAAGCTCGCCGGTGATGGTAGCGAACGATTTGAGAGTGCCGTCGAGCGCTTCGATACGTTCGAGTTGCGACCGGGTTAGGTCAACAGGCGATAGTTCACCTGATTCGATGAGCGGAGCAAGTTCTGAAATCGTTTTGTAGTGCATTTGGAGTCGAATCTTAGTCGATATCGCTGAATTGGATTTTTAAGTAAAGGTTGAATCGCCGCTAGGCCGGAGGAGTAGGAATGTCTCGGCGAGGACCGAGTCGGGCGGGAATCACAGGACCGCCATGATTGTGCCGAGTGATGGTATTCAGTTTGGGCCGAAGAGTGAATCCCGGATTCTCCCAGTCTTCAACTTCGCAGCGTTCAGCCCACTCGTTGTAGAACTTGATCATCGCAGCGGCGCGTTCTTTTTCACCGTTGATCAGGTCATTTAGTTCCGTTCGATCAGCACTGATGTTGTACAACTCCCAATCTGCTTTGGAGTTTGGATCTGACGGATCGCCGATCTCGCTTACCAACTTCCAGTCGCCGATACGAACAGCCCTGTTGCCTTCGTGTTCCCAAGCGATTGGTTGATCTCGTTTCCAATCTTGACCCTTCAAAACATTTGCGAAGGACTCGCCCTCAGCCGGTTTGATGTCCTTGCCTTTGAACGTTGTTGGATAGTTCGCTCCAGCGATGTCGAGCAGTGTCGCGTTAATATCGATGATGTGGGCTGGATTATTGAATCTCGCACCTTTGTCAGCCACACCATCAGGCCAGCTGATGATGAACGGTGTCGAAATACCGCCTTCGTGCGTGAAGTGTTTGAACAAACGGAACGGCGTGTTGTTCACGTTCGCCCAAGAAATATCGACGCTTGCAAACGTGTCTGCTGGTCCCGGCTCTATGGATGGTGAGTTACCGGTTCGTACGACGCGTCCGTCGACAGTCGGGTAGTTGTAGCGTGAAGGATCGGGTAGGGGCGTGTCTTCTGCCAATAGCTCAGCACAGCCACCGTTGTCGGCGAGGAACACGACGACGGTGTTGTCGGCTTCGCCTGACTCTTCGATCTTCGCCATAAGCTTGCCGATTCCTCGATCGACCTGCTCGACCTGCGCTGCATATACCGCCATTTGGACATCTCGCCATTCCTTGTCAGGCGCTTCGTCCCAAGCAAGAACACCGCCGTCCCGAGGGGATAATTTCCAAGCAGGATCAACCACGCCAAGACCTCGCTGTGATTCGTGTCTGTTCAGACGGGTTTCATCCCAACCTTTGAGGTACTTTCCGCGGTACTTTTCGATATCTTCTGGCAAAGCGTGAAGCGGCCAGTGGGGAGCGGTGAACGCCATGTACAGAAAGAAAGGTTCGTCACGATGCATGGCATCATCGACAAACTGGGTCGCCTTCGATGCGATAGCATCAGTGAAGTGGTAGTCGGTTGTTTCGACGCTGATACGAGTGGTGTCGTCCATCAGCATATTCGGGTTGTAGTAGCTGCCCCCGCCCGAGAGGATGCCATAGAAACGGTCGAATCCTCGTCCTTTGGGCGAAGGGTAGCCGAGCATGTCGGGATGCCAACCATCGGGTAGATTTCCTTGCTCGCCACCTACGTGCCATTTACCTGCCATCAACGTTCGGTAGCCGGCAGTTTTTAGAACCTCGGCAATGGTTACGCAGTTGTCGTTCAGGTAGCCCTGATACGCCGGCACACCCAGATTATTGATCATGTGCCCAATGCCTGCCTGCTGTGGGTTCAATCCCGTCAGCAATGCCGCACGGGATGGGCAGCATCGCGCCGAGTTGTACATCTGGGTGAACCGAACACCTTGACCTGCCAATTTGTCGAGATTTGGAGTACGAATCTCGGATCCAAAACTGCCCAGATCAGACCAGCCTAGATCATCGGCCATTATTAGGACGATGTTCGGCTTCTTCTGTTCGGTGGGGTTTTTGTCGATAGAAGACTGAGTCATTTGGCTTTTAGATCCTTGCTCACGGCGCGTTCTGGCAGCGTGTTGGTCGAACAAACAAAACTTTACTCTAGCGCGAGGTCACCTGAGCGGGATTTCATCTCGTGCTGTGCTAAGTTCAGTCGATCAAAATTATGGGAAGCGCCTCTTCTTGAATGTGTGAAAAAGGAAAGATATTTGGCTGAGCAGTTCGATTGCATCGTGATTGGTGTCGGAGGAATGGGCAGTTCAGCTGTTCACAATCTCGCAAAACGAGGTCAGAAGGTTCTCGGGCTTGAGAAGTTCGATATTCCTCACTCAGAAGGTTCATCTCACGGTGTAAACCGAATCATTCGACTGGCCTACTACGAACATTCTTCGTACGTACCTTTATTGAGACGGGCGTACGAAATGTGGTCAGAGATCGAGACGATTGCCGGAGAGCAACTGCTGTACAAGATCGGTTCTATAGACACCGCACCTTCGGGCCATGAAGTATTTGAAGGTTCGTTGGAATCGTGTCTCGAACACGATATTCCGCATGAAGTGCTGAATCACAAACAGATCAACGATCGATTTCCCGGCTACGAAATGCCGCCCGGTCAGATGGGTCTGTATCAGGCCGACGGTGGGTTCGTTCTATCCGAACGAGCGATAGTTGCTTACGTGAACGCAGCGGTCGCTGAAGATGCCGAGGTTCATGCTCGTGAATCGGTCATCAAATGGGAATCTGAAGGCGACGGGGTTCGTGTGTTCACTGATAGAGCCGAATATACCGCAGATCGACTTGTAATTACCGCCGGCGCGTGGGCCGCCGGAATGGTTCCTTCTCTCGAAGAGTTGGCTGTTCCTGAACGACAAGTCCTCGCTTGGTTACAACCTAAAGAACCGTCGCTGTTTGCCCCTGAGAATTTCCCGGTATTCAACGCCTACTTCGAAGAAGGTCGTTACTACGGCTTCCCCGTATTTGGCATTCCGGGATTCAAGATCGGTCGGTATCACCATCTCGAAGAGTTGGCTGACCCTGATCATATGGAGCGCGGGGTTACACAGGAAGATGAAGATATTCTGCGAGCGGCTGTGTCTCGTTACTTCCCGAAAGCCAACGGGACGCTGATGACACTCAAAACTTGTCTGTTCACCAACACACCAGACGAACATTTCATCATCGATAAAGTGCCAGGAATGCCGCAGGTGACGGTAGCAGCTGGATTCTCTGGGCACGGGTTCAAGTTCGCCAGTGTCGTGGGCGAGATCGTCGGTGATCTCGCGATCAACGGTAAAACAACTCACAACATCGATCTGTTGAAGATCGATAGGTTTTAGATAAACGAACTGGATCGGCTGTGCTCGGAACTTTCTTAGTGTACAGCCAGGTCTAAGTAGCGAAAATTCTATGTTCGATTAATACTGCAGTTGTTTGTCGACGACGTTTATCAGCGGATGACCAGAGGCGTACCGGCGCAGGTTTTCAGCAAAAATATCGACAGTGCGCTTGTCGAGAAGTGCCTTTTCGGAGTTGCCAGCAATGTGGGGCGTAATGATGACGTTTGGCATATCCCACAGTTCGTTATCGGCGGGAAGCGGCTCGATGATGGTTGTGTCGAGTCCGGCACCGGCTATCTCGCCGGACTTAAGCGCAGCGAGAAGAGCATTGTGCTCAACGAGTCGGCCACGTGATGTCACGATGATTCGAGCAGATGACTTCATTAACGCCAACTGCTCCTCTGCGATCATGTTCTCATTCTGGGCCGTGTACGGAGCTGTGATGACCACGTAGTCGGATTGTTTCAACAGATCATCGAGTCGTGCCAATCCCCAAACGTCCTCGACGATAGGATCGCCATCTACAGGCTGTTCATCGACTGCAATGACGTTCATTCCGAGAGCTTTCGCTCGCCAGCCGATTTCTCGACCAGACTTACCGAATCCGATGATTCCGCAGGTTTTGTTGCCTAGGTATTCGACCACTTCGAGTGCGCCTTCTTGATCCCACTTGTGGTCCGATTTGTCTTTCCAGAATTTCGGTAACTGCCTAGCTAGAGCCAGCATTAGGGCGACTCCGTGTTCCCCAATCATCGGTGCACCAGCTCCACGAGAATTGGTTACTTCGACATCGGTGTTCGAAATTGTTGGAACAGCGTTGAATAGTCCTTCCATCCCGGCGTCGAGAGTCTGAATCCACTTTAGATTCTTAGCCGCCCCGAACTGTTCCGCTGTGAGATATCCAAATACGACTTCGGCATCTGGTATTTCTTTGAGAATGTCTTCGTTTGAGTACGCCTCAATTAATTCGAGATCAGGGTGCTCATCGCGAATGGCAGGGTAGTACGGAGCGCCGAAGTCGGCGAGTAGTAGTGCTTTCATTGGGGGCGTTCAAACTCGGGCTATAGGGTTTTGATTACGTTTATTGCTGATGCGACGAGTGCTTCGCCAGCTTCAGGTGCGTATGGGCTTGTTGTTGTTCCGTAATAACAACGGTATTTCTTCATATCCACGATCTCAGTGACAGGGATGTCTTTGATCTCGTCGTGAGGCTGGCGCGTCGATATGTACCCGATGTAATCGTCGCAGTAACTTGCTACCCACGGTCGATTCGTCGGAAACGCATCTTTGATCTCAGTTCCAAGCTCGTTGAAGAGTTCGCCAGCGTGAGCCGAGATTAGCGTTTCACCGATCTTAAATCCTCGGATCGACAACGGCACGGCTGGTAACGACTGATTTTTGGCAAGACCCACTTCGTTGTTGCCCCATCCGTACAGCTCAGGATGATGCTCGGCGGCGTTGGCAGTTGTGGTGCCCGGCAACCAAGTTTCGCCTGAATACGAAGTAAGGGTGGATTTGAGGGAGTCTCGATTTCCGAGAGCGGCTTCGAGACTCCAGTTCACCTCATGGCGCTTCAACGAAATCTGTTCAGATCTGACAGCCAAAGGAACCGATTTGGACGTCGTTATTTGTTCAATTACTTCTTGAGCAGAGCGCGCCAATGACTTGCCAAAGAGCTCCGTATCTTCATGCGAATGCAGGTGCTCCGAAGCTGTATTGCCGAACCACAAATCAAAGGGATGTATGTCTCCCGCTGCACCTTGAACGTAGACCGCAACGACTCCCGGAGATTCTGATTCGAGTTCGGCTGACATCTCACCAGCGAAATCAGCCGACCATTCGAGATATTGGCCGCCATCAGCCACTCCGTGGCATGCAAAGTTCACAAGCTGGGAGATGGGTTTCCCGTTGTCATCGTCTATCCGTATTACGCCGAGATCGGTATCGACCGGCTTTTCTGGATACTGACGATTCACGGTCATGCCATCGAACGAACCAAGTCCAGCTCCTATGTTCGCTGGTTTCGCTTTGTTCGATGCTTCTGCCACGCAACCGGCTACTTGGTCGGCCAACCACGTAGTCCAAGTGATCCACTCTCTCGGGAGAGAAATGATTGTGTCTGGTGACGTGTGATTGTGTGTGAAGTTAAGAAGAATGTGCTCCGTCGGAATACCGGCGACCTGGACAATTCGGGCTTTTATCGCTTGAACTGACTCCGAGGTAAGTCCGGCTATTTCGAGCGAGATAACCGCGATCGACATTTGGTCGTTCGAGAACACGACGGCTCGGGCATGGATCTCACGATGCACGCCTGTGGCTAAGCCCTGACGTAGACCCCAGTTGCCCATCGGATAGCCGACGGGCGGCGTAATTATCTTTTTCGCAGCGCCGCAAATGGTTCGTCCAGCTTCTGGCTGATTTGAGTTCGGCATCGAAGTTATTCCCAGTTCTTGTACGTGCCCGGACTCGTCTGGCGCGCCATTTGTATTTGAACGCCGTCTGGGTCGTAGCTATTCGAAATTGTTCGACCTGATTGCTGGTTCTCAAACGGCTCAAACAAGAATTCGACTCCTCCGAGGAATTCGATCTCTTTTTGCGCATCTTTGGGGTCTTCAACTAGGAACGAAAGGTGGTCTATTCCTAGCGTTTGGCCTTCTTGCTGTTTGTGGAGCTCGATACGAACGGGACTGTCTTCATCACCGTTCCAGAGAAACACGGTTTCTCCATCATCGACAGTGCCTTCGGGGTGCATGCCGTACTTTCGGTAGTACTCGATCGACTTGGCAAGATCGCTAACGATGATGTCGATGTGATCGACGCCGAGAAATTTCATCAGGAGTTCCATTCATTCTTGAAGTTCGAATTGGTGAAGCGAGTCTATGCCTGTGTTTCAGTAATCGCTATCGGTGTTATCCTGCCGCCGAACAGCAATCTCACTTCTTAGTGAGCAAAATGTGAATAACTTTTCTGGGAAGGTCTCGAACAATGCATCTACTTGAAGTCAACAATCCGGTAGCAATACAGCGTGGTGTTCTCAACGCAGTTAGCGCGAGTAATCGACCGACGAGTCTTGATGACAAAACAGTGGGTCTAATCTGGAGTGGTACCCACGGTGGCGATATCGCGCTGAAGCGTGCGGGTGAAATGCTTCAACAGCGCTTCGAAAACGTCAACGTGAATTTCTACACAGGCGGGAACTATCCGACTCCTCCTGCGATAGTGCAGCAAGCAGGGGAGGAATGTGACGTCATTATTGGCGCCACTGCCGACTGAGGAACTTGCGCGTCGTGGATGGTCCACGACATGATTGTGATCGAAAAGATGGGCAAGCCAGGCGTTGCTATTGTTTCTGGTCGCTTTGAGAGCGACGCAGTTGCGAGCTCTCGTGCATTTGGAATGCCTGATCTGCAGTGGATAGTTGTTCCGCACATCTACAGGAATCTAGATCCCGAAACCTGCCGAACCCAGACCGAAGATGCAATCGACGATCTGATCGGCAGTCTTACTTCCTCAATAGTTGCCCGAGAGAACGCAGAATCGACCGACACTCGGCGGTATGAGGGCGAAGATCGTCACGATTCGATACTGAAGATGAATCAAGAGTTCATCAATGAAGATCTCGGAGACGGTCTGTTCTTGCATCCTGCGACGAGAGAAGCTGTCGACGAAATGCTCACTGGTACGCATCTGCCGCCGGATCATGTTGTATGCGATATGCCACCGGGTTTCGGAGTAGCGACGGTCGAAAAAATCGCTATCAACTCGGTCATGGCTGGTGCCAAACCAGAGCACTTACCCGTTGTAATTGCCGCGGTGAAGGCATTGTCAAAATTGGGCGGACAGGGCGGCAAGTCGCTGTTGATGTCGACTAGTCCTCAGGCGCCATTATTGATCGTCAATGGACCGCTTACGAAACAGCTTGGGTTAAACCCAGGCTCAGCACTCGGGCCCGGACGAGATAACCAAGTCAACACGCTAATAGGGCGTGCATTCGCTTTGTGCTTCCGCAATATCGGCCATTGGTATCTGAACAAAATGGATATGGACACCATCGGAACGTCTCGAAAGTTCATCCAGTGCATTGCCGAGAACGAGGATGCTAGTCCTTGGGATGGCTTCCATGTGGATCAAGGGTTCGCTGCCAGGGAGAGCACTGTGAGTGTGTTCGTCACCGATGGTGAACTCGATGTGCAGGATCAAGGTAATCACACCGCAGAGGGACTGCTGAAAAACCTAGCGTATGGATCGACCTTCGGGACTATGAATCTTCAGAGTGCTCGTAGTGGCCAAGAACGCCTGATTCTTATGCCTCCCGACGTTGCTCGTCCTGTTGGTTTTCAGGGCTTTTCTAAGCAAGCGGCAAAAGAGTTCATTCACAAACATGCGACAGCCAGCGTTGGGAAGCTGATGCAGTACATGCCACTTGAGGGTGAAGCTCGGGTTCACGATCACTGGAAGTGGCTTGAAAACCTAACCGAGGCCCAACTCCTAGAGATAACCGTACCGATCATGAATGATGCAAACGACTGCTACATCCTTGTGGTTGGTGCCGACAGAGCGAAGACCGGTGTGTTCCCGTCGGGTCCAGCTCCGGTCACAGAAGGAATCGATCAGTACATGGCGTAAATCCAACCACAAGCGCCGTTTCCTGGCTCGAAATTGGCCTGAATATTTCACAAACTATAGTCAAAATGCATGATGTGGAAAAATTCCTCAGTAGCACTCTGGGCGTTGGCATCCGAATCGGTTTCAGCATCCCTCGGGTTGTGAAGAATATTTGCACCGCCGCGTAGTTGCGTTTTTCCAACAATAACGCTCCGTCGTAATCACCAACTCGCGACATGATGGGCGGGCGTATACTCCCGGCGTCCCTAAAAATGCTAATCGATTATCGCCGACCTCGACGCTGTTTTTTCGCGTTGAACGACGAAGCGAGGTCAGCCCGACGAGTTCTTCATCGAAACCTACCGCCAGTCAACTTGAACGCCAGCAAAGATTTCGAGCACGAATTACCGATTCAGGACCTACCGGTTCTGACGTGTTGTGGAGAATAACGAAACTTACGTTCGCCTATCGATGGCATTTAGCTACTGCGACCGTATTTGCAGCTAGTACGGCGGTGATATCACTATTTATCCCGAAATTGCTTGGTCAAGGTGTCGATGACGCTCTTTCGTTGATCAAGGGTGAATCTGCATCTAGGGGCGAAATCGAATCGCTGTTATTAGAAACAGCACTGTTAGTGATATTGGTCTCAACACTGCGCGGTACTACAGGTTTCGCTCAAATGTTCCTTGGGGAAACACTGAGCCAGCGCGTTTCCAATCGTCTGAGGATGCTGTATTTCGACAAGCTTCAGGTTTTGAGCTTCAGCTTTCATGATCGTGTTCACACTGGGCAACTGATGTCCCGTGGACTGTCCGATATAGAAGGCGTCCGTATGTTCGTCCAATCCGGATTAGTCCAGATAGTCAGGGTTGTGGTTGTGCTGGTTGCTGCTGGCATATTCATGGCGCAGATCGACTTGCAGTTGGCGTTGGTGAGTCTCAGCTTTGTTCCGTTTATGGTTTATCGGAGCGCCCATCTGCGTCTTCAATTGCGAACCACGTGGCGAAAAATACAAGACGCACTCGGTGATCTCACTACGACAATGCAAGAAAACCTTGCTGGAGTACGAGTTGTAAGGGCGTTCTCTGCTCAAAAATATGAAGAGTCGAAGTTTGAGACAACTGCCCGCGAGGTTGTCGACCTAAGAATGAGTGCCGCTCGAACTCACGCCCGTGGCGGCGGATCAATTTCGTTTGCGTTCCTCATCGCTTGGGCAATTGTCTTGTGGATGGGCGGTGAGAAGGTAATCAGCGGTGATCTGACAGAAGGGGAACTGACGCAGTTCTTCTTCTATCTCGCACTTCTTCGGTTCCCGGTTCGTATGCTCATCATGATTATTAATTCGACGGCGCGTGCATCTTCTGCTGGTGGCAGGATTTTCGAGGTTCTCGATATACCTTCGGAGATTGCAGACGACACCGACGCATCTCCGCTGGAAATCACTGAAGGTGTGCTGAGGTTCGATAACGTTTCATTTAGCTACGGCGACGCGCCTGCTCTCAGCGGAATTAGTTTCGAGGCGAGAAAAGACCACACGATCGGCATTGTCGGTGCACCGGGGAGTGGTAAAAGTTCGATTACCAATCTCATTCCACGATTTTACGATCCGACGACCGGTACTGTTTCGATCGACGGAACTGATCTCAAAACGGCGACCACTCTTTCGGTTCGGCAGGCGATTGGTCTTGTCGAACAAGATCCGTTCTTATTTGATGGCTCGATTCGAGACAATATCCGTTATGGCGACGTAAATGCATCGGATGAAAAGGTTGAGGCTGCTGCCAGAATTGCCCAAATACATGATTTCATCGCTGATCTCCCTGAGGGCTACGACACCGAACTAGGTGAGCGTGGCGTTGGTCTTTCGGGCGGGCAACGACAGCGAGTGGCAATCGCTCGAACTCTTCTTACCGATTCACCGTTGTTGGTGCTAGATGACTCAACGTCGTCGGTCGATGCTGGAACTGACGCACGCATCCGTCAGGCGCTCAAGGAGCTTACTGAGGGCCAGACTACGATCATCATTGCCCATAGGCTCGGATCGCTTCAGCACGCCGACGAAATACTCGTACTCGACAATGGTCGAATAATCGAAAGGGGTGATCACGACGAGTTGTTGGCCCAAAAAGGTCACTACAAACAGCTGTGGGATCTCCAGCAGGGTCGCGGTGTGGAGGAAATCGAATAATGGCTACTACTTCGAGTAACACTCCGTCATCACAACAGCCAAAGCGACAAAGGCCATCAAATGCTGAAGAAGAACACGCTAATCTGAACGAATCAGATGAGGAGATGTTCGCCCAGCTTGACAGTACAGTTTTCAAGCGATTCTTTTACTACGCTTCTCCGTACAAAAAGGCGATGCTTATCGCCACATTGGCGGTGGTTGGCTTTACCTTGGCGAACCTAGCAGTGCCTCTGCTTGTGAAATTTGGCATCGACAACGCTATTGGAAAAGACGATTCAAATCTTCTGGGCATTATTGCCATTTCGATGGTCGTGGTCGCCGCTGTTTACTGGTTCACGAACTACTTGCAGAGCGTGTTGATTACGAGAGTCGCTCTCACGGTGCTTTACGACATTCGAGCCGACATGTTCCTTCAACTTCAGCGTCTGGCGTTGTCGTTTTCGGATAAAACTCCAATTGGCGCCCTGATGGCGAGAATGTTCGGTGATGTGGGCGCACTTCAAGAAATGCTCGAATCATCGATCGAAATCATTGGTGATCTGTTGACTCTAGTCGGCATCGTCGTGATTTTAATGTTGCTTGATTTCCAACTCGCACTATTCACTCTCGCACTTGTCCCAGCGTTATTCCTTATCCGCGTGATCTGGCAACCGTTCGCCAGACGAGCCTTTTTGAGAATGCGTCGAAATTCATCAATAGTAGGTGTGTATCTCGACCAAAATGTGAGCGGTATTCGTGTTGTACAGGCCCTCAACAGGCAGCAAGAAAATACCGGAATAATGGGCGGGAAAGTAAGCACATACTTCTGGTCGGCGGTACGTGCGTCACGACTCGGTGGTGTGCTGATGCCGACGGTCGAACTGATGACGGGTAGCGCTTTGGCGATCGTTCTGATCGTTGGAGGCGGACGAGTACTTAGCGAATCGATAGAAATCGGTACGATGGTCGCCTTCTTGCTTTACGTCCAAAGATTCTTCGAACCGATTCGCACTTTGACGATGCACTACGCTGCACTTCAACGAGCTGTTGCTTCAGGACATCGTATTTTTGAACTATTGGATATTCCACTCGATATCGCCGATAAGCCAGATGCCAAACCAATCGGTGAAGTGCACGGCAGGGTCGAGTTCAAAAATGTCACGTTTGGCTATCGACCTGAACGCCCAATTTTGCGCAATATTAGTTTCGTAGCTGAACCTGGCCAAACAATCGCTTTAGTCGGACCCACCGGATCGGGCAAAACTTCGATCACTGCGCTCGCTCATCGGTTCTACGACGTGCAAGAAGGTTCTATTTCAATCGACGGTCAGGACATCCGAGACGTAACTCAGGAGTCGATCGGACGCGTGATGGGCATGGTTTTGCAGGAGCCATTCCTGTTCTCGAAATCTGTCTTGGAGAACGTCCTCTACAACACAGTGAATGCGACTCGTGAAGACGCAGTAGCGGCTTGTAAGGTCATTGGTGCCCACGACTTTGTTATGCAACTCGACGATGGCTACGATACAACTCTTGAACAGCGTGGATCGAACTTGTCTGTAGGGCAGCGTCAATTACTGAGCTTTGCTCGGGCGTTGGTCGCTGATCCCAAAATACTTGTGTTGGACGAAGCCACTGCGAACATCGATAGTTACACGGAGCGGATTATTCAGGATGCGCTAAAGCAGCTTCTTGAAGGCCGTACCGCACTGGTGATCGCTCACCGATTATCGACAATTCGAAACTCGAACCAGATTATCGTCGTGCGAGATGGTGAGATCGTCGAAAACGGTACTCACGATGAGCTAGTTTCCGCAACAGGGCTCTATGCTCAACTATGGCAGACGAACTACACGTCGTTCGATGACATAGCGGGGAACGCTGATGATGTAACCGGCGCGCCGGTTAGCAGCACATAGCTCGTAGTCTGGGCATCGGCTTCCACCGATCTATTTCTTCGAAACTAATGGCATTAGAATTCGAGAAGGCATTTCCGAATTGTGGAACACCGTCTGCTTGGCCACTTTCAATTCTGCGTCGGACCAAAAATCTTTACCTGTGTTGTGATTTCTATCGAAGTTAGGGAAGTCTGAACTCGACACATCAAGTCGTAGACTTTGTCCCGGTTGTAGTTCGATTCCCACCGGGTTTAACTTGATTTTGTATTTGTATGGAGTGCCTGGCTCCAACAATATTTCCTCATCGAACCCATCTCGGTATCGAGCTCTCATGATTCCGTAAGTCAGATTTACGGCGAGTCCGCTTTTTTCTACGACAACGAGCTTGGCTGTCCAATCGGTATCAAGAGCGTCTGAAGTTGCCCATAGTTCCAGTTGGACAGGACCTATAAATCTCGTGCGCGATTCAAATGGTTCAGTTTGGTACACCAATACATCGTGTCGACCGTCCAACGGCTTTTGATCACGGGGCATCGCCTGAGCATCGATGTCCATGACGCTCATCACCGGATCGTGTGGGTCATATGAATATGTATCGGGGTTTTCCGAGGATGGCTGGTCGTTAGACAGCGAGCCGTCGCCGCGAGGTGTGTTTGCCGAGCCATCACTGTGCAGGTAGTACGAGACTGTCTCTGCTCGATTTAGTGGCCACTCGTTTTCGAACGTCCACTCGTTCGCCCCAAGGATGAACAGCTTCACTCCTGGTTCAGTCCCGATTCCGTCATCAATGCCTTTGAACTGATAGTCGTACCACCGCAATATCAGGTTCTCCCATGTTTCTTCGGCCTGAGCGCCGTAATCGACCGGACCCAGATCGCGATTGAGCGTTGTCATCATGTGAGACCAAGGTCCAACGACCATTCTGTGCTTGCCACGTAGATGTTCGGGTCCGTTGGTTTCTAAGCCTGTGTACTGGTGAACCGTGCCGATTACGCGATCCCACCAGCCGGTAAACATGCCTGCAGGAACATTTACCTTTGGGTGTACGGCGTCGAAGTTCCACATCTCGATATTCTGTTCTTTGTAGTACGCCCTGAGTTGAGGAGTTAAACCTGAGAATGGCTCGTCGGGGATTTCACTGAACGGTAGGTACCAAATCCACTTACCACGCTCAATGGAGCGCCATTGATTCACGGCATCGACGGGAGAATGTGGACCGTGATATACGCCTGATCGACGACGCATGTCGGCGGCCATCATGTAAGTCCATTCAAGCCTGCGACCGGTTTCGAAAATCCCGAAGTTCATGTCGAGCGATTTCGTGCCCATACCGCTGGCGTGAATCGCTTTGAGGGAAGGTGGTTGCAGTTCTGCCATTCGCCAGGATGTCCAACCATCGTAGGAGTGACCCCAAGTGCCGATCTGGCCGTCGGAATGCTTTAGGTTTGCGGCCCACTCAACTGTGTCGTAGCCGTCTTCGGCATCTCCCGTGAGGGAATTGTCCATGAACTGCCATTTGAAGTCGCCTTCGGAGTCGTATCGTCCTCGCATGTCCTGACAAATCACCGTATAGCCGCGTTCAGCAAGGTTGCGGGCAGTTTTGATGTATCGAGGGTTGAGCTTCCAGTAGGGCGTCCTAAGGAGCAATGTGGGGTGCTTCCCGCCATCATCAGGACGATAGATATCTGCTTTGAGCACGCTGCCGTCTCTCATCCCGGCCGAAACGTTTTCCTGAGTAATTAGAGAGGTCAATATGAATATGCTCGTTGTTCGCAAAAATAGAGTGAGGGAATGGCTGCGAAGCGTATAGAACACTTGGTGTAATGTCACTCCGAGCCGAGTTCAATTGTTCGTTTTCGACTCAGACCGTCCTCTTAAACAGCAAAATCTCTTCTCGCCGGGCGAGAAGGGATTTTGAATCTTCGGGCCACCCGCTCAAAACCTACTGAGGGGGGAAAGACTGATGCGCTGTACGGCTGGCCTGAAGATG
>JAQCHZ010000011.1 GCA_027618835.1 Chloroflexota bacterium | reverse complement strand
TGAGCTGCGAAATTTCTGAGAATCCCTGCACTGGACGGTCAACAAGTATCAGCATCCAGTCGAAGGAAGATATTCACAGAAAGATGGTCGAGTCTAATGACCGAGCTGTCAGCTTAAATACAGGGATCGAAGATGTAATTAGGTCGGCCTAGTTTCGACTGGGACACTGAGTTCTGACAGAACCTCTGCTGTCGGTTGGGTCGCTTAATATCAACGACCAACAATTGATGCGGACTCACGAGATACACGAATTCTCGGATTAAATCTTCGAACGCATTGCGCGGTCAATCTCCCGCTTGGCGTCACGTTCTTTGATCGTGTTTCGTCGGTCAACCTGCCGTTTACCCTTACCGACTCCGATCAGCAATTTCGCCACTCGGTTTTTGATGTAAACCTTCAGAGGCACGATTGTCTGACCATCACGATTCGCCTGGTCATACAAGTGCTCGAGCTGTTTCTTCTTCAGCAGAAGCTTTCGTGAGCGGGTAGGGTCGTGCTGTCCGTGCTCACCGGCAGGTGCATAGCCTGGGATGTGAGCGTTCTCGAGCCAGGCTTCGTTGTTCTTAATGTAAACGTAGCCTTCAGCAATGCTCATCCGACCCTCGCGGGCCGATTTTATTTCGGAGCCGAGCAACACCATTCCCGCTTCGAACGTTTCATTGATGAAATAGTCGTAGCGAGCGCGTCGATTCGTAGATAGTGCGCGTTGGGTGTCGGTGTCAGCCATTATTCAATCTTATTCAATCAAACATAAATCAGCGAGGAGACTTAGTCACAGAAAATGGTGAACATTTCGATTCAGGAGATCTGTATGAACTCCAATAATAAAGCCCTCTTGTGAAACGAGAGGGCTTTATCAGTTATCAATTTGTACTGTGCTTTCGATCGCTTACGGTGCTGCCGAAACTTGACCCAACTGGAAGTCGAGCTGCTTGATAGCAGCCTGGATCTGAGGGTCGCCGCCTTCAGCCGTTTGCGAGTTAAGACCCGATCCGGCTTCTTGATCCCATTCAACCACGACGTCAGGATCAATTCCAATCTCTTCGATCACCCGACCGTTCGGGGTGAACCAACGACCGGTCGTCAGGTACACGCCACCACCGTTTGAGAGCCCGCGTAGTAGGTTCACACTGCCTTTGCCGTACGTGTTAGTTCCGATGGCAACCGTACGACCGTGGTCTTGCAGTGCGCCAGTGAGAACTTCAGATCCACTAGCCGAGAAATTGTCGACCAATGTCACAAGTGGAATATCTGGGAAATGTCCGCCTTTTTTGACTTCCCAATCTTCCCGTTCACCACGTGAATCGACTTCATAAGTCACCAGACCCTCAGTCAAGAATTCGGAAGCGACGTTCACTGTGGACGACAGTAGGCCACCTGGGTTGCCTCTCAAGTCGAGAATGATGCCTTTGGCACCGTCATCGATTAGCTGCTGAACGCCTTCGCGAACTTCTTTGGGAGTTTCTGCAGTGAACTGTGCAATCCGGATACGTCCGTAATCAGTATCAGCAACTTCCATAACGGTTACGCTAGGATCGTCGATCGTGTCGCGTGTAATTGTTATGTCAACTGGGTCTAAGCTTCCAATATGCTCGACTGTGAGCACAACATCCGTGCCTTTTTCGCCACGGATTTTGTTTACAGCCTCGAGAACGCTCCATCCAAGAGCATCTTCACCGTCGACAGCCAGAATTCGGTCACCAGCCTTGATGCCAGCTTTCTCAGCCGGAGTGTTTGGCAGCGGCTTCGTAATGATTACGCCGTTTCGGTCAGGCGATGCCTCGACCTGTGCGCCAATGCCACCAAAGTTTCCCTGGAAACCATCTTGGTCGATCTTGAACGTTGATGGCGGGATATAAGCCGTGTAACGGTCGTCCAGAGCATCAAGCATGCCGATGACGGCAGCCTCGGCAAGTACGTTCGGATCGATTTTCTCTCGAATCACATACTCGCGTACGAGAATCGAGTAGGTCTCCCAAACGATTTGGAGACCGTCAGGAACCGCAGCAGGCTCGCCAGCTAAAGGTTGAGGCGTCTGGGTCGCTTGCGTCCCGTCTGCGAGGATGACCGGGCCGTCATTCCTAGATGCAGGGCTTTCTTCATCAGAACTACTGCAACCAGCTGCAATAAACAATGCTGTGGTAGCTACAACTAGCAGAATGACGAGACGAATCGAATATGATCGTATTGACGAGAATTTCATTTTGTTTGTGATGCCGGTTGGACAGGACTCCGGACACACCGGAGCGGAAGTTGGACAGACGAGCAAGGTGGAGCACTGTCTGTTGTATGAGCTAACTATCTAGACGAGGATACGCCCATGCTGCAATCTTCGATGTACGGTTGTGCACGTAAATCAGTCAGTGGTAAAGCGGCAGGCAAGGGTTGAATCACGATTAAACGCTCTGTTTACTTTACATAACTAGGATAGTGCGACATGGTATTGCAGTAGGCCTGACCTGCCCCACTCGCTTCGCTAACCGAAAATTAAACTTCGTTATCAACCAGATCTGCTGCGTCTTAGGTTTCTTCTTCTACCTGAATAACCCCGACTTGAGCCTCGATGGCATTTCGTAGGTCAACAAGCCCCCAGCCTTTTGTGGCTGATGTGGTTACAACTCGTGAGAATTGAGAAACGTCGACCTGATCAAGCACACTCAAACTGAGAGGTTCTTCGGCTGATCCCGCTACCAAATCGAGCTTGTTCAGAACCAGTATCCGTGGGGTGTCTTGGATTCCCATGTCAGTAAGCTGGTCCGTTACGACCTGGGCTTGCTCCGCTGCGTACGGGCTTGAAATATCGACGACTTGAATCAGCAAGTCAGCTTCTAATGCCTCTTCTAAAGTCGCCCGAAATGCTGCCACCAGAATCGGGGGAAGTTTGTGGACAAATCCGACAGTGTCGCTCAAAGTCGCCGAAGTTCCAGAAGGAAGATATAGACGCCTCGTTGTTGTATCCAACGTCGAGAACAATTGATTGCGCTCGATCACACCGGACGATGTAATCGTATTAAACAGCGCCGACTTACCAGCATTCGTGTACCCAACCAACGAAACTATCTTCGCGTCACCACCCGTCCGTTGCAACCGCTGCTGATGTCGCTGAGAAGCAACCTGAGCAATATCTTTTTTCACCCGTGACAACTTACGACGAACCAGACGTCGGTCGGTTTCAATCTGGGTTTCACCAGGACCTCTCGTGCCAACTCCACCACCAAGACGTTCCAAGTGAGACCACTGGCCGGCAAGTCGTGGCAGCAAATATTCGGTCTGCGCAAGTTCGATTTGCAATCGACCTTCACGAGAACGAGCGCGCTGAGCAAACACATCGATAATCAGAGCGGTTCGATCGATTACCTTGACCCCGAGCTTGTCTTCCAATAACTTCTGCTGGGTGGGAGATAACTCGTCGTCGAAAATTACGACGTCGACATCCGTGTGCTTCACCTTGTGCTGAAGTTCTTCGATCTTCCCTTTGCCGATGTACGTGCGCGACGGCTTGTTCATCGTCTGTGTCACACGATCGATTGGATTCGCCCCGGCAGCGCGTGCCAACTCGGAAAGTTCAGCAAGTGAGTCGTCGAGGGCCCAGTAATCACCCTCGCTGCGCACGCTGACTCCCACCAGAATCGCTTTTTCTCGAAATGGACCTGTGGAATGTGTGCGTTTTTTTGCCATAAAGGCGATTTTGCTCCCGGCTAATACCGAGCTAAGAGTTGACTCGAAGCTGGGCCAACCTACGAAGTCCTTCATCGATCTGATCATCAGGGATCGTCAGCGAAAGTCTGATGTATCCCTCACCACCTGGGCCGTATCCATTACCCGGGGTCACTACGACGTTTACTTCGTCCAGCAGCTTCTGAGCGAACTCGGCTGAAGTGTAACCCTCTGGAATCGGAGTCCAGATGTATAGCGCTCCCTTTGGAGCAACAGCCGGCACACCAATCTCGTTCAATACCGAGACTACCTTGTCGCGGCGCTTTCGATATACCTCGTTATTGTTGTCTAGCCATTCGGACGGCAGATCCAGCGCAGCAATACCCATCTCCTGATTCGCCTGCGACAAGCCGGAGTCGATATTCGACTTCACCCGCATTAGCGCATTAACCATGTCAGGGTTACCGGAAGCAAAGCCAACACGCCAACCAGTCATGTTGGCCGTTTTGGATAGTGAGTGGAACTCCATGGCGATGTCCATCGCTCCATCTGCTTGCAACACACTCGGTGCTACGTACCCGTCGTACGTGACTTCTGTGTAGGCTGCGTCGTGAAGCAAAGCGATATCGAACTCTGTGCAGTACTTCACGGCTTCTTCGAAGAAGCTAAGAGGAGCTACCGCACCAGTTGGATTGTTTGGGTAGTTAATCCAGAGAGTCTTTGCCTTCTTCGCAACGTCGGTCGGAATATCAGTAAAGTCGATCAGATAGCCGTTTTCTTCCTTGAGGGTCACAAAGTGCGTCGTGCCACCTGCGAACATCGTGCCGATCTCGTAAACCGGGTATGCAGGGTCGGGACTAATGGAAATGTCGCCAGGGTCAATGAAACACATCGGAGCGTGGGCAATGCCCTCTTTAGCGCCGATTAGGTTGATCACTTCGGTCGCAGGATCGAGCTTCACGCCAAACCGATCGTCGTAGAACTTTGCTACTCGAGCTCGGAACTCGGGAAGTCCTTCACTCTCGGGATATTTGTGGTTCGCAGCCTTCTTCGACCCAGCTACCAGAGCATCCAGAACTGGGTCTGGAGTCTGCATATCAGGATCGCCGATACCGAACGAAATTACTTCGATGCCCTGCGCCTTCTTGGCTGCTATCGCTCGGGAAATGCCCACGAAAAGATAAGGAGGGAGATTTTCAACGCGTTCAGCAAATTTCATTCGAATTGTTCCGTTGCTCTTTGTGCTAATAGTTCTATTTAAGGAGTATGACGTTCACGGTCTTAAAGGCAAATCAATCGTAAACGAGAGATTAGACCTAATGCGACTTGTTCGGCAGATTATTGGTGCGAAGAAATAACCGAGTTAGTCGGGCCAAACGCCCGTGAAAACTTCGACTGCAGGGCCTTCGAGGAACGCCTCACCCTTTTCGTCCCAAGAAATTTGTAAAACTCCGCCATCGACAATTACATCTACTGCGTCGTCTACCAGCCCGTGCGCTCGCGCCGCCGCAGCTGACGCGGTCGACCCTGTGCCAGACGACATCGTTTCGCCGGCGCCACGTTCAAAAATTCGAGCCCGAATCTTCGAGCGGCTGATTACGTTCACAATTTCGAAATTGATTCTGTTTGGAAACAATTTGTGACTCTCAACAAATGGACCAACTGCAACCAGCGGAAAGTCTTCAACAGATTCTTCCATCACCACAACTGCGTGCGGGTTCCCAACAGCAAGGCAAGTAACTTCAAGTTCACGATCACCTGCTTGAATTGGGAAATTTTTGATGATATCGAGATCGCCAATTTGTGTGGTATCCACCGGGATTTCAGAAGGAACGAACGTCGGTACACCCATTGCCACTTTGGCAGCGATCATCTTGTCGCCTTCCATAGTTGGCCAAACGGTTCGCACTCCACCGCCCGTTTCGACAGTCATGCCGTCTTCGGGCGGGAGTGCAATTTTTCGATCGATGACGAACTTCGAGAACAGTCGAATGCCGTTTCCGCTCATCTCTGCTTCGGAGCCGTCCGGGTTGTAGACCCGCATCCTGATCTGCGCGACTTCGGAGTCCTGTACGAGAACGATTCCATCGGATCCCACGCCAAAAGCGAGGAGGCTCATTTCTTTCGATAGAGCGCCCCAGTCGCGATCAATCCCGCGACCATCGATGGCGATGTAGTCATTGCCAGCGCCATGTAACTTTGCGAACTCGACGGTCATTGTCTCTCCTGAAGATTGCGAGCATATTGTCTGAACAGTCAACTGATTCTATGGTCGATCAAGCCAAACTGCGAATTTGATATCTCAGATGTTAATTAGTGTTGTGTTTTGGGTGTCACTATAGAGAAACGCGCGTAGTACTCACTTGTTGTCATGCCAGTTACTCACTGAGGTGAGAACCGATTTTGCGGTCTCTTGTGCATCATCTGTCATATCGAACCAGTTGATTCGAGCGTCGTCTTGTTTAAACCAATTGCTCTGCTGTCGAATCAGACGATTCGTGGCCACAGCGGTAAGTCTTACTGCTTCTTCCAGATCATGTCGCCCTTCCAAATGGTCGATCATCTGCCGATAACCAATCCCACTCAAGGCTCTAGTTTTGTCTGAATAGCCGCTTGCGAGTAATCCTTCGACTTCCGCTACCCATCCCGATGCCTTCATAGCAGCTAGGCGATCAACAACGCGAGTGTGAAGAACTGATCGCTCGACGTTCAATCCAACAATGAAATGGTCAAACGGTGGTTCATTAGCTTTTGAACGATTCGAGACGCTTTCACCTGAGTCACTAACGGCACGTTCTATTGCTCGAATCACCCGTCGTGGATTCTTCAGATCAGTAACTTTGGCGACTTCAGGCGCAGTGTCGTTCAGCTGTTGCGCTAAAGATTCAATGCCATCTGTGCCCAGCCTTGATTCTAGTTCGGTCCGTAACTCTACGTTCGGCTCGATTTCAGGAACTTCCCAACCCTCAATGATCGCCCATATATATTGACCCGATCCGCCAACTAATATCGGCAACTTACCTCGACTAGTAACGCATGAAATTACCGATCTTGCAGTCCGCAAATACTCCCCAAGGCTGAAATGCTCATCAGGATCGAGGATGTCGATCAAATGGTGAGGCACGCCTTTGGTTTCTTCGCTGCTTGGCTTGGCAGTTGGAACATCCATTGTTCTATAGAAGAGTCTGGAATCAACGTTCACTACCTCGCCATCGAGCCGAAGCGCTAGTTCGACGCCAACCGTGGTCTTACCAGTCGCCGTTGCGCCGATAACAGCTACCAGCTTCGGTTTTGATGATGATGTTTGGTGGATCAAGCGGAACCCGCCGACAAATTAGTTTGAGCTAGCCGCTAATATCAACTTTGAGAACTCGTCGGCTTTTAAGCTTGCACCGCCAACGAGCGCACCGTCGATGTCAGGCTGAGCCAGTAACTCGGTGACATTACCCGAATTCACACTTCCACCGTACAAAACTCGAACTGAATCGGCAGCCTGAGGTGAAAGTTTTCGTACAACATCACGACACACGGCAGTCATCTCCTGAGCTTGATCCGATGTGGCAGCTTCGCCGGTGCCAATAGCCCAGACTGGCTCATACGCGACGATCAAAGAATCCCACTGTGAAAATCCTGCAAGACTCTCTTCAAGTTGTGCCGATACGAATTCGGCGGCCCTGCCTGATTTTCGAACGCCGAGATCTTCCCCAATACAAAGAATCGCTACGAGTCCAGCGTCAACGGCTGCAATTGCCTTGGCGGCGACATCAGCCGATGTCTCACCGTTCATAGCGCGCCTCTCAGAGTGTCCCACGATCACATGGCTGACTAAATCATTCAGCATGGAAGTAGAAACTTCGCCTGTAAATGCGCCGTTTATGTTAGCGCTAACATTTTGGGCGCCGACCTGAATCGAAGTACCGGCCAAAGACTGAGAAATGCTAGTGAGTGATATGAACGGCGGGCACACAATCTTTTCGACACCCTGAGCCGTGTCGCTCAGTGCAAGAATTTCTTCGACCAGCTTGATCCCCGACTCTACATCGGTGTTCATCTTCCAGTTTCCGGCAATCACCGGCGTTCGATCAGTCATTCAATTGGTCCTGCGTAACTCGTTAGTAAACAGATAAGAATATTAAGCGTCATCGAGCGCCGCAACGCCAGGCAGAATCTTGCCTTCGAGAAATTCGAGCGCCGCACCGCCACCGGTGGATACGTGGGTGATCTTGTCGACGAGTCCCAGTGAGCCGACAATTTCGGCGGTAGATCCACCACCAATCACGGAAGTCGCCTTTTTGTTGTCGGCAACGGCGTTTGCGACAGCGACCGAACCTTTGGCGAATTCGGGCCATTCGAACACGCCCATCGGACCATTCCAAATAATCGTGTCGGCGATGCCGATGATCCGAGCATATTCTGCGGCAGATCGCGGTCCGATATCAAGAATCAGTCCATCGAGAGGCACTTCAGTTGAGTCGTATACGGTTGCTGGTGAGTTCTCATTGAATTCAGGCGCAGTAATCACATCGGCCGGGAGAACTACGTACGCCCCGCCAGTTTCGAGCAGCCCTTGTGCAGCAGATTTATCCTCACCGCTTACATCAACCGCACCACCAGATCGACCCTGCGCTACATAGAAAGCAGCGACCATGCCACCACCCACAAGTATCGTGTCGACTTTTGCGGATAGATGCCGAAGAACTTGAATCTTGTCGGCGACTTTTGCGCCACCCACGATCGCAATCGTGGCTCCAGTTGAGACCTCTAACGATCGCCCGAGCATCTCCAGTTCCCTTTCCATCAACAACCCCGCGTACGCGGGCAAATGGGCAGCCACCCCTGCCGTAGATGCATGCGCACGGTGTGCCGCACCGAACGCATCGTTTACGTACAGATCGGCGAGTGACGCGAGGTGTTTAGAAAAGTCTTCGTCGTTTGTTTCTTCGCCTGTCTCGAACCTCAAATTCTCCAACAAAGCGAATTCACCCGAACTGAGTCCCGAGATCACGCTCGCTGGACGACCACCATTCGGTCCGGCGGCGTCAGCGACTGGAGCACCTAGCAATTCTGCCAACCGTTCTCTGACGATCCCGAGTCGCATGTCTTCGACTACTTGACCCTTCGGTCGACCGAAGTGCGAGCAGACGACCACTGTCGCTCCGCCCTCTCGTAACAGATTCAATGTCGGAAGTGCCGCTCGAATTCGAGAGTCGTCCGATATGGCACCGTTCCGCGTCGGAACGTTGAAATCGACCCGTACGAGTACGGTCTTGCCGTTCACGTCTAAACCTTGAATTGATCGTTTGTGCATCAAAAGAATAATCTTTACTACATTCCAACGATCAATTTGGCACTTTCGGCAAGCAACTGCTGTTGTTCAGCCGACAAACCAGCCCCGTTTAAAGCGTCCAGCGCTTCGTCAGCCAGCTCAGCGATCTTGCCCTCAGCGAACGCTCGGCTCTCCGTTTCAGCGAGGATGATTGTCACTTCGTCCAAATCAGCAGGATCCAAAACACGTTTCATGAATATCTCGCCAAGTCGACGACGTGTTGTGGGAGTGCCATTCTCGATAGCGTGCGCAGTTGCAATCGACTTCTTCTTCGATTGCAGCCGACCACGTTGAACCTCGGTACGCTCTGTGCCTTCGGCAGGCCATTGTGCTTGAAGATCGATGTTCAGGTTCTGAGCAGTGCCGAGTGCGCTTCCGAACTTATATAAAGCGTCTATTACTCCGTCATCGGCAGCAGCAGCGATGCCACCTAGCTTGGCTGAAACACCGTATAGAGCACCATGCTTTCGGGCGACCGTAACGATTTCCGCCACGCTAACGGCAGCTCGCTCTTGATACGAAATGTCCAAATATTCGCCTTCGCAAACATCAAGCGTCGCATTGTCGAGCGATTCCAAAGCCATTGAGATATATCGAGGATCAGCCGCGTGGCCGCTGGCATTTCGCTGTTCGAATAGAGACATCCGCGCCATAGCGTGTATCCCGTCACCAGCGTTGATTGCCTGAGCCGGACCCCATGCCCACCAGATCGTTGGTCGCATGTTGCGCTCGGTATTGGCGTTCTGCACGTCTTCGTGAACAAGCAGGAAGTTGTACAGCATCTCGACCGAAACTGCGTAAGGCATGGCCGAAGCGTTATCAGCGCCAACTGCCTTTGCAGTGCTCAATACGAGATGCCCATGCGATCGATCTTGGACAACCGCCGGCTCGGGCTCGCCATTCTGATCAACCCAGCCCAAGTGATAGGCCATCATCTTGTAAAGCGGAAGCTCGCGTGCACCGACAAACTTTTTAAGGGCGGTCTCAAACCGGTCTGAATCGTCAGCGGTGAGTCCTGGGAGTGTTCCCGTGAAAGACAATCAAGTTCTCCGAAAAGTGCGTGCCGAGTTAGCCAGAATTATCTGACTGTGCGGCTATCAAATGAAACAAGAGCCAAACAAGAGTAACCGAGAGCAGTTAGCTGGCGACGATATCACCAACAATATTCTGAATAGATTCAGCATCGATAGCACCTGTACGTAACAGATCTATCTTGCCGTTAACGTATGAAACCACGGTGCTTGGCGCCGTACTAACGCCACATGGGGCGTCTACACAGCCTGCGATCATATCGCCGAATATTTGTTCGACAAAAATCGCATCCTTCACAGGGTCTCTTCCAGTGAGATTACAACTGGTTCCAGTGATAGGAACTCCTGAAAGTTCAATTATCCTTCTAGCAATACTGTGATCTGGAACCCGCACCCCGACTGTTCCTGTATTTGCGGTAACAACAGCAGGCACGCCATCGGATGCCGGTAACACAATCGTTAATGCCCCTGGCCAGAAATGATCGGCCAATTTTCGCAGTGGCTCTGGAAATTTAGTGCAAAGCGATTCCGCCATCTTAGAATCACTAACTAATAGAGGCACAGGTGTTCCGGGATTTCGACCCTTCGTAGCGAACACGCTTTCAACGGCTTTTGGATTTGATCCGTCTGCACCAAGAGCGAAAAATGTGTCTGTTGGAAACGCAATAAGGTCTCCATTTTTGATCGCCTGTACGGCTCTCTCAAGCCCTGAATCATCGATTGAAATCAGCATTGTTTAATCTTATCGATCTAAGACACGAGTGAACGCGACATGATCCGTGAGAAATATTCCAAATTTAACCGTGACTCTAACGACGGGGAGATGTAAATTTATTTATCAGGTTTACACGGACGCGATCACACGGCTCGATAATGAGGCGTAGCGGTTGTCCCGAATGGCATTTCGCTAACCTGTTTTGTCACTGCGAGCGGGGATCCACGCCATGATCGAAAACCCACCAAATGACGATTCGTCCAGTCGAGTATCTACATCAGACGACATTGAAGTTGGTACGTATCTAGAGATTGCTCAAGCCGACCGTGCGCAAGGCAGCAATTCATCGATCGACGAGAGAATGAAGACGATTGTCATCCTTGACTTCGGATCGCAGTACTCTCGATTGATCGCACGACGCGTTAGGGAAGCCAACACCTACTGTGAACTGGTTCCCCATGACGCTGGCCCTGAAATCCTTGAGGACCAAGACGTCGTCGGAATCATCCTCTCAGGCGGACCCAACAGTGTGTACGAAGATGACGCTCCCATGGCTCCGACATGGGTATACGACGCTGGCGTGCCAATCCTAGGCATTTGCTACGGAATGCAGCTCATCGCACACCAGCTTGGTGGAACTGTAGCCCGAGGTACGGAACGAGAGTACGGACACGCTGTCCTACACAAAGACGGTCAGGACAACATTTTGTTCGATGGTCTCGAAAACGAAGTCCCGGTGTGGATGAGTCACGGCGATAAAATCGAAGAGCTTCCGCCAGGATTCAAATCCATGGCGTACACAGAGAATTCTCCTCTTGCGGTAATGGGTAACGAAAATGGAACTTACTTTGGAATCCAGTTCCACCCCGAAGTTGCCCACACACCACAAGGCTCGGAAATCCTTCGCAACTTCGTGTTCGGAGTTTGTGGAGCCCCGGGAGATTGGACCCCAGCCAACTTCGTAAATGACGCTGTCGCGAGGATTAAAGAACAAGTGGGCGATGGCAAGGTCATCTGCGCGCTCTCCGGTGGAGTCGACTCCACCGTTGCTGCCGCACTCATTCACCGAGCCATCGGTGATCGACTCACCTGTATTTTCGTCGACAACGGTCTCATGCGAAAAGGCGAAGCCGACCGAGTTCAAAACGTATTCGCAAGCCAACTCGGCGTTAACTTGATTTTCGTCGATGGCACAGAGCGATTCTTGCACGCCCTGAAAGACGTAACCGATCCCGAAGTAAAACGAAAATGTATCGGTGCCGAATTCATTAAGATCTTCGAAGAAGTAGCCATCGACATCGGCGAAGTCGACTATCTAGCGCAAGGCACGCTCTACCCCGACGTTATCGAGAGCACCAGTGCCGATTCAAAGGCGTCTCACAAGATCAAAACCCATCACAACGTAGGTGGGCTACCCGAGCACATGGATCTCAAGTTGGTTGAGCCACTGCGATACATGTTCAAGGATGAAGTTCGCAAGGCCGGAGCAGAACTTGGGCTCACGCCGCAAAGCGTGAATCGCCAACCGTTCCCTGGACCCGGACTCGCAATCCGGATCATGGGCGAAGTCACCCCCGAAAAGCTTGAAATATTGCGAAATGTCGACTGGATCGTGATTGATGAAATCAAAAACGACGGTCTCTACGACAAACTCTGGCAATCCTTTGCGGTTTTGACCAACACTAAGACTGTCGGAGTGATGGGAGATCAGCGAACATATCAATACGTTGTGGCTATCCGGGCTGTTACTAGTGATGACGCTATGACAGCCGACTGGGCGCGACTCCCCTACGACACCCTTGCTCGAATTTCGAACCGAATCGTCAACGAAGTGGACGAAGTAAACCGAGTCGTGCTCGACATCACAAGCAAACCGCCTGGAACTATCGAGTGGGAGTAGTTCGCCTCGTTTGAGTTGGATTCCCGAGTCGGGTCAAAAATAGACCCAAGATGAGGCACGCACGATTGAAAGTTCTACTAATTGGATCAGGTGGGCGTGAACACGCAATGGCGTGGAAACTCGCGCAGAGCTCAAAAATTACCGAGTTATTGATTGCACCCGGCAATGCCGGAACAGCTGAAGTCGGCACGAACGTAAATATTTGTGTCGATGACCACGCCGACATCGTGAAATTTGCAAAAAATGAGAACGTTGATCTGGTTGTCGTAGCTCCCGACCAACCGATCGTAGATGGATTATGCGATCAACTAAGATCCGCAGGAATCACAACGTTTGGTCCATCGGCCGCTGCAGCTCGGATAGAAGGTTCGAAGATCTGGTCAGACGAGCTGATGACCAAATATGGCATCCCAACTGCCGAGTCCGTGGCGTTCAACAACTCTGGGGCAGCAATGGAATATTGCCGTTCGAAATCTGCCGGCTCATTGGTCGTTAAAGCCGACGGACTTGCAGCGGGTAAGGGCGTGATTTTGCCTGAAACCGACGATGATCTCGCTAGTGCGATCGTCGGAATGCTCGATAATGGAGCGTTCGGTAAGTCGTCTTCAAGTATTTTGCTTGCAGAACGTATGACCGGTCCCGAAGCCAGCATATTTGCATTCGTCGACGGTGAGCACGTCTCTGCCGAGATTGCCATATGTGACTACAAACGAGTCGGTGAAGGCGATGTAGGCCTCAACACAGGCGGAATGGGCGCATACGGACCTCCCGAATTCTGGAACGCTGAGTTAGCCGCACGAGTACGTAGCGAAATTCTCGAACCGATTGCAAAGGCGTTGGTTGCCGAGAACAGTTCTTTCTCCGGGGTGATTTACGCAGGACTAATGATTACCGAATCTGGTCCTAAAGTAGTCGAATTCAACTGTCGATTTGGCGATCCTGAAACTCAGATATTAATGCCGATGCTCGATTCTGACTTTCTGGAAATCTGTCTTGCTGTCGCTGAAAACCGCCTTGCAGAAGAAGAAGTTATTTGGTCGAGCGAACCTCACACCTTCGTAGTCGCAGTGTCGGGTGGCTACCCCGGCTCTTATCCGACAGGATTTGAAATCTTGGGAATCGACGAAGCAACCGAGCACGGAGTCGTATTCCACGCTGGAACTTCCGTTGACGATAACGGGGCGCTTCTAACTTCGGGTGGCCGTGTGCTCGGCGTGTCCTCCTCCGGCACCACCATCAAAGATGCTCGAACGTCCGCTTACTTTGGCATCGAACAAATCTCATTTGAAGGCATGCAATATCGACGTGATATTGCCGAACGTGCGGTTCAGGACTAGCTTTGACCACGATCAGCGTTGTATTCGATTTCGACGGCTCTCTCGCAACTTCGTTTGTTGGCGGAATGATGTTCAACGGCTACATTTCAGAGTCGAAGCTCTATATAGCTCGTGAGAGATTTCAGTCAGCCACGACATCACTCCGCTTGTATCAAGAAGAGGTGTTCGACAGCGTTAGTCAAACACCAGCCGAGATGTCACAAAGGGCAGCCGATGGAGCAAAAATTCGTCCGCTAGCTCATGAGCTATGTGAACAAGTTCGAAAAACCGGCGGATCAGCGGCCGTAGCCTCGGCCGGACTTGATTTCTATATCAAACCAGTACTAGGTCGAGCCAATCTTGACCAACTCAATATTCACAGTGGAATTGTAGTTTCCGATCCGACATGCCCACCGCCATTTCGATACGATTACCCTTCTGCCGGCGATGCCTGTGAAGGCGATTGGGTTACCTGCAAATGCAAGGTAATCAACGATTTAAGAAATGAAGTCGCCTACAGCGAAGTAATATTCATTGGCGATGGAACCGGGGCAGACGAATGTGCTGCCGCAAACGCCGCCGATAAGATCTTCGCCCGCGGTCGACTACTCACATATTGCAAAGAAAACAAAATTCCAGTTACGGAATTCGGTGACGATTTTGGACCGGTACTAAGTTACGTCGAGAACAAGACGTCAGCAAACGGAGCTCAATAGACAGTGATCCCACGATATTCGCGACCTGAAATGAACGCCATATGGTCGGAAGACAATGCCTTCGATCTTTGGCTTCAGGTTGAAATTGCAGCATCTCAAGCATGGACTGACCAAGGTGTCGTCCCAGCTGAAGATATGGCAAAGATTCGTAACGCCAAGTTCAATCGTAGCGCATACGATCGCTGGTTCGACGAGACCAAGCACGACATCGTTTCGTTCACACGTGCTGTTGGCGAAAGCCTTGGTGAAGAAAAGCGCTGGGTGCACCACGGTCTAACATCCAACGACGTAAAAGACACCGCTCTCAGCATGCAATTGACACAGTCGTGTGATTTGTTGGATAGAGGCGTTGTAGAACTACTCAATGCGCTCCGAGTCCAAGCGATTAAATACAAGAACACGCCTTGCATTGGTCGTTCCCACGGTATTCATGCCGAACCAATGAGCTTCGGAATGAAACTCGCCTTGTGGTTCGCCGAAATGAAACGAAACCGAAAACGACTGGTAGGAGCACGTGAGCGAGTCGCTGTCGGAATGCTTTCCGGCCCGGTAGGAACGTTTGCTTCGGTACCTCCTGTGATCGAAGAATCCGTTTGCGAGCAACTGAATCTCTCCCCTGCTGAAATATCGAACCAAGTGATCCAACGAGATCGACATGCCGAGTACGTGCAAGTTCTAGCACTGATCGCTGCAACACTGGAGAAAATGGCTACGGAAATTCGTGGACTTCAGCGCACTGAGGTCAGGGAAGTTGAAGAACCGTTCGGCAAGCCCGGTTACGTAACCAAGGGTTCGTCGTCGATGCCACACAAACGCAACCCTGAGCTATCAGAACGCATTTGCGGGCTTGCGCGACTCATTAGAGGTCATTCGATCACTGCGCTCGAAAACGTCGCTCTGTGGCACGAACGTGATATATCGCACTCATCTGCAGAACGCATGATCCTTCCTGATGCCTCCCTCGGACTCGACTACATCATGAGTTTGATGACTGGCATCATCACCGACATGGTCGTGCATGAAGATCGAATGATGCAAAATCTCGAATCAACACGAGGCCTCGTCTTCTCACCAAGAGTCATGCTGCTGCTAGTCGAACACGGGGTCGATCGCGATGATGCTTATGACGCTGTCCAACGCAATTCGATGAAATCGTGGGATGAAGAACTCGACTTTAGAGAACTCATTAAGACCGACCCAGTGGTTACAGAAAAAGTATCCGGTGAGGCGCTCGACGATCTGTTCGACTACGAGTTCTATCTTGGCCATGTAGATCACATTTACGGCCGAGTGGGCATCTCGGAGGTTGCAATTGACTGACGCCATTTTCGAAACAAACCTGCCAGGTCTTCTTTATCGCGGCAAGGTTCGCGACACCTACGATATCGGCGACGATCGTCTGTTGATGGTCGCATCCGATCGCATCTCGGCGTTTGATGTCGTCATGGATCAGCCGATTCCAGGCAAAGGCATAATCCTCACCCAGATGTCGTCGTTTTGGTTCGACATCATTGGGCACGTAATCCCCAACCACGTTATCGCCACCGTCAGTGACGAATCAGCGATGGCGAATGTTGAAATCACTGGTGCCTTAATAGATCTGTCGCCTGAGATCGCACGTAGATCGATGGTAATTAAAAAAGCTGAACGACTAGATATCGAATGCGTCGTTCGGAACTACATCGCGGGCTCGGCGTGGGCAGAATATGAAGAATCAGGTACGATGAACGGGCAACTTCTCCCGCCGGGAATGAAAGCAACCGAACGTTTTTCTGAACCAGTCTTCACGCCTTCCACGAAGGCGGCTTCAGGGCATGACATGCCTTTGACAAATAAAGAGGCGAAAAATCTCGTCGGCGATGAAATGCACCGCGTTCTGGAAGAGAAAAGTCTGGAGGTTTTCCAGGCGGCTCATGACTACGCAGGCGAACGAGGGATGATCCTGGTAGATACAAAATTCGAGTTCGGATTTGTGGACGGTGAACTCACGATAATCGATGAGGTGCTTACGCCAGATTCGAGCCGATACTGGGATGTCAACGACTGGTCATCGGGAAGTTTCCCACCAGCGTTTGACAAACAGTTCCTGCGGGAGTGGTTGTTAGGTACCGATTGGAATCGAGAACCGCCGCCGCCCACACTGCCCGACGAGATTATTGAGCAAACGCAGGCGAGATATCTCGAATCTTATCGGCGACTCTCGGGCAAGTCGCTGATACTGTAGATAGCTGTTGAAATTACTGACACACATTTAGTGTGACTAATGGGATCGCATGGCAGACATAAAACGCAAAGCAACCACCCGTCCTGAAAGCCGACGAGGCATGACAAAGGGACAAATTCGTGAAGAACGTCGAAACCGAAGCAAGGGACGAGCGGGACGAAAACGTTCATTGCTCATGTTCGGTGGAATCTTGTTCGCTATCGTGTTCATCGCAGCGATTGTTATACCGGCGGATTTCGGTGCACAGAACAACAACGGAGGCGTTAATTCCGGTGGCTACATCGAAATCGACCCCGACGACGGTCGTGGTCACATCGAAGGCAATACACCGAACACAGAGGGTTACTCGGTGGTACCTGCAACCTCCGGCGCACACTGGGCTGGTGCAACGACGCCACTAGGAATCCCTTCTCCGGCACGCTGGGGACGTTATGACGCAGTGATTCCTGATGAGATTCTTATTCACAACCTTGAGCACGGCGGAATTGGCTTTCACTACGACTGTGCAGAAGAATGCCCTGAAATCGTGGCTGCGCTCGACGACTTAATGCCTCGAAACCCTTCTCAGTACATCATGAGTCCCTACCCGGGATTGCCAAGCAAGATAGCGATCACAGCATGGCGTCACCACATTTACCTTGATGAAGTCGATGTTGAAGAAATTCTCAAGTTCATTAATGAATACCAGGATCGAGCACCTGAGCAGGTCTACCAGAACCAGTACTAGGGCTTTTTAGAGAAAACTCTAGAGCTAAACCAGTCATCAACGAACGACAGAAAGCCTAAAAGCAAAAAATGTTTCTCGCCAAGGTTCATGTATCGCTGAAGCCAACGGTCAACGACCCACAGGGTCTGACGATCGCGCGCGCTCTGGGTCGCTTGGGCTTCGATTCTGTCGACTCGTTGCGGGCTGGTAAGTACTTCGAAGTAAAGATCGAAGGCAACGATAAGGTAGTAGCGGAATCCGACGTAAAGTCGATGTGCGAGAAGCTGCTAGCCAACCCGGTTATCGAAACGTTCACCTTCGAACTGGAAGCTGTTTAGGCTCACCAAATTCGTGCGCACGCAGTCTTAGTCGGTCAGCGTGCCCTTAGTGCTTGGGATCCCATCAGGGTTACGTTCGTCGATTCGTGAAGCATCACGTAGCGCCCGCGCAAATGCTTTGAACGACGACTCGATTACGTGGTGTTCGTTCTGCCCTGCTAGCACTCTAATGTGCAAGCAGAATCGACCTTCAACAGCCATAGCTTCAAAGAAATGACGAGCCATGTCGGCTGGGAACTCTCCGACATTGTTATCTGACCCCATGTCGATCACTGCGTAGCCGCGACCCGATAGATCGATCACTGCGTGCGTCAACGCTTCGTCCAACGGACAAGTTCGATCTGCCATTCGCACGATGCCCTTGCGGTCACCAAGTGCTTGGTCGATTGCTCTGCCAAGGACAATAGCGGTGTCCTCAACCGTGTGGTGAGACCCTGTTTCGAGGTCGCCATTGGCTTCCACTTTTAGGTCGATCAATCCGTGTCGAGCGACTTGGCTCAGCATGTGCTTCAAAAAACCGATAGGAGTATCGACTTCAACTTGGCCAGTTCCATCTAGGTTGACCGTAACGGCGATTTTGCTTTCGCCAGTCTCGCGAACAATAGTTGCTACGCGAGCTTGTTTTTCTGACATGCCTGAACCTTTGATCTCACAAATGTACGTCACAAACACAGAGTTGTTTGAACGCTAGTAACGATGCTAACTGGCAGCTAACGAACTAAACAACGCTTCTGAGTACGTCGATTAGCCGGTCTGTCTGCTCGGAAGTACCTGCGCTGATGCGCAAGGAGTGATCGAGAACACTCTGCGGGAATCGACGAACGAAGATTCCATGCTTGGCGAGCCTTACATACGCTTCTTCAGCTGTACGACGCTCGAACCGGCAAAGTAGAAAGTTGCCCTTCGACGGGTAGTAAGAAATACCATCCAAGCCATCGATTAGTTCTTCTATTCGAATGCGCTGCTCTACAAGACTGGCCGCACGTTTTAGCAACTTATCGCGGTGTTTTAATGCGGCAAGCACGGCAGCTTCGCCAGCTATGTTGATGTTGTACGGCTGCTTGATGTCCATCAGGTGACCGATCAAGATTTCTGAACCGATCGCATAACCGACTCTTAGACCGGCAATTCCGGCCCATTTACTAAACGAACGCAAAATTACTAAATTTTCGTATTCTTCTAGAAGGTGTGAAAGAGAGGTTTGTGCGAACTCGTAGTATGTCTCGTCTACACATACCACGATCCCAGTTTCGAGCAACGCCCGCGCATCCGGCTCCGTCAGTAGATTCCCGGTCGGGTTGTTCGGTGATGCAAGGAACACGATTCGAGTTTGATCGTCGATAGCTTCCAGCATTGCTGAGGTGTCGATATCCCAAGTTTCATTCCGTGGCACTGAAGTAATTTCGGCATCAGCCAATCTAGCTGAAAATCCATACATGCCGAACGTCGGCTCGCAATCGATCACCTTTTGACCACGCTCAACGAACAATCGCATCAGCAAGTCGATAATCTCATCGCCCCCAGCTCCCGCAATGATCCGTTCAACTGGTTGTCCTGTGTACTCACTCAACCCAGCTCGCAAATTTCGCTGCTGCGTGTCTGGGTACAAGTGTAAATCAAGCTTCGTCAGAGCCTCAGAGACCTTGTCGTCGGCGCCGTAAGGGTTCTCGTTAGCATTCAGGCGAATAACGTCTTCTGGCTTGATACCGGCCTCGCGGGCGAGCTCAGCCGACGGGTCGGCACCGTGGTAGGTAGCGATCTTGGCCATGTGCGGCCGCATGAGTTTTTCGAGTTGTGACATTTTGTGTGATTCTGAAGTATTCGACGGTTATTCGCCGATGATGTCACGACGTCTATATTCCGATGCTGTGGCGTGTCCATGCAACCCTTCGAGTTTGGCAAGAAGTTCGGCATCTTTTGACAACTTCAAGAAAGTATCATCATCGAACGTCAAAACGGGCGTGACCCGAACGAAATTTCGCACCGATAGTGCGGACGAGAACCTAGCCGTCCCAGCGGTTGGCATAACGTGAGATGGTCCGGCAACGTAGTCGGCCATAACTTCCGCCGACCACTGGCCAACGAATAATCCGCCAGCACTTGTCACTTTGTCTACAAGATCGTCAGCATCGGCAGTGAGAATGCATAGGTGCTCAGGTGCAGCGGCGTTCGCCACGGCAATCGCCTCTAGCGTGGTTTCCACTACTACTGCGACGCCACGATTCGTGAAAGCGGATCTAGCGATACTTTCTCTTGGAAGGTTTTCAAGCTGGCGCTCTATCTCAGCTTCTGTTTTGTCGAGAATCTCTTCCGAGAGCGCAACCAGAATCGGCATAGCAACGGTGTCGTGCTCGGCCTGAGCGACCAAGTCAGCAGCCGTGAATCTAGGATCAGCTGAATCATCAGCGATAACCAGAGTTTCGGTCGGACCATATAGACCGTCGATCCCGACATCGCCGTACACAAGTTTCTTCGCTGCCGTTACCCATGCGCTCCCTGGTCCACAAATAAGATCTACCGACGGTACAGTTTCTGTGCCGTAAGCCATTGCCGCAATTGCCTGAGCGCCACCGAGTTTAAAAACACGTGATGCACCAGCAATTTTCGCTGCAGCCAAAACTGCAGGGTGAGGCATTGAATCGCCAGGAGCTGGAGTAACGACGATTATCTCTTCGACCCCCGCAACCTTGGCGGGAACAACTGTCATAATTACGGTCGATGCCAGTGGAGCAGTACCAGCAGGTACATAAGCGGCGACAGAACCGAGAGGAGTCACTCGTTCGCCGAATTTACCTGCACCATCAGTCCAGCTTTTAGGAAGACCCATGCTCTGGAACTTTCGTACGCGTTCGGCAGCAAGTTCGAGTGCTTTGATTGAAGCAGGATCGAGATTCTGAAATGCTTCGTCGATCTCAGACTGAGGGACTTCAAACGTGTCAGGGGAAGAGCCGTCCAGTGCCGTATTTATGCGAGCAAGGCCGATATCGCCTTCATTGCGAACGATTTCGATAACCCGAGATGCAAATTCGATGGGAGAAACTTTATCGGGGAATAATCCGCGACCATCTGACAAAACTGCCTCGGTTGGCAAATTTCGTTCACGCTTGAAGTAGTCGATTCCGGCGGCTGCACCGATGACTCGTTTCACAGCTACTCCCCCGATTCTTTAAACGGTTTAAGATTTTCGACGAGACGGTCGTATGACTCGCATCGTTCTCGGTAAACATACTGAACGTCGTTCGCAGCGATACCAATGCCACCAAGATCACGGAAGTGGCTCACAGCGTCAGGTAGGTCGGATTTGCGCACCAAAACCTGAACAGTGAACCAATTGTTCTGCTTCCCAGTGTGCACAGCCGAAATAGTTGGGCCGTCTAGTCCACCAAGCTCAGGACGACGCATTACCTGTCGTGCAACTTCGTCTTCAGATTCGCCTTGAATATCACCAGTTACCCGCTGGTATTTTTGAGCACGCTGGCTTGCCTCGATTTTTTCGAGTATCTGTCGAGCATGCGCAAGTTTCTCAGGGTCGTTTGCCAAAGCATGACCATTGCCAACGATCACAGATTGCGATTCGATCACAATACCGTCGACCAAAATACGCAAACCGTTTTCACGTAGGGTCGTACCTGTTGCGGTGATATCGGCAATGATATCCGCATAACCCATGACCGGAGCTGCTTCGAGCCCGCCTGAGACGTGAACCATCGAAACGTAATTGACGTCGTTCTCGTTCAAGAACCGTTTCACGAGTCGTTCATATTTGCACGCGATCCGGAGATCCCGACCCTTAGCTCTGAACTCCAAAGCGATATCAGCAAGATCAGCCATGCTGGTCACATCGAGCCACGCATCAGGAACCGCAATTACAAGCTTTGACGCACCGAAACCGAGTCCATCGTGCAACAGAACTGTGTCGCCAAGTTCGAGGCGTGATTCGTAGTATCGGTCGAGCCCTACAACGCCAATGTCGGCACTTCCGCCATCGATCTCGATTGTAATATCGGACTGTCGTTGAAAAAGGACGTCGACTCCCTGCAATGACGGAATGTCTGCCGTATAACGTCGGGAATTGGCGCGTCTTACTGATAAGTCGCACTCGTCCAACAGCTTTAAAGTGCCGTCGAATAAAGCTCCGCTAGATGGCAGGGCAAAACGCAGATTACTCATTACGTCACCTGGTCTTCACTAGGATCATTCAAACTTTGGAATTCGATAGCGGATCGCTGCCCGTTTGCTCGAAGATCTTTAGCTTTAGCGACTGCTTCAGCAATAGATCCTTCGGCTTCCGGTGAAATCATAGTGATCTCGTCGGAAGCATTGTCGGTCGACCCAATCGCAGCTATCACCGCTTCAAGGTTGTAAGCGAACCCGAGCGAAGGCACGTCGCGGTCGTAGCCGAGAGCCCGAGTAAGCCCGTCGTATCGGCCTCCGCCGCCAAGCGTTTCTGAGTGAGCATCGTCGAGATAAATGTCAAATAGCATTCCCGTGTAGTAGGCAATACCTCGAGCCATTCCGAAATCGATGTTCAAACGATCGCTGGAAACGCCCTCGATTTCAGCTGACTCCAAAACTTCGCCTAAATTTGAAATCAAGTCGGCAGAAACTCCAGCGGAAGAAAGAACAGCTTCGCCTTGTTGGAGTGCACTCACAGCTGGACCACTGACCTGCGAAAGATTCACCAGCATATCCAACGCTCTCTTGAAGTCGACAGGATTCTCGACTTGCGACATCTTGCGAGAGAGTCTTGCAACTATCTCTGCAGGGGTTCGTACTCCGGTGTTCTTACCGAACTGCACGCCCATCCCTTCAGCCAAAACTTGCTCGATCGTGGAAGCGATGCGTTCCCGATCGGCCGCTGCTTGGGCATCGTCGACTACCGCTTCGGTAATAAATCCGAGCGCAGTCGCCTTATTGGACACTTCTTCGACTTCACCGTTCTTCAATTCGCCGATGTTGTTTATGAGAAATAACTTGGCTCGTTCCGAAAGATTGAACTCCGATAGAGCATCGACTACAACGCCAACGTGCCCGACAACTACCCGGCCGCCAGTAATACCTAGCGCTTCAAGCCCTTCAAGGGCCATCGCGATAACTTCACCATCGGCTGAAGGCGCGTGAGCACCGATCATTTCAGCTCCGAGTTGTGTGAACTGCCGAGTTTTGTCGCCGTCCTCATCTTCCGGCCTGGCATATCGGAAAACAGGGCCGTCGTACATGAGCCGAATCTGGCCGTCGCTCGCAGTCGTGTTAGCGATTTGCCGGAGAATTGCTGAAGTAAATTCAGGCCGTAGACTTACGTCTAGTCCGCCAGGCTCTAAGAACCCGTAGAGTCTCGATGACAGAGCTCCACCAGATTTCCGAATGTACAGTTCCGTTTGCTCAAGGATCGGAGTCTCGGAACGGTCGTAACCGCGTAGACCGAATACTCCGCGCAACGTCGTAATCGCAGCGTCGCGCTCTGCCAGTGCAGTCGGACCTATGTCTTGCATATTGGGGAGCCGGCGAACGGGCTCGAATTGAGAAGTCATCGTGCTGTTAATTATGAGCGATTTCTCTGCCGAATTTCGAGTCAGAGCAGCTAATTCTAATCGAGTTTGTCTAACCTGCCCCAACACTAAGACCGTGAACCGTGTAATTTGTTGATGTCGGCAAGTCGAGTACTGAACGATTATTCCGTTCGTGATGTACCGAGTTATGGGCGCTCACACGGAACCCAGACTCGTCGGAGCTTCGTGATGGGCTGATAAGTCAGCCAGTACCTAGAATCCCCAAACTCGAGCAGCAGTCTTGCCCAGAACCCAGTCGATGTCGTCGCCCTTGGCAAATGCCTGATGACTACGAACACCTTCGAGACTATTCCCGTAGCCCTCACGACCCGCACTCGGTGGATAGTCGCTCCCCCACATCATGCGATCAGCCCCGAACGCTTCGTATGCCATTTCGAATAGAGGTGGAATATTGTCGAAGCGGAAGTCGGGCAACAGAACCGGAGGTCGAGGAGTAATTTCGCCTAGACCCGGAACCTTGATCGTTGTATTTGGGCGCTGGGCGCATTCAAGAGCCGATTTGTAATCGGTGTACGGAGCATCAGTGATGCCGACACCTGCCAAGTGCTCGATCACAATCTGAGTGTTCGGGCAATCATCGATGATTTTCTTGAAGCTGTCGCTAGCAAACCGTTTGTCATCACCAATCGAACTGATCACCAAGCCCAAAGACCCTGCTTTGCGCCAGATATCCGTCACGTCAGGTAGCGCATTGAATGCACCGTCTGGCGCAATTCGCACTCCAGCAGCGCCCTGCTCTGCCAAATTTTCGAGGGTTCCGAGAGGATCGGGATCTGCCGGGTCGACCATTACGACCACCTTGAACCGACCGTCGCGTTTCGCAGCTTCTTTGAACAAGTAGTCGTTGTCGTAGGTGCCACCGTGTTGAATAAGCACCGCACCATCGACACCCGACCGGTTCATTTCGAACTCAAGAGATTCAATAGGGAGGAACCAGTTTTTGCCTGCATGGCAATGGGTGTCGATGATCATGCGATAGCTCGTTTTGCGTTATGGATGTCGTAACTGTGGATGAATGCGAAACGCCTTGCTAAGTCGCAATCTCCATGCCTGATGTACCGACCCCTGAACCTTCGGAAAGCACAAGAGTGTCGATTTCTTTACTGATTTCATCCGGCATCTCCCAGTCGCCACCAAGGTTCTCGGTCGCTTCAGCTGGAGTTACGGAACCGGCGAGCGCAACGCTAACGGCGTCGTTCGCAAGCACCCATGCAATTGCTAGCTGAGGAATCGTCTTGCCGTGATCCCCAGCGATGACCTTCAACTTCTCAACTACCGCGACGTTGGCGGATAGGTTCTCAGGTCCCCAAGAGTTGATACCGAAGTTGGCTCCACTGCGACGCCAGTCATCATCACCGAACGTCGTGTCGGCGGTCCAAGCGCCTGTGAGTAAACCGTGAGCAAGTGATCCGTAAGCCATGATTCCCATGCCGTTCTTTTTCACGAAAGGCATAACGTCGGCTTCAGGTCGACGGTCGAAAATATGGTAGCCGATCTGGTTAGTGATGATCGGACTTGTCTCTCGACTTTCAGCCATCATTTCGACCGAAAAGTTGGAAACTCCAGTGTGGCGGATTTTTCCAGCCTTCTTTGCCTGTTCAAGAGCTTCCATAGGTTCTGAAAACGCACGATCGTGATCAGGCCAGTGGATCAGAAACAGGTCGATGTAGTCGGTCTGCAAACGCTGAAGACTTTCGTCTATGGATGCCAGCAAACGTTTTGGGTCTGAGTCTGAAACGGTCGCCGCACGACGATCTGGGTTATCTCGAACCCATTCACGTGCGCCTTTAGTGACGAGAACAACGTCCTCACGGATGCCTTTGAGCGCTTTGCCCATTAGCGTTTCACCGTATCCCCAACCGTAAACAGCGGCGGTGTCGAACAGAGTGATTCCGTTTTCGTACGATGTTCGAGCTGCTGCAATAGCCTGATCGTCGTCGAAATCGCCGTACATTCCTCGACCCATCGGCCAGCCGCCGTAGCCGATAACTGAAGTTTCAAGCCCTGAGTCACCAAACATTCGCTTACGCATTGTCGATCCTGTCTGTACTGATTCGTATTTCGCTAAATAAGTTTGTCGTCATACTGGCGACCGCAATGTTAGCGACTCGCCTTCGTGTCTATTCAAATGTCACGGCACCGTCCGGATCCACCCTTTTCACTATTCCAGAGCCAGTGAAAGGGCCTGCCGTGATGGTCACCGAAACCGTCGCTCCAGCACCGATATTCAAAGCAGTTCCGTTTTCTTGGGCTTGCTTTATACCGCCATTTCCGAAGCTTGTGCAGGGTTCTAAGCCCGCGTTGTAGCACCTTCCGTACCACGGATAACCATATCCGCCGCCAAAATTACGCCAGTACCAGAGGTACTTAAACGTCTCAACTGGATAGCTAACCGCCCAGCCGATGTTCGTCTCTTCATTGAGCAGAGCGTACCAGCCCTCCGACATCTCAGTCATGTACGCCATGTCGAGCGAACGATCCTCTTTCGGTGGAATACGACTGAAGTCGAGTACAGAACCGTCTTTGGCGTTCATGTTAGGCCAATCGCCAGTGAAATCAGGTTCCAGCTTAGAATTCGGATCGATGCTTTCAGGATGGCTCAGCAGCCTAGATTCAGGAACAAATAATCTAGATTTATCGGAAAGCACTGGTGGCCCAATGGCGATGTGCTCTAACCAAACTACATCAAGGTCTTCTTCACCCTCGTTGGTAACCGATTCTTCTACTTTCAGTGTTGGCGAACCCGAAACCAGCGTGAGTGTCTTCGATACTTTCATCGGCATGCGAACGCTCTTGGCACTGAATCGTACACTTACCGATTCAGGAGTGTCTTCTACTATCACGGTGTCCCACGGAATCAAGTTCACATCACCATGAATCCCGAAGTCGGCACCGTAAACCTGATCTGAATATCCCCCATGCGGAACCACGGTTTGCCAACCACCTTCGTAGAAATCGAGCCAAATCGAACTTGGGTCTCCCGTTGGCGGGACGGTCTTACTGGGATCACGAACACCCCAAGGCGTCTTCCACATGAAATCGGTGTCGGTCGGCTTGTGAACGAAGCTGTAGATGTCAGATCCTTTGTCCGCAAGCACCGTAATTCGCACAAGTTCGTTCTCAAGAACAACGGTCTTCAGTCCCCGATACGTCCAAGAATCTGAAACCCTACAGCCGGTCGTTCGCTCGTCTTGATAGTGCAATCTGTTGAAGCCTTTCTACGATCCGGGCTGAATTACGATTCGGTAAATATCTTTGTTCGGATCGAGCATTCTATGGAACCCATCTTCCATAGCCCGACTCAGCGGAACAATCTCCGATATGAGCGGCTTCACGTTGATACTGCCGTTGCCAACCAATTCGACGGCAGCTTCGAGATCACCTGGTGATGTAGCCACTGATCCGATTATGGTAATTTCAGGTCCGACCACATTGTTAAAATTGATCTCAGGGGTGGTTGAGTAGATTCCTAGCAACAGCGTCGTACCGCCTCGGCGCGTCCACCCAATCGCCATGCGAGGTGTTTCCTTCGCTCCAGCGGTTTCGACAACGATGTCCGGACCTATTCCACCAGTAAGTTCCAATAACTGAGCCGCCGCCGCAGATTCATCGCGGGAGCTAACGGTCTCATCAGCTCCAAGCTCTTTAGCAAGGGTCAGACTTTGTTCTCGCACGTCGATGGCGATTACTCGTGCACCAGCTGCCTTGAACGCTTGAACTGTCAGCAACCCGACCGTACCGCACCCGAGCACGGCGACATTGTCTCCTGGTCGAACTCCTGAACGACGCACACCATGCACCGCCACTGTCGCTGGCTCAAGGAGCGGTCCTTCGGCATCCGAGATGCTGTCGGGCATCGGTACTAATTTGTCTGCAGGCCAGACCATAAATTCAGCGAGTCCGCCGTCTGCCATGAAACCCGCAACTGCCATATTCGGACAAACGGCCTGCTGCCCTCTCATGCACCAAAAACAAGTCTCGCAAGTAAGAACTGTGTTGATCGCTACTCGATCGCCAACCGCAACGTTATCGACGCCGTCTCCGAGCTCGGCGACGGTTCCCGCTGTTTCGTGTCCCAGAACAAGTGGAGTCTGCTTGCCGGTCATCGCGTTGGGTGATCCGTGCTGCACCCATAACGGTCCGTACTGCCATTCTTCGATATCCGTAGCGCAGATAGACGTTCCGGTAATCCGTAACTTCACCTCGCCGGGACCCGGATTTGGCTCGGCGATCTCTTCGAGTCTGACGTCTTTGTTGTCGTGATAAACGATAGCTTGCATATGTCTGTAGTTGAGTTTACCGATAGTTTAGGTCGATTTCGACGGAATTCTACACGCAGCACAATCTTCTGCAATCGTCATTGCTGTGATGAATTCATCAGCATAGAAGTGCTAACATCTCGCAGCGAATTCAATTCAGTTAGGCGCATATTGCTGCTTCCTAACAGTCCGTCGAGTCATCACAACAGCTATCAACTAGGAGAATGAAATGAAAGCCAGTCCGAAGATCACCAAAGTCTCTGTCACGACCTATGAGCACGAGCTCGACAACGTTGGCAAGGACTACAACACGTTCAACATGGTTTACGAAGCTGGCTCCAAGTTGAAGCAATCTGGAACCGTGCTCCAGATCCACACCGACCAAGGAATCGTCGGTGAATATCCTGAAATCGGGCGCGCTATAGGCGATGTTCAAACAGTCGCTGAATACCTGATCGGTAAAGACGCACTATCACGTGAAAAAATCTACAACGACACCAAACGCGGCCTCCGACACGGAGCAATGCTAGGCGTCGGTGTGATCGATATAGCGCTCTGGGACATCGCTGGCAAGTTCTACGATGAACCTCTCTATCGTCTTCTCGGCGGCGAGAAGAAAGCACTCCCTGCTTACGCATCGACCCTGCACGGCGATGAGAATGGCGGACTCGCAACTCCCGAAGACTTCGCCGATTTCGCCGAACAGTGCTACGAAATGGGCTACCGGTCGTTTAAGGTCCACGGCTGGGGACTCGCCGGAAGCAATATTCAGCGTGAAGTCGACAACGTACTGAATCTTGGTAAGCAATTCGCCGGTCGACTCGATCTACTGATCGACCCTGCGTGCGAAGTGAAGAATTTTGGCGATGCGCTAAGGCTTGGCCGAGCATGCGACGAAGCGAACTTCTTCTGGTGGGAAGATCCGTATCAGGACGGCGGAGTATCGCAGTTTGCTCACCGCAAACTTCGTCAAATGGTCAAAACACCAATCTTGCAGACCGAGCACATTCGACTCCTCGAACAGCACGTCGATTTCATCGTTGCTGAGGGCACGGACTATGTACGCGCTGGCGCCCATGAAGACGGCGGCGTGACCGGAGCGATGAAAATTGCACATGCTTCAGAAGGATTCGGACTCGACGTTGAACTCCACGGTCCTGGCCCTGTGCACCGCCATATCATGTCGTCGATTCGCAATACAAACTTCTTCGAACTTGGACTCGTTCATCCGAAGGTGAAGACCACCAAAGCTCCGGTCTACCTTGGGTACAACGACAATCTCGATGGAATCGACAGCGATGGCAACGTGTTTGCTCCAGACGGACCAGGCATCGGAGTACCACTTGACTGGGACTGGATCCGAGCGCATCAAACAGATGCAGGTGTTCTCGCCGAGGCGTAAATTCTAGAGAATCAAGCGATAAAAAAACGGGCGGAGTTTCAGAGCAACAATTCTGACTCTCCGCCCGTTTTTCGTTTCTTACATTCCTTAACCGCTAGCTAACAGTCACATCGCCCTCAGGGGAAATCCTTGAAACTCCAGTTGTGCTTTCGTACACCACGGCTCTAACTGTCGCGCTCCGAGTTTCGCCTGGCTTGAAAATAATCGAAGTCCGTTGATCAGAGCCCGGCTCGGGAATTCCTGCGCTCAGACTCGTAAATGGCTCCAGACCAACGTTGTATGTTCGTCCGTACCACGGGTATCCCGATGCTCCACCGAAAACCTGCCAGTACCAGAGGTATTTGAACGTTTCTACCGGGTATGCCAGCCCGAATCCAACACCGCGATCGGGATTAGTCACGGCGTACCAGCCTTCTTTTTGGTTTTTAAACACTGAGTAATCTTGTACTCGATCTGACTTCGGAGGGAAGCTACTCAAATCAACTTCGTTACCGTCAGGGTCGACAGCCGTAGGCCACTTGCCAACATGGCCATCCATTAGCCGGTCGCCACCTCGTTCGGGAACAAAATGATCAGCGGGCGCCATATCCAGTCGGCAGTTCGCTGTCACAAATGGGTCACCTAACGCGACGTGCTGACCCCACTGAGCTTCAGCATTTTCCTCAGCCTGATTTGTCAGAGTGTCGGTCACCGTGAGTACCGGACTTCCAGCTTCTAGCGAAACCACTTTTTCGATCCAAAATGGTGTGCGAACAGTTCTAACAGTGAACTTGGCACTCACCTTCTCTGTTGAATCCTCAACGATCACTGCATCCCACGGCATAAGTGTCGCCTCGGTGTGCTGCCCCAAATCGGCATTTGCGTAGGTTTGAGGAGGACCGCCCGTTGGCGCAATTGTTTGCCATCCACCGATATACGAATCATGCCAAATGTGATCGCCGTTGCCCGTTGGTGGCGTCGATAAACTCTGGTTCCTGACAGACCACGGCGTTCTCCACATGAACTCAGTGTCGGTCTTCTTGTGAGTTAACTCGAAAACATCTGCGCCCTTGTCTGCGATTATCGAAACCCTCAGCAACTCGTTTTCCAGAACAACAGTCTTCAATCCCCTGTATGTCCATGAATCAGATATTCGACAGCCAGTCGTCCGTTCGTCTTGATAATGCATGAAAGTCCTTGTTATTCGTACAGGTATTACCGGTGATACATTCAGGTATGCCGTCATCTACTTAGATATCGAAATTGTACGTAATCTACACAATGTGTTTGAGTGAAATTTCTGTCGAACTGTGGAAGAATCAAGTGTATGGCGCAGTAGGTTAGATCTGCTTGCAGATGAACCACAATCGTTTCATGCAGAGGTAATTTGCAATTTGCCCGAATACTAGTTGTCGATGACAGCCCGGATGTGAGTCTTGCTCTTGCAACCATTCTGGAAGACGCCGGACATGACATTATCGAAGCTGAAGATGGCGATCAAGTTTTTGATCTTGCAATATCCGAATCACCAAACGTTGTCTTAATGGATGTGATGATGCCCCGTGTCAATGGCATCGACGCTCTTGCCACACTGAAGGCCGATACTCGTACCAGTTCTATCCCTGTATCATGGTCACTGCTAAAGGTCGACCTGAAGACATGGCGATGGCGCGTTCACTCGGTGCCGTTGAGTACATAACCAAGCCTTGGGCAGATGGTGATGTTGAGCTTCGTGTCGACTGGGCGTTGGCTGCTTACCAAGAACAGAAGAGCCGTTAGTTCTTCAACTGAATCGACTCTTATATGACCGGCACAGCGGTTGTACTCGTTCTAATCGCTGCCGTAGCCCACGCTTCGTGGAACTTACTGGTTCGTAAATCGAACGTTCCTGAGCTGACGAATTGGTTCATGGCGTTTCTAGGCGGGATCATCGCACTCCCGTTTGCTGTCTTCTACCTTCTGACTGAAGCACCGCCTGCAACCGGATGGGTGTTCATCTTCGGTACCATCGTTCTCCACATCGGATACTTTTTCACTCTTGGAAAAGCGTATAAGCACGGTGACTTGTCGGTTGTTTACCCGGTAGCTCGTGGACTTGGCCTTGCACTTATTCCGGTATTCGGTGTCCTGATACTCAGCGAATCTGTATCGCTACAAGCCGTGGCTGGGATATTGGCGATTTTTCTGGGTGTATTAGTGGTAGGCTCGTCATCGGGAGTTGGTCTCAGAATCTGGCTGAGCCCTCGATCACTATTGGCTGATCGGGGTCTGGCATTTGCTATAGCAACCGGACTACTGATCGCCAGTTACTCGAATTGGGACAAACGGGGTGTCGAGTACGTCGAGCCACTTCTGTATATGTTCATGGTTCAACTGGGTGGATCACTCGGTGTTCTGCCAATTCTTCGTAGGTCATACTCGAATCCTGACTTTTCAAAAGAATTCAAGTCAGGTTGGAAGATCGGAGTCTTCGGCGGATTGCTCCAGTTCACATCGTACGGACTGGTGCTAACAGCATTCAGGCTTGCACCGGTTAGCTACGTGGGCCCATTCCGAGAGTTGGCTATCGTCTTCGGAGTCGTATTCGCCGCTCTGATCCTCAAAGAATCGGTCGGCAAGTATCGAATAATTGGTGCTACCGCAATCGGAGTAGGTGCGCTTGTGGTCGCACTATCTCCTTAGAATTCAGTACTCAGTGGAGCGTTACGGGCTACAATTGCTAATTTTTACGGCGTACTGATCATAAAGTAATCAAGAGTAACCACGCCAAACAAATTGACGCTGAACATTCTCACCCATACTGTTAATAACTAGTTCTACTCCCTCAGAGATTTTAGATTCCAATTCAAAATCTCTCAGGTTGTCGGTGAATCAACGAGCTTCGGATCAGGAGCTGCTGTTGTCACTCCCGGCCGGGCTGCCGGAAGTGATGTATGCAACTCCTTCCGTTGAGAGGTCCAGATTAGAAATTGACAAACGTCCAGTCCCTGCGCTGCAAAGAGTGCGGTCGTGACTACCCACAAGAGCCGATCTATGTTTGCGACTTTTGTTTTGGTCCGCTAGAAGTCAACTATGACTACGACGCGATCGCCAAAAACATTAGCCGAGAATCGATCCAAGACGGTCCACTTACCATCTGGCGATACGACGAGCTTCTGCCTGCCAGCAGAGATAACGCTGTCAACATCGGCGCTGGGATGACCCCACTGCTCAAAGCCGACAACCTCGGCAAAGAGCTCGGTCTCAACAATCTTTGGATCAAGAACGACGCGGCAAACCCGACCCACTCCTTCAAGGATCGTGTCGTATCTGTTGCAGCAACCAAAGCCGTTGAATTCGATTTCGACACCATCGCCTGCGCTTCTACTGGAAACCTCGCTGGTGCCACCGCTGCCCATGGGGCTAAAGCTGGAATGAACACGATGGTGTTTATTCCAGCTGACCTCGAAAGAGGAAAGATTCTCGGCGCAGCCATATTTGGATCTGTCGTACTGGTTAACGGTAACTACGACGACGTAAACCGCCTCTGCTCGGAACTTGGCGACGACCGACGATGGGCGTTCGTCAATATCAACATGCGTCCGTACTACGCAGAAGGCAGCAAGTCGATTGGCTACGAACTAGCAGAACAACTCGGTTGGCATGCCCCTAAGCATGTCGTCGTACCTGTCGCATCTGGATCACTATTCACAAAGGTCTACAAAGGTCTACAAGAGTTCGCTCAGCTTGGACTTATCGACAGCGCCGACACGAAAATGCACATCGCACAGCCGTTCGGTTGTTCGCCAGTTGCCAAGGCGTTCATAGAAGGTCAGGCATACCCGAAACCCGTTGTTCCGGACACCATCGCCAAATCACTCGCTATCGGGTCACCGGCCGACGGCATGTACAGCGTTAGTATTGCTAACAAGACCGGCGGATCTGGAACAATTGTCCCCGAAAGCGAAATTGCTGAATGCATGAAGCTTCTAGCCGAAACCGAAGGAATCTTCACTGAAACTGCCGGTGGCGTTGTCATTTCAGCGCTTCGTCGACTTGCTCGTGAAGGTGTGATCGGTCCCGACGAAGAAACTGTTGCACTTATCACGGGTACAGGCCTCAAAACCCTTGAAGCTATCGCAGATTCAGTCAAAACTGTAACTATCGACCCGACGGTTCGTTCGTTTGACGAAGTCGTAACAGGAGCGCCAGTTTCATAATGCCTTTCCGAAGAGTCAAATTCACGTTCAAGACTGAGAAAATCCAGAGCCCGGTGATTTACGAACTCGGGCACAAGTTCGATGTTGTAACAAATATTCGGCGTGCGGACATAGATTCCGAGAATGGCTGGGTTATTCTAGAAATCGAAGGCACTGTAGATGAGATTGAACGTGGCTTGGAGTGGGTACGAGAGCAAGGATCAGACGTAAGTTCGTTGGACGGCGATATTCTTGCCGGCTAACGAACTTGAACTGAACTAATCAACAAGACATTAATTTGCAACGAAATTGGCGAATTAGCGTCTAACATGTTTGTAGATACATAATCAGCCGTAGATTCGAAATCACATGGCTCACGAGAAACAGGAAAACTGATGTCCGTAACAGTAAAAATCCCAACACCGCTCAGGAAACTTACCAACGGTGAGACAAGTGTGACGGTTGAGGGCGCAACCGTTGGTGCAATCGTCGATTCACTCCAGGCGGCATACCCCGGGATACAGGAACGTCTGATCGATGACGAGGGCGGTCTACGCCACTTCGTAAACATCTACCTCGATGGTGAAGATGTTCGATACCTCGATGGTTTGAACAGTGTCGTTAGCGACAACGCTGAGCTGAGCATCGTTCCTGCCGTCGCTGGTGGAACCAAGTAGCCCGACTGCTCTGGCGCTTGCTTCCCAGCGCTAAATAGATTCTCAAATCACCCTGTCTAGATCTTCTGGCGGGGTGATTTCGTTAATCGAGAACGCTGAGAATCGCTTCTCGGACGATCTCATCAGGCACGTCACGGCGAGTGGTCGCTTTGCCCGGTCCTTCTAACAGCACCCACCGAATTGTTCCGCCGCTAGATTTTTTATCGCTTTTCGTAGCGTTGATCAACTCGTCAATGTCGAGTCCTGGAGCTCTTACGGGAAGATCGTAGCTCTCCAGTACCCTGCGTTGGCGATCCACTAGCTCTGTGTCGATCATGCCAAGCTTCTCGGCGATTGTCGCGGCTACCATCATGCCAATCGCCACAGCCTCACCGTGCAGGTACGTTCCGTAGCCCGACACCTTCTCGATCGCGTGGCCCACAGTGTGACCGTAGTTCAGCAATATACGTAGATCTCCAGTCTCAAATTCGTCGGCCGAAACGATTTCACCCTTTATGGCAACACTTCGTCGAATTGCCTCGACCGGCTCCTCGCCATCAAGTGCTCTCATCTGTGGAGCCAAGCGTTCGAATGTATCAAGAAGCTGAGCATCCAGAATAAATCCGTGCTTTACCGCCTCTGCCCAGCCAGCAGACATCTCACGTGCCGGCAAGGATTCAAGATGTGCGACGTCCTGCAAAACTAGCTTCGGCTGGTGAAATGCACCGATCAGATTCTTCCCTGTTGGAATATTCACACCTGTCTTGCCGCCAATCGATGAATCGACCATCGCAGCAAGGCTCGTCGGTACATGAACAACGGCAACCCCGCGTAGCCAAGTCGCAGCGACAAAGCCAACGAGATCACCAGTTACACCGCCGCCCATAGCGACAATGATGTCGCCGCGTTCAACTCGTAAATCAGCTAGCCATTCGTAGACAACTTGAACTGTTTCGAGGTTCTTGTTCTTCTCACCGATTTCCAGTGCAAGAAGGTGAGTTTCGTAACCACCCCGCTCAAGAGCTTCCTGCGCTTTACGAGTTGGATTCGGGAACATCACCTCGTCGGCGACCAAGAACGCCCTGCCCTTCAGTCCTGTTTTGGCAAGTTCAATGCCCAGGTCATCGACAATATTGCGACCTACCACAACTCGGTAGCTTCCTTGAGTTGTGTTGACGATTGCAGCAAGTTTCTGGTCTTGGTCAGTCATTCGAATCCGCCATCCCGCTATTTCGCCACGCTTCAGCAATCGCTTCAGCGACCTCATCATGAGATTTGGTCTCAGTGTCGACAATCACATTTGCAGTCGAATAAGCATATTCACGTTCGATAAGCATTTTGCGCAGTTTTTCAATCGGGGCATCGTCGCCAAGTAACGGGCGTAGGGTACGACCTCGTTGATTCGCCGAACTTACAAGCCGCTGGTGAATCACCTCTGGACTAGCGCTCAATCGAACAACCAATCCGGACGACTTCATAGTCTCGCGATTTGCCTCCCTCACAGGAACGCCGCCACCAGTCGAAACTATACGACCGCCTCGCTCTGCTACCTCTTCAAGTATTTGAGATTCAAGATCGCGAAAATAGTCTTCGCCGTTCTCTTTGAATATGAGCGGAATTGGCTTGCCTGCGCGATCTTCGATCACGCCATCCATCTCGACAAAAGGCCAGCCCAGCAACTCAGCGACGCGCCGACCTGATCGAGTCTTGCCAGTTCCCGAAAGACCAATCAGGTATATGTTCGGCTTGGCGCCGGTAGTTTCGCTCAATGCTTGTCTGTTCCGTGGCTTCTTAGAAACGAAGTTTAGCTGTTGCCAAATTCTTGGTGAGATTCGACGTAACCAGCATAGTTGCGCTTGATCTCGTCGAGCGAGTCACCACCGAACTTCTCCAGCATCGCCTCTGCAAGCGTGAGGGCCATCATTGCTTCACCAACGGGACACGCTCGGGCAACCTGACATATGTCGCTGCGGTTGTAAGCCGCATCTACAAGTTCACCCGTGTTGATATCTACAGACGGAAGCGGATTTGTCATCGTTGCGATGGGCTTGATCGCTACGTTAACGACTATCGGGTTACCGTTCGACATGCCACCTTCGATACCACCAGCATGATTCGTAATCTGCTTGAACCGGCGAGGGTCTGATGAGTCTGGTTCGATCACATCTTGAACTTCACGTCCGGGCTTGCGAGTGTTTGCGAAGCCTGTACCGATTTCAACACCCTTTACGGCGTTGATACTCATCATCGAATAAGCCAGTCGTGCATCCAGTTTGCGGTCCCAGTGAACGTGACTTCCAAGCCCGACGGGCGCTCCAAACGCGACAACTTCGAACACGCCACCAATAGTAGTGCGTTCTTTCTTTGACTTATCGATTGCTGCTTTGAATCGGGCATCTGCGTCGGCATCTGAGGCTCGAACTTCAGAACCTTCAACAACATCCCAATCGACGTCCTCAGTCGCTACCGAACGTCCATCTTGATCACCGGTTGCAACAGATCGCGAGTGAATTGATATCCCTATTTCTTCAAGCAGCCGACGTGCAATCGAGCCCGCAGCAACTCTCGCTGCTGTTTCCCGTGCCGAGGCTCGTTCTAGCACGTTACGCAGATCGTGTTGCACGTATTTCAGTGCACCGGGGAAATCAGCATGCCCAGGAACGATTTTTGTGTAGACCTTCTTGTCTACATCATCACCTACTTCTGAAACCGACATGGCTTCAGTCCAGTTGGCGAAGTCTTTGTTCTCGATCCACATCGCAATTGGAGAACCGAGTGAAATACCGTGACGAACACCAGATCGAAGATCAGCGCGATCTTTTTCGATCTTCATGCGACCGCCAGAGCCGTAGCCTTTTTGCCGACGGGACATCTGTTTTTCGATGTATTCCTCAGTCACTTCAAGACCAGCGGGAATCCCCTCAACAATTACTGTGAGGCCAGGACCGTGTGATTCTCCGGCCGTGAGGTATCGAAATGTCGTCATTCGTAAAGATTCTCGTTCGCTGTGAGGGTTGTCTGCAAATATCCGTCATTCCAATCGAGTGGAGATATCGTTCTTCCCTCGCTCGGCACGGCTTAATTGATGTTTTGTAGCTTCGATTATAGGTACTTGCCAGAACCTATACCGAATCAGTCGGATTTTAGAGCCTTTTCAATAGCGCTAAACATCGTGTCGACTGGTGCAGTCTTGCCTGTTGCCATCTCGAACCCTTCGATTCCTTGAAATACCAACATCGTCATTCCACCCGCCGGTTGCCCACCAGCCTCTTCGACTTCGCGCAGGAACTTAGTAATTGGGGGAGCGTAGACAGCATCGTATCCCACGGCGTCGGCTGAAATCATGTCGGCAGTCGCTGGGGTAGCCAACTCGGCGGGACCACCAGCCATCCCTAGAGAAGTAGTGTTCACGAGTAAATTCGCATATGGAACGTAGTTAGTAAGCTCGTCACGAGTCATGCCCGTAGCAGTCGGCTTGAATCGACCCTCAGTAAAGTCGTTCGCAAGAGCTTGAGCCCGCTCAACTGTTCGATTCGCAATGGTCAGTCGATTTACTCCAGCCGTTTTCAACGCATAGATAATCGCCCGAGCAGCACCACCGGCTCCAAATACAACTGCATTTGCGCCCTTGGGGTCGAATCCGGCTTTTTCCTTGAGAGCTCGAAGAAATCCTGTGCCGTCCGTATTGTGCCCAACGAGCTTACCGTCGCGATTGAAAATCCAGTTGACTGCGCCAATGGCTTCAGCCGCTTCGGTCAGTTCATCCACCAACGGAATCACAGCTTGTTTGTACGGAAGTGTCACGCACGAAGCGATGAAACCACTCTCACGGAAAGTCGCTACCTTGGCTTCTAAATCCTCGGGTAGTACATCCCACGCCTCGAACGTCTCGTCGATGCCGAGTTCGTCCAGTCCAGCCTGCTGGAATATGGGTGATTTAGTGTGTCCGATGGGATGACCCATGACGCCGATATTGCTGCTCATATTTCTCCAAGTCCGCGTACGGACAAATCTAGTTCGACTGCATATAAGAGTTGAGGATAATTGCGGCCGATGCTGAGTCTATCTTGCCTCTAGCCGCTCCACGTGCTTTCGAAGGGGACTTTCCTGTCTCTCTCAACAGTGAATGTGCCTCCACGGTTGTCATCCGTTCGTCCCACGCCATTACCGGCAAATCGGTCTCCTTGCGCAGTCGAGCACAAAAAGCGTTAACTTTGCGAGCAGCGGGACCATGTGAACCGTCTAAAGAAAGCGGAAGCCCCACTACGATTCCACGTGCCTCTCGTTCGATCGCAACTTTAGAAATGTTCGAAGCATCCTGATTTCCGGCTGCCTTGATCGCTTCCAGTGGTGTCGCAATCGTGCCAGTAGGGTCACTTATGGCGAGCCCAATACGAGCTTCACCATAATCAACTCCAAGTAGTCTCCCGTGATCTTTGATGACTAGTCCCCTGTCTGACCGCTTAGAGATTCACGAATGATTCCCTCAGTCGCCGCGAGTGCCTCCGGTAACTGTTCAGCGTTCTTGCCGCCTGCCTGAGCTGCCATCGGATTTCCGCCGCCGCCGCCGCCCATCAAACCAGCTATTGCCTTTGCAATATTGCCCGAGTGAATTCCAACTTCTATTGTGTCATCAGTCGCCATGACCACGACCGCCGGCTTGCCTTCGATCACGCTGCCCAAAACCACAACACCTTTGCCAATTTGGTTCTTCAGATGCTCACCGGTTTTTCGAAGTGCACCGAAGTTCGACGCTGGTACTTCGCGCACTTCAACGTGAATCGAAACATCGCCTGCTTCGATGTCAAAGCTGTGCGCAGAACTGTTCGAACTACCACCGCTGACACTCGACTGTAGAAGCTGCTCTTCAAGCTTTGCAACTTGCTTCCGGGCTTGTGAAAGATCGTTAGCCAGCGAGTTGACTCGCTCACTTGCATCAGACACAGATACACGGAATTTCAATGCGATGTCATCAAGAGCACCAAATCGTTCAAATATTGCTTCTTCTGAAGCAACGCCGGTGATCGCTTCCATTCGACGCATTCCAGACCCGATGCCAGCTTCAGACGTGATTACAAAAGTCCCGATTCCACCGGTGTGATCCATGTGCGTTCCGCCGCAAAGTTCGTAGCTCCAGGGAGCATCGATCTTTATCGTACGAACTTCGTTGTCGTAGGTGTCACCGAAGAATGCCAGTGCCCCTTCTTCTACGGCCTCACCGTACGTTGTCCAATGAACCTCAACATCTCTGTTGAGTCGAATCTTCTCGTTAACTCGATCTTGCACCGCTTTGATTTGGTCGCGGGTTAGAGCCTTCATATTGGTGAAGTCGAATCGCAGTCGATCTGGGTCTACAACAGAACCAGCCTGCCTTACGTGACTGCCGACTATTTCACGCAGGGCGGCATGGACGAGGTGGGTAGCTGTGTGATTGCGACGAATGCGCTCTCGACGCTCTACGTCGACAGAGGCGGTAACCCCGTCGCCTATGCTCAACGAACCGAACGTTACCGTTCCGTGGTGAACATTCACGTGCCCATATGGAGCCTGTGTGTCATGGATCGTTACTTCGACACCTTCACCTAAAATCACGCCAGTGTCGCCGGCCTGACCACCACGAGCGGCATAGAACGGCGTCTCGCCAAGAATAATTTCGACTTTGTCGCCTTTGTTAGCCGAATCGACAGCTTCACCATTTTGGACGATAGCTGCGATGGTTGTTTCCGAAACAAGAGTCTCGTAACCAGTGAATGGTGTGTCCTTGACGCCAAGAGATTCATATACCCGGGTCGACTCGGCATTACCGCCGAAACCTCCGGCAGCCCGACCTCGCTCGCGCTGGGCTTCCATTTCCGTCTCGAATCCGGCTCGGTCCACGGTCAGATCTTCTTCTCCGGCGACCTCTTCAGTCACTTCAATTGGATAGCCGTAGGTGTCGTACAGAACAAACGCCTCGGTTCCTGAAACGCTGGATCGCCATCCATCGATAGAATCCTCGTCACCGGATTCGACCAGTCGATCAAGTTCAGCGATAGCCAACCGAGTTCCCACCGACTTGCCATCTTCACCCATAGAGGAATTTAGCTTTTTGCCGTTTTTGAGCAGCTCGGCTGCATCAGGATATTCGCTTCGGTAATTGACCATTCCTGACAGCACCAAAGCGCCAAATTCAAGTGTTCGAGAGAAGCTATTCTCTTCCTGTTCAAGGACATCCTTGATGAATTCGTAGTTGCCGACCAGCTCGGAATAAACGTGTCCCATATGGTCGGAAACAGTTTTTGAAATTGCCGAAAGCATCGGCGTGTCCATGCCCAGCTCGCGCCCAAACAGCATTCCTCGTCGAATTAGACGGCGAAGAACGTATCCTCTACCCGAGTTGCCCGGAATCACGCCGTCGCCAATTAGGAATGAAGCTGACCGTGCGTGCTCGGCAACAACCCGAATAGCTTTGTCGGTCTCTTTGTCCTGTCCCCACTCTTTTCCAGACAACTGCTCGACGTGGGCGATGATTGGCCTGAACGCATCGGTCTCGTACACATTGGACGCACCCTGAAGCACTGCGAGCATGCGCTCGAAGCCCATACCGGTGTCGATATTCTTCGCCGGTAGCACCGTGTCGTTACCGTCTAGGTCTCGGTAGAACTGAGTGAACACGAGGTTGTATAGCTCAACAAAATCGTCGTGGTAGTTCGGGCCCCACACGCCGTTACGAGCCGGATCGTCTACCGCTGGAACATCATCAAGTGACCCTTGGTAGTAGTTGATCTCCGAGCTAGGTCCACAAACACCCTCGTCACCAGCCGGACCCCACCAGTTGTCTTCGTCGCCAAATCGGTATATTCGATCGGCTGGAATTCCGAGCTCTTGCCAAATGTCTTCTGCTTCGTCATCGGTGGTGTAGACGGTGTAGTAGAGGCGCTCTGGATCAAGACCAAACCTATTTGTAAGCAGGTCAAGCGCCCAAGCGCAGGCCTCTTTTTTGAAGTAGTCACCGAAGCTGAAATTGCCCAGCATTTCAAACATCGTTAAATGCGTGTCGTCCCCAACTTCTTCGATGTCGGTGGTTCGGAAGCATTTTTGCGATGTCGTGACACGCGGGTGCGGTGGATCTTTTTCTCCAGAGAAGTACGGCTTGAACTGAGCCATGCCCGAGTTTGTGAGAAGCAATGTCGGGTCAGCGGCAGGGATCAACGATGCCGAGGGCATTCGAAGGTGGTCATTTCCTTCAAAGTACGAAAGGAAAGCCTCTCGTAGTTCATCTGCTGTCTTTGGAGGGAGGGAGGTCATAGTTCTCCGAACTGCGCGCTAAAATAGATCAGAACGATATGGAACAACTGATTTTAGTTACCGATCAATTTGCGTGTCAAAGATGATTTACGACGTTCGAATTTTGACGACTACCAGTTAGCGTGATTGAATTCGGTTATAAATGTAAACGACCGCCGTGTGCGCTACAGGCTAGATCATGAGCTTTTGATGCCACGGTAGGGCAAATTCCATGGCTCAACAGAGCGGTGATCCTTCAAATAGCGCGTCGCTCCCCCAGCGAAGCCACCAATTATTCCCTGTCTGAAATGGCGATGAAGCTATTATCCGGCAGGAAACTAATCGTGGCTTCAAGCCGCGGTCCGCTCAACTTCACTGAAGATCAGTCAGGGAAAGCTGTTGCTCGAAGCGACACATCTCGATCGTCAGAAATGTTGGAACACCTTTCTAACCTGCCAATTTCGTGGGTTTCTGGTGCAGTGGGTGCAGCAGACCGCAACGCTGCCGAATCTCGATCAGATGACCATGGTTTAATTCAAAACGATGTACTTCCTAGTGACTGGGCTATGAAGTTCGTTTCACCACCACGTCGAGTTCACCACAAGTTCTACAACGTAATTTGCAATCCCTTGTGGTTCCTGCTCCACCGATCGTGGAGTCCAACGTTCACCCCGAACATCGGAACACAAGAGCACGACGCCTGGGAACGAGGCTACAGGGCGGTTAATCAATCGTTCGATGATCGTATATCTAATATCGCGGACGGAAGCCAAATTGCGTAATTTGTCGTGACTATCAGCTGATTCTGGTCCCCGGGATGATCCGAGAACGTCATCCCAAATCACTGATTCACTTCTCGTTCGAAACCCCATGGCCGTGGCCTTCGGAACTCGAACTCCTTCCAATAGCATGGCGGTCAAAATTGTTAGATAGTCTTCTCGCCGCTGATGTTGTTTCATTTCCAACCGATGCCGATATAAACGCCTTTATTGCCTGTGTACGTTCCTTTTTCAGTTCGCAATCAGACGATCATCTACCTGAGATCAAATATCGGTCTAGCACTCTAATTGTAGGTACGCACAGCATCCGCCTAAGCGTTTTGGCGCCATTGGTGAGGTCTCCAAAATTCAAAGAAGTCGTCAGGTTCCCGCAGACCCAGCGATTTATCTATGACCTGGCTGTCGCCGAGCCAATACATACGTTTGTGACAGTCGAACGTTCCGAGCCGCACAAGAACATCGTGAGGGCCATTAACGCTTACGGTGAACTATTGAATCGGTGACCCGATCTAACCGAATCAACCCGTTTCTTGCTGATGCTCACGCCTGGGCCGACTCACATCTCTGCTTATAAGAGGGTGTCTGAGGAAATTCGTCGAGCTGCACGGAAAGTGAACGATCTCGCAAAGAATTCAAATCCCGTCCGAGTCTACGAAGAGAACAACTTCTATCGAGCAATCGCAGCCCTCAGCATCTACGACACGTTGGTGTCGGTTCCCGTGGCAGACGGCGTCGGACGAAGCCCACTCGGCGGCCCGATTGTGAATACCAAGAACGGTGGAATGATTCTTAGTGAGAACGACGCCACAAAGGGTTTGTTTGGCGACAGCGTTTCGACAGTCGGCATCACGGATATCGCCGGTATCTCCTTCGCCATGGAAGCGGCAGCAGACGAGTCTCTGGAAAGTCGATTCACCAAGTCAGAAGCCATATTGGACATCCTCAGATCGATCGATCCGACCTCGGCGGCTCGCCAATTTCTCAGTGAACTGAACGAAGTCGACCACACCCAGTAACGATCCGCTATTCGGTGTCAGAAGTGTCTACGAGCAACGTCCGTGCTTTGATGTCCATTGTTGAAGCATCAGAAACGCGAGAGGCGGTAGCCATCGCTATTGCAGCAAGCAATTCTTCCCGCCGTTCAGGCGTCAGTATTTCGCCGTCAGGGCTTCCAGTAGCAGGGGCTTTTACAACTGGCGCTGCCGTTGGTTCACGGTGTGACGATGCTGGACGGGAAGCAGAGTTAGATTCAGTAGTTCCCGGAGTACTAACGTCACGAACAGCGCCGGCAACCACTTCAGGCCGGAACGGGGGTTGGTCATCTCCCCAGTAAACAGTCTGGTGCGGAAATGGAATTTCAATACCTTCCGCGTCGAACCGTATTTTGATGCGTTTCCGCATCTCACCCATAATTTCCCACTGCTTCATCGGCTTACAGTCACCGAGCATCTTGAATGTTACCGCAGAATCGTCAAGTGAGTTCAATCGCAGAACTTGTGGTGGGGTGATCAGCATTAATCCGTAATAAGGATCTGCTGCGATTTCATGACCGATTTCGTTGAGGACTTCGACCACACGATTGACATCTTCCTTGTAGGCAACACCGACATCGAGGTTTACTCGAGACCAGTACTTAGTCTTGTTAGATGCAACGGTAATTTCTCCGTTCGGAATAACGTGCACTTGCCCATCGAGATCACGTAGTACTGTACGCCTTAGGTTGATCGATTCGACCAACCCCGAAATTCCTGCGATTGTCACCACATCGCCGGTTCGATATTGGTTCTCGGCAATGATGAAAATTCCTGCTATCAAATCTCGCACGAGGTACTGGGCGCCAAACCCAACAGCGATACCTGCGACGCCAAATCCTCCAAGCACTGGGCCGATTGGAACTGTCAGTGCCGTAAGCACCATGAACAGTGCCGAGACATATATAAATGCGACCGTCGCACCAACAAACACGCTGGAAAGCGTTTCAGATCGTTTGAGAACTTCGTCATGATCAGCCGTCGAAGCCTGGCCCAGCATCACAGACCCAAGCAATCGAGGAATAACCCGTCGTGCAACCCGCGTAGCAACCCAACTCATGAACAGAATCAGAACAATTCGCAATCCGTCAGTTGCGAGCCAGTTTCCGGTCGATGATCCAGCGTTTTGTAAATAGTCGACTGCCGGATCGACGTTGTTGCCTAGCACATGCAAGATACCGAGAATAGCCGCCACACCGAACACCACCCCCAATAAGATGTTCGAAATCCAGGAATTTGCGGCTTGGACCGCCATCCCAACGTCGGCGGTCGCTTCGTGTTGATCTAATCCACGAATCGCTTGTTTCAATCCTCGTCGTAAAACGATCCGAACGACGATCCAGCCAACGACGGCTGCGAGTGCAATCAGAAAGGCCCAAAGACCACCATCAGCAAGCCAAGCCGTTAAGGTGCCATCGGCTGGGTGACCTAGAAAAACATCGAGGAAGGAGTCATCCATAGTTTGGTTCGTCGAGTAGTACTTTGAGCGAAAAGCCACCATGGGCGCCGCTTATTGTTGAATCAGTGACTATAGACGATACAGCTATGGGTCTGGTTCAAACTGAACAACGGCTACTTCCCGCTACTTTCCCAGAGAGTTATGTACGGCCCGCTCTTGCCCGAAATCAGTCCAGCGAGATCCTGTTGAGTGGTGTCTTTGATCGAATCACGCTCTTTTACCATCAGCGTGAACACCTGATCGTTGAGCTGTTCTAACGCAAGTTGCGTCAGTCTGCTGCCAAACAACTCTCGGGTAGCGTCGCTCAGCTGTGGTTTTTCGAAAGCGAGCAATAAACCTGAGAAGAAAAGCACGCCAACGCTGCCTCCCGGATCGCTAGATGCCGGGTCAACATTGATCCCGAGTTCGGCGATAATTCGCTTTAAAGAATTCGCACGAACGACTGCTTCGACTTGCTGCGGAATGCCCATTAGCTCAAGGAAACCGACGTCATGGCGTCGAATCAGTTTAGAAAAATCTTGTTCAACCTTTGAGTAAAAATCTTCGCTCAGAATGTTTGAAATCGATAGGTTCAGAACCGCGGGACCACCCAGTCGAACTTTTCGGGCGTCAATCGCAATAAATTCACGCAAGTGAGGAAATATGCACAGGGTTATGTCGGCGCTTTTACGATCTGAATCAAACATGAATCGATTTTAGCCTTAGTGGAAACCCAATAGCTGTTTCACACGCTGAAAAACGCCTAGCTTCTCGCCGCGACGAGCCTTATGCCAGCTTTTCTCTGCTGATGCCGATCTGTCAAGATTTGAGCCCCGTTGTTTCATGACATCTCGAATCTCACGATCCTCGCTCTTATCGAGCCAGAATCCCGTATCGATTGGGCACGCCTCGATCTCTAGGTTGTAGCCCCGGTAACGGAATCGCACCATCGCTTCACCACAGTGAGGACATAGGTGTTCGACTTCATGCTTGCCGTATTGACGCTGACCTTTGACCATGTCATCACTAGCCGCATTATCTTCGAGCGACGCGAGAGCAGCCGTTGTCAGCCAAATACCAGAGCATTCAGCACATTGGGACGACTCTTCACCAGAAGTTTTTGAATCTTGTAAGGCGGTCTGATCTACAGGGCAGGTAAGTTGAGTCAATTTTAAAGATCCCTCGAAAGTATGAAGCGGTAGTTGATTGTACGAACTTCGCAGCAAAACTGTTTTATTGATCGGGTCTGATCAAGACTTTTCACACGGTTTGGCTAATCGTCCTCTGATTCTGCTTGAGCTTGTTGATCGTCCAACGAATACCTGAAGTCACAATGTGAAGCTCCCTGCATTATTGTCTGGGTCCGTTTCAACTTCACTTCGGAATTAAACCCGTTGCAGAACTCGAAATCGCGTGTGCAGGAAAAAATATCACCTAGATCACCGTAGCCGAGTGACTTGTACATTTCGGCGTACTTGCAGCGAGTAACGTCGAACGAATATTTAGTCGGACTACTCTCGATGATGTCGACTTCGAGTGCTCCATGTCGCCGCCATGCATCTTTGTTAGATGCATAATCTTCCAGTCCGTTAGCACCGATTCCTTCAGCAAACTGGGCGCCTTGCTCTCGGGCCAACTTCGTTATTGCTGCACGGGCGATCTCGTTGGTGCGTTCGACACCGATCTCTTCTTGGAAAGCTCGTAGCATTGGCCCCAATATCATCGCCTCTACCTGTCGTCGGTCGATAACGTCCATTTGGCTAGGATCAAACGCCATATCGGATTCCTTAGTCTTGCGTAGTTGAGTAGCAGACGATTATTGGAGTGAGATGCTCATGGCGACAGCACCGCCACCAGCGTGACAAATTACGGCGAGTCCTTCTTTGCCCCGAGATGACTGTAAACCGTGCATTAGTGTGACGAGGATCCTAGATCCACTTGCGCCAATCGGATGTCCCAGCGCGATTGCTCCACCCCGCAGATTAACGCGATCCCAATCCCATTTCAGTGCCTGCCCATTTGCAAGAACCTGCGCCGCAAACGCTTCGTTAACTTCAATCAAGTCGAACTCGTCTAACGACTGGCCTGTTTTGTTTAGGAGGTTTTGAACGGCTATTCGAGGTGCGTCAAATAGCATTCCCGGTTCGTTCGCAGCATGCGCATATCCTGTAATTCGTGCCACCGGCCCGCTCGACGATTCACCAGCCACTTCGGCATTGGTCACGACCACAGCTGCGGCTCCGTCACTAATCGACGAAGAATTCCCTGGTGTAACAGTTAAACCCGGCGGGAAAACAGTTGGAAGTGCTGATAGCCCATCCATGTTCGTGCCGGCGCGTGGCCCTTCATCCGTGTCGACTATGATAATTTTGCCACGTCTGTCGGTTACTTCAACTTGAATGATTTCGTCGTTGAAAGCACCTTCCGCACTCGCCGTTGAGGCGAGCCGGTGACTGCGTTCTGAGAATTCGTCTTGCTGTTCTCGCGTAACGCCGTACTTCTCGCTAATCGCCTCAGCTGATCCACCCATATGCCGATTCTCGAATGGACACCAAAGCCCATCATGAATCATGGAGTCGATCAAATTCGTATCGCCCAATCGATGCCCAGTCCGGCTATTGACCAGTAAGTGAGGAGCAGTGCTCATGTTCTCCATGCCGCCAGCTACAACTGCTGAAGCCTCGTTCAACTGAATTGATTGAGCCGCCAAAATCACAGCCTGCATGCCTGAAGCACAAGCTTTGTTGATAGTTAATGCAGATGCCGATTTCGGTATACCGGCGCTGATAGCGGCCTGCCGCGCTGGAGTTTGGCCTAAACCAGCCGAAAGCATATTTCCCATAACGGAGTATTCAATGTCGTCGCCAGTTAAACCGGATCGATCGACGGCGGCTCGAATAGCCGTTGCACCAAGTTCGGTCGCTGGAGTGCTGGCGAGAGCACCTTGGAATTTTCCGAGAGGTGTTCTGGCAGCACCTGTAATAAACACATCGCTTTTGAGCGCGTTGACCATGAAGAGTCTTCCTCGTGATTAAACCTAATTGGTGATTTGCCGAGTATAAAGCGACTGAGCCACATTTGCCGTATCAGGCAGAAACGACCCGAACGGTTAGACCGTCCGCCGTGAGTGCGATCTTTCCTTGTTTCAGGGCAAGCGCATCCTCACCGTAGATTGCCCGTCTCCAGCCACTCAAAGCCCGTACATCGGGTTCTTCCTCAGTGGCGATTCGATCGAGCTCGTTTCTATTGGCAATCATCTGGGCAGCGACACCGCTTTCGTCACTTCGCAACTTTAGCAATGCCTGTAAAAGAGCGACGAGCGTTTCGTGCCCACGCAATGGCGGACCACCCTTTTCTGGGTCAGGGCAGTCGTCGTCGGGAATTTCTAAGCCTACTTTGACGGCGGCAAGAAGCGCTGTTCCGTCACGGCCATGAGCAAATCGCTCATTCACGCCCCTGACTCGTTCGAGGTCAGCAGGTGTTTGAGGAGCATTCAACGCGATTTCAGCAAGGGCTTCGTCTCGACAGACCCACCCCTTTGGAATATCACGGTTCTGTGCGCTGACTTCTCGCCATTCAGTAATTTCTCTTAGTACAGCGAGTGCTCGACGGGTTGGACGTCGAAGTCGAACTTTACGCCATAGATCTCGAGGATCGACATCGTACAAATCTTGATCACGGAGATGTCTCATCTCTTCGTGAGCCCATGAAGTACGATCTGAATCTGTAAGCTCTTCGACTAGTTTGTCGTAAACGTCGATGAGATAAGTCACATCGCCGATAGCGTAATCAACCTGATTGTCAGTGAGCGGACGGCGTGCCCAATCGGTCATTTGCGATCGTTTATCGATCGTCTCGCCGACAATTCGCTGAACGAGCGTGGCGTACGCCGGTTGATCTCCGTAGCCACTGACCATTGCTGCGATCTGGGTGTCGAACACCGGTTCGACCATCGAACCACTGGCGTTGAACATGATCTGCATGTCCTGACTTGCCGAGTGAAACACCTTCAAAACCGAAGTGTTCCTCATCAGTTCGTACATAGGTTCGAGATCTATACCTTTTGCCAACGGATCGATCGCCACTGCTTCATCGCGTGTAGCTATCTGTATTAGGCAGAGTATTGGCCAGTAAGTTTTCTCACGGACAAACTCAGTATCGACAGTAACAAACTCAGATTTGGCGGCCTGCGCGCAGAAATTTGCGACATCGGCGGAGTTAGTAATAAGCACTTATTGAGATGTGAGCGTTGTGCGACCCTATTTGAGAGCCGTTTACCGAATTGGGGTAATGATTGGTTGTACTCGATACCACAATTGCCCGCAGACTTTGCGTGACTCACTCAGCATACATGCGACTCGACTCGATGGATGAGGTGTGCGACCTAGTTCCAGAGGCGGGGTAGAACTTGAACGGTAAATAGTCCGTCACCATGTAGTATCCGCACGCAACACCGGCAGAACATGGTCAAAGCTGTTCAACTCGGTGTTCGTGATTAGGTAACAAAGCCGTGGGAACCTGGTGAAGTTGAGATGTGTGTGAATTGGGCGCTCAAGGCTGCGAACGTAGCCGCTGCATAAAGAGCCATCAGTCTGGCTCATCCTACCTAGTTCGACAACACCTCTCACCAGCAAAACATCCTCTGCTGTATGGAGAAATCGTTCACGGAGATTTTTAGCGTCCGCTATAGTTTCCAACACGCTGCCGAATCACAATGCGACCGAATACATCTAAACTGTAATCGAAACTAATCTCGCAGATTTCAACTTAGTGCGAAAGCGAACCGCATTGGACCAACAAGCTTACCGAGGCAAGAAGCACCCGCCTTACTGCACGTGTGCGACATGTACAGAAGAACGGCTGAGCAAACACCGCGCTGCGAAGCCGGGCAACGTAGTCACCCGAATATTGAGATTGCTACGCTTGAAGCGTTAGAGACTGTCGGGGCCGTACAACTTGCTCCATAGCCCGCCTATTCCAAGGCCGATGAGCACCATGAATGGCATCACAAAAACCACTGTCAGCAAAATTTGTCCCTTGACGTCACTGACTTCTCTATCGAACTGGAATAGAGAAAAGATGAGGAAGGCTATCCCCAGCGCAAATCCCAGACCCGCGCCCATCAATGCTGGTTTGCTAAATCTCAATTGAGTCGCTCTCCTAAGCTTATTCGACCCGAATCAGCCCGCGTAGTAAATTTCGTAATTGTTCTCGCACGGATTGCCGTTCGAAACGTGCATTCGATTATCACCCGGTTCGAGGATGATCGATATAACAGTACGTTGCCATCCGGTAGTCGGCTCGTCGTTCGGATGACGACAAATCGAGGTTGGGAATCCATCGTGATCGGATAGCAACTCCTTGGCATGATCTAATGTGAGCTTGCCAGTAGTCATATTCTCGGCAAGGATCGCTAGACCACGATCTCGTCGATCAAAAGATTGACCGTAAATTCGATCACTAAATTCTGAATTGTTCGATTCGAGAGATGGGTGAACGCAATGATTCGTGTGAACCAACACTCCGCCTGATTCCGAGTCAGCCCGGATCGACTCAACAGACCCCGGAGTGATCTCCATATCCAACGGTCCTTCGGCAGTAATCATCGCCGCATTCGCCGTAAGTGCTCTGGGAGACGATTCGACAGCGTTAACGGCAGCAGCACTCGAAGTTGATTCGAGAATCGAACGCACGAAGAAGTACCACGGCAATCCTGCCGAATCGCTCGGACCGTTCAACGCGTTCATACATATTCCAATACCCGCCGAGTTGAACCCCATGTAGGCGACCAACCCTGGCTGCATCCAAGATGTGAACGAACTGACCCCTTCGCCTTTGCGAGTAATAACCGCAGACAAAGAACTCATCGCGGGATCATTGTCCCAGTTCTGCCCAGCAAACCCTTTGCCAGATTCAGAAGCCTCTGATCCAACCATGATCGATGTACAGCCTTCTGAGGTGTCACCAAGCATGTTGCGGGCGTTCAAAACCATCAAGCGCTCCAAAGAGACACCTGACGACTCTGCGGTACCTCGGAGTTCGTCGAGAGGGCCAGGAAAAACATCCTCGACTCGATCAAAGCTCCGTCGTGCCACTTCTTCAGCCCGTTCCCATGAAATGGGTCGGGTCGTTCCTTTGTTGAAGCGATCCAAAACCAATTCTGAAAGTTTTACGATCTGTGACCGAAAATGTTCACCGATCTGCCGCCCCATATTGATCGGCGAACCGGCAACAGTAAGTTCAGGGAATCGAAAGTTTGTTCCTGATGACAATTTTCTAATCTTTTCTATTCAGTGTTGCGACTAACCGAAGCTCCAATGATCATAATGAAATGCGACTTACGGCTACGGCTGACATCAAATTATCACTTCACGGTTTGCTAAACTCGCCGCCTCTCGGAAATTCTTTAGCAAGTTGATAGGACTCCAATAGATGGGTACCGACCAAGCAAATGACAAAATTCTTCGCTCCGCTGAGTGGTTCGGCACCAAAGACCTTGAAGGTTTCCTGCATCGAGCTGGTCTCAAAAACCAAGGCTGGTCAGAAGAATCATTTGCAGGTCGTCCAATCATTGGAATTGCCAACTCATGGTCAGAAGCAACACATTGCAACGCCCACCTTAGAGGACTAGCAGAGCATGTAAAACGTGGGGTTCTTGCCGCCGGTGGATTCCCAATCGAATTCCCGACGATTTCACTCGGAGAATTCTTCCTATCACCCACTTCGATGTTCTGTCGAAACCTGATGTCGATGGACGTAGAGGAAATGATCCGCGGTCTGCCTATCGACGGTGTCGTTCTTCTTTCAGGCTGCGACAAAACCACCCCGGCAATGCTTATGGGTGCGGCATCAGCCGACCTTCCCGCCATCGTTCTAACCGGTGGACCTCAACTAAAAGGAAATTGGAAGGGTGAAGAACTCGGTTCTTGTACTGATTGCCGACGGTACTGGTCTGAATTGAGAGCAGGGGAGATTACCCAAGCCGATTACGATTCCATGGAAGCAGCGATCTATCGATCACCGGGTCACTGCATGGTGATGGGTACGGCATCGACCATGGGCGCTATCGTCGAAACGATCGGAATGTCACTACCGGGTGGAGCCGCTATTCCCGGTGCCGACTCTCGAAGGAAAGTCCTCGCCGAAGATTCGGGCCGTGCTGCTGTTGATCTGGTTCGTAAAGGCATCCGACCGTCAGACATCCTCACTCAAGACGCCTTCGACAACGCGATCCGCATGCTTCTCGCCGCTGGCGGTTCAACGAACGCGATCATCCATCTCACAGCGATTGCGGGTCGAGCAGGCATCAAACTGCCTTTGGAACGATTCAACGAACTATCAGAATCGACACCAGTAATCGTCAACCTGAAACCCGGTGGTAAGTACCTGATGGAAGATTTGTACTATGCAGGTGGTGTTGAGGCGGTTTTGAAGAAGATGTCGAGTCTTCTCAATCTCGACTGCCTCACTGTCACTGGCGATTCCCTAGGCGAAAATATCGCCGATGCTGAATGTCACAACGATGATGTGATTCTTTCACTAGAGAACCCACTCGCCAAAGAAGGCGGGCTCACCGTACTGAAGGGCTCGCTCGCTCCCGATGGAGCCGTGATCAAACACATAGCAGCCTCGCCTGAGCTTTTGAAGCACACCGGCAGAGCAATCGTGTTTGAGAATCCGCTTGATCTGAAAAACAGGATCGATGACCCTGATCTGGATGTGACCAAGGACGATATTCTCGTGATGAAGGGTGCTGGTCCAGTTGGCGGACCCGGCATGCCAGAGGCTGGATTCCTTCCTATACCGAAGAAACTGCTTGCCGAAGGCGTGCGAGATATGGTGCGAATTTCCGACGCCCGAATGAGCGGAACTGCGTTCGGTACGATCGTGTTGCACGTGTCCCCTGAATCGACCATTGGTGGCCCATTGGCGCTTGTTCAGTCCGGCGACATGATTACGTTAGACGTCGATGCAAAATTACTCGATCTGAATGTTGATGTAGCCGAGCTTGAACGTCGCCGTGCGAATCTGCCTAAACCAGCGATCGACGGTGGATTCACCCGTGGTTACGGGAAGATGTACTCACAGCACATCACCCAAGCGCAAGACGGCTGCGATTTCGACTTCCTTATCGGAAAAACGCCGGTTGAAACTCACGTCGAAGCTGCAGGACACAACGCCGGTTTCCACACCGGATGATCGGGTTTCCGTATGCCTTATTCAGGAGTCGGAGCGTTATCTGGAATCAACCCGGCAGAACGCATGTCGCTCCAAACGGCAGACGGAATGTCTTGCTGAACCATCGCTATATTTTGCTCAAGCTCATCGGTCGACTGCGCACCGGGTACTGCAGTGGCTACCGCAGGGTGAGCTAGAACGAACTGAAGAGCAGCTGCCTTAAGATTGACACCGTGCGCTACGCAGATATCAGTCAATTTACGGGCTTGTTCAACCAAGTGGGCGGGGGCTTGCTCGTAGTTGAATGTGACTGGCTTCGATAGATCGCGAGCCAGAATTCCCGAGTTGTAAGGTCCACCAATTGTGATCTTCACATCGCGTTCGACACAGGCAGGCAAGAATTCATCGAGACCAGAATGATCCAGCAGCGTGTACCGGCCGGCGAGCAAAATGATGTCTAGGTCGAACCGTTGAATGAACTTGAGAGGCATGTCCCAAATGTTCATCCCGCAACCGATGGCTTTTATGACGCCTTGCTCTCGTAATTCGATCAAAGCCGGGAATGCTTCGTTCAGCGCCTGTTCTTCTCCGTAAGTCTCAACATCTGGATCGTGAACGTAGATAATCTCGATGCTATCCATATTGAGCCGCTTTAGGCTCTCTTCGATCGAACGATGAACGTCTTCGCGTGTCCATGAGTTGACCGAGTTAAGATCGCCAATGCCATCGGGATCATCTTCTGCCGACATCCCACCCGCGATTGGATCAAGCACGCGACCTATCTTCGTCGAGATAACAAATGAATCTCTATCTGCCGTTGCGTAGCGAGACTTGCCTAGCCTAGCTTCCGCCCGTCCATTGCCGTACAAAGGCGCTGTATCGACGTACGAGATGCCGAGTTCTTGTGCCCTGTCAATTATCTTTACAGCTTCGTCATGGGCTGTGACATCGATCAGGCCGTCACCCAAGACCATTCCGCTCAGAGGCGCAGTGCCAAGGCCAAGCCTCGGAACCGAAACCCCTGTGTTGCCAATCTGAATTTTAGCGAATGGATCCATGCCCATAGTTTTATCTATCCTGTCGACGGTCTGATAATTCGGTGAGTGCGTCTACTTGGAGACTAATTGTGCGATCGCATCACCAACAAGCTCGGTTGTTGAAGAGCCACCGAGGTCTGGTGTCAGTGTTTCACCCTGTTCGAGTAGCTGGAGCACTGCATCATCAACATCAGTCGCTGCAGCGTTTTCGCCAAGGTGCCGGAGCATCATTGCTGCTGTAAGAATTTGCGCCATCGGGTTAGCAATTCCCTGCCCTGCAATGTCGGGAGCCGATCCGTGGGTTGGCTCGAACATCGATGGAACCGAAGTGTCTGGATTAATGTTTGCGCTTGAAGCAAGTCCCATGCTGCCGGTGATGATCGCTCCGATATCGGTAACGATGTCACCGAACAGGTTTGGGGCGACAATCACATCGAACATCTCAGGACGACGAACAAGATCCATGCAGGCTGCATCGATCAAGAGTGAATCTGAATCGATGTCTGTGTACTCTTCGGCGACCTCAGCAAAGGTCCGGTCCCAAATGGTCATGTAGCCAAGAGCGTTCGACTTAGTGATCGATGTGACATGGTTTTTCTTGCCACGCTCACGAGCAAGGTCGAATGCGTAACGAATAGCTCGTTCACACCCTCTGCGAGTGTAAACCGCTGTCTGCACTGCTACTTCGTTCGGTGTCCCGTGATATGCGAAACCACCGATATTCAAATACTCTCCTTCGGTGTTCTCTCGAATTACCGTGAGGTCAATGTCATATGGCTTCTTGCCTGAGAGCGGCGACTCTACTCCCGGGTACAGCACCGATGGTCGTAGGCAGATGTACTGGTCGAACTTTCGGCGGATAGGGAGCAGCAGCCCGTCGAGAGTGATGTTGTCCTGAATATCAGGATGTCCAACTGCTCCAAGAAATACAGCCTTAAAGCTTTCGAGAGTCTCAAGAGAACTCGAAGGCATCATTTCGCCATGCTCGAAGTAATAGTCGGAACCCCAGTCAAACTCTGTGTAGTCCCAAGTAATTCCGTACTTCGGTGCCAAAGCATCGAGAACCTTGATGCCTTCGTTTACAACGTCGACACCGATTCCATCACCTTTGATGATCGCGATCTTGTGGGTAGCCATTCGTACGAGTTCCTATATTTTTGTGAAAGTGTGAGTCGGAAAGAATCTAATAAGAGACGATATCTCAAGTTAGATTTGTGTGACAGTACGGTCTAAACGTTCTTTTTCGATCGCTCTTCGACTAACTCGAGTACACCCGAGATGTCGTGTTCGTTCTTACCTTGATCCATCATGGTCTGGAACATCTCGAACGCTTTCGCTGCGAGCTCCAGCGAAATGCCTTCGGTCTGGGCAAGCTGATCGATAATTCCAAGGTCTTTGTAAATTAGACGAAGCGGAGCGGCCGAGTCTGGAAAGTCTCTTGCCGCAGTGATCGGAGCGTTTCGCTCGACCATAGTACTGCCGCCCCAACTGACACCGAGTAGGTCGGCTGCGATCTGAACGTCAACCCCTGCCGAGTTTGCCAGAGCGAACGCTTCCGCTGCTGCCACAGTGTGCACTCCGACTAAAAGCTGGTTTATTAGCTTCATAGCTGTACCAGCGCCTGTAGCGCCCATCAGTTTAATGTTGGCTCCCATTTTCGAGAAATGTTCATACGCCAACTCGAAAGCCTCTTCGGTTCCGCCAACCATGATCGAAAGGGTTCCAGATGCCGCTCCACCAGGACCACCAGAGATCGGTGCGTCTAGGAAGTGAGCGCCTTTAGCCTCTGCGGCTTCGGCACACGCCCTCGAAGTAGCGATGTCGACCGTGCCATGATCAACGATCACCTGACCTGGTCGAGCATTTGCGATAACGCCATCTTCGCCTAGTAGCAGGTCGCGGGAGGTTTTTACGTCTGGCAAGCAAACCAAAACGGCGTCGACTTTGCTCGTGAGGTCAGCGACTGAAGTAGCGCCTTTGGCTCCACGATCGATCATGGCCTCTATCTTCGATTGAGTCCGCGTGAAGACCGTCAGATCTGCGCCCTTTTCGAGGAGGTTGTTCACCATTCCCTGTCCCATGTAACCAAGACCAACAAACCCGACTGACATTACTTTGAATCCTTCAAATAACAATTGGTTTCAAATTGTGGAAACGAAAATTAGAGAATTGAGAAACAACCCCGCTGAAGTAGCGACGCGATTATAGCTCCAACATTGTTCGACTTCTGAACTATCTCCGTTGAACCATGACGATATTTACCAACAAAAAAGGCGCCGGATGAGTCAGACGCCTTTTCATGAGTTTCTACAAACCATTACTAGTCGAGCTGACGCAACCGTGGGTCGAGTCGATCTCGCAGCCAGTCTCCGAAGAAGTTCAACGCCATCACGACCAAGAAGATCGCAAATCCAGGCCAGAACGAAATCCACCAAGCCTCTTCAATGAACTGTCGTCCGTCAGCAACACTCTTACCCCACGCTGGGATTGGGTCTGGAATACCTGCACCAAGGAACGACAGAGTCGACTCAGTGAGGATCAACTGACCAACACGTAGTGAAGCAACCACAAGAATCGTGCTGAATGTTCCAGGTAAGATGTGCTTGAGAACGATACGGATATGAGACGCACCGGAAATCTTCGCTGCCTGCACATATTCCTGCCCACGAATCGTCAGCACGTCAGCTCGAACCTGCCGCACGAACGGAGTCCATGCGACCAGAGCGATCAGTAAGATCACGACCCCTTCGGCCGCACCTCCTGAAGTTAAGAACAGTTGCGCAATTACTAGTGCTATCAAAATGAACGGTAGGGCCAGGAAAATGTCGACGAATCGCATTAATATTTCGTCAGTCCATCCACCGAAATACCCTGCGGCGATGCCCATCAGTGAACCGATGATAATTCCCGAAGTCAGAGCATAAGCCGTTACCTTCAGAGAAACCCTTGCACCGTGGATAACTCGTGACAGAACGTCACGCCCTAAGTTGTCGGCACCAAGAACGTACTTGCTACGCGGGAAAGTAGTTTTCTTTGCTCGATTGAACGCAGATTTTTCTTTCGTGATTGTCAAGTCGTAGTCAGCAGGATTAGGGGCTGTGTTGAATTCAGGTCTTGCAGCACCCCATGTTGGTGGGAAATTCCTGAAAGAAAGCGACTGCTCGATCGGATCAGCGGGGGAAATCTGCGGAGCAAAAATGCCTGTAATAACCAGAACGATCATGATTATCAGAGGAATTAATGGCCATCGACGTAAGAAGTAGATTAATTGTGCAGGTAACGAACGTTTTGCTTTCGCACGCGCGCCCTCTTTGGAACCGACGTTGATTTCGGTATCTGTTATTTGAATGTCAGCCTGTTGAGCCATATGCATGCACTAAGTCTCGTTAGTCTAGTAAATTCGGGTCGGACTATTCGTACCGAATTCTCGGATCGATGAATGCGTACAAGAGGTCGGTTATGAAAGTCATACCGACGAACAAAATTGTGAAGAAGAACACCACGCCTTGCAGTACGGGGAAGTCGTTATTGTTCACAGCCACGATAGCCATTTCGCCCATTCCAGGCCAAGCAAAAATTTTCTCCACCAAAACTGAGCCGGTAAGGAAGAAGGTCAATCCCAATGTCATACCCGTTAAAGGTTGAATCAGAGCATTTTTGAATGCGTGCTTCCAAATTACTTTGTTGTTGCCCACACCTTTGGCTCGTGCAAGTCGAACGTACTCGGAATCAAGCACTTCTAACATCGCCGTTCTAGTGATCCGCATGTAGAACGCAAATCCACCTGATGCCAGAGTGATGGTCGGTAGCACTAAGAATTTAACATCCCAGAAATTGTCGCCCTTGAGCCCCGCCGGGAATATCTGCCATTTCACTGCAAACAGCATTATCAATACAAGGCCGAGCCAAAATTGAGGCACCGCCTGCCCTAGCAATGCAAAGAATCTACCGAGATAGTCCCAAATACTTCCGCGTTTCACCGCAGACAGAATTCCAAGCGGAATACCGACCACAAATGAAAGAATGAACGCGGTAGCCCCTAGATGAAGAGTTGCAGGCAGTCGTTGGAGAACCACACGAGCCACCGGCTTACGATCCCTAATAGTCTCACCCATGTCACCTTTGAGGGTTCGTCCGAGCCAAAGCGCATATTGCACGGGGACTGGGCGGTCAAGCGCTAATCGCTTTCGAAGCGCCGCTTCACTTTCAACTGTCAGACCGTAGCCCGACGTTGCATATAGAAGCAATGGGTCGCCTGATGCCCTAGACAGCAAAAATACTGCCATGGTCGCAACCACAATACTGACTAATGAAAACACAAATCTACGAATAATAAAACGCCGCATTGATTCCCTTGAATCCCACAAGATAACTACGAGTGACAAGAACTAACTGAGACTAGCATATTTCGCCGTTCTTGCCTCCGAACTAATCATGAAAATCGCATGGTTTTAGACATTGATCATAGTTAAATGAGAAGGGGCCCGCCAAAAAAAAAATGACGGGCCCCTTCGTCGTATTACGCTAACCGTTTCAAACAGTCAACATCATCTAGAAGTCGAACTACTTGAGTTCGAGGTTCCAAAGTGAGTTGAGGTTTGAAGCTGCAGCTAGATCCATTGGGAAGCTCTTTACTTTTTTGTTGTTGAAGTAGAAAGCGTCAGGAACGTGTACAACACCAGGCTGAAGAACCTGGTCGTGAACGTACTCGAGGTATTCGTTAGCAGCCTGAGTTGCAGTTGCAGAGTCAGGAGCCTGCGCCATTCGCTCGTATAGACCGTGAATGACTGGCGATTCGAAACCACATGAAAAACCACCACGTGTCAGGGAAGTCTGTACAAGGCCCTTAGGGAAGTGCCATGGGTTAGACGCCCTACCCTTGTCACAAGATGTGATCCATGGGTGGGTGTTTGCTCGACCAACAACAGTAGGTCGGAAGGTCGTGTATGAGAACTTCAGTGAGAACGTCGCCAGACCGATGTCTTGCCAGAAGCCGGCTACAGCGTCAGCAATTTCACCAGTGATAGATGCGCCACCACCGAGTTCAGGACCAGCATAGACGGAGATTTCAAAGGCGTTGCTGCCTAGAGGTCCATCTTTTGGTCCACCGCCCTGGTAGTCAGCATCAAGGCTATTGATCAAACGAATAGACTCGTCTGGGTCGTAAGCGTATTCGTACTTGGAGTCCCAGTTAGGCGAAGCTGCGTTGAAGTACGTAACGTAAACTGGCGCACCAAGGCCATTAAGCAGGTTGTCGTTTACAAGGTCACGGTCGATGGCGAGAGCCAGAGCAAGACGAACAGTCTTGGCCTGTTCTAGGTCATCTGCACCGTGTGATGTTCCAGGCTTGCCAATCCATGCCAAGTCGTGAACAAAAGTTGCCTTAGGTGGAAGATCCTGACCCTCGAGGTCTCCACCAGCATATTTGTCTTCCCACAGGTTACCTGCGAAGAAAATACCAAGCTGCACCGCACCACCCGAGGTTGTCTGGGTGAACTCTGTCAAGTCGAACTTGGCAGCGTCTTTAGGCTCTAGATGAGCAATGTCAACCTGACCGGTTCGCAGAAGCGATGTTCGAGTGGTTGCTTCAGTTACCTGAATAATCTGAACTCGATCGGTCTTTGGCTCTAGATCACTGTTCCAGTGAGTGCCTTCTCGGTTAACGATCGTGTATGACTCATCTCGAAGCCATTCTTCGATTTGGTAAGGACCAGTTGCGACAACGCGGTCACGAACCCATTCGCTCCCTTTTTCGTCGTAAGCTTTCTTCGACAAAATTGAGAGAGCCTGACCTGACTGGTTGACGAAGTCGTCTTTCCAAGTCGAGTCATACGAATTGAAGTTGAACTCAATAGTTTCGTCGTCAACAGCAGTCCACTCACCCCAGAGACCGGCGAAATCACCAGCCTGTCCATGAATGGACTCAGGAGTTGTCACGCTGTTGGCGTTGTTCATTGAGAACGCAACGTCGTGTGCTGTTAGGTCGCCGGCGTCAAAGCCGTCAACAACCTGGAAAGGGATTCCCTGCTGAATCTTCACAGTTGCGCTGGACAGGTCCGACGCAATAGTGAAGTCGTTCGCTATCCAGTTCAATGTGCTGTCATCTGGAGCACGACGGAACAAAGTTTCGGCAATTCCGATGTTCTTTAGACCGTCGCCAGAGCCAGCTTCGTTCAGTCCGTTCTGTGCACCCATGTCGCTGCTGTTGACGGCGATTACAGCCGTGTCAGCAGGTGTGGATGTGTCTGGTGCTGAAATCAGCTCTTCAGGTACGTCTGGCTGAGCCGCCGGAACTGAAGTAGCAGTAGCAACAACGATAACGTCGTCACCCTTGACTTCTTTGATGACTTCTACAGTGTCACCTTTAACAACAACAGTTTCAACGACTGTAATGGTTTCTGTACCACCACAAGCGACGAGAGCTGCCATTGATGCACCAATCAGAAGCCCAATTATGAGCTTCATCTTGTTTGTCTTAAACAATGTATTTCCTCCTCAGACGTGCAATGACCCGCAATTGGGTCTTTGTCAGGCGCCCGGATCAAAATCCAAACACCACGTCATGTTCCAGTTTTGAGGTAATCGTTGAGATCAGCCCGTTTTTTAAATTGCACACAAATAGCGCAATTAATCAACGAGTGTTCACTCGGCAACTCAAAACATAGAGAACGGATTATATGAAGGCAGTTTTGCCGATGTCAACATTTAGGCAAGCCCTAATGGTCATTCATTTAGTGATTAGGCGACCGTTCAGCCGACCCTATGTCGTACGCGACCCTGCAAGAAATCGACCACATTATCGACAACCATGTTCAGCGAAACTGTAAGTGCTTCGCTAGTGTTTGAAGCGATGTGCGGAGTCAATATCACGTTAGGAAGACGAGTTAATACCGAATTCCGATCAAGTGGCTCATTGTCGAAAACATCAAGCGCTGCGCCAGCAATCGTTTCGTTAGCGAGAGCCTCGGCGAGCGCCATGCTATTCACCAACTGCCCACGTGCCGTATTCACGAATAATGCCGTGGGTTTCATCCGCGAGAATTCAGCCGGACCGAACATTGAACGCGTTTGTGGGGTTAGCCGAGCATGGACTGAAATGGCATCAGCGCTCGCCAACAACTCTGAAAAACTTACCTCACTCCTGTTCGAACGTTCATCGATTGATGTTGCTTCGCTTGATTCACTGAGCGAACTCATCAAAATCCGCATTCCGATCCCCTCGGCAATTCGAGCTAATCGAATACCCACCGCACCTGTTCCTACAATTCCCAAAGTTTTCCCCGCTAACTGGGTAAGTTGTCCTCCAGGCCACTCTCCGTCTCTCACCCTGAGATCGAGCTGCGGTATCTTTCGAGCCAAAGACATCAACAAGGCCAAGGCATGCTCTGCCACCGCGACAGTCGCTGTGTTAGGGGTATTCGTAACCACAATATCGAGACGACGGGTGGCTTCTAACGCTATGTGGTCCGCAGCCGTTCCCCAGATCGCAATGTGTTTGAGTTGCGGAGTGACAGATTCGAGTATCGTATTCGTCACATTTGTAGTTGTACGAGCAACTATCAATGTGTGTGCACCAGAGATTCTGTCGATGAGCGTGTACGGATTATTTGGACGTTCTGTAAACGACTTAACCTCAACGTTCGGAATGCGTCGTAATCTAGCCATCGCTGCAGAATCGGCGAATACCGCCGGATCGTCATCGGGCACTACAACTCGAAACACACCATCTTTTGCATCTGATTTCAAAGGACCGACTTTTAACTGCTCAATACGATGTAGAACGAACTATTACAGCGAGCATATAGGCGATCACCAAAAATTGCCCGTTGGTTATGATCACGAGATCGTCACGATGCTACGATTATCGTCCATGCTGGTTCGAACGACTCGACAGCAACGATAGTTGGATGGACTACTCAATATGACACGCGTGCGCGTTATGTACTGGAAAGAGATCCCCGTTCAAGTTCAGGCAGAGGATGCCGAAGGACGAATTTCAAGGCAACTGGAAGATCGATTTCAGAAGGCAGCCGATGCTGTCGCTATGAAAGACGGAAGCGAAGGAACCGACGAATATCTCGACGCATGGGCATTCGGCGAATACATCGATTCAGAGGCCAAGGCGAAAGACGCAGCAGAGCAACTAGCGCTCGAATTGGAGAAAATACCTTCCAATTTTGTAAAACGGATCATTAAACTGCACGAAGATGGAACACGAAACCCAGTACCAGGTGCGATCGACCATTGGGCACAAGATTAAATCTAAAGCCCGCTAAGCAAATCTAATCCATCGGCACTTAATAACGAACGAAACATTTTGGAGAGAACATTTGGCAGCTTCTGACGGAAAACCAGGCATTCTTGACCGACTAGCGGCCGGCGACACGTTGATTTTTGACGGAGCGACCGGAACATACCTTCAGAACAATGGTCTGGAACCTGGCGGCAGCCCTGAACTCATGAACGCCAACAACCCTGACGTTGTTAAAGGGATGTCGAAGCAATATTTCGATGCCGGTTCCGACATCGTTCTCACCAACTCATTTGGTGGCAATAAGTTCATGCTCGAACGCTACGGCGCTGGCGATCGACTGTTTGAACTGAATAAGTTAGCTGCCGAGCACGCACGTGCCGTCGCTCCTGAAGGGAAATTCGTAGCAGGTTCGATCGGCCCCACTGGCGAGTTCATAGAGCCATTGGGGGCAGCTACTGAAGACGAGCTTTACGAAACATTCTCAGAAATGTCGAAAGCATTCGAGGCCGGCGGTGCCGACGCCGTGATGATCGAAACACAGCTCTCCATCGAAGAAGCTGCGATCGCCGTACGTGCCGCCAAGGAGACAACTGGGCTCGTAGTAATGGCGACTATGGTCTTCGATAAAGGACCGCGCGGTTACTTCACGATGATGGGCGTTACTCCCGAACAGGCCGTAGAAGGTCTTGAAGAAGCTGGAGCCGATGTCGTTGGGACAAACTGTGGCAATGGCATCGAGAAGATGGTTGAAATTGCGACTCGTATGCGAGCCGTAACCGACAAGTACCTAGTTGTTCAATCAAATGCAGGGCTGCCGATTATCAAAAATGGTGAGACCTGCTACCTTGAAACACCGGAATTCATGGCGAAGCACTACCGTGAGCTCGCTGAACTTCCGATAAATATCCTCGGTGGATGCTGCGGAACCACTGCCGATCACATCCGAGCACTCGTACAATGTGTGCGAGCGTAACCGAACATCTGTAAAGAGGTCACTGATGCCCCCGTCGGCACAAAATTCTAGAATTGTTGAGCAGGTAAAAAGTTTGGGTCAATGCATTGAACTAGTTTCAATCGATCCACACTTCAACGATGTCACTATCGGTCTTTTCATAAAAGATGGGCTGATGACCATTTTCAGCTATAGCACTCTAGATGGCATCGATGCTCGAATCGAGCAAATACGCGACCGATGTGTTCTACTTGGCGATGTAGAAGCCGTCGAGGGATCATCCAATCAACTTCGATTGATTTCAGACTTAAAACTAGATAGAGCACTCCGGTTTATGTTCACTGCAGCTGTCGAAAAAGATCCAGCACTTGAACTACCGTCCGGTCGAATCACTGCCCCTGATACCAAGACCAAGCTAACTTATGTAATTGATGGCGAACAAGTTGACGATCAATACGTTTACACAGTTTCTACGGAAGGCCAGGCAGAACGACCAGAGAGGCGCGTCATGGCCGCAATTGGCGGATTCATTCGCTATTCGGGTTGCACACGTGTCGGCAAAAACCAATTTTCATTCCCCGATGGCAAGCGATACGACAACTTCGCTCGGCTAATCCTTCCCCTAGCTCGCAACGTCAGCGCTGTTGAAGCTCAGCTTGAGCAAGACGAAATGGCCGGCCAGATGAACACGCAAACACTCGGATTCGCACAGAGTTAGTCTTCAGGACAAGATCACATGTCACCCGTAATTGAAAAAATGACCTCCCGAGAACGTGTAATGGCCGCTCTCGCCGGAGAACCAGTCGACCGTCCACCTGTTTGTACCCCGACCAATGTCGCGACGGTCGAACTGATGGACCTCGTTGGCGCTCCGTTCCCTGACGCCAATCGCGATGGTGAGATGAATGCTCGCTTAGCGGCCACCGCGTACACCGAACTTGGCTTCGACACGATCGCTCCTTACTTCTCGATCATTCAGGAGTCATCTGCTCTCGGCTGCGACATGCAGTGGGAACAGAAAGACAACTGGCCTACCGTGAGGATGTCCAATCCGATCTGGAAGGGCTCGTCTGACGTGAAAATTCCAGCAGGTTTTCTCGATCACCCAGACGCAAAGGCGATTACTGACTCGATCAGCATCTTGAAGCAGGAGTTTGGTGATGAAGTTGCTGTCGTCGGGAAAACCATGGGGCCTTGGACTCTCGCCTACCACGTGTTCGGCGTTGAACCATTTTTACTTGGGACAGTCGATGATCCAGCCGAGACCATGAAATCGTTGAAAGCCCTAAAAGAGATAACGATCTTGTACGGGCAGGCTCAGATCGACGCTGGGGCTGACGTATTAACTGTTCCTGATCACGCAACCGGCGACCTCGTTAGTAGCGAGTACTACCGGCGCTTCCTGATGGAGATGCACCAGGAGATCGAAGAAGAACTTTCTGTCCCTCTGATACTTCACATTTGCGGGGCAACAGTCGATCGCATGCCTTACATCGCTGAGACAGGCATGGCAGCATTTCACTTCGACTCCAAGAACGACCCAGTTGAATCGATGGCAGCGGTTAACGGCAAAATTCGCCTTGTGGGAAACATCAATAACCCAACAACTCTCTACGCCAGAGGGCCTGAAGAGGTTCGTGCTGAGGTGAACGCAGCGCTCGACGCAGGTGTTCAGCTCATAGCTCCCGAATGCGCGATTCCGCTCAAAACTAAGTTGGAAAATCTCTTGGAGATACCAGCGGCAATTGAAGATTGGGTTGCCGAGCATCGTCTCAACTAACGTCGAATCCTACGCTTAAAGATATTTAATTCATTTTACATCGTTCCGATGAGACAATTAGTGATCGGAGCCGGTTTTTCATCTCAGCAACGCTGAATGTAATCCGGACTCCTCAAGACCCTGTAGTCAGTAATTTCGAGATTATTAATGCCGATAACGCACGAAGGCCTCGCCCGAGAATTCGAGTTCGTTTCCAGTCCTGGAGAACGTAAACATATTTCCGAAGCGATCGACGGTACCGCCCCGATTATGCAGGAGTTGGCTTACGAACTGATCGTGGGCAATAACACCGAAGTCGACCGGCTTGCCCAGGAAGCCCTCGCTGATGGTTTCACTGCCAACCAGCTGCTTGATGACGGGCTCCTCAATGGCATGGCGATCGTCGGAGTGAAATTCCGCGACAACCTGATATTTGTTCCTGAAGTTTTGGTTGCGGCTCGTGCCATGAAAGCTGGAATGGTTCACATCGAACCGATTCTCTCCGCCTCAGGTGCCAAGCCCGCTGGAACGATCATCATGGGCACTGTGAAGGGCGACCTTCACGACATCGGAAAGAATCTCTGCATCATGATGCTACGTGGCGCTGGATTTGTCGTTCATGACATAGGTGTCGACTCGTCGCCTGATGACTTCATCAACGCAGCTCAAGAGCACAGTGCTGAAGTGGTCGGAATGTCGGCGTTGCTTACAACGACGATGCCCAATATGGGACGAACCATCGCAGCATTTGAAGAGATGGGACTTCGAGACGAAGTTCGGATTATGGTTGGTGGAGCTCCTGTGACACAAGATTTCGCTGATGAGATGGGCGCTGACGCCTATGGCGACAACGCTGTTGATGCTGTCGACAAGGCGAAAGAACTTGTTCTGCTACTTGCAGAACTGAGGTCCAGCTAACCAGAATACTGGTATCTGGTGATCGTGTGGATGGGGGTGTTCAATGGCTGCAGAACAAGCCAGTAACAATGATTCCAATGTGGATTACGAAAAAGCGCGTGCCAGCCTTGATCGCCTGTACAACATCTACAAAGACATAGCTTCAACAGCCGACGAAGTGATGCAGACACGATGTCCATATAAAAACGCAGCCAGTCGGTGTACTGCCAAATTCGGCTGCAGAAACCAGTTCTTCACTACTGATCCCACTTCCCTTCCCGCCTGCGCAGGCAGCGACCAGATCGACTACCGAGAAGCCTGGGATCAGTAACGCTGTTTCCGGCGGTTTACTAAGCACGGTTACTAAAACGTCTGGGATAGTCCAGATTTGAACTTGTCATTAACCAATTCTGATTCTGAGACCAAAATTCCTTGAGTCCTGTATTTCTAAACTCAAAAGAACTATATGCGAAGAAAGATGATTCGCTATTCGACTTCGCTGATGCACTTTCCGTCCGAGTACCAACTTCTTGCGGTCGTACCGGCGAGTGCCACGAATGCATCGTGGAAGTGCGCAAGGGCGCTGACGCTCTCTCACCACCAACTGAAGAGGAAAAATTCCTTCGGGGAAATTACCGACTCGCCTGTCAGGCTTGCGTGGTCGACACAGAAGTCGACATAGAATTTTCAGTTCTTCGTCGCCAGCCCAGAATTCTCACGGCCGGAACAAAACGAGAAACAAAACTACAACCGGCTTACGTCCGAGTGGACGACGACGTTGTATACAACAGCCCAGATGGCCCAACAGCGGTAGATAAGTACCGCGGCGCCATCTACGGCATCGCAGCCGACCTCGGTACGACAACAGTCGTCCTCAATTTCGTAAACCTCGAATCAGGGGAAACCGTTTACACAGCATCATTCGAGAATCCTCAACGATTCGGTGGCAGCGATGTCATGAACCGCATCTCGTACGATGGTGGTGCTGATTCAGGTGAATTACGCGCCGTCATGGTTTCGTCGATCAACTTCGAAATTGGTGAAATGGTCCGGGCTCTCAAGATCCGCCGACGTCAAATTTTTGAATTCGTCGCGGTTGGAAACACGACGATGCGTGATCTGTTTTTCGGACTCGATGTTCAAAGCATCGGCACACGTCCCTACAAGTCGATTATCGAAGACGAGTTTCGTGATGCAAAACGCACCACAACTGCATTAACGACGACTGCTGCCGAACTCGAACTCAGAATCCACCCGAAGGCAACTGTCTACGGTGGACCACTGATAGCGTCTCATCTGGGAGCCGACACCGCCGCCGATCTATTAGCGCTCGGAATAGAAGACCAAATAGAGCCGGTGATCCTCGTTGATGTTGGAACCAACACTGAAGTCGTCATCGGCAATCGTGATCGACTCCTTGCCGCATCCTGCCCTGCTGGGCCCGCCTTCGAAGGTGGCGAGGTTACTTACGGCATGCCGGGTTATGACGGTGCTGTGGAGAAGGTAGTAATCGACGACAGAGGCGTTGCCGATTTGAGTGTAATCGGCGATGTCGATCCTATAGGAATCTGTGGTTCAGGTTTGATCGATCTAATCGCCGAACTACGCCGAACGAACATGATGGACGAGTTGGGCAGATTCACCGACGGATCAGGCGAATACGAATTCTCCACAACGAACAATCTAACGCTCTCCCGAGCCGACATTTCTGCACTCGCTCAAGCGAAGGCTGCGAACTACTGCGGCCAAGCGATAGTACTACGAGAGTACGGACTTCCAATCGAGAAATTCGAGAAGCTCTACCTAGCTGGCGGATTCGCCAATTACGTCGATGAATCGAACGCTATCGATATTGGATTCATAGCGAACATGCCGCTTGATAAAGTCGAAAAGGTCGGCAATGCCTCGCTTGAAGGCGCTGTAATTATGTTGCTTTCGACCGTAAAAAGAGAAGAAATCGAAAAGCTGACATCGACGGTCGAACACGTTGAGCTTGAAACTGCGCCAGACTTTTTCGAATTCTTTGTCGAGGGCTGCATGTTCAAACCGATGGAATCGATCTAGACCGACCTGTCGTAGTTCAATCGCCTGTGTTTTTGTGACATTCGGTCGATTCATTGCTTTTGTGTCGATTCAGGAAGGCAACGGACTGTATCATTCTGCGCTATGACTACAAAAGTACTTATTACTGATTATGTATGGCCTTCAACCGATCCTGAACGTGCAGTTCTAGAAGCAGCGGGCATCGAACTAGTGATTGCCTCCGACACATCGGAATCGACATTGGCCGAACTCTCCAAAGATGTCGATGCGATCATGTTTTGCTTCGCTCAAGTTACTGCAAAGGTTCTTGAATCGGCAACAAACTGCAAAATCGCCGCTCGATACGGCATCGGCGTCGACAATGTTGATATCGCTAAGGCGACCGAGCTTGGGATTGTAGTCACCAACGTTCCCGACTATTGCATGGATGAGGTAACCGACCACGCACTAGGGATGATCCTCGCACTGAACCGACGACTCGTACCTCACACCAATGCCGTAGTAGGCGGTGGCTGGAACGATGTTGCTTTGAACCAGCCAATGCACCGAACCCGAGGCGCAACGCTAGGTATAGTCGGTTATGGTCGCATCGGTCGCTCGCTCGCTGCTAAGGCTGTCGGATTCGGGATGAACATTCTCGCCTACGATCCTTTGATCGAAATCGGCTCCGAAATCGACGATGCATCCGTCGTTTCACTCGATGAATTACTGGCCAAGTCTGACTTCGTTTCGCTTCATGTCCCGTTGATTCCATCGACCCAGAACATGATTTCTGCTCCTCAGCTTGCAAAAATGAAGCCAGGATCAATAATCGTCAACTGTGCACGAGGGGGCCTCATCGACGAAGATGCGCTTGCGGGGTCCATTGCCTCAGGCCACACAGCTGGTGCCGGGCTCGATGTGGTTGAACCAACCCCGCCAGATCCCGCTAGCGCTCTTCTTCAGCAAGAAAACGTAATCATCACGCCGCACACGGCATTTTTCTCACAGGCCTCAACGCTTGAGCTCGAGCAGCGAACAGCGCAAGAAGTGGTTCGTGTACTCAACGGGGACAAGCCAGAAAATCTGATCAACCCCGATGTACTTGGAAAAGCTCGTTCGGGAATTTAGTTCGAGCTAGCTAATTTTAGTTTGTAAGTCTTGGCATGACCTGTCGCAGAATCAACCTGCGCACTGTCGATTGCGGCAGACGAGAATGCAGTTTTTGAAGCCGCATCGGCCATCCAATTGAGACCCTCAGCGTCTTCGCCAGAGAACAACTGAGCTGCGAAAGAGTATTCACGATAAGACTCATTATCTAATCTTCGCCTAAAACCGTTCTTTGCCAAATGCTTCTCGGCAGTTCGGAATACGGCGATTACCGCTTTTCGATCATTACTATCGATCTCTGAATAGTTGAACCTGACTGGCTTGCTTGATCCTCCTTTTCGATAGAAAAGCAGGTACCTGACCGACATCGCTGTGAACGCAACAAAAACTAAGGTGAGTAGCCCCCAACTAATAGCGTTCTTCACAGCAAATTCGATGCCCTTCATAACAGCACAGGACGTTTGCTCCGCGGCAGCTGCAAGGCTGTCGTCAAGTCGGCGATCTAGAAACTAGCTGAGTTCCGACGAAGGAGCTTCAACGAGTTCCGCAGGTGTCGGCAGATCTGACCGAGTCGAAGCGTCGAACGGAATCCAACCGGCGCCTCTGAAGTAAATTTCCGACCATGCGTGTGCATCTTGCGGCGTGATCTTGCTCGCACCCGAGTACTAGTTGTACTCACCTGGCAAATAACCTGTTGCGACTCTCGACTGCAAACCAGCCGAACGTGTTATGAGCGTCAATGCCGACGCAAAGTCGATACAAGTCCTTGGTAGCGCACCAATTATGTATCGATTCAGATCGGTCGAAGGTTGACGTGCTGACTCTGCCAGTTCGTCGTACTCCAAATTCTGCAAGTAAGAAGTTATCGCCGAAGCCTTGTCGAAATCGTTTTCCGCACTTTTGGTCAATGCAGCCGTCAACGACTGAAGTTCGCCTGAACCCTGCGGAATCACGCCGTAATCACGGCTGATCGTCCGTCCACGGCAGCCCACGCCTGTGCAGCCCGCTGGAGTGAGGCGCCGACACGCGGGCTTAGACCATGACGAACTGCCGAATTCGATCGCGTGTGACCAGCGAGTTTAACGATGTACTGCCTGACCTTGGCATCTACTTCGACTCGCTTGACCATTTCGCTCATCTCAACAATGCGTTCGGTTGAAATAACAGGCTCGGCTTCTGGCATACCGTGCTGCGACCTAGAAAGTATCTCGACTTCTTGTTCAGGAGTGGGTAGGCCCATTCCCATCGAAATCATGAACCGGTCTTTCTGGCTGTCTGGCAACGGGAATGTTCCGTGACTTTCAGAAAGATTTTGAGTCGTAATCACCATGAACGGAGAAGGTAACTTCATCACATCTCCCTCGATTGAAACCTGGTGTTCAGCCATCGTTTCGAGCAATGCAGCCTGAGTACGAGGGCCCGTACGGTTGATTTCATCGGAAAGAACGATGTTCGAGAAGATAGACCCGGGAACGAAATTGAAAATTGAACTCTTCATATCGAACACCGTAGTGCCGGTTATGTCCGTTGGAAGCAAGTCGGGAGTGAATTGGATTCGCTTGAAATCACAGTCGATGGCACCGGACAGAGTTTTACCAAGAAGTGTTTTGCCAACACCCGGAACATCTTCGAGAAGAATATGCCCCTCTGCGAGTAAGCCAAGAATGGAAAGCTAGATGGTCTTCGGAGACGTAACTACGACCCGTTGAATTTCGTTTCCGATAATTACGGCATCGTCAGCAAAAGCCCGTGCCATAGTGTTGTCGGGCACCCCAACTGTGAAATCGAGAACTGCGTGATCATCGGTGGAGATAGTGTCCAACGTTCGGAGCCTTCCTACTGAATCTAGCGCCTTGAGCCAGTAGGTCAGTGTCGTTCAGATCATGTTGGTTGCTTCTGAAACCGCAAACATCTGAACACTTAAGCAATACGCTTGTGTGTGTGTGCGCGCGAGCCCTACCGGTATAAATAACCCTGGCGGTGGAAACTCGCCTAGTAACCCAAGCGCAACTCCCGGCCAGAGCACACAGGGCACCGGGCGAACATCCACCGCCAAGGCAGTATTACTAATATCCTCTGTGTCTAATAATCTGTCGCCCGGTGTACACACCAGATCGGTGAGGGATAAGACCCGGGCCTTAGTACGTAATTATCGCAACGCCAATCACACGGGCTAATTGTGTGTAAACCCACAAATTCCGTTTGATTTAAGCATGTTCAACGTCCGTTCGGGGTTCTCCGTTGCTAGAATCCCTGTCCGTCAACGATTCACATCAACGTGTGCATCCTTGTCATTTAGCGACCGTCAGGGACGGGACTGATCCTCTGCCGATCATTCAGATCTTAAGGAAAACATATACTCGTGATAGTTACCCTTGGCTATTCAACATACGCACTTCGAATGGTTGATCCGTTCGAAGCTGTTCGGATGATTAAAGACGTTGGATACGATGCACTGGAGATCTGTGCTGCCGATGGTTGGCCATCGTCTCCGATCGATTTTTCTACGAATCAACAACGCGATCTCGCAAAGCTCTCCCAAGATCTCGGATTCAGATCACCGATCATGTTCGGATTGATCGACGTGTGCGCTCCACAGTCCGATCGTATTTCTATGCTCGAACTAACCAAGAAGAAGTTCGAGATGGCACAACAGCTGCACTACGACGATTCACCTATTCTCATCACGACAACGCCGGGTCACTCGGCGCCACCTTGGGAATCAGGAAAAGATCAGATTCGTGACGCTTTCCTGACGCTCGCTGATATGGCAGCCGAAAACGACATCACCATTGCAATCGAAGCCCACGCTGGCACCGACTTCGAAACACCGGAAAAAGCTGTCTGGATGATGGAGCAATCTCAGCACACTAACTTGAAGCTTGATCTGGATATTTCTCACTTCGTGGTTGAAGGAGCCGAGTTAGTTCACAGCGTTGATCTCACAGCCGAACATTCTGTGATGGTTCACATCAAAGATGGCGAGAAGATCGATGGGCAGGTGCAGTTCTGCCTCCCAGGTGACGGTGGAATAGATATTCCTCGTTTCATGACCGCACTGAGATCGAACGGACTCGAACATATGCCAGTGTTTGCTGAAGTAAGTGTTCAACAATCACGACAAGCCGATTACAGCCCGCGCCGCGCTGCTGAGTTCTGCTACAACGCTCTCGATACCGCTCGCAAAACAATCTCTTAACTTGTTCAGATTCACTGTCGTCGAAGAATAACCAGCACCAATGGCAAAAATTAAAATCAACACCATTCACCATCAATCGATGCCGATGCGCGACCGCGGCAGAGCACTAGGCTTTTGGAGAGATTTATTGGGCCTGGAGATAATTCCAGCTCAAGAATCTGGAGACGGTCTTATCTGGATGCAGGCTGCTGACGGCACGATGGTCCATCTCGTACAACGACCGTCTGACGACACGCCGAACATTCACACGGCGTTCGAAGTGGAAGATTTTGACGAAGCTTTAGAAGCGATGACCGCTGCCGGTTACGAGATCATTAAAGGCCCTATCGAGCGCGCCGACGGCCAACGTGCGTTCTATGTTTATGACCCCGAAGGCAATCGACTCGAGTTTGCAACGATGTCGGGCATCAAGCCATCAAACCGAGTAGTCGATGAGATGGGCTACAGCAGAGCCGGCGACCAATAATTCGCTCATCCGTTACTCGGAAACAAGTCGTTTCGTTCGCGCTCGCCCGTTAGTTGTCTGTATATGCATTGCTCAACCGACGGGCGCGTCGTAATCTTAGTCTGTGTTCGATTGCGAAATGCTCCACACATCACGTAATTGAACGCATCGCGCCAACGTAGCTCAGTGGTAGAGCAGCTCATTCGTAATGAGCAGGTCGGGAGTTCAATCCTCCCCGTTGGCTCCATAAGAACTAATAAAAAAAGCCCCTCGAACATTTCGTAGGAGCTTTTTCCACTAATACGATCTAACTGGATTGTTCGGCGATAAAGACAGGGATCACTCGGTCCGTTTTGTCTTGGTATTCCTGATACGGTGGATAGGCTGCCACTGCAATGTCCCACAGTCGTTGCTTCTCGTTCGAGACTGATATCTCGCGTACCCGGATATCGAAAACGTTCGTTTCGTCGCGGATTTCCACGTTCGGATCAGCCTTCAAGTTGTAGTACCAAACAGGGTTCTTCGGAGCGCCGCCCATGGAGGCGACGAGAATGTAGTTTCCGTCATCAACGGCTCTCATCAACGGAGTTTTGCGAACAGCCCCAGTCTTTCGACCCCGAAGTGTGACGATAACAACAGGCAGGCCACTATCTTTCAATGTGGTGCCCTGGGTTCCGCCGCTGCCTTCGTACAGTTCTACTTGTTCGGCAACCCAATTTGCGGGGCTAGGAATGTACTTGCTCATGAATTCTGCTCACTTCCGATGAGTATCGAGTGGTCGTGATTGACGATAGTTATTTGAGACCTCCAGCCAAATTGTTCTTACTTATCGAGCGGCTTAAACAAAAGCGGCTCCGTCAGCTTTGGATGGCTAACGAAGCCTATGTCAGCCATTGAGTCCCCACTGGCTGACTCTATCTACGATACAGCCAACTTAGACAAAAGTGGGCGAATCGTTGACGAAATCACAACAATTTGCCCAGTTGCGCAATATCGGGCTGTGAAACAATTTCTTGAGATCGCTAGCGTTATCGTTCAGGTGATTTATAACGTGAACATTCACTCAGCCAATCCTGAAGCTCAACATAAACACCACTTCTGTCGCCATAATCCCCTGCCTTAGATAATCTAATTGCCAAATTCACACTCTCAAATCAGAATCTTCTCGTTCACCGCTATCGTCCTCGCAACTGCGATATTCCTCACGGCTTGTGGTTCCGGAAACGATAGCGACACCGAATTCGATCCTGAGAGCTCGCTAATTGCAACGCTCGACATTTCTTCGGCAGCTTTCGAGGACGGGGACTCGATTCCAGTCGAATACACCTGCGACGGCAACAACACCTCACCACCTCTACGTTGGTCAGACGTTCCATCTGGAACACGTTCGATCGCAATATTGGTCGACGACCCTGACGCCCCGACAGGAATCTTCCGTCATTGGTCGGTGTACAACATTCCTTCTGGAACCCGCTCGTTGCCTACCGGGCAAGCATCCACGATCAAGCTAAAAGACTCAACCCGCCAAGCAATCAACACTTTTGACAACATCGGCTACAGCGGTCCTTGCCCTCCTGAAGGCCAAGAGCACGAGTACGTATTCTTTATCTACGCTTTATCTGAACCGCTCGACCTCGATGACGATGTGACAGCACTCGACGTGTCAGCGGCGCTTCGAGGTAAGGTTCTTGGCACGGGTTCGTTCTCAGGTATGTACGTTCGCCGTTAGTACTTTTGAGGGTTGACCCCACCTACAGCGCACCTTAGGAACACTATTATTTCTTTAGCTAAATCCGGTCACGTATTCACCTACGGAGCTAAACATGTTGCGTCGTTTTCTAGTAATCGGGTTAGTAGCGTTATCAATAATTGCAGTCGCTTGTTCAAGCGGCAGTGATATTGAACCAGCAGATTCTTACGTCTCACTTTCAGCCGCTCTCGATGCAGCGCGCATGAAGGTTGAAGAGCAGGTTGGAAACAACTTCCTATCGGCAGGACTATTCTCGGTCCCCGGTATTGAGATGACAGCCAGCGGTCAAGACATTCTCGCCTTTGAGTTTTCAACGGTAGAAGAAGCCGCTGGACAAGCGGCTCTGGTATCACCAGATGGCTACGGAATTGGGTTGAAGTACGTCAACTGGTCAGACAATCCTCAATACTTCCTTAATGGAAAAATGATCGTTGTTAACGATGGCTCACAGTTGCTTGTTACCAACACACTGATTTCAGCGATGGGTGCGCGATTCGCCGGTGAAAAGCCAGGCGCATAGTCCGGTCGGGCTAGTAACTGGTTACCTTTGCGCTACCGAATTCTCAGATAGCCTCCTCGACCCGATCCACTTGCTCAAAAACTCGTTCTTGCATCTTCAAGGTTTCACCGTCGACGACTAGGAAGAACTGTGGGCAAGGGGTGTGATGAATTGGGACGATGCCTTAGCTTCCGATGGGCTTACAAGTGAGCAGCGCGCAGCACTTGAGCAATCTTCTGCTGCTCTCACTGACCGTAACGCCGTCTACTTCGGCGATCTGTATCGAGCGGGTGAGCGATGGCGTTTGCTACTCGACTTCGAAAACGAAACCGCATTTCTCGACATCGAAACCACAGGACTAGGTGGAGATTCATATCTCACCATGTGCGGAATTCCTGATGCATACGGATTCAAGGCATACGTCCGAGGTGACAATCTCGATCAACTGGTCGAGGATCTTCATCATTACAAGCTGGTAGTCACATTCAATGGAATCACCTTCGATGTGCCTTGGCTGCGGCGTGGACTGGGACCGTTACTCGAAAACACTGCTCACATAGACCTGATGCACGTATTGAGATCGGTAGGATTACGCGGCGGTCTGAAAAAGATTGAAAAGGCAATTGGTCTTGATCGTGGCGACGATCTTTCGCTACTCACCGGTCGAGATGCCGTCAACCTATGGAACATGGCGCAGGACGGCGAACCCAACGCACTCGAAACACTTATTCGGTACAACGCTGAAGACGTTGCTTCGCTCCCTCGTTTAGCTGAATACGCTTATGGCAAAAACTCTGCAGGAACACTTATGGCAGTTCCCGGATTCTTCTCCCCCTGCCCGTTTCGACACTTCATCCCTTCCTTATGACCCAGCGCTAGTTCAATACTTGTGCAGATGATGAGGTAAATGGGTGCTAGACTTGCTGCTTCGTTCTCAGGCGCTCACGTACGTGTGCGAGTTAGCGATCACATCAACCCTGTGACTGACTTAATTTAGTTCAAGGAAAAACTGGCGAGAGTATTGTCGGCACTTCAGTACACCGAACACCCAATCCTTAGTAACACGGTTTTCCTCGCAGCGTGGGGCGGCTGGCCCGATGCCGCTGAATCTGCAACACGATCGCTCCGAGAGCTCGTTCGCCAGCTTTCTGCAACTCACTTCGCATCGATCGACCCTGAAGACTTTTATGATTTCGCCGAGCAACGTCCAGAAATTTCCAACGAATCTGACGGCTCTCGCAAGCTAACTTGGCCAAAGAACGATTTCTACTACTGGAAGTCTGACGATGGTGGTCGCGACCTTCTGATTTTCATAGGTGTTGAACCAAACTTGAAATGGCGCACCTATACAGACCTTATTCACAAGGTCGCCAGCGAGAGCGACACAAAGCTTCTCGTGACGGTCGGCGCTTTGTTGGACTCGGTCCCTCACACCCGTTCGCCTCGCGTCACCGGATCTTCGATCAACACAGATTTAGGAACCGGCTTCGAGCACATCAAATACGCGGTTCCCAGCTACGAAGGACCGTCTGGCCTGACTTCGGTACTGATGGATCGACTCAGCCAAGACAAAATACCTTCGGCAAGCATTTGGGGACACTCACCTCATTACCTTCAGGTGGCGCAGAACCCAACTCTCACCCACGCGATGCTCTCCGAACTGCAGCAATTTATAGCAACTCCTATCGATCTAGCTAAGCTATCGAAGGAAGCTGAAGAATTTGACGAAAATCTTGTTAGGGCGCTCTCAGACCAACAAGAGATCGAAGGCTATGTAAAACGGCTCGAAGAGCGATATGACTCCGAAGAGGAGTACCGACAGAGCCCTGAACCTGCCGCGTTAGTGCAAGAACTAGAAGACTTTTTACGCCAGCAACGAGGTTCTGACGAATCGGCTGGCGATGGGGACAACGACGATTGAGCAAAATATCCGAACGACTCACTAAACTTGGCCAAACCGAACGTTCTGGCTTTGGATTTGGTGCTCGTGCAACCAGTACGAAAGTTCCAGTGATCCTGATTGGAATGTCTATAAAAAAGGCTAGCGAAGCAGTGAATGTAAACGCTGATCTATTCATTCTTGGCGCAGATGCAAATGGCGCCGCTCAAGCAACAGCGGTTAAAGACGCTGAAATATGGGGAGTTTCAGTTTCTGGAGGATCGGCGAAAGAAATCGACGCTGCTGTCGAGGCTGGAGCCGATTTTGTCGTAGCCGAAGGCGAATCCGCTCCTGGAGCTGCGCTGCGTGATGATGACACTGCCAAAGGCTTCGTCGTAGCAGCAGACGTAACGGAAGATCGCGCAAAGGCTATCGAGTCAGGTCTTTTCGAGTTTCTTATCCTCGACGGAACGGATCTCAAGCTTCCACTAAACGTCGGAACGATTCTTGATATACAAGAGCAACTCGCACGTTACTCTTGCCACATATTCCTAAAAGTGACCGTAGTTCCTGACCAGATAAATCTTGAACTTCTGCGTGATATCGGGATATCGGCTTTGATTTACGAAGGTGGATCAATATCTAAAGAAGATCTCGCCTCACTGCGGAAGGTAATCGACCTGCTAGAACCCAAGAAACAGAAAAGTTCTGCTGGAGCAATGATTCCACGCGCTGGCGAATCAACGGCACAGGATGAAGAATATGATCACGATCATGACTTGGACGACGACGACGACTGGGAGTAACGGTATTTGAGACCGGACGTTCGTTTTGAACGTATTTGTTTGAAACGGAAAGTGATTAGCAGGTAACCAATATGACGAACTACACGATCATCGGGCTCGGACGAATCGGTACATCACTCGGAATGGCAATTCGTAGCAAAGGCGGCTCAAAGGTCGTTGGGTACGACGCTGAAAACAATGCGGAGACTCTCGCCCAACGTATGGGTGCAGTCGACCAAATCGAATGGAACATCGACAAAGCTGTTGAAAACGCCGACGTCGTCATCGTAGCCACGCCAGCCGGTTCACTCTATGACGTATTTGACGGTATGTCTCGCTACCTCAAAGCAGGAGCCGTCGTAACAGACACCTCTCCCGCAAAACGAGCCGTAATGGAGTGGGCGAAAGAACTACTTCCTTCGAACGTCGGCTACGTCGGAGGGAATCCGCTAACTGGCGCATCGATTCGACAACAAAAAGAGGCTTCTGGACACATTTTCCACAATGCGAAATGGGCCGTTGTCACTCCTCCGACTGCTGATTCTCGCTCGATCAAGGCAGTTACCGATCTAATTGAAAGCGTCGGTTCCAAGCCGGTGTTTATGGATGCACATGAGCACGATTCATTCTCAGCGGCCACTAGCGGACTGCCAGCAGTCGTTTCGGCCGCTGTCATGAACGTCGTCAGCACCTCACCGTCTTGGGCAGAGATCAGCAGATTCGTTGGAAGCGATTTCGACAACATCACTTCTCCCGCCTCAGGCGACCCCGCATCTTCACAGAGTGCTGCAGCGACCAACGCCGACATGTTGGTTCACTGGATTGATCAATTGATCGTACGTTTCCAAGAAATTAAAGCTGGACTCGAAGATGACGAAGCACGTTTCTCTTCAGACGGTCCGCTTGCCGATTCGTTTATTCAGGCATGGGAGCAACGTGCCCGGCTCGAAGCCGGCGTTGCGGATCGTCGGCCTGAATCAGAGGAGCATACTTCGATTCCCTCTTCCAGCGAAAGTATGATGGGACTTTTCTTTGGCAGCCGGGTTGCGAAAGTAATGGGTCGCGGACAAGACAAGAAAAAAGATTCGACGAAATACGATCGTCGAAAGATGAACTAACAGGACTCTAATGTCAGTAACTATTGCACGACCGCGGTCTCTACGCGGAGAAATTATTGCACCCGGAGATAAGTCGGTTTCGCACAGGGCGATAATGTTCAATGCCTTGTCGAACACAGGAACAGCGAGCGTCACAAATTTTTCTCCCGGAGCCGATTGCACGGCAACGGTCGAGATCATGCGTGAACTCGGAGTCGAGATCACTCGACAAGCTGGTTCAAACGGAATGGGCGACAGTCTCACCGTTAAAGGTGTAGGTCTAAATGGCCTTCAAGAACCTTCGGAAATCCTCAATGCAGGGAATAGTGGAACCACGACACGTCTGATGTCTGGGATCCTAGCTGGTCGAGATATTCTCACGATTCTCACAGGCGATGATTCGCTCAAATCTCGCCCAATGGGAAGAGTCGTAAACCCGCTCACTGAGATGGGTGCGGTGATTTCAGGTCGCACAGGAAACACGCTCGCACCTCTTGTTTTTCACGGCGGCTCACTCCACGGTTCGACCTACCAGATGCCAGTCGCCTCAGCGCAGCTGAAATCATGTCTGCTATTGGCAGGACTCCGTGCCGACGGCGTGACTACGTTGACTCAGCCCGCAAAATCACGCGATCACACTGAACGTATGTTCTCGGCGATGGGTGTGAATCTCAAAACCACAGGACTTGATCTTGTACTTGAACCATCTGAGCTCAATACGGTTGATGTAGAAATCCCGGGCGATATCAGTAGCGCAGCATTCTGGATGGTCGCAGGAATCTGTCACCCCGACGCCGAGCTAATGATTCGCAACGTCGGTATCAACCCAACCCGATCCGGAATCATCACAGCACTCCAAATGATGGGAGCGAATCTCACTTTAGTCGACGAAAGAGAAGTGGCTGGCGAACCGGTTGCCGACGTTCTGGTCAAAACTAGCCAACTAAAAGGTATTGAACTAGCTGGTGACATCGTCCCTCTCCTCATCGACGAGATACCAGTGATAGCAGTAGCTGCTGCCATTGCTGAAGGCGAAACCGTAATTCGCGACGCTGAAGAGCTACGCGTAAAAGAATCTGATCGGATTCGCACGAGTATCACTTGGTTAAACGGCGCAGGCATCGATGCAGTTGGAACTGATGACGGCATGATTATCTCCGGTGGAGGATCAATTGGTGGCGGTCAGTTCCAGAGCTCGAACGATCACCGGCTCGCCATGAGTCTCGGCATCGCGGGTCTAATATCCACCAAGCCCATAACGATCGTCGATCCTGACGAAGCCGGTAGTTCATACCCGAATTTTTGGAATATCATTCAGGAAATTGGTGGTCTGATTGAGTAACGAGCCTGCAAAACACGTGAACCCGATTGTCGTAGTCATTTCAGGGCCTTCAGGTGTAGGGAAAGATGTGATGATCGATCGTATGATCGAATCGGATCGAATCGGATTCCATTTCACCGTTACTGCGACCACTCGTGATCCCCGTCCCGGCGAAAAAGACGGTATTAATCACCATTTCGTAACTGTCGACGATTTTGTAAATCTCATTGCTAATGACGATTTACTCGAATGGGCGCAGGTCTATGGCAATTATTACGGCGTTCCCAAGAAACAGGTTCGCGACGCACTAACTGCGGGTAATCACGTGATTCTGCGAGTCGATGTTCAAGGAGCGAAACGTCTAAGTGAAATCATCCCAGAGGCGTTGTTGATCTTCATCATTCCACCGTCGTTAGACGTATTAAAGAGCCATCTGGAAGAACGTGGCGTCGATCTAGAAGTCGATATTACCAAGCGCCTTGTAGCTGCAAACGAAGAAATTTCACAGGCAAGGCTCTTTGATTTCACTGTTACGAACGTAGAAGGCCGGTTGGATGACACAGTGAATCAGGTGGTTGAGATTATCGAATCTGAATCCCAGCGAATTCCACCCCGTAGAGTGAGCATCTAGGATGCATCGTTCTTCGATTCATGATGTGGCTCTGATGGCTAGTAATGAATCCTTCTCACTTGAATCGAAACGACTGGATTGCCTAGCAATTCAAGCTAGGTTAAACCTGTTCGAATAACTCTGTCTTGAAACGGTCTCGCTGCACCGATACGTACTGTTCAGCGGTCATTGCTGGCTTACTCTGGTCAATCGCCTGTCTGGCGGCCTGAGCGTCGTTGCCTAACAGGTCTAGCACGGTCGCAGCCATGACCTTTGCTGGCGTCACAACAGCTCGATCGTAATCTTCGATCAAATAGTCATGACCATGGCCAATTCCAGACGCGGAGTTGGCGTACGGGTGGATAACGGGCATGATCGTGCTCAGATCGCCCATATCGGTCGACCCACCGTGCGTCTGGGAAGCGCCGACAACGCTGATTGAATCACGCCCCAATACAAGCTCAGCGTTTCCTACGAACAGTTTTTGCATTGTCGGATCTTGGATAAGGCCGTGATAACCAGCAATTGACCGGACTTCGACTGAAGCCCCCATCGCCAACGCCCCAGATCGATAACAACGTATGACTTTTTCGGCGATAGATTCGAGAGCTTCTATCGATCTGGCACGAACTCGGCCTTCATAGATCACTTCGCCAGGCACGGCATTCACCGACGCACCGCCATTCGAGATTATTCCGTGAACTCGAACTGACTCGGATTCCCGGAAGGTTTCACGTTGTGCGTTGATCGCGGTATTGGCGAGCATCGCTGCCTGAAGAGCGTTAATCCCATGGTAAGGTCCGCCGCCAGCGTGTGCTGACCGTCCTATGTATCTGACTTGATGTGAAACATGGGCGTTCGAAGTTCCGCCGACACTAAACACTGACGAACCGTTGACTGCCGACGTGTGAACCATCATCGCCATATCGACATCGTCAAATGTGCCTAATCGAATCATCTCTTGCTTCCCAGACAGGAATTCAATTTCGCCCGAAGCCCTAAGGGCCAGACGCTCTTGGATATCGATGAATTCTTCCGCTGGTGTCACGATGAACGCAACATTGCCTGAGAGGGCGTTTCTAAGCTCAGGTGCGCTAAGCGCGGTCGCCACTCCAAGCATCGAACCGATCTGGGCGTGATGTCCACACGCATGGGCAGCACCAGACTCAGCGTCTGCTCCCGGATGAGTCGGAACTCTAAGTGCGTCCAATTCTGCGATAACCGCAACAGTTGGACCTGGCTTTGCACCTCTCAAAACGGCTTTCATGCCGGTTCGAGCAATCCCAGTTTCGACTACGAACCCAAGCGATTGCAGTCGTTGTTGAACGTAAGCTGCAGTCTTATGCTCATTGAAGCCTGTCTCAGGAGTGCTGTAGACGGTCTTCGCATCTGTAATGAGATCACGCGCTGCACCGTCGATCGCACGTAAAGCTACTGCCCGCGTTGAGGATGTGCGGTTGATGTCATAGATTATTCGGTATACGTCGCTTCAGATCGAAAGCCGCGCATCCGGGCCAGATACTCGCTGATCGTCATGGGTGCATTAAACGACCCGGCAATTCTTCGACCCTTCGCTCCGTTATCGGCAAGCAAGTCGACAACGGTCATACCCATCGCCTTGCCTGCCTTAACGACAGCAAGGTCATAATTTTCAACCAAATAATCGACACCGTGACCATTGCCGCTCGTAGCGTTTGCAGTCGGCTGAATAGTCGGCATGATCTGACTGACGTCGCCCATATCAGTACAACCAGAGCTGTGACTGAGATCGATCACATTGTCGTCACCTATCAATGACGCAGCGTTGTGTCGATATATCTCGGTTAATCGTTCATCGTATTTCGCTGGTAAATATCCGGGATTGGTCGTTATTTTCACCGTTGCACCCGTGGCCAGAGCGCCGGCACGGAATGCCCTGTCAATCTTCTCAGATGTATTCAAGATCGCAGGGACGTTCGAGGCACGAACGTAAGTCTCAATCCTCACGTCCGCTGGCACCGAATTCACGGCTGCGCCACCCTTAGTAATGATCGGGTGAACTCGCACTGTGTCAGCGTCTCGGAATGTCTCGCGTTGCGCGTGAATCGCTGCCAGACCAATATGAGCAGCATTTAGTGCATTGATTCCCAAGTGTGGCGAGCCTCCCGCATGTGCAGCTTTACCGATGTACTGGATTGTTTTACCGATCGTTCCATTGTTAGAACCGCCAACACCGAACGTTCCGGGCGCCTCGCCGCCCGTATGTGTGAGCATCGCTATATCAACGTCGTTAAGAAAGCCAAGTTTGATGAATTCTTGCTTACCGCCGAAAAATTCAATCTCACCGGTTTCTCGGAGCGATTCCCGGTACTCAAGCTCGATGTACTCTTCAGCCGGAACAGCCATAAAACTTATTTTGCCTGATAGTCCGCTCAATACCGACGATTCAGCCAAGCCGGCCGCGACCGTTAGCATTGAACCGATTTGAGCGTGATGTCCGCACGCATGTGCCGCTCCAGTTTCAGCATCAGCGTGAGCATGACCAGGAACGATCAGAGAGTCCAACTCGCCCATCACAGCTACATGCGGACCAGGTCTTCCAGTATCAAATGTGCCTATAACGCCGGTGCGAGCAATACCCGACTGCACTTCCATACCACTGGATTTAAACCAATCGGCAACCAATTTGGAAGTACGAACTTCTCGATAGCCACTCTCTGGATGGTCAAGAATGTCACGGGCGACGCGCTCCAGTTCGTCGGCACGTTTGTTGATCGACGAACTAAACGAGCTTTTTAAATTAGCGCGTTCAGCCATAAACAGAGTTTCACGATAGTGATTGGTACGGCGGCGAGTGTAGAAGCCAGTCGACGCTGAGCCGTGTAAATAATGGCACTTACAGGCTCGAAATTTAGGAATGAGTCTTTATACTCGCATTTATGATGAAAGTAGTACTAGCCCCACAAGGTTTCAAAGAGAGTCTCACCGGCATGGAAATTGCCGAAGCGATGTCTATAGGAGTCAAACATGTTTGGCCCGATGCCGTGACCATACTAATTCCGGTAGCCGATGGCGGTGACGGAACGTTACAGGCATTGGTCGACAGCTCAGGAGGCGATGTCAGAACTGCCATGGTCGAAGATGCCATTGGCAGAACGATCGAGGCTGAATGGGGTGCGCTCGGCAACGGCACAACCGCTGTTATCGAAGTTGCTAGCGCCATTGGTCTGGCTCGACTTGGTCAAGACGAACGAGACGTTCGAAACGCATCGACATTTGGCGTCGGCCAATTATTTATTGAAGCCCTCGATGCCGGATTCAGCGACTTCATCATCGGAGTCGGTGGAAGCGCAACAAATGACGGCGGCGCAGGCATGATTCAGGCGATGGGTGGCAAACTCACTGATGCCAACGGTGACGATTTGGCTCGCGGTGGCATTGCGTTGTCCAACCTAGCCAACATTGATGTCGCAGGACTTGATCCTCGAATGTCGGGAGCGAACGTAGTAGTCGCCTGTGACGTGAACAATCCTCTATGTGGACCCAGAGGAGCTTCCGCTATCTTCGGACCGCAAAAAGGTGCAACGTCCGAAGATGTTCAAGAACTCGACGCGGCTCTTGGCAACTTCGCCGAGGTAATAGCGAAGGATCTACACACCGACGTTGCCGAAATTCCTGGCGCAGGTGCTTCGGGTGGACTCGGAGCCGGACTCATGGGCTTCTTCGATGCCCGTCTGCGACTTGGCGCCGACATCGTCCTTGAAGCCGTTAGTCTCGACAAACATCTTGAAGACGCCGACTTAGTCATCGTCGGTGAAGGTCAGTTCGATCGCTCGACAGTTTTCAACAAATCGCCGGTCGCTGTTGCTCAACGTGCGAAACGTCGTGGCACTCCGGTGATTGGTATAGCAGGATCACTTGGCGCAGGTTTTCGAGAAGTGCACAAGCATGGAATCGACGCCGTGTTTAGCCTCGTAAACCGTCCCATGTCGCTCAAGGCAGCAATGGAAGACACGAAACGCCTCGTCGCTATTGCAACCGAGGAAGCTTGTAGGGCGCTTGCGATCAGTCTTTAGCGTGTGTATTAGCTGTCTGCGAGAATGACCAAGTGGACTTCGAGTGGTCCGTGAATTCCCGTTACGGTCGTTCCTTCGATATCGGCCGTCTTGCTTGGACCTGATATTAGGTTCATCGATCCTGCCAGTTCTCCCGACATAAAGTCGTTGCGTTCCATGGCGAACAGTTCGTCGAGTGAATCAAGAACTTCGCCCGACCGTAGCACTGCAATGTGAGTTGGCGGCGCAAGTGACACAAGACGAGAAAGTCCGCTTCGTGGATGGAGAACTACCGTGCCGGTCTCAGCAATAGCGTAGTCGACACCTGTAATACCAATGTCGGCTGAAAACGCCTTGCTTTTTGATACTTCGATTTGATCTTGAGAATAGTCACCAGAGTGTTCAGTTTTCTCTAGAGTCGCACCAGTATTCGTCACCGCGGCATCGACCCCAATCTGATCCAACGCATCGTGGTTCGACCTCAACACCGATGTTGCCTTCTTCTGCACACATATACTCGCTACATAACTCGCAGCGTCTTCCGTGTTAGAAGCACGATGAACTTTCCATCCTGCCTTCGTAGCTTCCTCTGCCATCTGATCAGCCAGTTCGTTTGAACGCTCTGAAGCGTCGGTCGCTGCTTTGTCGGCTTTGGCCTTTGCAGCAGAGGCATCTTCGAAACTCGCTGTTTCGGTAATGCTGCTCGGTAAAAGCACTTCGGTTCTTCCAAGGCCCGCCGTAACTCCGGCGATAAATGTTGCTCTATCAGCCATTACTTCGAGCCCTCATTTCGTTTCCTGAGTCTTGATTTCAATGAACTCATAGAAATCGCCGGGAAGTCTCGAGTCGAGGTCCAGCCTGAAATAGGTGGTGGAACCTTCGTCAACCAACCGTTTCGTGAAAGTGGCTTAAGAGCAATACTCGCGATCCGTGACCCGATATCGAATCTCCTGCGACCCATCATTCCCATCCGCCACGCTTTCCAAATGCCTCGCTCTGTAGCAGACGAAGTGCGTTCGTCTTTATCGGTCGAACCCTCGGCCGTGCGGTAACGCAGTTCGAGAAGCATCCTCGGAATATTGATTTTCACAGGACAAACGTCGTGACATGCACCACATAGCGACGAGGCGGCAGGCAGATTGTCAGCGTCTTTCAATCCTGTAAGCACAGGTGTAACGATTGCTCCGATAGGACCTGGATACACCCAGCCGTAGGCATGTCCACCGACTTTTCGATACACAGGGCAAGCGTTCAGGCATGCGCCACAGCGTATGCAGTTCAACGACTCTCGCATCTGCGGGTCTTCGAGAAGTTTTTGTCGCCCGTTGTTCAGGATGACGAGGTGGAACTCTTCCGGGCCCTCTTCTTCTTCGGGCCTACGCTTGCCATTGACCATCGTCACGTACGTGGAAATTCTCTGACCTGTTGCTGAACGAATGAGAATTCGCAGCATCGTACTTAAGTCTTGAATCGACGGAATAATCTTCTCCATGCCCATCACAGCAACATGGACACGAGGGACTGTGGTCGACATTCGCCCGTTACCCTCGTTAGTGACGAGAGCGATAGAACCTGACTCAGCAACGGCGAAGTTCACTCCGGTTACTGACATATCAGCACGTTCAAAAACGCCTCGCAACTTCTCTCGCGCCATCATCGTCAGTTCAGTCGCATCAGGCACGCGATCGCCGTCTTTATAGTCTTCATCGAGAAGCTTTGCGACATCCGCACGCGATTTGTGAACAGCCGGAGCGATCAGGTGATACGGAGTTTCGTTGGCGAGTTGAATGATGTACTCACCGAGATCAGTCTCAACCGTCTCAAATCCCTCATCGTTCATCGCCTCAGTGAGTCCCATCTCCTCTGAAACCATTGACTTCGACTTGATGACGGTCTTGATCTTCCGTTTGTGTGCAAGGTCAATAATGTGGCGGCGCGCCTCTTCAGCATCATCGGCGAAGAACACGCTGCCGCCGTTCTTCTCAACGTTGTCAGCGAGCAACCCGAGATAATAGTCGAGATGAGCGATCGTGTGATCCTTGATCGCCTTGCCCTTGGTTCGTAGGTCCTCCCAATCAGGAGTATCACCGGCAGCGGTCAGACGACCCTTGTAAAAACCTGTGTAAACATGTTCTATCGACTGTTGAATCTGTGCGTCTGCGAGGGTCATAGCCGCTTTTGAGCGGAAGTTAACTGTCAGCGGCTTCATCGTTTTACCTCCGGTGAATCACTGTTTTTATCGATTCGGCGAGCACCTGAGCGATGTGCACCACTTGAACTCCTGATCCTCGCCTGCGAAGACCACCCTGCATTTGGTAGACGCACCCAGTGTCGGCTGCAACGACCGTGCTTGAGCCGTTTGCCTCAATGAAATCTAGTTTCTCATCAAGAATTGCAGAAGAAATATCTGGCATTTTCACTGAGAACGCTCCGCCAAAGCCACAACAAACATCAGCTCGTTCCAGCGGGGAAAATTCGAGTCCATCGATGTTTGTCAGCATTTCGATAGGCTGTTCATCAACTCCAATTTCACGCAGGAGATGGCAGCATTTGTGGTAGGTCGCAGTTCCTACTCTGCTGCCTGAAATCGCATCGGTTCCGAAGAACTGACTGACGAACTCGGTAAGCTCGAACAACCTGTCTCCCACCCGCTTTGCTCGATCAGTAAGTTCAGCATTACCTCTAAAAAGATCGCCGTAGTAGTTCCGAACCATCGCAGCACATGATCCTGATGGAACTACAATCGGTCCATTCACTTTTTCAAATAGATTAACGAAACGTTCGGCTACCGGATAAGCCTCCGACCTAAACCCACTGTTGAAAGCGGGCTGTCCACAACATGTCTGGTCGTCGAGAAAATCGACCATTACTCCGAGATACTCAAGCACTTCTACAGTGCTTTCTCCGACGTCTGGAGCGAGTTGATCGACCATGCACGATGCGAACAGCGTGACACGATCTGGGCGTGGTGTCGTACTAGTGTTTTCAGACATCGTTAGAAATTACCAGATTTCCGTGGCTTGTTAAGGTCAATTTCAGAGTAACAAAGGCTCCGGTGCTGTGGTATTTTTTTCCATAGTTTCGTAATAACTGGGAGAAAGTATCACTTGAGTTCTACTAAATACGATGTAGTCGTCATTGGAGCCGGAATAATCGGCCTATCGACGGCGATGAAATTGCTAGAACGATTTCCGCAGTTAAAGCTGGCAATTGTCGAAAAGAACGTCAAAGAGGGAACACAACAGAGTGGGCATAATTCTGGTGTTATTCACTCGGGCATTTACTATCGCCCCGGCTCATTCAAGGCTGATTTTTGCGTAGCCGGACGCTCGTCGATGACACAGTTCTGCGAAGAGAACGATATCCCAGTGTGGACTTGCGGTAAGTTGATCGTAGCGAGCGATGCAGCTGGAGTGGAACGCCTAAATGCCCTCGAAGAACGAGGAACCGCCAATCAAGTCGACGGCCTACGAATGGTAGACAATGACGAGATGACGGAGATAGAACCGCACGTCGTCGCTCTCAAAGCCCTCTACGCACCTGGCACCGGCATCGTCGATTACAGAAACGTAACCGCTGTCTATGCCGACCGCGTTCGTGAAGCTGGCGGCGAAATTCATTTCAGCACGGAACTGAACGGATCGAAAGTCGTTGGGGGAGTGACGGTTCTAACTACATCTTCCGGTGATTTCGAAACTTCGAACGTTATTAATTGCGCTGGCCTTCATTCCGATCTCGTTGCAGAAACCATGGGCGTCGAAACCGGATTGAGAATCATTCCGTTCCGGGGCGAGTACTACAAGCTCCGCAAAGAGAGCGAGTTCATGGTCAAGGGTCTCATCTACCCTGTTCCCGATCCTGCGTTCCCCTTTCTGGGAGTTCACCTAACCCAAACCATGAAAGGCTGGGTAGAGGCGGGACCTAACGCTGTGCTCGCAACCAAACGCGAAGGCTACCGTAAACGTGATTTTTCGATGAACGATTTCCTGCGTACGATCACGTACCCCGGATTCTGGAAAATGGGAATACGAGAGTGGAAAACGGGCGTTTGGGAGATCAATAGGTCGCTCAGAAAGTCAGTATTTCTCGATAGTCTTCAACAACTCGTACCTGAACTTTCGTCGAATGATCTGGATGGAACAGGTTCCGGCGTGCGTGCTCAGGCAGTAGATCGAGCAGGCAATCTCGTAGACGACTTCCGAATTGAAGAGTCGCGTGGGGCAATCCACGTTCTCAATGCCCCATCTCCGGGCGCTACATCGTCGTTAGTAATTGGTGACTACATCGCCGATCTTGCAGTGAAGAACTTTGGTTTGACCGCAACCCCGTCGGTAGCGATCAGCTAAACCTGAACCCGTCACGCATGGCGGCGACTAACGCATTCGGTTATCGCCACTCCACATGTCGGCGTTCGATCCAAGCTTCGCCTTTACCGGTTCCGTCGCTGCCGACAATCGGTCGGCGATACCTTGCGGCAAGTCGTATTCGAACGCTGGGATATTGAGATCAAGTTCATCTGGTGATCGAGCCCCAACGAGTAATGAAGTTATGCCAGGACGGGAGCGAACCCATGCGAGTGCGACTTTCGCTGGATGCTCTCCTAGCTCAACTGCAATCTCGATAATCTGTGCAATCGCGTCGAACGCTTCGGTCTCACAACCGTCCTCACCGTGATTCGCCAGCGGACGGCTTTTACCGAACAATCTAGAACGAGAAAGACCGTCCGGGACTTCATCAACGGAGGCGTAGCGACCTGTGAGAAGGCCCTGAGCGAGCGGGCTGTAGCAGATTAGCCCGACATTGTTTTCAAGACATGTCGGTTGGATTTCAACTTCAATCGGACGCCACAGCAGGTTGTATGGAAGTTGGTCAGTGACAATCTCGGCAGATTCCAGTGCTGCTGTTAGATCTTGGACACCAAAGTTACAAACACCTATCGACCGGATTTTCCCTGCATCACGAAGCTTCAACAAGGCTGCTATTGAATCTTCAACGACTACGTCGTGGTTCGGCCAGTGAATTTGGTACAAGTCGATATAGTCTGTCTGCAATTTCTGTAAGCTAGCCTCACAGGTCTGTTCGGCCAAATCAGGCACTAAATGCGGAGCGCCTATCTTCGTTGCTATTACTGCTTCGCCTCGGCGCCCGACCAAAGCCCGTCCTAACACCTCTTCAGAATGCGAATCATCGTCATAGCCTTCGGCGGTGTCGAAGAACGTGATGCCCTTATCTAGCGCAGCGTGCACCGTGGCAATCGATACGTTGTCGTCCTGAGGACCCCAAACGCTTCCGCCAGCAAACGGCCAGCAGCCTAGAGCGAATTCAGAAACTTTGATATCGGTCGTTCCGAGCGACTTGTACTGCACGCTTGATCTCCTGAACTGTAGTGAATCTGGGCCGATCCCCACTCTAGCACCTGAATGTCCCGATGAGATACATGAAATTCAGATGCCGATTCAGTTATCATCACCGCATTACCCAACGGCTTCAGCTGAGTTCAGGTTCGAGGAACGGAGTCTTGTTTTGATCAGAGTCAGTATCGCCAGTACACATAACCGCTTGAGTGGCGTCGCTCAGGCTCTCGATTTAATCGATTCCGACGTAGTCATACCTGATCGTCCCGTTATGGTAAAGCCGAACTTCGTTACTACGACGAACCAACTTGCCGCAACTCACGTCGACGCAACACGCGCTACTCTCGAATATCTTTCGGGCAAGGGCGTGGATCAATTCGTAATCGCCGTTGGGCCTGCAATTGGAACGCCTGATTCAGGTTTCGACAACTACGGTTATCGCGATCTCACAAGCGACTATAAGATCGAGTTCATGGATCTGGTTCTGTCAGAACTCAGTGTCGGGGCAGAATAGCATCATCCCTCATTCACTGAGGAGATCTTGTTCATGGCCTGTCCGCATTGCCTATCTACGTCCGTTTCCAAGAGAAAACTT
>JAQCHZ010000038.1 GCA_027618835.1 Chloroflexota bacterium | reverse complement strand
CTACGCGCTGTGGCACGTACCCCGGAGACTCCTATTAGTTATGTATACCTGTCTCCGCATGAGGGTTGGGCTTGATAGTGAACCCAGGTTCTGGGCAGGCGGTTGTTCGAAGGAAGATCTTCACCAACAAATGGTCAACTCTAATGACCGAGTTGTCAGTCTAAATAGTAGGGATCGATCGTGTATTCAGGTCGCCCTAATCGTCGAGTGAGCGCTGAGTTCTGACAGAACCACACAGGATTTACTCATCGGAGATGAAACCGGCGCCAGACATGCAACTCATGTGCTCACCCCACCAACCATCGGCCCGGTGATAGGACCACATATAAAAAGTTACAACACCGCTAAACCGCCTAGTAAACCCTAAGGAATCGCCCATCCGGTCCATTAGGTTCACTATGGGGGTATCCACGCGACCGTTGGTGGGTAAGGTTGGCGTATGAAATTGATAACAAGCACCACCGATTGGTTCTGTCAGAACTCAGCGTCGGCCTTGAATGGCATCGTTCCTCATTCGCTGAGGAGTTCTGTTTATATACTGCCTATACTGCCTGTCTACGTCCGGTGGCGAGTGGGAATATTCAATGGTCGACTCGAATCACCAAAATGGCGGCTTAACTACGGTGACTGATCATGTGTTCAGGTCGGCCTGATCACCGAGCGGGCGCTGAGCTCTGAAAAAAAACTTAAGATACCCAAGTGTCATTGACCAGATGGTAATTTTCGGCTTTACCAATAATAGAATGGCGGAACACCTTTTTTAAACTAGTCCATGTAACTGCCATTTGTTATTTGCATAATGTTCACACGCAGAATGACCCACAAGTTCCGCAAGTTAATCCTCATATCAATCACCCTCGTCGCCTTGGTGGCGATCGGTGCGTGCTCAACTGTTGACGAGCAACAAAAAACGCTTTTGATAGGGGGAATTCCCGACCAAGATGTCTCGCGTTTGGAGGAACGATTTGGCTCTGTTGCCGAGTATCTATCCGATGAATTAGGAATCGACGTCAAATACGTGCCTGTGACCGATTACTCCAGTTTGGTTATGGCATTCAAAAACGGTGATGTGATGCTCGGGTGGTTCGGTGGTTTAACCGGAGTGCAAGCCCGGTCGTTCTCTCCTGGATCTGAAATGCTCGTTCAACGTCCACGGGACAAGACATTCACCTCGGTCTTTATCGCACACAGCAGCGTTGCGGCGAACTCACTGGAAGATATCAAGGGGACAAGGTTCACATTCGGAAGCACAAATTCGACTTCTGGGCATCTGATGCCACGTTCGTTTCTACTTGAGGCGAATATTGACTCTGAGAAGGATTTCGATGGTGTACCGAATTTCTCTGGATCGCACGACTTGACTTGGAAGCTAGTTGAAAGCGGCAGCTTCGAAACTGGTGTGCTGAACTCAGCAGTGTGGAACCGGGCGGTGTCTGACGACAACGTCGACGAATCGAAAGTGAGAGTTGTGGTCGAAACCGATTCTTTTGTCGACTATCACTGGCTCGCCCATCCAGATATCGACGAGATTTGGGGTGAAGGCACGACACAGCATATTTCGGATGCGTTTCTGGGTCTCACAAACGATGACGAACTCGGAAGGACAATCCTTGACCTTTTTGAAACCGAATCATTCGTCAGTGCAGATAGCTCGGACTATTCGGATATTGAGGAAGTGGCGCGATCTCTGAATGTGCTCCAATAAACCACACTTCGATCGGAAGTTCTGTAGCGTACAGTCTCACTGACGTGGCCAAAACCTATGGCGACCGCCATGCGCTCGGTCCTGTCGACCTAGAAATCGCATTTGGCGAAAAGATTGGCGTGGTTGGCCCGAGCGGGGCCGGGAAGAGCACTCTCCTCAAGTTGATGTCTGGAGCGGTCAAGCCTTCAACAGGTACGGTTGAAATCAAAGATCGACTACTCTCATCGATCCAAGTGCGAGAGCGATCTAGAATTGTCGGATTAATGCCTCAGCAATTCGACCTCGTGCCTCAGCTCTCTGCCCGAAAAAACATTGAAGCGGGAAACTCCGGTCGGTGGTCTCTTCTCAGGACTCTGGCTGCCCTCCTGTTTCCAATTCATGATCTGAACGCGTCGGAGATAGCTATCGATCTCGGCCTCGAAGACCATATGAACGAACGAACGTCTCGTTTGTCTGGCGGGCAACAGCAACGGGTCGCTCTTGCGCGCTTGCTTGTACAAAATCCCGAGATGATGATGCTCGATGAACCAGTGGCTTCACTCGACCCCTCTCTGGCGTCTCAGATACTGGAATCACTTTGCGGAGAATCGAAAACTCCTGATTCAATGCAAAAAACTGTAGTTGCTAGTCTCCACAGTCCGGAGCTGGCGACAAGATACTTTGATCGAGTCATCGGATTGTCTTCTGGGACGATTGTGTTCGATAAAACGGCGTCAGAAGTGGACGATAGCGATCTCAATTCTCTTTATCAAGATTCGAATCTTGGCATTGCTCAAGACTACGAAAACAAGAACAGTACACAAATCTGGGGACGTGATTAGTCATGGTTACCGGATTGCTGAATTCCATCAAAATGCGGCATTGGGCGATTTTGGCGTTCATAGCGGTTGTGGCATCAATATCGACAGTCGACTGGACAAGTGTCACGCATGCTGGGGCTGGAACGTCGATGAGGATGTTCGTTCACGCACTTGTGAATCCCGACATTTCGTCAGCGACGTTGATCACCGCCGGGAATGCCGCTTGGATTACAGTTGCTTACGCATTAGCAGCAATGACGATCGCTATTGCTTTTGGAATTCCGCTCGGACTCATCGCTTCGGGAACACTGTTGCCGTCGGGTTTTTCGAATACCACTCTAATGGTTTCAGTCAGGGCATATTTGGGATTTATTCGGTCTATTCACGAACTGATCTGGGCACTCTTGCTTGTCGCCTCATTTGGTCTTTCACCGGCGGTGGGTGTTCTGGCAATTGCCGTTCCGTATTCAGGAATTATCGGAAGAGTATTTGCCGAACGACTTCAAGATGTTCCTACACACCAACTAGCCGCGTTCCAATCCACCGGAGCGAGTTCGTTACAGTTGGCAGTTGGGGTAAGAATTCCGTCCGTATTGCCCGATATCACTTCTTATTTATTTTATAGGTTCGAGTGCGCTGTCCGAACAGCAGTTGTTCTCAGCTTTGTCGGTCTGGGTGGCATCGGGTTCCAAATCCATATCGCCTTGAGCGATCTGAAATTCGAGACTGTAGCAACCCTGCTGTATACGCTGGTGATTCTTGTGGTGGCGATTGACGTGTTTGGTGGATTTATCCGGAAAAGGATGATCGCATGACCGTCGAGTCACAGGGGCGCTCAAATCGGACATGGGCATTCTCACCGCACCTGCCTTCTGCCGCCGCCGTACTGATCGTAACGATGGCAGCTGTGCTAATTGTTAGCAGCTGGCTGTATCTTGCCTCAATTCCAAACAATGGTAGATCACTAATTTCTTCGGATTCATTGGCCCGATCAGCCGAATTTGTTGGAGATCTAACAGGCTCGCATAGTTCAAGTTCGTTTTGGCGGCATGACAACTGGTTCGATCTGGCGAAACTAGCCGGTGACACCCTTGCCATGAGTGTTCTGGCGGCGTTTATTGCTGGAATTGCCGCTTTCGTACTGATTCCGTTTGCTGCGTCGAACGTTGTGATAGTTAGTGCAAGAGGTCCTAGACGATTATTTCAAGAGGCCATGTACGGCTTAACACGCGCGCTCTTTATTGCCACGCGTTCTGTGCCTGAACTTCTTTGGGCGCTAATTGTCATATTTGTTTTCACCCCTGGAATTCTTGCAGGAGCTCTTGCTATGGCGGTTCACAATATCGGCGTAATAGGCCGCCTAGGCGCAGATACAGTCGAAGACGTGGAGGCACGGCCGATACAGGCAATACGATCGGCTGGAGCGGGCCCATTCCAAACTTATTTGATCGGAATTCTGCCACAGATTACTCGTCAACTCCTGACATTCCAGATATACCGATGGGAAGTCATAATCCGAACGACCGCAGTCGTAGGATTCGTGGCGGCGTCAGGGCTCGGATATCAACTGAGACTCGACCTCAGCTTCTTCCGATATAAAGAAGTAGGCCAATTACTTCTTGTCTACATCCTCATAGTCTGGGGAGTAGACGCGATATCGGCTCTTGCTAGGCGATCTGTGCGTTAGAGACCTGACAAAACACATCGGAGGAATCCAGTAGTGTCAAATGTTGATTCAATATGACCTATTTGTGAGAAACCAGTTTTGAACTCAGCTCACCACGAGTTATTGACCTTGTATCTTCTACGTCAACGCTGCCTGAGTGGTGGTGTCGATGGGTGCGGCAGGCCGAATGACCTCGTTGTCCTGGAGGCTACCGGAGGA
>JAQCHZ010000023.1 GCA_027618835.1 Chloroflexota bacterium | reverse complement strand
GGAACTGGTCACCAATGTCGTCGTAACCATCATCGGTCGGGTCAGTTACCTTAATAACACCTGCGACTGGACTTGAGGTGGAGCCGGTGACGACATAACCACTACCACCGTTGTCGGAAGTGACTTGTTCGGTGGTGTTGAGGTCAGAGTCAACAACGGTGACGATAAACACGTTCGAGTTGGTGACGATGTCACGTGCGCTCGTGCCCGAACTTACATGAGATGCATAGGTCCCATACACCGTCGTGGCGGTTTTCCGACCGGTCGGCGGTGAAGCCTCGGTCGTCAATTTGGACGCGTTGTTGGTGACATACACCTTACCGTCCGCTGCCGCACTGGCGGAGTGGGACATGCTCACTATAGCGACCGTTACCAACGCAATAAGCGTAAGTCCCGAAAGCAGTTTAACTGATAGCTTCACAGCTTCAGTCCTCCTTATTTCCGCAATATCACCCACAACAACGGCAGAAAGTAGTAAGAAAAATTCTTCCACCATTGCCAGGCGGTATGAAACCCGGATGTATCCATGCATTCGTCCTCCCGCAAGTGCGGAAGGTTTGCCGATTACATTAATTCTGTCCTGCCCAAATGTCGGCCAATCGGCGCGCTCAACATCGGACTTAGGGACAAACTAAAGTGATTTAATCACCGTAGCTAATACGATGTCAACACTTTCAGCGTAGCCCTGTACTGATTTATACGTTTGGTTAGTATTTGCACACGTCCGTCACCGGGTATGCATTCACCGTACGTACTCATCTGTTCTAACGAACCATAGAGAGCCTACTGAACGAGAGTCAACGTTTCCCATAACAATATAAAGCGATTTTGCATTACCTGATAATTACATCTATTGAACATAATTCGGTGATTAAACGCAAACTCGCTGGTGCTGATCTAAACCTTTTCGGGTTTTGTGATCGACCCAAGGAACTCCTCGTTCGTCTGGGTTCGAGCCATCCGTTCGAGAATTCGCTCTGCCGCTTCTGTTGGGCTGTTCGAGTCTTGCCCGATGATTCCCATCATTCGACGTAGTAGCCATACCTGCTTCAACGTGACTTCGTCCTGAAGCAGTTCTTCGTGGCGTGTTCCACTGCGTTCGATGTCGATTGCCGGCCAGAGGCGACGTTCTGCCATTCTGCGGTCAAGATGTAGTTCCATGTTGCCGGTACCTTTGAACTCTTCATAAATGAGATCGTCCAAACGAGAACCGGTGTCGATCAGCGCAGTAGCGATGATCGTAAGGCTGCCTGCTTCTTCACAGTTACGTGCTGCACCAAAGAAGTGCTTCGGTGGGTACAGCGCGTTAGGGTCCATCCCACCTGACAGTGTCTTGCCGCTGCTTGGAACCGAAAGGTTGTACGCACGTGCAAGTCGGGTGAGGCTGTCGAGAAGTATGACTACGTTCTCACCGCTTTCAACTAGGCGGCGCGCTCGTTCGAGTGCAACTTCAGCTGTGCGGCAGTGGTCTTCGATAGGTTCATCGAATGTCGAACTAAACACCTCACCTTTGATGGTGCGGCGCATGTCGGTAACTTCTTCAGGTCGTTCGCCGATGAGCGCAACGATGATGTAAATCTCAGGATGGTTCTCGGTGATGCCCGCGGCTATCTGCTTAAGGAGAACCGTTTTGCCTGCCTTGGGCGGTGCAACGATAAGTGCTCGCTGCCCCTTACCAACAGGTGCGACCATGTCGATCAGTCGAGTAGCCATCTGCTTTGGCGTGGTCTCAAGCTTGATCTGTTCGTTCGGGTAGATCGAGGTGAACTGGTCGAACTTGGGTCGTTTTGAAGCAGATTCTGGGTCGAAGCCGTTTACCAGCTCGGCATGGATAAGCCCGAAGTACTTTTCACCTTCTATCGGTGATCGAACCTGACCGGCAACCATGTCGCCTTTGCGAAGCCCGAATCGTCGGACCTGGCTTTGTGAAACATAAATGTCTTCAGTTCCGCCGTGTTTGCCCGGAGTGCGAAGGAAGCCGTATCCATCGCCTAGGAGATCGAGAACACCGGCGCCAACGAGTTGATCAGTAGATTCAGCGACCGATGCGAGAACTTCGAGAACCAGCTCTGTTCGCTGAGTAGGAATTCGCTTGATGCCCTTGTCTATCGCCATTTGGCGAAGCTCGTCGTTAGTTTTAGCGCCGAGATTTCCCAAATCAGGTAGCGTGCTCTCGTCTACCTCGAAATTGTCTTGTGGCAGCCCTGATGGGCGTGGGCCACCGCCACCTCCGGCGCCTCTTGGGCGTCGTCGGCCTGGTCGTCGGCGATTGCCGCCGCGGAATTGGGATGATGGGGTTTCGGTAGTCAGCGTAGGTTCCTCCTGCTGGTATCCTGACAAAGCTGAAATAAACCTCGAGAGCTTCGATCAAAATTGATCAAAGTTCGACGGTATCGATTCAGCGAAAGTTCTATAGAAAAATTAGTGAATGATGTAGATCGTCATTGCGTGGGGCCATCTGTGCAAATAAAAGCCAGATGTCGACGGATCTAAAATTTGGATTGCGCTAAAAGCGGTGGATCGTTCAGGCTAAAGTGAAGCCGACGAGGTCGCTCTCGTGAGCGGGTATCTAGGTTCCTGTGAAGGGAAAGCCCGTATGCAGTAACGGTAGTTACAAGCCGGGCGGATCGAAAGGTGCGGCGAATATCCAGAAGTGGATTATTTGCTCGCGTCATTGAATCTTATCAAATCGTTGGGCAACAATTCCACTTCTGGAAAATATTGGCTGATTTCCGCCCCACATTCTCACGCCACGGACGATTACTCTTCCCTTTCGAATAAGTCGTGTTGGCTGCCCTCACGAAGCGTGTTTCGAGCCACTCGAATGAACTCTCTAAATAGTGGGTGAGGTCGTTCTGGCCTGGATCCGAATTCAGGATGAAACTGACTACCCACCATGAATGGGTGACCGTAAACCTCGGTAACTTCGACCAGCGATCCGTCGGGCGACGTGCCGGAAGCGATGAGACCCGCCTCTTCGAGCGGAATTCGGTACTCGTTGTTAAATTCGTAACGGTGCCTGTGGCGTTCATCCACAGTTTCCGATCCGTAAGCGGCGCGAACTTGTGTTCCCTCTTTAAGCACGCAGGGATACACGCCGAGCCTCATTGTGCCCCCGGTAGCTGAGAGTTCTTCCTGACCTTCCATGAAAGCGATAACAGGATTTGCAGCATTAGGATCGATCTCTAACGATGTGGCGTCGGCGATTCCCAGCTCGTTCCGAGCGTATTCGATGACCATTATCTGCATTCCAAGACACAATCCGAGATACGGTATCTGTTCTGTTCGAGCGTAATTAGCGGCGGCAATCATGCCTTCAAGTCCGCGTTCACCAAAGCCACCGGGAACGATAATTCCGCGTGCTGTACCGATAAGCTGCTCGGCGCCGTGTTTTTCGATATCTTCAGCGGCGACCCACTTGATATTTATTTTTCGCTCGTTGTGAAGCCCTGCGTGATGAAGCGCTTCAACGACCGACAGGTAGGAGTCTTGAAGCTCAACGTACTTACCGACAAGTGCGATTTCGATTGCAGGGTGATCTTCTTCGTCGACCCTGACTATAGCTCGCCATGATTCAAGATTCGCCGGGGTGTTGGGAAGATTCAGGCTCGCGGTAAGAATGTCGCCAAGCCCCTCTTGTTCGAGGTGAAGCGGAACTTCGTACACGCTAGATAAGGTCGGCAGTGAAATAACCGCTTCTACCGTGACATCGCAATAGAGCGCAATTTTGCGTCGCTCATCTTCGCCGGTTTCCTGATCTGCTCGGCAGAGGATAGCGTCTGGCTGAACTCCCATGCCGCGCAGCGTGTTCACACTGTGCTGGGTTGGCTTAGTTTTTAGCTCACCCGTTGCTCCGAGGTAAGGAAGTAAGGTGACGTGCACATAGAACGTGTCATCTTGCCCAACAGTATTTCGGACCTGTCTGATCGCTTCAATAAATGGCTGTCCCTCGATGTCACCAACAGTTCCACCGACTTCAACCACCACGACATCGGCCTGTGATACCTCGGCGAGCTTGAGAATCCGTTCTTTAATCAGGTTGGTTACGTGCGGTACCGTCTGGATTGTTCCGCCGAGATACTTGCCTGCACGCTCGTTGGCGATGACCTCTGAATAGATCTGCCCCGCGGTGACGTTCGAAAGCGCAGTCAGTTCAACGTCGATAAATCTCTCGTAGTGACCAAGGTCGAGGTCTGTCTCGCTGCCGTCGACAGTTACGAACACCTCGCCGTGCTGGTACGGAGACATTGTTCCGGGGTCGACGTTCAAGTACGGATCGAGTTTCAACACCGAAACCGTAATTCCCCGGCTTTTCAGCATCCTGCCTATCGAGGCAACTGCGATTCCTTTACCGAGTGAACTGACAACCCCGCCGGTGACGAAAATAAACTTACTCATGTGCTGGCTCCGCCGCGTTGATGATTAGGGGTTCGCGTCCAGCCAACGTGCCAGCCGATAAGAGAGAACTATTTGAGGGGAAGTGCATCCGCCTGTCGATGCAGGTAAATCTAGATACCAATACAGATATCTGGTTGAATCGGCTCGTCGCGGAGATTGCACACACCCTCGGGTAGGGACACAGGCTATGATCTTGCCCATTACAAAAATACCCTACACGGGACTCGATTCTAGGTAACGCGAATCAGAGGTGTCAAACAGCACAGACCCACATTCTCGACGATTCATTAGACCCTCACTCTTTTTAGCGCTGCTACACTCGATCTTTCGTAACGATAAATCCTTCGATCACGCGCCTGATTCAGGCTATGGATCGTTCATGAAAATCACGAACGATGAGCACACAGATTCACTCGGGAAACAATGGATCCACTAACTCCTAAAGACGTCGACCACATCGCTCAGTTGGCGTACATCAAATTGTCCGACGAAGAGTCGGAAGACATGCGCATCCAGCTGACGAACATTCTGGGACATTTCGCTTCTCTCTCTTCCGTCGACACCGACGGCGTTGAGGCGACCGGTCACACTACTGACTTAAATACGGTTATGCGCAAGGACGAACCGCAGCCGCCAATGGATCAGGAGGACGTTCTCAGAAACGCTCCCGACCGCGATGGCGAATTCATACGAGTTCGCCCCGTTCTGGAATAAAGCTGCACTCGCTTCTCCCAGATTTTTGCGCATTTACCTTTATCGACTTTTTTGGATCCAGATATAACGAATGACGACACATTCAGCTAACTCCGATCTTTACTTTTCAACGGCACGTGAGCTTCGAGCTAAGTTCGATGCACGTGAAATTTCATCTGTCGAGGCGACTCGAACGATGCTCGACCGAATAACTGCACTTGAGCCGAAGTTGAATGCGTTCATCACGGTTACGGCAGAGCGGGCAATCGCCGATGCCGAAATAGCGGATCAACGGTTGCAAGGGACCGGGCAAGAACCGACAGCCCTAACCGGTGTGCCGATCATGCTCAAAGACAACTTCTCGACCAAAGATGTCGAAACAACAGCCGCTTCAAATATGTTGAAAGGTTACATCCCTCCTTACGATGGGACGGCAGTTCGAAATCTTAAAGATGCCGGAGCTGTAATTCTCGGAAAAGGAAACCTCGACGAATTCGCCATGGGTTCGTCTAACGAAACCTCAGCGTTTGGTCCCGTTCACAACCCTTGGGACACCGACCGCGTTCCCGGTGGTAGCTCCGGAGGTGCAAGCGCGGCCGTTGCAGCCGGAGAGTGCTTTATTGCATTCGGTTCAGACACTGGCGGCAGCATTCGACAGCCGGCATCGCTTTGCGGCGTTGTTGGTATGAAGCCAACTTATGGTCTTGTTAGTCGATTTGGACTACTGGCATTCGGGTCATCACTCGATCAAATCGGACCGCTCACTCGAAGCGTTGCCGACTGCGCTGATGCACTAAATGTAGTTTCGAGCCATGACCGACGCGACTCTACTTCCGTTGCTGCACCTTTCGACGATTTCGGGCAGGACATCGATCATGGTGTCGAAGGCATGAACATCGGCGTTCCTAAGGAATATCTGGTCGACGGTATGGAGTCGGGAGTTCGCGAGGCATTCGAGGCATCGCTCAAAACTCTCGAAGATCTCGGTGCCAACATCAGCGAAACATCGCTTCCGCTCACCGATCACGCACTCGCTGTTTACTACATCATCGCCCCGTCCGAAGCTTCGGCGAACCTCTCTCGATATGACGGTGTGAAGTACGGACTTGGCTCGCTCGACGCAGGCACTTCTGCTCAATCGACCGAAGCCGCCCGTGGTGCAGGTTTCGGCGATGAAGTGAAGCGACGTATTTTCCTTGGAACGTACGCTCTCTCAGCTGGTTACTACGATGCGTACTACAAGAAGGCGCAACAGGTTAGAACTCTCATTCGTCGAGAGTTCACCGACGCTTTTCTTAAGTTCGATGCGCTCGTTACGCCAACGTCTCCGGGTACCGCATTCAAGATCGGCGCCAAGATGGACGACCCGTTCCAGATGTACATGAACGACATATGCACGATTCCTGTGAACATCGCAGGACTGCCATCGATATCGATTCCAGGTGGGATGTCCGAAGGTCTGCCGGTGGGACTTCAGTTCATCGGCCCTCAATTCGGTGACACTACCGTAATACGGGCCGCAGCAGCATACGAACGTGCAACTGCTTGGCACAAAAACCACCCATTAATTTGAGCGTTCATTACGTGACCAAAATCAACAACTTTTCGCGCCTAGGATTGATCGTATTTGCGTTGTCCGCATTAGCGATTCTCGCTGTAACCGGATGTTCTTCGACTGACGCAGAGCCGACTCCTTACGATCGTGAAGATTTCACTCCGGTCGCCGGTCCTCCGCCGTTCCCGATAATCTTTCAAGGCAAGTTCACTGTAGACGGTGAGCCGGGTCCAGTTGACTCAACGATCTACGCTGAGTTCATCCACGGTGGTTCGCCAATATCTACTACGTTCGCAGGCGAGTACGTCCAAGTAATTTTGGGGCCAGTGAGTGAATCTGATATCGAACACGGTGTGATCAGCTTCTACTTAGGTACTCGTGATGGCGATCACGTGAAGGCCGAAGAAACGTGGGATTGGAACACCGGTGGTAGCCCAACAAATCAGGTTCTTGATCTAACATTCTCTCGGCTTCCTGAAGAGTAAATCGCAACCTGACCAGCTCGACCAGTTAAAACAGCAAAAGGGATAATTCACATGATTCGCTCGCTCGATGGTAAAACTCCTGTGATTCACCCCACAGCTTTCGTATCCGAAACCGCCTATTTGGTGGGGGATGTAGAAATCGGTCCACGATCAAGCATCTGGCCTGGCGTCGTAATTCGAGCAGATTCCGGCAAGATCAAGATCGGTTCTGGAACGAATATTCAAGACAACTCTGTGTTGCATGCCGATCACGATGCCGAAATTGGCGATGACGTAACTATTGGGCACGGAGTGATCTGCCACGCCGGTAAAATTGGAAACGGCAGCCTGCTTGGGAATAACTGCACGCTAAACGACGGCGTAGTTATCGGAGCCAACTCTCTCGTTGCCGCAGGAAGCGTGCTCAACGAAAACAAAGTGTACGAAGACAACGCATTGATTCGCGGAACACCGGGCAAAGCGATCGGCACGGTTAAAGAACGACATACTGATCTAATGAAACGCGCTGCAGCTTCCTACGTGAATCGAATTCAGCGATACACCGACGCCGGGCTTGGACACACAGGGCAGCCGGTTACGTAGAAGCCCTTCAAATCATCGCCGGAACGAACTACATGCGATCTGGAGAGCTCATGCCCATCAGAGTCAATGTTCGGCTGAGCGCCACTTTGGCGGCTTCCACTAACTGTAGACGAGCACGAGAAATCTCGAGCTCGCTCTTTTCTGACGAAACTACACGGCAATCTTCGTAGAAACGCTGGAGAGATCGTGACAACTCCATAGCGTAGTGCGGTAGGTGGTGAGGTTCATTTCTTTCTGCAGAACGCTCGACGATAGCTGGTAGTTCGATGATCTTTCGGATCAGTTCGAGTTCACGATCATGGACGAGCAGCGATAGATCGGCAGTTTCGTAAGTGATCTCACGTTCGGCTGCTGTTCTCAAGACGGAAGCCATGCGAGCGTGACCATACTGAACGTAGTAAACCGGGTTCTCGGAAGATTGCGTTTTTGCTAGCCCGAGGTCGAACTCCATGTGCGATTCTGGCGATCTGCTTAGGAACGTGAATCGGCAGGCGTCGGCGCCTACTTCTTCTAGAAGCTCTTCGACCGTCACCATCACATTATTTCGTTTGCTGAACTTGAGCGATTCGCCCTCGTTCTTGAAATTAACGATCTGGTTCAGGATGATCGTCAGGCGATCCGGATCAAGTCCGAACGCCTTCAAAAGCGCATGCATCCTCGCGACGTGACCATGATGGTCGGCGCCCCATACGTTAATTACTCGATCAAATTTCCGTTCTAGGAACTTCTCGTGGTGGTAGGCGATGTCGGTTCCAAAGTAGGTCGGTCCGCCCTCTCCACTTCGAATGACGACAATGTCTTCTTCGAGTCCTAACTTCGTGGCGGCGAACCACTTAGCTCCGTCACGTTCGACAATCAAATCGGCGTCTTGTAGGAAATTAAGCACCTCGTCGAATCTACCGGACGACAGCAGAGTGCTTTCGTGGAACCACTGATCGTATGAAACACCGAGAAGTTCCAACACTCCACGAATTTGCTCAAGGGTTCGCTTCAATGATTCAGGGGCTAGTTCGGCAATTGCTTCAGATTTTTCTTTAGAAACTGCACCGTCACCGAGGTCTTTGAGCAGATCGGCAGCGAGGTCCTGTAAATACTCTCCCGGGTAAGCAGGATCGGGGAGTGGAACGTCGTGCCCAGCCGCCTGCATGTATCGAGAATAGAGAGTGTCGTAGAACACCCGCATCTGGTTCCCGGCGTCGTTAACGTAGTACTCGCGCTGAACGTCGTACCCAGCTGCTTCGAGAACGTTCGCCAGACTGCTACCGATGACTGCGCCACGGGCGTGTCCAACGTGAAGAGGTCCTGTCGGGTTTACGCTTACAAATTCGACCTGAACGCTTTGCCCAGCGCCAACATCGACAGATCCATAGTCTTCACCGGCTGAACGAACTGCGTCCACCTGCGATTGAAGCCATTCCGTCGATAACGTGAAATTTACGAACCCTGGGGCGGCGTGCGTTACAGCACCGACCATGTGGTGCTCGGGAACCGCAGCGGCAATCGCTTCCGCTATTTGCATTGGTGCCATGCGCATTGTTCGCGCTAGTGCGAGCGGGAGGCTCGTGCTGAAATCACCGTGCTCCGCAAGCTTTGGCCGCTCGATCTTTATTTCGACGTCTCCACCGGCTGGCAATGAGCCTGAATATTGGGTCGATTCGAGAGCTTCTGAAACGAGTTTCGCGAGTGTGTCGGTGATTTGCATAGAGCGTCCAGATTAGCACGATACGGTGATTGCGGGTCTATACTGCCGTGCAACTGGAAAAAACTGATTTTGAGAGTCCTGTAAATGAACCCGTTCGATGACCCGCAACATTTCTCCGATCGTGCCCAAGAACATCAACTTGAGATTTCGGAAGAAGACGCTAGGAATATTGGCAGCGTCGGAGCGGACGTTGCCACAACTTACGCGGCTATTCGCCAAATCGACACAACAGGATTTGAGCCGGCTGCGATATTCGTGCCGACGCCTTCGAAGCGGAAGGGTGACTAGGCTTGGGACGACAAGAGTCTGATCTCACCTATAAATCCGTAGCAGAGCTGGCCCCATTGATATCGAGCGGGGAGCTTTCACCTCGGGATCTCGTTCAGGCGTCGCTTGATCGAATCTCGCAACTAGATTCTTCATTGAACGCCTTTCTTGATGTTTGGGAAAAAGAGTCGTTGTTTAATGCCAGAGCAGCAGAGAACGAGATTGCCGCAGGGCGATACCTTGGACCGCTGCATGGAATTCCTGTTGGGCTCAAAGATCTGATCGATGTCAAAGGCACTCCGACCACTGGTGGATCGAAGGTTCTCGCCCAAAATATTGCGGGCTCTGACGCCACAGTTACCGCCAAGCTCAAAGCTGCCGGGGCCATTATTATCGGCAAGCTGAATCTAGTCGAGTTCGCGTTTGGCACTACCGGAGTTAACCCCACTACAGGTGACGTAAAGAATCCTTGGAACACAACCCGTATTACAGCCGGTTCAAGCTCTGGATCGGCGGCAGCGGTAGCTTCGGGGATGATTACGGCAGCTTTAGGAACCGATACCGGCGGATCGGTTCGTATGCCGGCTTCGCTGTGTGGAATCGCTGGATTAAAACCCACTTACGGTAGAGTTTCGAGAGCTGGCGTCCTCGATCTTTCGTGGAGCATGGATCATGTGGGGCCGATGACCCGTACAACTGAAGACTGCGCGTTGATGATGAACGTTCTCGCCGGTTTCGACCCGCGAGACTCTGCTTCCTCATCTAATACGGTTCCAGATTTCACATCTGAACTTAGCGGAGGGTTAGACGGACTCAAAATTGGAATCCCAACCCACTACTTCTTCGACGAGTTTGTCGATTCCGAAGTATTAGCATCCGTTCGATCAGCAATCAATCTGCTTGAAGCAAACGGTGCAGAGATCGTCGAACTTTCGATGCCTTGGGTTGGAAAAGGGCGGCCAATCAACTTCGGAATAATCCTTCCTGAAGCAGTTTCGATCCACGAGAAAATGATTGGTGAACACGCCGATCTGTACACACCAGCAGTTCGTGCACGAATTCAATCTGGCTTCAACGTGGCTGCTATCGACTATGTTCGTGCTCAGCGAGCCCGGCAATGGTTCAACCACCAGATGGCAGAATCGATGAGCAACGTAGATGTGCTCATCACCCCGACCGTTCCGATCCAGGCTCCAACGATCGCCGATTGCACCCCTTCGCCAGGAAAATCCGTCGCAGGAAGTGAGCTTGCGATGTTTACCGGGGTGTTTGACGTAACTGGGCAACCTTCACACTCAATACCGTGTGGCTTCACCTCAGGCGGAACGCCGATTGGCATGATGATTACCGGTCACCCGTTCGACGAACCAACTGTTCTTCGAGTAGGTCACGCATTTGAACAACTTACTAACTGGCATCAACGGCCACCGACGGACATCCCAGTACCAAATTGACTTCCGGATACACACAGCGCTCGAAGCGAAACCTAGATCGTCGCATCAAACGCAAGTCGACGCTAACTCAACGCGGATTCGCGTGTATCGCACTTGATCGTCCGCAGGACGGCGTGAATGTAGGCCATACACTGCGTGCCGCTCTCGGCTTCACTGCTCGAATGGTGATTCTTGGCGATAAAGACGAATCTATAAACGTTCGAAAACTCTCGACCGATCCAGGCAGGGCGTACCGGCATATTCCAGTGCTCGAAGTTCCCGATATTTTCGACGTTTTGCCGCAAGATTGCGTGCCCATAGCAGTGGAACTGACAGACGACGCTGTCGATCTGACAACGTTCGTTCATCCTGAACGAGCTTGCTACATATTCGGACCTGAAAACGGTTCTGTGAGTCCGGAAATCCTCGCCAAATGTGAACACGTCGTGAAAATCCCTACGTTGATGTCACTGAACCTGGGTATGACGGTGAATATCGTCATGTACGACCGCTTGGCGAAGCTAACTAGGAACAGCAATACATGAGTTTGCCTGAGATAGAGACAATTGATCCTGAAATTAAACCCGTTAAGAAAAAACGGTTTTACGGATGGAACATTGTCATCGCCTCAGCGCTCACGAACGGATTCGGTGGATCGGTTCACTGGCAAGGGTTCACGGTATTTTTCATACCCATATCGCAGAGCCTAGGCATCTCGACAGCCCAAATGGCAATGCCGTTCGCTTTTTCTAGAGTTGAGAACGGTCTTGTAGGTCCGTTAACCGGTTGGTTACTCGATAAATATGGTGTGCGCAGATTAATGATTTTCGGCACTCTTGCGACCGGAATTGGCTACATTTTGCTTTCGCAAATGAGCACATTTTTCTCGTTTTTACTGGTCTACGTGTTTGTCGTGTCGTTGGGATCGTCGACAAGTTTCATGCAGGCCTCGACAACTGCACTGAACACTTGGTTTTCACGTAGGCGTGGGTTAGTGATGTCGATCAACAGCGCCGCTTTCCGACTTGGCGGAGCGTTCATGGTACCGCTTTTGTCCGTAGCGGTTCTTAGATGGGGTTGGGAGACAACTGCGATCTGGGTTGGCTTTGGGATGATCGTATTCATAGCGCCGCTAGGAATTATGTACAAACGATCTCCTGAATCAATGGGAGTCGGTCCCGACGGTGACCCGCTGAAAGTTGTCGCTAAGACGGATGCAAGTGACAAAGATGGACAGGCGAATACCGGAGAAATTCCCGAGACAGAGGACGACTGGACCGCCAAGGATGCCATTCGGACTCGTGCGTTCTGGACGCTCGCACTCGGAACGGTTCTCAGAATGTCGGTTCACGGCACGATCTTCGTTCACTTCATTCCGATCATGGTCTGGAAGGGTGAATCTCAGCAAATGAGTGCGAACCTGTTGGGTCTGATGGCACTTGTTTCCGTGCCGCTGATTCTGGTGTTCGGTTGGCTCAGCGATCGGCTTGGGCGACAAAAAATGCTCGCTGGTTGCTATATCTCGGCGGCTAGTGCACTCGCTCTACTGAACGTTGTCGATGGAACCTGGCCGATCTTCGTTGCACTGCTGTTATTCACCGGAACCGAAATCGGCTCAGGTCTCAACTGGGCATTGGTCGGTGATCTCTTCGGTCGCAGGAGATTTGCAACGATCAGAGGGCTGCTTTCTCCGATCTACAACGTCGCATTGTTCACGATGCCGGTCGCCGCTGGGTGGGTGTTTGACGAAACGGGTTCATATGAGATCGTGCTGTGGGTCGGGGCAGGTCTACTTATCGCTGCTTCGATGGTGTTCCTAACTGTCCAGAAACCTGTTCACAACCAGCCTGTTGCCTGAAAATAGCGTACATAGTCCTTCGTAGATATTTCGGAATTAAACAAAAAAAGACCCACAATATATGTGGATCTTCTATCTTCGAATATATGGTCGGGGCGACAGGATTTGAACCTGTGACCTCTGCACCCCCAGTGCAACGCGCTACCGAGCTGCGCCACGCCCCGATGACCCAAAGATAACATTCAGGCGCGCCAAATGGTCTGGGTTTATCGGTCAATCTGTTCAGTGAAGTCGTAGGTAATCTGAACAACGTGGTTGGTATAATTTTGCTTGCGCAAAGGAATGATGAAGTCAGCAACGGATATGACTCACCACTTTGCACAGGATACCGATGGCTAACAACGAATCCACAACCTCGAACATGCGAACTCTTTTGGGCGATGCCGAAGAGCTGAACTCGCGCGTTGAGCAGATCGTGAGGCGACTTTGACCTTGCTGAACTTCAACGTAACGTCGATTCGTTAGAAAAACAGACTATCGAACCAGGCTTTTGGGATAACTCAGACGCCGCTCAATCAGTTATGCGCAAACTTGCTGCGGTTCGTGGCGAGCTAGAAACTTGGACTAACCTTTCGAGTGAAGTCGCAAGCACTGTTGAACTCTTCGGACTCGCTGTCGAAGAGGGCGATGACGTCCTTGGCGCACAGTTAGCAACTGATCTTAAGAAATATTCAAAATCTGTCGAATCTCTCGAATTTGAACTGCAACTCAGCGGCGTTAATGACGCCAGTCCCGCATTTCTGACAGTGACTCAAGGCGCAGGCGGAGTCGACGCTCAAGATTGGGCTGAAATTCTCCTGAGAATGTATACCCGTTGGGCCGAGCGGCGCGGCTTCGATGCTGAGGTGGTAGATCTGACTCCGGGTGACGAGGCGGGAATAAAGAGTGGCACGATAAAAGTCGACGCAAAATACGCTTACGGATATTTGCGATCAGAGGTCGGTGTACATCGACTCGTTAGGCTTTCCCCATTTGATGCCGATCACAGACGCCACACGAGCTTTGCTCGGGTCGAGGTTCTGCCTGAGGCAGACGAGTCAGAAGAAATGAAGATTAATACGGATGATCTTCGGGTCGACGTGTTCCGCGCAAGCGGCAATGGCGGTCAGAACGTCCAGAAGAACTCAACTGCGATAAGGCTCACCCACCTGCCGACAAAACTCGTCGTCGCGGTCCAGAACGAACGATCTCAAGCTCAAAACCGTGAAATCGCAATGCGAATTTTGCTTTCACGACTCGTAGACTTGGACACGAAAGCAAAAGCTGAAGAACGAGCCAAGCTCAAAGGTGAACATGTTTCTGCCGAGTTTGGCAGACAGGTTCGCAGCTACGTCCAACACCCGTATCAGATGGTCAAAGACCATCGAACGGATTTTCAAACTGGCGATGCCCAATCGGTGCTCGATGGCGATCTCGACGACCTGTTGAAATCGTATTTGAGCTCCCAGGTGGAATCAGCGTCAGCTTCAGCGGAGTCTGGATCATGAACATATGATGACTTCGACGTATAAATAAACCGAACGGAAAAGATATGCATCTGATGCTTCACACCAGAAACCAACAGTCCACAAATTCCGTAACTACCACTTAACGGCTAATACCTCACTACGATTATCAAACGATCTCGTCGAACAGAGAAACTAAGTTGAGTTCAGGATATAAATTGATGCGAAGAACGATTTTTGGCATGGCTCTCGGCCTTGTCCTGATAGCTGCAATTGCTTGCAGTGGTGGTTCAGACTCTCCAGCAGATTCGAACGTACTACCAACATCGACACCGCCAGCGGCGCGTGCAACTCAACCGGCAATTGCGCCAGATTTGCAAGACACCTCTGACACAGAGGATGTAGCGGGTGGCGACGATCCTAAACAGGGCGGTGTGTTCAACACCCTCTGGAGCGATCCCCCAACGTTGGATCCGCATCTGGTAACAGACGGAACATCGTACGGAATTGTGATCGAAATTTACTCAGGACTCGTTAGATTGGGTGTGAACCCGTCGAATCCGTTCGAGCCTGACCTCGCTGAGTCGTGGTCGGTGCTGGAAGACGGAAAGGTATACGAGTTCAAGCTCCGAAATGGCCTAGTTTTCTCGAATGGTGACCCAGTTACCGCTCAGGACTTCAAATGGTCGTTCGAGCGGGCTGCTCACCCTGACACAGCGTCCACAGTCGCTGAAGAGTTCTTGGGTGACATCGTTGGTATCCAAGACATCGTGGATGGCAAAGCAACTACCGCCGAAGGAATTGAAGTGGTCGACGAGCGAACGCTCAGGATCACTATCGACGCTCCAAAGGCATACTTCATCGCCAAACTCACGTACCCAACGGCGTTCGTACTGAACAAGAACAATGTCGAATCACTGGGGCGAAACTGGGTTGACGAACCGGTTAGTACAGGTCCGTTCACTCTCAAGGAGTACCGAATCGGTCAACGTATTCGCCTCGCCCGAAACGATAACTTCTGGGATCGAGCGGCTTACCTCGATGAGGTTGTATTCAATCTCGCCGGTGGTGTAGCGATGGCAATGTACGAGAACGATGAAATCGACGTTACTGGCGTTGGTCTTGCCGACCTCGAACGTGTGCAGGATCCTACCGAAGATTTGAATAAAGACCTCGTCGAAGTTCCACCGAACTTTGCAGTTTCATATGTTGGCTTCAACATCGATGAACCTCCGTTCGACGATGCTAATTTCCGTCAGGCGCTTAACCACGCCGTCGACAAGCAGTTGATCGCCGATCAAGTTTTCTCGAATCTTGTGAAACCTGCATACGGAATTATTCCTCCAGGATTCCCCGGATTCTCTGCTGAAATCAAAGGACTTGAATTCGACCCTGAACTCGCTCAGGATCTGCTGAATCAGTCGGAATACGCCGACCCTGACACCCGACCTCGAATCATACTTACGGTTCCCGGAACCGGTGGATCACCTGGTCTAACAACCGAAGTTGTTGCTGACATGTGGCGACAGAACCTCGGCATAGAGATTGAGATTCAGCAGGTTGAGTGGGCAACGTACATTCAGGACCTACACCGAGGCCGTTTGCAGGCATGGAGCGGCTTGTCTTGGCAGGCTGACTACCCAGACCCGCAAACGTTCATTGATGTGCTTTTCCGATCGAATAGCGCAATCAACTATGGTGGCTACGCAAACTCGCAAGTCGACGCATACGTTGTGGCGGCACAGACTGAGCAGGACGCTACCAAGCGAGTCGAGTTATACAACGACGCTGAACAGCTCGTCGTTTCTGAGGCTGCATGGCTCCCACTTTGGTGGGGAGTCGACTCGAAGGCGCTTGTGAAGCCTTGGGTTCAGGACTACCAGTTCTCGTCGCTAACGATTGCGAAGTTCAAGGACGTTTGGCTCGATAAGTAGGGCTGACACTCAGTTAGAAACAAGATTGCCCCGGTAAAACATGACTTAGGTAATATGTCGTGACTTGGCTTACCAGCCGAGTGCCGGGGCAATTATTTATCGTCGACCGATCGATATTTTTATCGAACCATCTACCGCTCGTAACAACGAAGGACTGTAACCGCACATGCTGGCATACATCGTCCGACGTTTGCTGTGGACTCCCGTTCTGCTGGCTCTAGCGGCGTTCTTTGTGTTTTTCATGGGGACTTGTGCGCCTGGAGATCCTGCGGAGCTTCGACTAGGGCCGAGAGCCACGGAGGAGCGCATCATAGTGGAGCGGGCTCGACTCGGACTGGATAAACCGCTTCTTTTCCAATACGGAAAATACGTCAACGGTATTCTCAAAGGCGATTTTGGTGACAGCTATCACTATCAAGGTCGTCCGGTCCTCGAAATCCTCCTCCCTAAATTGTGGGTTTCGGTTCAACTGAATATTGCTGCTTTGATCGTCGCTGTCAGCATTGGGCTGCCCCTCGGCTTCTATGCGGCGAAAAAACAAGGGACTGGGCGTGATCCCGCCATCGTAATTACGATGCTGATCCTTTACGCCATGCCGATATTCTTTACTGCTCCATTTCTGATCCTATTCTTCGCGGTGAAACTTCATTGGGTCCCGGCCGCCGGATGGGACGGATTCTTCTCTCTTCAAATAATCCTTCCGGCGGTCACCATAGGAATTCCGGGAGCGGCGATTTTTGTTCGACACATGCGAGCGAGCACCCTTGAAGTTGTTGGACAAGAATATGTCCGCACGGCGCACGCGAAGGGCATGTCGAACTTCGTGGTCAACTATCGACACATCGCTCGAAACGCACTGTTGCCGATTCTTACGATCATGGGATTCACTCTGGCGGGAATGTTCGGCGGATCGTTGATCGTTGAACTCATATACGGAATCCCCGGTGCAGGTCGGTTGTCGCTCGACGCTATATTCCAGCGCGACTTCCCTGTGCTCACAGCTTTAGTCCTGCTCAGTTCGGGAATGTTGGTGCTCGCAAACCTTGCAATCGACATCGCTTACACGATCGTCGATCCACGGATTAGGCTGCAGTAGTCATATGGCATCAGCAACACAAACCGATCACATGATTGACGATCTTCCACCGGCGCGCGGTCACTGGCGTAACGTCTGGTCTCGATTCCGCAAGCGTCGACTGGCGCTCGTAAGTCTGATCATAATTACGTTCATCTATTTGTTGGGTATTTTTGCTCCGGTCATCCAGACTCACGACTATCAGGAAACCAACCTGAGACGAACGCAGGAGGGGCCGAGCACGGAAAACTGGCTTGGTACCGATAGGGCAGGACGTGACCTGTACACACGAGTTGTCTGGGGCATACAAACGACCGTCATCATCACGGTTGTTAGTTTCGTAACGGGAAGCCTGTTCCTGGGCGTGTCGGTTGGGCTGGTCGCTGGCTATTTCCGCGGTTGGATCGACGCTGTGATTATGCGAGTCGGCGAGGTGGTATCGGCGTTCCCGGATATCTTGTTAATTATCTTGCTCGCCGCGACACTGAGACCACGGATCCTCGAATTTGCGCGCAATATCGAAGATTCAACCGGTATCAACGGGCTCGTCAGCTCCGGCATCGTCGACTATGTCGTCATCGGTATCGCATTGCTGCCGCTCAGTTGGTTCGGAATGATGCGGCTGGTGCGTGGTCAAGTTCTTGTGCTGCGCGACGCTGAATACGTTCAGGCTGCCCGCGCTATGGGAACTTCGACTCCGCGTATTTTGTTCAGGCACATCCTGCCTAACGTGGTAAGTCCGATAATTGTTACGGTAAGTTTCGGAATCGGTGGGGTCGCATTGTCAGAGGTTGTGTTGAGCTTCTTCGGACTTGGCGTACAACCGCCTCGACCTAGTCTTGGTGTCATGATCGGCGAGGTCACTGCTCGCGGCGGAGCGAGCGTTTCAGTTCTGCGAGATCACCCTGAGCAATTGCTCGCACCGATCATCGTCGTGTGGCTGCTGATCTTCTGCTGGAACATCGTTGGAGATGCGCTAAACGACGTGCTCAACCCCCGAGCTCGCTGACCACCAGTGGTGGGTTTTCTATCTCTCGTGAGTTGAATCTGGCGCGTCGGGTACTGCAGGCAAATTTCGTTTCAGTGAATCGCGGCTGCCGCCTACACGGAAACGTCTTCCTTCTTGATACGAACTGAGCTTACTAATGTCTTTACACGGTATCGACTGTGGCGCCCATCACGCATCACCGTTTACGTGTAGCCATTACCGTGTATGTGTACACGGCTGAACGAACGGGGAAAAGGCTATTCGCCTCGCCGGTTAGAAAGCACTCTCGGAGTCAGGTTGTGAAGCGTTTCGTGTCCTGAAAAGTGTCGTTCGAGTTCGCTCACCATTTCTTCGAAAAATCTTGTTCGAGATCGCTCAGTAGTCCCAGCGATATGAGGCGAAAGGAACACGTTAGGTAGTTGCCGAATTCGTGAACCGACTGGCACTGGCTCCGGGTCGAACACGTCAAGGCAGGCCGTGATATCTCCGATTTCCAAGCGTTCGATAAGTGCATCAGAATCGACTATTGGGCCCCGAGAAACATTCACGAACACTGAGCCAGGCTTCATGCTATTGATCTCGTTGGGTCCGAGCATCCCCCGCGTACTCGGGGTCAAAGGTGCGAGGCAAACTATGACATCAGTCTTCGAAAGAACGGCATCAAGCGATGTCAGCGTAAATCCAAGTGAGCTCGCCAACTCCGGCTGGACGTACGGGTCATGAACTAGGAGTTTCACATCGAACGGCTTCAACAATTCGATGAGTCGTCGAGCGATGTAGCCCGCTCCGATCAATCCGACAGTCTTCCCGGTCAGCTCTTCATTTTGAGCAAACTCGGTTGTCGAGTCGCGTTGTTCTGGCGTGCCCCATTGTTCGTCCGCGATAAGGCGCCGAAAATGTGCGCCAGCGTTTCGTAGTCCGATGAGCATCATCCCGAGTGCCCACTCTGAAACTGGATATGACGATCCGTGGGTGGTATCGACTGCCCGCACCCCGCTCGCCAGTGCCGCTTCAACATCGATTCGTTGTGCGAAGCGATCGCCTTCCAGCTCGCCGATCAGTTTGAGTCGTGGAGAAACCGAAATAATCGATTGGTCGATTCGTGGCGATCCGTGACACACGACAACCGCATCTAGCTTAGAAACGAACTCCATAACTTCTGATTTAGTTGAGTCTGAAGTTGCGGGTGCGTCGTCCCAGCTGGTGTCTTCGTCGCACTCATACCACTGGAAATCCGCAAATTGCTCAAGCCGTTCGAGATCGATGGAGGCGACGTATCGATTGCGGACTTCTTTGTTGCAGACAATTCCCACTTGTGGGCGAGATTCGGACATTGATAAGTTTCCTTCGACAGGCGAGTCGAGTGTCAGTCGTCAAATTTGGCAGTAAGTGTATTTCTGTGGTGCTACTATGGCGGAACTCACAGACAATTCGTGAGTAATTTTGTGATTTGGAGCATCGTAGATGAGTTATTTCAAGTCCCGTAGATCCGCAGTTGTCGCCCGAAACGGCTCTGTGGCAACCAGCCAGCCGCTTGCGGCTCAGGCTGGATTACAGATGCTAAGAGACGGCGGAAACGCTATCGACGCGGCTGTCGCAACAGCTGCCGTGCTCAACGTTGTTGAGCCTATGTCGACGGGTATTGGCGGCGACATGTTCGCGCTAATCTGGGATAAGAACGAACGTAAGGTTGTTTCACTCAACGGTTCAGGCCGACAAGCAGCAGCAGCCAATGTTGCCGATGTTCGCAAGGCTGGATACGAGTCGATCCCGAACAACGGTGCTGGAAGCCAGTTTGCAGTCAGCGTTCCGGGAACTGTTCATGGCTGGGAGACGGCTCTCAACCAGTACGGTCGAATGACTCTTAAAGAAGTCCTTCAGCCAGCAATCGACTACGCTCTAAACGGTTACGCAGTGTCGGAAGTTATCGCTCATAGTTGGGGCGGTGCCGAAACTATCGCGAAGTTGAACCACCGACCGTCAGGTAAGGAATTGCTTCCAGGATCCGCCGCAAATGGTGCGCCTAAATACGGCGAAGTCGTAACGCTTCCTGAACTCGGACGAACTCTTCAGATGATTGCCGAAGGCGGAAGCGAAGCGTTCTACAAGGGTGAGATCGCAAAGAAGACCGCTGAATTTGTTCAGTCTGAAGGTGGATGGCTTACCGAACAGGACCTCGCAAATCATCACTCCGATTGGGACGAGGCGATTAGTACGAACTACCGTGGTGTAGATATTTGGGAATGCCCACCAAACGGTCAGGGCATCGCAGCACTCATCGCTTTGAACCTTGCCGAAGGCTACGACATCGGATCGATGGGCGCACAATCGGCAGATCGATATCACTACCTGATCGAATCGATGCGGCACGGATACGCCGATGCGTTCCAGTACGTAGCCGACCCACGAGTTGCCGAGGTTCCTATCGAGCCATTGCTCAGTAAGGATTACGCCAACCGTCGTCGAGCTGGCATTTCTGGTGTTAAGGCCGATCCGAATGTTTCTTATGGCGACCCGATGGGCAATGCAGACACTGTTTATCTGACAGCGGTCGATGGCGAAGGAACTGCAGTTTCGTTCATCAACAGCTTGTTCAACGGATTTGGCACCGGCCTAGTGGTTCCGGGAACCGGAATGGCGCTACAGAACCGTGGTTCTTTGTTCTCGTTCGATCCGAACCACCCAAACTACCTTGAAGGCAACAAGCGTCCGTTCCAGACGATCATCCCTGCGATGGCGACTAAGGACGACGAAATGTGGCTGAGCTTCGGTGTCATGGGCGGATTCATGCAGCCTCAGGGTCACCTGCAGGTCGCATCGAACATGATCGATTACGACATGGACTCGCAGGAAGCACTGGATGCTCCTCGATTCAAGGTCGAAGTGGAAGGCAACCAGGATGTGATGGTCGAAGAAGACCTTTCACCCGATGTGGTCAAGGAGCTTGAGAAGCGTGGACACACAGTGAACGTTGTTTCAGGTTACGACCGAGCCAACTTCGGTGGCGGTCAAGTGATTTCTCGTGATCCTGAATCCGGAGTTCTAACCGCTGGCTCTGAGCCTCGTAAGGACGGCTCTGCTGTCGGGTACTAGTTTGTAACCAAATAGCTAATTTGAAAGCCGTCGGCACTGAAGTGCCGACGGCTTTTTTTATGCACGCGTAGTTCCAAGATTTATCTTAAGGGGTTGAGTATTAGGAACAATCTAGTATTATTTGAGAAAGATTAGGAATATTTAGGATTCGACTGGAACATGTGGGAACAATTATGAGTCTGAGCGTTAGAGACGTAGCAGTGCGTTTGAACGTAAGCGAGAAGACCGTTTACAAGTGGTTGAAGGCCGGGCTTATCCCAGCGAATCGAATCGGCAAATCGTGGATCATCACCGAGGAGTCGGTGCTGGCACTTGTCGAGCCAAAGCAGCCCACTCCGGTAGGCAGTTCACCGCGTTTATACGCAACACACACTTCGGCGACCACACCGGCTCGAACGGCTAGTGCTTCACAGCCGAGTTCAACGGGGAATGATGCGGCGCATCTAGCTCGATTCACAAACATTCTTTCGGGCGCAGTCGATCAGGGCGTGACCGGAATTCTGGGACCGAGAGCGACAGATACTGAAACATCGTCGACTATCGCTTCAGCTCTAGCCAATGCCGATGGCGAGGTACTTCTTCAAGGCATCGGACTTCGAGAGTTCTTCGGGGATCGAGGGCACACAGCGATTATCAAACAAATGGCAGCTGAAGATCGTGCAGTACAAATTCGAGCGATTCTCGTGAACCCTGTCAGCGAGTTTGCGAGAGCCAGAGCTGTCGCAGAGGACGGCGCACAGTTTGTCGATGAAAGTCGTTTCAAGGCTGGCCCGCTCTACAACGACAGCTGGAGAAGTTTGAACGTAATAGCTGCAATGAAGAAGGATGCGGCATCACGTGCGCACTTCGGAATCGACGTACGATTCGTCGATCATTGGCCGTCGGTTTACCTCGTCATGACAGGCGAATCTACGTTTGTTGAGACGTACCAGTTCGGCAAACCGAACACCGCTGTAGTTGGAAGCTCGATCGACGGACTCGTTCCGATGTTCCAGTTCCAAACGCATAGCTCGTACGCTTCGATTCTTCGGCAGCACTTCGACTACATATGGTCGGGTGAGAATCCTCACGTTCGCACCCACTCCCTAGCCGACATAGCCGAGGCAATGCACGTCGACGTTTAGGGCTAATCAAAGGCATATTCCTCGAATTCAATCGAGCCGTACATGAGATCTGAACGAGACGTAATGAACGGAGCGGACTCGATCTGGCAAGAGGTGTAGCCGGGATCCACAAGCGTCTCCGCAAATATGAAAGTTCTGCTGTCTCCCGTAACCCCGTTTACGATCGATTCCGTGCGACCTTCTACGGCAACAAAAATCATTGATTCTGCTCCAGAACCCCCTCCCCCTGGTCCTAATGTGCCGTGAAGTCGCGTCCCTGAATTGACGAATTGGTAGCCGATAACTGAAGCTCCCGTGAGTACGAATACTCTCTCCGGTCGCCCAACCATACGTATTTCAATGCCTTCACATCCGAGCTGAGCGACCTGTATTGCGGCATCGACTGACGCGTCAACTATGTCCTCGATGGCATTGGCTCTGCGGATCTGCTCTCGCAGTTCCTCGTAGATTGGATTTTCGTCGCTTTTAGTAGTGCCACACGCGGCGATTAGTCCAACCAATATTGTCAGTAACGCAATTCGGAGTTTCATAAAGATGATTTTACCTAATCGCATGGCAGTATGACGCGTAGTTCCGGAACTATTGGGAACTAATCACGTGCTCTTGGCGAAATAGTTCCTAATAACGCCGTCTTGGTAGTTCTACTCTTACCGGCGTTAACAGAACACGCGAGCGCTGTAAGCCATTGGATCGAACGGGCACACGGACGTCTCAACTGTTCAAAGTAAAAATATTCTTCTGGAGGCTCAATTTTGGGCAAAATCAACGTAGCGATCATCGGCGCAGGCAACTGTGCATCTTCGCTAGTTCAAGGACTATACAAGTACAGCGAAATCGACGAAAACTCGGATCGAATTCCTGGTCTTATGCACAGCGTTCTTGGTGGATACGCCCTGAGCGATGTAAACATCGTTGCGGCGTTCGACGTCGATAAGGAAAAAGTCGGTAAGGACCTCTCCGAAGCCCTCGTTTCCAAGAACAACAACGCAACTCAATTCTTCGACGTTCCAAACATGGGCGTCAAGGTCGACCGTGGCATGACCCACGACGGCATCGGTGAGTTTCTTAAAGACCTTGTTGAGGTAAACCACGATCCAAACACCCCAGGCGGCGAAACCGCTGACGTTGTTGGGATTCTCCGAGACCGTGAAGTTGACGTAATGATCAACTACCTCCCAGTTGGCTCTGAGCAGGCAACCAAGTGGTACGTCGAGCAGGCACTTGCCGCACGCGTTGCGTTCGTGAACTGCATTCCAGTATTTATCGCACGAGAAGCTTACTGGCAGAAGCGATTCCAGGACCGCGGTATCCCCATTGTTGGTGACGACATCAAGTCTCAGGTCGGTGCAACTATCGTTCACCGAGTACTTGCCCGATTGTTCGAAGACCGTGGTGTACGACTAGACAGGACCTACCAGTTGAACTTCGGTGGAAATACTGACTTTTACAACATGCTTGAGCGATCACGCCTGACATCGAAGAAGATTTCTAAGACAAATGCCGTTCAGTCGCAGCTCGAAAAGGAGCTTCCTACTGACGACGTGCACATCGGCCCATCGGACCATGTCCCTTGGTTGGAAGACCGCAAGTGGGCATATATTCGACTCGAAGGTACTTCATGGGGCGACCAGCCACTCAACATTGAGTTGAAGCTTGAAGTTGAAGACAGCCCGAACTCTGCTGGTGTCGCAATCGACGCAATTCGATCTGCCAAGATCGCCATGGACAAGGGAATTAGCGGAGCTATCGAGCCTGCTTCTGCTTACTTCATGAAGTCGCCCCCAGTGCAGATGCGTGACGATGATGCACGTGTTGCAGTTCTGGACTTTGCAGAAGGCAACGACCCAGAAGTGTTGGACTCTGCTGAATAGGCTTTCGTTCTAGAACGATCCTTTAGAACTACATCGTGCCGCTGGAAAACCAATATGATTGCCTCGTATTGGTCCAGCGGCACGTTTAGTTTTGGCAACAATCTCTCCGGCCGTAGAGTCGGAGTAGTTTAGAGCCGAAGTAGTAAGTAGTAAGTAGTAAGGGGGTACTGATTGCGAATTGCTCAAGTTTCGCCTTACGACTTTGCCCATTCCGGTGGAGTCCAACGCCACATGACTTCCCTCAGCCGTGAACTCCAAGATCGAGGGCATGAAGTTTCGATCCTCGCCCCCTGTACTCGTGATGAACCCGCTGTAGACGTCGGCGATGTTGATCTAAGAACGTTTGGCAGATCTGTTGCTGTTCCGGCAGCTGGCTCAGTAGCTCGAATTTCATTTTCCGTGTGGCATGAGTGGCGCCTGAAAACGATGCTCGAAAACGAAAAATTCGACATCGTGCACATTCACGAACCTCTTATGCCGATGTTTGCCCTCACCGCATCGCGCTTTTCGCCCTCAACGACTATCGGTACATTCCACGCCTTCAACGAAGGCCGTGGACGCGGGTACATGTTCTGGAAGAAGGTATTGAACCAAGGAGCAATTCGCCTAAACGGTCGAATCGCAGTCTCAGAACCTGCGAAGCAGTTTGCCAATCGATATTTTGAAGGCGATTATCGCGTCATTCCCAATGGGCTTGATGTTGAAAGATTTTCCAAGCCGGCTCCAAGACCATCGATACTCCGCGATGACGCGATTAATCTCGTATTTGTGGGAAGAGTCAATGAACCCCGCAAAGGGCTTCGATACGCACTCGGTGCTTATGCGTTGCTGAAGTGGCAGTACCCAAAGCTTCGACTCGTAGTAGTGGGGGCAGGCGTTCCCGATCGTGAGTCGTACCGAATCATGGGAGAGCGATCTCTCGACGACGTTATATTCACTGGGCCAGTCACTGACGAAGAACTTCCTGGCTACTACCAGAACGCAGACATATTCTTAGCGCCCAATACGGGTAAAGAGAGTTTCGGATTCATCATCATCGAAGCGATGTCGGCTTCGACTCCGATAGTCGCATCAGACATACCGGGATTCGCCTCGGTGATGACCGATGGTCGAGAAGGACTGATGGTTCCACCAAAGGACGAAGCTGCTCTTGCAGGGGCCATCGAACGGCTTATAAAAAATCCAGGATTACGTGCTCAGCTTGCGATAGATGGCAGGGCAACGGTTCATCAATATCGATGGACAGAGGTCGCAGATTCAGTGCTCGACTATTACGATGAAGTAATGGAAAAACGACACGTGCCACCAGCGAAATATCAGGGCTGTTAAATATTTTGCCCGATCTTCAATCTCTTCGATACGGTCTTCGCGGTGCGGTGACTAACTGGTTCGAGCGTCCAGCTGTTTCGATTCTCGTAGCACTCAAGGTATCGCCCGACGTCGCGACGGCGATCGGACTGATCATTGCTCTTGTCGCCGCGTACTTCACGAGTCAGGGTGACTTCCTCATTGGTGGAATCCTCGTTCTGGTCGGCGCAACCTTCGATTTACTTGATGGCGGAATTGCCCGCGCAACTGGCAGAGTGAGCAAGCGAGGGGCATTGACCGACTCTGTGTTCGACAGAGTGTCGGAAATCGCCCTGCTGGTTGGACTCGGCATGTACTACACATCTGGAAAAGACGAGAGCCAAACCGCAGTTTTTCTCGCATTCGTAGCCGTCGGCGGGTCGCTGATGGTGAGCTATGTACGTGCACGGGCAGAAGGACTCGGAGCTAAAGGAACGGCTGGCTTCCTTACTCGTCCCGAACGAATCGTTATCACCGTTGCGGGTCTCGTTCTTGGATATCCGTTGGCTGTTCTTTGGATTCTTGGAGTGGGAACGCCTCTCAGTGCAGCTTGGCGATTCTTCGACGCATGGCGAGCAATCGACTCCGAATAAGCAGTAATTTGCATCCCTAACACTGTGTTTTGGCGTAAAACGGTTGGTACACATAACTTCAGTACGGTAATCAGTCGCGACTGAACCTCTCGAAATCAGGGAATGCAACTCAACTTGAACGTCACTTTTCCAAAATCACACACCAAGCGATCGTCGATTCTTATGGTCGCTGTATTTCTGGCGGCTGTTTTAAGCTTTATTGGAACTGGTGAATACGCATTCGCTCAAGACACTCCTCCGATTACCGTGATTTCTTCAAGTGTTGAATCACAGTTTCCAGAAGGGATGACGTTCAAACTCGCCGCCGAGTCGGAACTACGTATCGATGACATTCGAGTTACTTTTGAGATAGGCGATAGAGGGTCGACTCAGTACGCCTATCTGGAATTAGATCAAACTTCTCGTCCATTGGTAAATGGCGAACTATTTCACCGTACAAACAGTCGAGATCGCTATATTCCGCCCGGAACGATGATCAAGTACTGGTTTGAGATAACCGACGAAACCGGCGAGACGATGCTCACCGAATCCGAC
>JAQCHZ010000010.1 GCA_027618835.1 Chloroflexota bacterium | reverse complement strand
CGGCCGCCGACACCTGAGGCAATCATGCCTAGGCTTCAACTGGTCGTGAATCCGAGATAATAAGTGGTAACGCTATCGGGGGCAGGTCAGTTTCCTAAGCCCAACGTCGCGGTTTGATCTAATCGCCAATCAGGTAATTCGAAATTACGAATAACAAGAAGTCCGTACTCAAAGCGAGTACGGACTTCTTGTTATTGCGGTTTTGACCTAATGACACGCGTCAGTTGATACCGAAATACGTTTGATACCCGCGGTCAGCCCAGTGACTCTAGAGAGACCGCTCCAAGCCGACCACAAGCCCTAACGTTGGTACTACCGGCAACAACCACGGTTTCTACGGCAAGGAATCAGCGTTTATGGACCACGCTCAGTTCAACTTCAGCAATGAAGCTCCACTGACCCCGATCAACGTTCTTGTATGCGATAACAAATCTCTCTTCAGGGAGATTCTAGTTTCAGCGATCGACAAAGGCACTTCAGGTTGGTCATTCCTGCTCAAGCAGAGTATTTCCGACATTCACTCGCTTTCCCGCGCCATCGAATCAGCGGCAGCAGGGCAAGTCACTATGGACCCTACAGTTATTCTCGATCTCTTACCGCGCCAACGATCGGTTCTAGAACGCCTGACCCACAATCAGATGGAAGCCTTATGTTTATTTCATCTGGATACGCTGATGCGGCCATATCGGAAGAACTGCAGATAGACGAAAACATGATTGAACCGCTGTTGCAGACGATCTATACAGATCTACACATCGACGAGAGCGAATCAATCGACCAGCGAGTTCAGGCAACCCTTCTGTACTTAGAGGAAACTGCTCAAGTACCTTCATAGAATCAAAAAATTTGATTGGTCTCCTCAGAACACCCAGATAATTGCGGGGTGTTCTGCTTTAACTCGATGATAAATACTCAGGACAGCTATCATCGGAAGATGATCGATCCAAAAATACTCGCCGACATGTCTGAAACGCCTGACGTCATTGCACCTGATGGATCTGAGATACGCTTTCTTCAGTCAATCGATGAAGCTTCAAGCATGGTTTATGCCCTACTTCATTCCGGGACTACGACCCACGCTGTGCATCATATAACTGTTGAAGAAGGATGGGTTTGTGTTGGTGGTGAGGGCGAATTCTGGTGTAAAAACTCGGAGGGAGAGTCTGTTATCAACATGAAATCCGGGGTTTCATGCGAAATTCCCTTGGGCACAACATTCCAGTTCCGTGCAACAGGTGATGACCCGTTAGAACTAATCACCACGACACCGCGTTAGCCAGGTAATCAGGAGGCGGTACGGGTCGAAGGCAAGTGGAAGCCGTCTATTTAGGAGCCCAAACGAGTCCCGAGCGCAGCCGAGGGATCTGGTGAGGTGGTGTGAAAACTCGCTCACCAAGCAGTCAACTTTCAAATCGCCGTGATTCTTCGAGAGCATCACGCTAGAACATTTCGAGCATGCATCTAAACAAGCTCTCCTTCAACATTTCTACACACTCTCTGAACAGGTTCCACACATTCGTTTTCTAAATTTGGTTGTAGGCAATCAATCAGGTCTGACAATCGACCAAAGGTTTAGAAAATGTTCAAACGAAAAATTACTCTCGGCGTTACCGCTGGACTCCTCGGAGCATTCGCCCTCGCAGGAGCAGCATTCGCCCAAGAGAGCCCAGTAGACGGTGAGAATCCACGAGATTCAATCAAAGACCGAGTCGCTGAAATTCTCGGCATCGACCGAGACTCCCTCGACACCGCAATGAGCACTGCTCGAGAAGAGCACCGCGAGGCATCACAGGATGAGCGACTAGCGGTTCTCGTTCAAGCCGGAACTATTACACAGGCTCAGGCCAACGAGATCGACGCTTGGGAAGACTCCAAGCCTGAAGTCATGGACGATTTGAAGCAGCTCGGACGCGGTCACGGTACTGGTAACGATGCAAGTATCGAAGCTCGACTTGCGGCACTCGTTGAGCAGGATGTCATCACTCAGGCAGAAGCCGACGAGATTACTGTGTGGAACGAAGCCAAACCCGACTACCTCGATGACCTTCGTGGCGAACTAAAGGGCGACCGAGAAGGCGAAGGCCAACGTGGTCGCCACGGTCACGGACGTCATCACCGCGGCGGACCTGATGAGCGCGAGCATGGACGTGGACAAGGTGCCCCCGGATCACGTGATTTTGGGCAGCAAGCCCCTGACTCTGGCTCGGGTACATCGTTCACTCTCCCGAACGGCGACGAAATTAGCGTTTAGTCCGTACCAACCAGACCTCCTACGAAAAGCGCTCTTCGATTTATCGAGGAGCGCTTTTCGCGTCTAGCTCAAACGAATTAGAGAACTATTAGTACCGACACCTGATCGGCGAAAGCTTAATATGTTCGGAGTAAATTAATTGGTGATTCTGAATCGATAGAATCATCAGATTGAACTTGAACCTAAAATCGGCTCAGGAAATTCGTACATGGCTCAAAGCTTGAACAACAAAACTCAACGACTTCAGCAGTGGTTCGACGACCAACCGAGGTGGGATCACGCCTCATACGGCGAGTTTATGCACGTCGGTGGTAACCAAACGATCTTCCGGATCGCTCTTGAAGAACAGAAGATAACCACTGAAACGAAAGTGCTCGATACTGCCTGTGCGGTTGGCGGAAATGCCCGATGGATGGCATCTCTGTACGGATGCCAGGTGTACGGGAATGACATCGACGAGCAAGCGCTAACTGTCGCTAGAGATCTGGCAGAAATCGAAAATATTTCTGAGCTTTGCACGTTTGTGAAGGCTCCTGTCGAAGATCTACCGTTCGACGACAATTCGTTCGACATGGTTATGACCACCGACGTTTACGACCCGGCTGAAGTAAAGCGCGTTCTAAAACCCGGCGGAAGCTTTATAGTAATTTCGCTGTTCAAAGATCCCAAAGTCACCCCCCTTCAGCTCGCTGAAAGTTGGGGACTTGAACTAGAAATCTCACTAGACGTTACTGATCTAGCTTTCGCGTTCAACCGAGCGAAAGAAACAGAGGCACGCCTCCTTCACGAATCTAAGATGATCGGCGCACGCGAACTGATCGACATCATGAACGAAAGCATCGTTCCGTATACCCGGGGCGGTCGTCACTACATTCTGCGACTCCGCAAAGGCTAATCTGGCGGCTACCAATCCTTATTCCACTGACCAATAGATGACCAATAACACTTCCGATCAATACCGCGGCATCTACGGAATACCCGCAACACCTTTCAACGAAGACGAAACTCTCGATGTACGCTCGCTCGAGAGTGTGCTCGATTTTTCTGTAGAAAACGGCTGCCATGGCATCGTGATGCCCGTGATGGCAAGCGAATACCAAGCACTCACTGACACTGAGCGCAAACAGGTATTCGATATCACCACCAAAGTCATTGCCAATCGCGTTCCAACGGTTGCTGGGATTTCGGGTATCTCAAATATTCACTCGATCGAACTGGCGAAGTACGCAGAAGGTGCCGGGTTCGACTCCGTGATCGCTATGCCGCCGTTCAACATTTCACGACCATCTACGGCTGAAGTGCGAAATTTCTTCGAACTACTCAGTGATGCCGTAGATATTCCGATTTGGGTTCAGAATCACACGTTGGGGGCACCCTTCAGTGCGGCACAACTCGCCGATCTTTGCGAAAACGTGGAAAACGTTAGTTACGTCAAAGAAGAAACTACATTTGCCGCACAGCTAACGACCGCGCTACTCGAGCAAGCTGGCGATTCAGTCAAAGGCGTTATGGGCGGCATGGGTTGCAAGTTCCTTATTTCCGAGTTCAATCGCGGAATGTGCGGGAACATGCCAGCGTCTCACTTTGGCGATATCCACTCGAATATGTGGAATCTGCTCGAAGCCGGTGACGAGTCCGAGGCCAGAGAGATTCACACTCGTATGGCACCTCTCAATAACTACGAAAGTCTATACGGGATGCGGGCGTTCAAAGAAATTCTCTATCGCCGAGGCGTTATCACGTCACCAACCACCCGCTCACCCGGCAAGAGCGACTTAGACAAATACGACCTCGCTGAGTACGACACGCTATTGGCGTCGATCGACGATCTAATGACCTGGAAGGCTTCCTAGCACCTTGAAAATCGAAGCAATCGATCTCTTTTACGTCGCGCTCACGAAAATCACTCGAACCGCCGATGGCACCCAGGACTCGCTCGTAGTTCGTGTCCGAACTGACAACGGACTCGAAGGCTGGGGTGAATGCGACGCATCGCCGCTCGTATCGTTGACTGCCTACGTGATGCCTATGTCACACTCGAACATCATCAACATTCGTGAAGCGTTGCTCGGAGAAACTCTCGATTCGCCAGAAGATGTAGTTCGCCTTCGAAACAAAGCCGGTGAGTATGGACTTGATATCCAGCAACTCGACCACGCCGTAGCCGGTGCCGATATCGCTATGTGGGACGTGCTAGGTAAACATCTGGGTGAACCAGTTTGGAAGCTGATCGGTCACGATGCCTCGTACAAGAAACTTCCGTACGCCAGCGTGCTCTTCGGTGACGACCCTGCTGAGACCCGTGCGATAGCAGATTCGATCGTCGAACGTGAATTCCGAGCTGCCAAGTTCGGTTGGGGCCCGATGGGTCGCGGCTCGCTGGCCGACGATATCGCTCTTGTGCAGGCTGCCCGTGACGGACTCGGACCCGACGCTAAGTTGATGGTCGATGCCGGAGTTATTTGGGGCGACGACGTCGATGCCGCATACGAACGTGCTGTCGCATTCGCTGATATTGGCGTCACTTGGCTTGAAGAACCACTGCGAACCGAAGAAATTGGCGCATACAAAGCGTTGAGCGATAGGGTTCGTGCGAACGATATAAATATCGGTGTTGCCGGAGGCGAAGGCGCCGACTACTTCCGAGCTGCCGACGACATGATGACAAATGCAGGCCTGGATTTCGTTCAGATCGATGTCGGACGCATTGGCGGAATTACTGAAGCCAAACGAGTCGCAGACAAAGCCCACGAACTCGGCATCCAGTACGTGAACCACACGTTCAAAAGCCATCTTTCAGTAGCGGCGTCAATTCACGTATTCGCCGGATACGAAGAGTTCGATCTAACCGAATACCCGGCTGGCGATTCTGCATTAATCCTCGGACTAACCGCCCCAACAGGCATTTTCAGAGATACCGACGGACTAGTGCGAGCCTCCGACAAGCCCGGACTCGGTGTAGAAGTAAATCTCGCCGCTATAAATGAGTTCCAGCGTCAAGTAAAAATCGAAATCGACGGCGAAATCCTGTTCGAATCGTCGCAACCGTAGAGCCCTTCGCCTCACATCCAATCACCTGTCGTAGTGCAAACTCACTGACATCTCGTGTTGACGCATGCCCTTCCCGTTCATAGAATTCGTTGACTGGCACTCGAAGCCCGCGACTGCTAATAGTCCGCAAGGTCGAGTGTTAATCAAGAAATCGGTCTGAATTGAGATTGAATCGGTGTGTCCGCATCGTTCATTTGAGTTTGAAAAACCGAATTCTCGTCTACCACTAAGGAGAACCATTTCAGTGGCATTGAACCTCACACCGCTTGGTGACAGGGTGATTATCAAGCCTGCCGACTCAGAGGCATCAACCTCTCCCGGCGGAATCATCATTCCCGACACAGCGAAAGAAAAGCCTCAACAGGGTGCAGTTGTTGCAGCCGGCCCAGGTCGAACAACCGACGACGGCACAGTCATCGACATGCCTGTTTCAGTCGGCCAGACCGTCATCTACTCGAAGTACGCAGGTACCGAGTACGTAGAAGGCGGAGTTGACTACCTCATCGTTCGAGAGAGCGACATCCTCGCAATCGTTGGATAGTTCGGTTAGAACTAATCATCTCAATTTGGAGATTTATAAGTAATGGCAGCAAAAGATCTAAAGTTCGGCGACGACGCTCGAGCACGCCTTAAAGAAGGCATCGACGTTCTCGCCAACACTCTGAAGTCGACACTCGGCCCACGCGGTCGAAACGTTATTGTCGACAAGAAATTCGGTCCTCCGCACGTCAACTCCGACGGTGTAACCATCGCCAAGGAGATCAACCTCGAAGATCCGTTTGCAAACATGGGCGCACAGCTTCTGAAGGAAGTCTCAAAGAAGACTAACGACGACGCTGGTGATGGCACGACTACTTCAACTGTTCTCGCTCAGGCAATCATTGCTGAAGGCTTCAAGAACGTTGCAGCAGGCGCCGACCCAATGGCACTCAAGCGCGGCATGGAAATCGCAATGGCTTCCATCCGCAAGTCGATCGTCGCCCAGTCAACTCCAGTTGACTCAAAGGAACAGATCGAAAGCGTTGCAATCCTTTCTTCCCACGACGACGAGATGGGCACGCTCATTTCCGATGTTATGGATAAGGTTGGTAAGGACGGCGTTATTACCGTTGACGAGTCGAAGTCTCTTTCATACGAGACCGAGTTCGTTGAGGGAATGCAGATCGACCGTGGTTACCTCTCTCCTTACTTCGTGAACAACTCAGAAAAACAGGAAGCCGTTCTTAACGATCCTTACATTCTGATCACTTCGCAGAAGATTTCTGCAATTTCTGACCTTCTCCCTGTTCTTGAGAAGGTTCTGCAGACCAACAAGAACATTCTTGTTATAGCAGAAGACGTTGAGGGCGAGGCTCTAGCTACTCTCGTTGTGAACAAGCTTCGTGGCACACTGAACGTCGCAGCCGTAAAGGCACCTGGCTTCGGTGACCGCCGTAAGGCAATGCTAGAAGACATCGCTATCCTCACCGGTGGCACGGTTATCTCAGAAGAAATCGGTCGCAAGCTCGACTCGGTTACTCTCGATGACTTAGGCAAGTGCAAGCAGGTCGTCGTCAACAAGGACGAGACTACGTTTGTTGACGGTGCTGGTTCTGCTGACGCTCTCAAGGGTCGCAAGGCCGAGATCGAGGCACAGATTTCCGACACTTCATCCGACTACGACCGTGAGAAGCTCCAAGAGCGACTCGCTAAGTTGTCCGGTGGTGTTGCCATTCTCAAGGTCGGTGCAGCCACCGAAATTGAGATGAAAGAGAAGAAGCAGCGCATGGAAGACGCCCTTTCGGCTACCCGTGCTGCTGTTGAAGAGGGAATCGTTCCCGGTGGTGGAACAGTTCTCATCCGAGCTGCTGCAGGACTTGCAAAAATAAAGTCTGACAATGCTGACGAGCAGACCGGTATCAATGTTCTTCGAAAAGCTCTCGTTGCTCCAATCAAGGTCATCGCAGCCAACTCTGGCTACGAAGGCGCTGTGATTCTTGCGAAGGTTTCTGAGAACACTGACAAGAACTTCGGGTTCGACGCTCACAAAGGCGTGTACGGCGACATGCTCAAGATGGGAATTGTGGACCCTGCCAAGGTAACTCGTGCAGCTGTCGAAAATGCTGTTTCCGTAGCTGGAATGATCCTCACAACTGAGGCTCTTATCAGCGAGAAGGATGAGCCAATGCCAGCAATGCCTGGTGGTGGTCCTGGTGGAGACATGGGCTTCTAAATAGCCTTTGCTTTACAAAGCAATTTGGAAAAGGGTCACATCGAAAGGTGCGACCCTTTTTTTGTAATCGGGCATAAATCGTTGATCTGTCATTCTGAACTCGATTCAGAATCACGAGCTACATTCCCCGATCGAACGACTCAGCCGAGAACGCCCCAACTTGAATCATCGTTCCATCGAACGAGATACTGAATCAAGTTCAGCATGACAATGTACGATGCTTGTATCTGAAACCACCAATGCCCCAAGGAACCCTCATGGAACAACGGGATCAGGAATCAGCCGCCTATTCAATCTACAGAATCAGAAGTATCAGACGGTTTCGTGCACAAAATGCGGATTCACTGAGCTATACCGACTAGATGGTTCAGGCTTCGGCAACGTTCTTGATTTGTTCGTGGGCTAGCCTCGCGCCAGATCGTGACTACAAGTAAGCATTTCGATCGAACACGAAACAACCTAAACTACTTCGATGTTCACCAAAACCTCCAAACACTACGACGCCGTCTACTCGTACAAGGATTACGAAAGCGAGAGCGAACTCGTCTCAATGCTCGTCAGTGTGAGCGTGTATCGAACGCCAAAACACTTCTCGATGTTGCCTGCGGAACCGGAAAGCATCTGGAGCACCTAACCAAAACGTTCGATTGCACAGGTGTGGAACTCCACCCCGAAATGCTCGCAATCGCCAAAGAACGAGTGCCAAAGCTACCTCTGCACGTTGGCGACATGTGCGACTTCGATCTTGCCACTAAATTCGACGCCGTCACCTGCCTTTTTTCGTCTATCGGCTACACAAAAACGGTCGAACGAATGGATAAAGCAATCGTCAACATGGCGGAGCACCTGAATCCCGGCGGAATGCTTCTCGTTGAGCCGTGGCTCACTCCAGAGGCGTGGCTCATCGGCAGTATCGACTCCGAAACCTACAAAACCGATGAATTCGTCATCACGCGAATGATGGTTAGCGAACCGGTCGAACGTGGTCGACTGGTTCTTGAATATCTGATCGGCGACTCAAACGGAATCAGTAAAGTAACCGAAACCCAAGAAATGGGCTGGTTCACTCACGATGAGTACCTAAATGCGTTCAAAAAGGCAGGTTTGCAGATAGAACACCTCGAAGGAGGCCTAACTGGTCGAGGCATCTATATCGGCATCAAAGCCTAGAAACACAGCGGAACTACGTTACGAACGGTTCTGTACTCGCGTGCTGACCCCCACGTATCTTGTACGTGACAGCCCTCTCGAATGAACATCACCCATTTGAACGAACCGGCCCATAAGTGAGTTAGCGCAACGATATGGACTCTTTCCGCTTTGTACATGCGGCAGATCTTCACATCGATTCACCCTTTTCGGGGGTCGGTGACGCCGATAATCGAATAGCGACCCGTTTACGAGAGGCAACTTTTGAAGCCTTTCAGAACTTGGTCGATCTCTGCATTAACCAAAAAGTCGATTTCCTCGTAATCGCTGGTGACGTTTACGATGGCGCCGATCGATCAGTTCGAGCCCAATTGCGCTTCCGTGACGGACTTTCCAAACTCGCTGACGCCGGAATCCAATCTTTCGTAGTTCACGGCAATCACGATCCACTCGATGGCTGGCAGTCGTCGATCTCGTGGCCAGAAGGCGTTCACATATTCGGTGCAACTCCTGAGTGGAAGAATTTTGAGAAGAACGGCGAGATCGCCGCCGCCATTCAGGGCATGAGCTATCCAACACGCGAAGTTACCGACAATCTTGCAAAACAGTTCACTCCGCCTGAATCTGGCAATCTATTCACCATCGGACTCCTTCACGCTAACGTAGGAGCCAACAACGCCCACCCGAACTACGCACCGTGCACAGTTGAAGACCTTTCAGAATCAGGAATCGACTACTGGGCGTTAGGTCACGTGCACACTCGTCAAACACTCAAGCGAGCTGCGCCGGTGATTGCCTACCCGGGCAACACACAAGGTCGACACCCAAACGAGACCGGCGCCCGAGGCGCATTGGTAGTAGATGTCGACGACTCAGGCGCTTCACGGATTGAGTTCGCAGCCCTCGACGTTGTTCGATGGGAGCGTGGCGAAGTAGATATTTCTAATATTGAAACTATCGACAATCTAGATTCAGCGATTAGACAGGCGACCGATAATCTCAGCGTTCAAGCTGAAGATCGCGATGTTGTTTGCCGACTAACTTTAGTAGGACGCGGTCCACTCCACGAACAATTAGCAGCAACGGGAGCCGTCGACGATCTACTCGATTCCGTGCGAGCCGCTTGGAACGCCAGTGGTTCGCCGTGGGTTTGGGTGGAGCGAATTACCGACTCGACTCGCCCGACTATAGATATCGAGTCGCGAGCGAAGCAGGACGATTTCTTGGGCGCCACTCTCAAACGTGCCCTACTTTCGTCTATTGAGTCAGATGAGATCGATCGACTTACCGAAGTCGTATCGGACGTCTACACGGGTCGCCGAAACGGACTCGAGAAGCCGAATGATGAACAGGTATCCGCATGGGCTGAAGAAGCTCGCTGGTACTTAGCCGAACTGTTGGAGCAGAGCAAATAGCATGCGACTAACAGGAATAAATATAGAAAACTTTGGCCCGTTTGCCGATCACGAGTTCAGCGACGTATCAGGCCGACTCACGCTTCTGCACGGACCCAACGAAGCCGGTAAATCTGCGATTCGAGCGTTTTTGCGTTCGACGCTTTTTGGTTACACAACGAAATCAGACCGAGCACCAATACGCGAGCTTTTCTTCTATAACCACTTCAGGGCGGAAGTTGGTTCTGGAGCAGTATCACTCGTCACATCATCGGATACTAATTTCAATATTCACCGACGAGATGGCAAGCAGCGGGGTGAAGTATCGATAACCGGAGATGCGACAGGCAGCAACGACATGCTGCAGTCTTTGCTTGGCGGAATCGATGTAGAGCTATACACAAACGTATTCTCGATCTCACTTAGCGAACTCCAGGCTATGTCGTCGCTCAACTCGAACCAAATTCGAGACAAAATTTACTCAGTAGGTCTCGGACTAGCCAACGTATCGCTCACCGATGCTCGTGGTGAACTAGATGCCGAGTTGCACAAGCTCCGAAGTGCTACTGGTCGAGCCGGTACGATTTCGAAGAATATGAAGGCTCTCACTGATCTTCGAGCCAAGCTCGAAGAGACGCGACGAGGCAGCGACGAATACGCGCAGCTCTCGAATACCCTCGAGCAACTACTAGAAAATATAGATTCGCAGACTGCAGAACTCGAAGACATGAGATCTGGCATTGAACGCCAGAACACGCTCGTTAGGTTAAGAAGCCCGTGGGAGCGCAAAACCGAGATAGAACGACAGATTTCGGAAGCTCCAGAGATCGACACGATTCCAGAAGACGGACTTCAGCGACTCGATAATTTAGTCGAACAGAAGACGACCCTTCAGGAACAGATGGACGAAGGCGAATTACGACAGCAAGAACGCAAGTCTGAATCTGAGTCAGTCGGCGTAGTCGAACCATTCATCGAGCATGGCAACAAAATACGCAAGCTGCTAATGGAAACTGCCTACTACACGAAGGCCGTAACCGATCTACCGTCAATCGAACAGGAACTCGACAACGAACAGGGGCAGCTCGATCGTGACCTCGCAGTGCTCGGTTGGTCAGAGAGCGCAGTCGGTAAGTTCGAAACCCCGCTTGATCTTGAGTCGAATCTGGAATCTGCCGGACGCGAGCTAACGACTTCACGACGCAAATATCAAGAAGCTGAACTCACCGTTCAGTCACGAACCGAAGATCGCGAAACGATAGCCGACGACGCACTCCAGCTCGCTGGTGCTCGTGACGCACTTGCTGATGTTCCGACAGAAAACTCAGCAGACCTCGAAAATAAACGTGGGCGACTTTCAAGGCTCCGTGCGGCAATCGCTGACGCCGGGTCAATTCGTTCTGAATTGAACGAGGGTCAAAATAACCTCTCCAACACTCTCGCCCAGGCCGAAACAGAGGACATTGGTGGATTTGTAGGTTCGATCCTCCTGCCAATAACCGTCATCATCGTCGGAATCGCTTCGATGGCCTGGAGCTACATGAACGCCGAGCTATCTGGCGGACTTGCAGGCTTCCTTGGAGTAGTTGCAGGATTCATGTTGATTTCTCGTGCGAAGGCGGCAGGCGGATTCAAAATTAAGATCCGCAAGCCAGCTATCAGTGAAGCCAAAGACGTCGCAAACGCACAAGTCGAAGAAATTCAAGAACGACTCGATGCGGTTAATAGTGAAATATCCGAAATCGCTGGCGAGTTCAGTATCAGCAACACTCCGTCGATTCGCGATGTAGAAGAAAAAGCTGGCGAGTTAGATCGATCACTTGATCTACGCCGAAGATTTGAATCAGTCTCGAGAGAATTCGAAACCGCAGCCGCTCGTCTGGCCACAATCGATACACGGCTCACGGAAGCCCACAGTGCACTCGCCCTAAACGCAAATACGCTTGCCGATGTTCAAAACCGGTGGCAGATGATCTTAGAACGATCTGAGCTCCGCATCGATCTCGATCCAGCACAAGCCGCAAACGTAATGGCGAGCATACGAACACTCAAGAGCCAGCAGCGAACAACTACAAGCCTCCGAATGCGCGTATCTCAGATGTCAGACACAGCAGGTGAAATCGACTTCCGGTTATCGGAAATTCTTGAAGCTGCGAGTTTGCCAGAAGCACCGGTACAGCAAGGCACCCAAGCACTCGAAGATCTTGCCATCCGATTGAAAGCGCACGATGAAGCTGTCGTTCGCCAATCGCAGATAGCGGCCGAGATGGACATCTGGACGCAGGAATTCGAAACGCTCGAGGGGCGAATGTCGGAATTGGATTCAAAAATCGGTTCACTGCTTGAAAAGGGCGAGACAAACGATCATGAAGAGTTCAAGGCACTCGCCATCCAAGTAAACGAACGGCGTGAACTCGAACGCAAACTCGCTGAGCTACTGGAAAACACTCCACTACTCAGCAACGATGATGGGCAGGCGCACCGAAACGATCTCGCGTCGACTCCACACGAAGAGGCAGTCGCACGACTTCAGCAGCTTCAGGACGAAGAGAAGCGCTTACGTGCAATAGTCGATGGACTACACGAGGAGCAGGGCAACTTACGTCGACAACGTGCTGAATATGAAAAGTCGGGTCAAGCACTGGAGCTTCACTCGAAGATCAATATGCTCGAAGAGAAGATCAACACCGACGCCCAACGCTGGGCAGTGTTGATGATCGCTCGTGACGTATTTGAACGAACACGCGAAGAGTTCCAGCGAGAACGCCAGCCAGCGCTCATGCTGTCTGCTTCCAAGTATTTGAACGATCTCACACTCGGACGCTACACAAGCGTGAGGGCTGTGATCGGCGAGAAAGAACAGGACCTCGAAGTCGTTGAGGGCGAGGGTCACACCAAGCGGGCTAACGAACTCAGTAGGGGTACTGCCGAGCAACTATTCCTCGCCATGCGCTTTGCCCTCATCGAGGAGTACGCCAAGAACGCTGAGCCGATGCCTGTCGTGCTCGACGATATCCTGGTGAACTTCGACCCCGAACGAGCCAAAGCGGCGTGCAAGGTAATCATGGATCTCTCAGAGAGGTTCCAGATTATCTTCCTCACTTGCCACCCTGAGACCGAAGCTTTGTTCAAATCGGTCGCTCCCAAAGGCAAGAAGGCTTTTGAGTCGGCAATGAGCGTTGTTCAGCTCGGCGGTAGCGCAGCTGGCGATCGCCTGACTCTCGTCGAACCTGCATAGTCCGGACTCGAAATGGGACTACGACAAGACATCCAGCTTATTGACGTTGAGATCGGCACCGAACGACTCGTCTTTCGGCCTATCGATATTGTCGATATTGAGCCAATTACGCGGGAATTCACCGATGAGATCACCCGCTACATGTATCCGCCCGCTGCTCGATCAAGCATGGATGTAGCTCCGTTCATCGCCGACTCACTTGAGGGACTGGGTAACAACACAAACCTTCAGCTAGTGGCTGTGCTCCGAGAAAACCCTGACAACTTTGTCGGATGCATCGGACTTCACAAGCTACGCACACGCACACCTGAACTCGGCATTTGGATTGCCAAAAGATTTCACCGGCAGGGTTTAGGTCTTGAAGCGATTGAGGCATTGTGCGATTGGGCCGCTAGCGAAATTGATTGCGACTACTTGCGTTATCCAGTCGACCGAGCTAACGCACGGAGTCGGCGAATTCCAGAGGCTCTAGGTGGCGAAATAGAGGACGAATACGACTTGATCACTCCCGACGGTCGTACCTTGAATATCGTCGAGTACCGGATTTATCCAGACACGATATAACCGCTCGTCAATACCTCAAAGCTGGCGCTTGCTACGCCTCGTCCGCTCCGCCTTCACGGTCTGTTGGAGTCACCGATAGGCCCTCGTATAGCCGGGTCATACCTTCCAACCATTTGGCCTGAACAGCGGCATCCCAAGCAGGGTCGAAGTCTGGATACTTCGCAAGAATTCTGTCGGCAAGCTTGAGCTTCAGTGAACCGCCCTCCACAACCATTTTTACAGGGGCTTGCGCTGGTGCTTTCTCAGCCACTATCGCCGGAGTCGTGGCGGGTCTCTGACGTGCAGGAGCTACAGCCGCTCGCCCCTTGCTGGACCCATGCCTACCGACAAGAATGCGCTTCGACAGCTCTATACCCGCTGCTTGTGCGGCACGGACAAAGAATGCCTCGCATTTTGTCAGAACACCTTCTTTTGTACCAAATGACCTGAATGCTTCGTGGAATTGTCCTTTGCTTGCTCGGGCCAAATCCAGATCGAACACCGGGGTGTAGAAACGTTCGAGAATCCGACGCAGCAAAGCCCGTCGAGCATCACCCTCGGCGTGCACCAAGTCTTCCAATTCGTTTGAAGGATGGCCGTCCGCATCGACAAGGGTAAGAACCTTCAATGCGGTCATTAATTGGGTTCCAGAGCTGCCTGAGAACCTCGTACCCCAAACAGTTTTATCGATACGCCCTGGAATACCTTCTTCGAGAAGGAATTCCAAAAATGTTTGGAATGTCCGGTACGGGACATATGGGGGAACAGCTGTTGTTTGTTCTTGAAGGGTCATTTGAACTGGGAAATGGTCATTCCAAGCCGGAACACTGCTCACACTATCTCCCAGCAATTCCAAAGTCAAATGTTATTTGGAATGATAATTTCCCTAAGGGGACAGTTTATGAAACTACTCTTTGGAACGCGGACAATAACCTCATCAATTTGGAATGCCCTGTGCAGTTGGATCAGACCGATATGCACATTACTATTCCGAACGAACGTGAATACGAATGATTACGAGACCAGCGATTAGATGAGGAAAAGCAAGTGAAAATTCCGATAGGCCAGATCTTCCCGGACCCCGATATGCCTCGCTCAAAGAAGCCCAACGGACGTCGAGAAAATACACGTTCTGTTCACTCGAAACGCGACCCGGTAGTTCTGTTTACGGACAACGGATACCTTCTTCTTGCAGGCGAACGAAAACTCACGGCGGCCAAAGAAGCTGGTGAGATTTCCGTTGAGTGCACCGTCAAGGAAGAAGTCACTCCTCAGGAGCGTTGGGAGCTGTCGCTGGCGGAGCAATATCACTCTTCCCTCGTTCCAGCTATGGAGCTCGGGCGCGCATTCATGGAGTACCGAGACAGCCATGAAGTAACCCAGCAAGAACTGGCTCGTCGAACCGGAATTACACCCGGAACAATTCATCACTACGAGAGCCTAATTCGCACGCTAGACCCAGCTCTTGGTGAACGAGTAAATAGTGGCGAACTGACCTTTAAAGAGGCACGTTCTATCGCTGATATTGATGACCATGTTCGCCAGCGAGAGATCGCTCAGCCATTCATCGACGGACGGCTCTCCAGCGTCCACGTGGAACGCATTGTCGGGCGAGCAAAAACTTCGGCAACTCTTTCAATCGAAGACATCATTGAAGAGGTCGTAAATGGAAAGCGTGCACCCGAACGCGAGCCTGAGCCGGTTGCAGTAATTCAACCAGCGATGCCTGTCGAAGCCGACACCGCATTGATCGAAAACGCAGTACTGAAAATCGCTGGAGAACTCGACGCAATGCAACTTCAGGTCATCCCTGAATACCGACGACTCAAGCTCATAAGCAGTCTTCGAATTCTCGATAGCCGGCTGAAGTCAGCCCTAGCAAGTCTTAATGGAGGCGTGGCGGTCAGGCAGTCTGTTCCGACACAGTACACCGCAACAAAAGTACCGGTGTAGCCACCGGTTACGACCTGTCGAGTCTGCTTTTTAGTAGACGCGAGACATCCAGGTCGTTGTGCCGACAGGCACGTAAAACTGAATATAGCGTAGGGGCGACTTGATGAAATGCTGAGGTTTGTGCGGACACACAAACCTCACGCCGTTAGAAACTTCGTGGGCTATGAAGTTTCTAGCCTAGTCTCCGCTGCGAGCCCATGTGCCTCTCCAATTACGCCTCCGGAGGGGCACAATTTTTTAAAGCCACATAAACCTTGATACCGACCGTAACAACTTTCCCGACTCGCGAGAACCCCCCTGTCTCATCGCGGCAGCCAATCGAATTTTATCCGGTAACGGGTGAACTTCGATGATCTGAATCAAACATGTGATTCAAATTAGTCGACGTTAAAGCCCTAAGATCTCGGCAGCGTTGTCGTGGAGAATCAGTGGCCGTGCTTCATCGCGAATATCCAATTCCACAAACTGCTCCATCCAAGTCACAGGCGATATGTAGGGATAGTCAGAACCGAACAAAACCTTCTTGCGCAGCCGACCGCCAGCTTCTGTGATCAATTCCTTAGGAATGTAACGAGGAGCCCAGCCGGAAAGATCGATGAAGACGTTCGGCTTGTGTAAAGCAACCGCAATCTGCTCCTGAATCCACGGCCATGCAGGGTGAGCCATGATGATCGTCAGTCCAGGATGCCGAGCGGCTAGTGAGTCAACGTGTGGAATCGGGCGTGAATACGCCAACTCGAAGCCACCACCTCCCGGTGTATTCGCACCGGCGGCTGCGTATCCAGAATGCATCAGCACTGGAACCCCCAACTCTTCGGCTTTGGCAAACAGAGGAGTGAACTGTGGATCGTCTGGAAAGAACGCCTGATGAATCGGATGAAGCTTTAGTCCACGAAGGCCTAACTCTGTGACAGCGCGTTCCAACTCCACAACTGCCGCAACACCTTTTCGAGGATCGACACTAGCGAAACCCAAAAGTACATCAGGATGTGCAGCAACTGTTTCAGCGACATAGTCGTTGGGATCTGGCAGATCTCCGGTCTCAGTCTCTGCATCAACCGAAAATATCACCGCCATAGTGTCGATGGCTCGGTACGTCTCCACCATCTTTGCCACATCGTCTGGCTTATCGTCCATACGAAACATTCGACGCAATCCTGGCTCAATTCCGTATTCGGGAATTCCCGGCATTCGAGGGATGTGAACGTGTATATCGATGGCTTTCATTTTCAAATCCTGAGTTGTCCGATCGGGAATCGACCGTCTGAAGCGAATGCTGATGTATCTCACAACCGAGATACGTGATATCGCCCGTAAGAGTACGTTGTTCACAGGCGTATATCTTTTCGAATTCACCCTCTGATCTCACCAAACCGCAGACATGCCTTAGCGAACAGGAGCCAATTACTGATATCGTGCGAAACTGGAATCTGTTTGATTCGAATGCGACTGGGATACGGTGAGAACTGTAGTGGAAATAGTAATTTGTGACGACGATCCAAACTAGCGTGATTCAATTCGCGTCTGCTTGGAAATTTCCTCAACCAAACCGGTTTCACCGAATTCGAACTCGGAAACGATGCAATCGAGCATTCCAAGACCAATCAGGCCGACCTCATTTTTCTTGATATGGGGCTGCCTGACGTGGCGGGGCTCGACGTATTGAGATCACTCCGAGAACGTACCGATGCTCCGGTGATCGTTGTCAGTGGTAACGACAGTTCAGAATCTGTATCGCAGGCACTAATGATCGGTGCCGATGACTACATAACCAAGCCATTCATACCAATCGAACTCATGGCTCTCATCGACGCTGTCACCCGTCGATCAGCTGGAAAAAAAGTTGAACGAACGAGCTTTACGATCAACGACATAACCCTAGATTTCGATCGTAAGCAGGCTATAGTCGCAGGTGACAATGTCGAGCTCAATCTCACTGGTGGGATGTACTCAAGTGGCTCTTGTCGGATCCCGGCGTTGTGGTCGACTACGCGACACTCAAACAGCAGGCATGGGACAGCACCGATGTATCCGATGCTTCGGTGCACATGGCTATTAGCCGGTTACGACAAAAACTCAATCAAGACTCTTTTGAGAAATATGGAGAGGGTCTAATCCGAGCGCATCGTGGAATCGGCTATTCGATCAGTTTCGGTTAAGCAGTTACGTGTGAATCGCCGGATCGAAGCTTAGCTCTTCGACTTCATCGGCAGAATCAGTGACAAGGACGCCCCGACTGCTGCAATGATTCCAGCAAATATTATCACTCCGTGGAATCCATTTTCCTGATTGATGAACCCGGCTGCGATTGGGGTTAATGACCCGATTACCGCTCCACCAGAGAACATCAGCGCAGTTCCGGAACCTTCCGAGCCTTTGTCGATCATGTCCATCGCTGCTGCATTGATGATCGGCATCACAGAGAAGAAGAACAGTCCGAGTACAGCGATCAATACCGTCATCGCCAATCCTGAATCGAACTGAAGGAACAGGAAGATAAGGATGGTCATCGATGTCATGGCGAACGAGATCACATGTCTGCGACCGATGCGATCCGACATGTTGCCCATTATCGGGGTCGAGATTATTCCAGCCATCGTTATGAGAGCTACGTGCAGACCAACGAAGGTATCGGAATAGTCGAGCTCTTCTCGCATGTATATCACGAGGAAGACTTGGAACGAATTGTGGATCGCTCCTCTGAGTGCTCCAAGCAGCGCCATTCCGAGTACGCCGGGGTTCGTGAGTAGCTTTTTTGCCGAGCCGAAATACTCTCGAAGGCTGACATCACCGGTTGACTCGGCTCCGGCAGTTTTGAATTTTGATATCACGACCAGTCCGGTCATGAACATCGGGATCGAAATAATCACGGCGAGCCAACGCCAGTCAATTCCGCTGAACACCACCCATGACCCGATCGTTCCTGCCAGCAGGAATCCGATTATCAGCGGTGAAGTCGTATTTCCGATTTGTGCGCCCGTTAAATGAGCTGCCATCGCGAAGCCACGCCGCTCAGGATATCTGGCAGCCAGCGTTCCGAACGCCGGGGCATGCCAAAGCGAGGTTCCGAATCCGACTATCGATACTCCAACTAGGAGGATCCAGTAGACGGGCGATACGCCGATAATGATGTACCCCGTTCCGACCATGATCATCGAAGCGAGAAGGATCCATGCGATCTTCTTGCGGAACATGTCGGTGAGGATGCCGGCGGGAATATTGGCAATTCCGGACGATATCGATTGTGCTGACGACATCCCACCGATTGCGATGTCGCCGAGCCCGAGCGTTGCTCGAATACTCGGAATCATCACCAAAAGCGCGCCTTGCCCGAAGTGTTTTATTCCATGACCAGCGGACAGGCCGTACATAAGGCCTAGTCCGGAGGTTTTTGCGGAGCTTGGATTGTCGCTATCTGACTTCTCGACCGTGGTAGAGAGTTCTCCTGCGGTGCTTACGGGATCGGTGGTTTCTGATGCTTCTGAATTTTGCAAGGCGAACGAAGTGTACGCCTGCGCCTGACGATTGGGGGTGGGTCAAAGCCAATCGACTCCCGAGTATTACCAACCTGACGGCTACTCCAGACGATCATCCTTTGCAATCCCGAACTGCCGCTCAAACCCCGCACGTATCCTGGACGCTGGGTAGAACGTCTGGTCAGCGTATTCTGTGCGACACGTCTTGAAGAACCGCTCCTATGCAGGTGTCATTGAAGCCTTGAAGACCGAGGCCGTGGAACCGAAAAATCAAAGGGCCAACACCTATGGCAAGTCTGGTGGCCGGTCACGACCTGAAGATGAGCGTATTCTGTTAGAGGGATTGGTCGACCGGCAGATTGTGCTGGAATTCCTGAAACTCCAGAGAATCTTGCGGAATGATGATGCGAACGGCGGGTCTTACCCCAGGAATTGATCCCTAGCTAAACCCCCAACCGCTCTTCAACTGCGCCTAGGGCTTCGTCGATGATTGTGGTTAAGGTGTCGGTTTCGTCGGCTGTGATTGTTAGTGGTGGGGCTATTGGGAGGATGTAGGCGGGGACTCGGATCCAGACGCCTCGCTTACGGAGTTCTTCCGTCAACATCGCATTCACGCCGATAGATGAATCGAAGTGTTCCTTCGTTTCGCGGTCTTTGACGAATTCAATGCCTTGAATTAGTCCCACTCCTCGTACATCGCCGATGATGGGGTGCTTCGCTTTCATCTCTTGAAGAGACTCATCGATTTGCTCGCCTCGAACTCGGGCGTTTTCTACTAGGTTTTCGCGTTCGACGATTTCGAGGTTGGCGAATGCGGCTGCGGCACCGCCGGGGTGGGCTGAGTAGGTATACATGTGCGACCAGACCTTTTCGGGCCCGCCTGCAAAGGCGTCGGCGATCTTCTGGGACGAGATCGATCCGCCTAAAGGGAAGTAGCCGGAGGTTATGCCTTTCGCGAACGACATGATGTCGGGAACAACGCCCACGAGGTCGGATCCGAACCAAGTGCCGAGTCGTCCAAATCCTGTAATAACTTCATCGAATATCAATAACACGCCGTATTTATCGCAAATCTCGCGAACCATTGGCCAGTAGTTGGGTGGTGGCACGACGCCTCCGAGTGGTTGCGATACGGGTTCGCCGATTACTGCGGATACGGATTCGGGGCCTTCGAACAGTATTGCCTTTTCAATTTCTAGGGCAGCTCGTTCGCCGTTTTCCTGTGCAGAGGAGGCTCCGTAGGTGTCGCGGTAGTAGTGGGGCTGTCCGACGGTTACGACGTTGGCTGGCTTTGGCTGGTAGTCGGTTCGTGGAAAGCCGGGGTGGCCGCCGAGCCACATGGTTCCGTAGGTGCTTCCGTGGTAGGAGCCTTCTCGTGAGATGACTTTGTATCGTCCTCGGTCGCCTCGGCGTACGTGGTATGCCTGGGCCATTTTGAGGGATGATTCGTTGGCTTCGGATCCGCCTTGGCAGAAGAAGGTACGGGTGAGGTCGCCGGGTGCGATTTCGGCGAGTTTGGCTGCGAGTTGGATAGTTTTTGGCGTAGCGCCTGAGTAGACGTTCATGCTGATGGAGACGAGTTGGTCGTAGATGGCTTTGGCGATTTCTTCTCTGCCGTGGCCGGCGTTACGGAAGTACATGCCGGAGATGCCGTCGATGAATTTGTTTCCTTCGACGTCGGTTACGTAGATGCCTTCGGCGGATGCCATTAGTAGGGGCCCGCCTTCTTCGGCGAGGAGGGTTTGGTTTGTCATGCCGACGTGCATGTGGTCGAGGACGGCTTGTCGGAGGGCGACGGGGTCGTTGGCGGCGGGTATTGGCATGGGGTCTTCGTTTCTCGCGCTCGTTACTTTGTAACTCGGCTCGGTAGTCTCATATTCCTAGCCCTTTCCGTCCGGAAATGGGACGTTGTTGGGCTCGGGTTGGGTTAGTTGGCTTGTGTATCGTCCTTCGACTGGCTCAGGATGACATTTGGGTTGGGTTCTAGCTTGGTTTATTGCTTATGCTGCGAATAGGGTTGGTGTTACGCCCATTGTGTCGGCGAGGCCGGGGTCGATGGGTTTGCCTTTGTGGGTGTTTACTCCGGAGGCAAATCCTTCGTCGATTTTCAGTGCGTTGATTATTCCGTGTTCAGCGATGCTGATTAGGTACGAAAGTGTAGCGTTTGATAGCGCTGCCGTGGCTGTTTTTGGGACGACGCCGGGCATGTTCGCTACTGCGTAGTGAACTACGCCGTGAACGGTGTAGGTGGGATCTTCGTAGGTCGTTTCGTGGGTCGTTTCGAAGCAGCCGCCTTGATCGACTGAGACGTCGACGAGGACTGATCCGGGTTGCATTTTTGCGATTTGGTTTTCTTTAAGGAGGACCGGTGGGCGGAGTTGGCGATTTGGCAGCCGGCGTTTCGGTATGCATCGTCGCTGTATCCACTTCCAGAGCCTGCGCCAGTTTGGATTAGGGCGGTTTGTTTGCGAGCGCTTTCAGGCGTGAGGGCGACGCGGTGTTCGCCGATTTTAGTTTCGCTTGGAATTCCGAACAGCAACTATTCACCTCATTGAAAATCCTATGTTGAATTATACGTGTTCATAATAAGGGCAATAATGACCAATTTGGAGTGATTAAGAGTGACTGGTGGTGCGGGCAGTTTTATGCGGATCACGAAGAAAATTGATCGTATTAAAGGCGTTGGATATCGATGCTCACTGAATACCGTTGATGGCACAATTTCGTTTGCTGGGTCGTTACATGGGTGTGGGTGGTAGATTTTGTTGAGTATTTATTTTAAAACGGGGTTGAGATGTTTCGAGTAGCGGGATTTGTGGTTTTTATGGCGATTGCGGTGGTTGCGATGACAGCCTGCGTATCGAGCAGTTCGGGTGGCGGGTCGGAGCCAGTTCAGTTTCCGCCGAACGCTACTTCAGAGGCGGGTTCTTCGGCAGTTTCGGCGGCGCTGGTTGATGCCGACAATTGCTCTGGCGTGTTGACGCCGGTCGAGGGCGATCTGAAGTTGTTTACGGATTCGCTTACGAGCACGGTCAATAAGTCGGAACCGCAGATTGAGTCGATGTGCTCGGCATTGTACGACACTGGAGAGTCGGGTCGTGAGTTTTTGGCGGTGGTGCTGATTCATTTGGAGTCTGAGGATGCGGCTGATGATCACTACGAGCTGATGAAGGGTGCGTACTCGGAGACGGGTGCTGTGATTTCGGAGCTAAACAATGCTGATGAAGATTTCGTGGATATGCTTTCGGCGTTGATGGATAGCGATGGGGTTGGCCGGACGACGGTGATGCGACAGGGTGAGTGGCTGGTGACGGTGACGGCGGGGCCGTCGATGGCTGAGTCGCTCTGGAACGCTGGCGATATGGAGATGATCGGCCGGGGTGTGCTGAAGCGGGTTGGGGGATAGAGACGGGGAGTAGTTGGTGGTGCGAGGGCGGTTGTTTGGCGGTAGTGTTGAGGGACGATGTTTAGATTTCTTGGAAAAAGACGCCCTTTGGTTGTCGGATTGATTTTCGGCAATTTGCTGGGTTTGATGATTGCGATCGGCTACGCGGCGACGAGTGCTTGGTTGTGTTCGGGCATTCGCAAGTGCCCTGCTAGCTGGGAGCCGTACGCTTACGTTTCGTTGGTAATTTTTTTGTTGGTTTTGTTCACGGCGATTTTTGTTGCTGTGGTGGGTGCGAGGGCGTACAAGATTTTCGATACGTCGATTGGTGGGGCCAAGGCTTACGAGCCGAGCATTGGGTCGCCACGGGATGAGGACTCGGTTTCGGACGAGTAGAGAGCGCTCTGTTTACGTTGTGAGTGCGGGTGGATAGATCCTGAAAATGAATTCAGGATGACAGTGGGCGGGTTGTTGGCGCTGAGTTGGGGTCGTACTGGCCAGATTCGCACGTATAATCGGGCGGTTGATTTTGTGGATTGCTGAAATTTGCTGGTTAGACTACCGGTAGATATTGTGATTGAGATGCGCATGGAGAGCGCGCTGACTCGCTTCAGCACGCGGCGGTTCTCCCCAGAAATGAAAAGATTTTCCGAATGGCAGAAACTAACTTCGATCTTGTTGTTATTGGTGCGGGTCCTGGCGGATACCACGCCGCGATTAGGGGTGCTCAGCTTGGCTTGAGCGTTGCGGTTATTGAGAAGGACGACGGCACTGGAATTGGTGGACTTGGTGGAGTTTGCTTGAACTGGGGCTGCATACCTTCGAAATCGCTTCTGAAGAACGCCGAAGTTGTGAACCATCTGAGGCACGCTGAAGACTGGGGCATCGAGGTTGGCGAGTGGTCGGCAAGCATGTCGAAGGCCGTTGATCGTTCCCGCAAGGTTTCGAAGGCTCTCACGAACGGAATTGGATTCCTGTTCAAGAAGAACAAGATCACCCTCGTTATGGGCAAGGCGACGCTGAAATCGTCGACACAGATCGATGTCGATGGCGGCGAGACGCTTACTGCCAAAAATATTGTTATTGCAACGGGTGCACGAGCGCGAAGTCTGCCGGGTCTTGAGATCGACGGCGTGGACATCATTACCTCTCGCCACGCTCTTGAACTTCGAGAGCAGCCGGAAGCTGTTGCCGTTATTGGCGCATCGGCTATCGGCTGTGAGTTCGCTTACTACTTCAATTCTTACGGCGTGAACGTAAAGATGTTCGAAATGCTTGGGCATCTCGTTCCTCGCGAAGACGAAGAGGTTTCGGTTGAGCTGGAGCGTCAGTTCGGTCGACAGGGCATAGAATTTGCCGTTTCTGCCAGCGTTTCGGGTGTCGAGAAGAAAAACGGCCGACTTGCGGTTCAGTACGAAGTAAACGGTGAAAAAGAAGAGTTCATTTGCGACAAGGTGCTTCTTGGTGTTGGTGTTCAGCCAAACACCGATGGTATTGGTCTTGAGAACGTCGGCATCAACACTGTTCGCCCCGGATACATCGAGGTCGACGGAAACATGCGCACGAACGTCGGTGGCGTGTACGCCGTGGGCGATGTGAATGGCAAGCTGATGCTTGCGCACGTGGCGTTCGACCAGGGTGTTGTGGCTGCGGAGACTATTGCGGGTCACGATGTCGAGCCGATCGAGGATTATGTGAACATGCCTCGCTGCACGTACGCTCAGCCGCAGATTGCTTCGATTGGGCTAACCGAGGCGCAGGCTCGCGAGAACGGTGTGAATTTGAAGATCGGTAAGGTGCCATTTGCTGTTGCCGGTAAGTCGGTTGCGATTGGCGACCCTCAGGGCTTCGTGAAGGTGCTTACCGACGATGACACGGGTGAAGTTATTGGGGCGCACATTATTGGTCCTGAAGCTACGGAGTTGATAGCTGAGATTGGCATGCTGCAGATGCTTGAGGGTACGAACCTTGAGCTGCACAAGATGACTCACGCTCACCCGACGTTGTCAGAGGCCGTGAAGGAAGCTGGAGCGGCGGTAACTGGCGAGGCTATTCACTTCTAAAGCTGAAGGCTTTTAGATGTAGCGTTAGTCTCGCTCGTTACTTTGTAACTCGCCTCCGAGTCTCCTGCTCTAACTTGTTAGCTCCGGGCGTCGTCTAACGACTTGGTCGCGCGGCGCAGTCTTGCGTTAGTCGCGGTCGTCATCTGATGACTCGGCTCGACGTCGCAATTCTCCCACCCTCTAACTCCCTCCCACTCTGGGAGAGAGGACCGATTGCTCCGGGTTGCCGAAATAGATCGTAATTAGAAGCCTGAATCTCACGATTCAGGCTTCTGTTCGTTTTGTGGGATTGTGAAGAGTTTCTTCTCTTTGGGGAGAAGGTTAGGTTGAGTGAGGAATTTCTCTATCGGTGAATATGTTCTGGTCGCAGATTCCTCCCTCACCCCAGCCCTCTCCAATAGGAGAGGTAGCAATTAGATTCAAGTTGGCGTTATGACTAAAAAGACGAAGGTTACGCGGTTGTATACGGGCGATGATGGGCAGTCGCACTTTGGTGAGATTGAGGTGGAGATGGAGCAGAACGTTGTTGGGCACATCTCGGAGCGATTTCCTGCGACGGGCATTATTTTTCGAGAGACGAGCGAGTCGTATGACTACGATTTTCACGTTGCACCACGTCGGCAATACGTGATTAATCTCGATGGCGCGGTTGAAATTACGGTCGGGTCAGGTGAGAAACGGGTGATGGGCGTGGGTGAGATGTTTCTTGCTGAGGACACGACGGGGCAGGGCCATATTTCGAGGGCTGTGAACGGTCAGGTTCGCCATTCGTTGTTTATTACACTGGATTGACGAGGGTGATTCGCTGTCTCATCATCGACTGGCGCTAAATGGCGCCAGTTTTTCCGAGTGAATATATGGCACATGCTGAGGCGTAACAAAATTTTTGTCGCTTATTGACTCTGTTATTCGAAATATCTGCTCACCGTCTTGACTCAAAACCAGCCTACCGTGTCGCTCTGGTCCAACCTGAACTTTCGGAAACTCCTGCTATCGGGATTGCTTCTCGAAGTGATGCGGCAGTTCGAAACTCTGGCGATCGCCGTATTCGTGTTTCAGAAGACAGGTAACGCTTTTTACGTGGCGATGATGCTGTTTATTCAGCGGGTTCCGCTAATTCCTTTCGGGCTCGTATTCGGTGTTGTCGCCGACAGGTTTGATCGCAAGAATATATTTGTTGCGATCTTCGCGGTCTTGGCAGTCGAAGCGGCAATACTCGGTTTTTTGGCGTCACAGGACAACCTTGAGATCTGGCAAGTTGCGATTGGCGTTTTCATCAACGGAGTTATCTGGACGACCGATTTCTCGGTACGAAGACCGATGCTTGCTGAGAGCGTCGGTAATTCGAGAGCGGGACGCGCCGTCGGGCTAGACGGTGCATTGATGATCTCGGCGCTAGCGGTCGGCCCGGTAATAGGCGGCGGAATTCTTCAATTCATGGGCATGAAGGGTGTCTACTTTTTTGGGACGGGTGCTTATGTAATCGGAGGATTGATTGCGCTGACGGTGAAGTATCAGCGCCCTATTAAATCTGTAGTCCGACCGAGTTTTACCTCAGATTTTCGATTAGCACTCGGATTTGCACGATCACGAAGCGTTATTGTCGGGATTATCGCGATCACCGTAATCGTCGATATGTGGGCGACTCCAATTAGGAGCATTATTCCTGTTATAGGCGAGGACGATCTCGGTCTTAGTCCGTTATTGGTTGGAGTGTTGGTCTCGTCACAGGGCGTCGGATCACTGATCGGAGCGGCGTTAATTGCGTTCCGTGGCGATCCAGCCAAATACGGTCGCATCTATTTCTACGGTTCGTTCTTGTACTTGATACCAGCGTTGCTGTTTTCTCTATCGAACTGGTTCGTGTTGTCTCTTCCGCTGGTATTTATCGGTGGGCTCGGGCTCGCGGCGTTCTCCACGACACAAGGCGCCCTGATACTGATGGCCACTCCGCCGGAAATGCGGTCTCGAATGCTGGGGTTGCTGGCGGTTGGAATTGGAATCGGCCCGATTGGCATTCTCAACATCGGACTTATGGCGACTTTGTTTGGACCGTCGAGGGCCGTGATGATCGTTTCGATCGAAGGTATTGTCGCTCTGGCATTCGCGGCGGTGGTTTGGCCGATGTTGCGGCGGGGCGAAGATATTTCACCTAGTTAGTTGGGTGCGTTAGTCGCGCTCGTCATCGGCGTTAGGTTCCATTGTCGTCGAACGACTCAGTCACGCGTCGCAGTCTCCCACTCTCTAACTCCCTACCACTCTGGGAGGGAGGACTAGACTGAGAAGGGTTTTATTTTTTCGTAGGTGCCGTTGACTATGGGTTTAGCTTCGACTTCTAGCCAGTCTTCCAGGATGTCGCTGTATAGACCTCGGAAGTCATTGTTGAATGCGAGGTCGCCTTGCACCCAATCAGCGGGGTCGATTGACGGGTATTCGGCGTAGTGCCCGCCAGCAACCTGATTGCCGACTACGAAGGCAACTCCACCGGAGCCGTGGTCGGTTCCTGTTCCGTTGTCTAGCACACGACGTCCGAATTCAGAGAACATCAGGACGGTCACTTCGTCGCCGAGTCCGTGTTCTTCAAGATCATCGAAGAACGAGATAAGCGAGCTCGAAATGTGGCCCCACAGTTTTGATTGGAGAGCTACTTCGTCGGTGTGGGTGTCGAAGCTGCCGTACTGGGTGTAGAAAACGCGGGTTCCGAGATCGGCAAAGTGGACCTGAGCGACGCCTTTGAGGCTTTTGGCGAACGGGTTGTCTGGATACTCAACACTTGATTTGTACTTCAACGGAGCTTCTTTGAGGATGTCGGCTCCTCGCAACGCATCGAGTCCTGTTTGGCCGAGATAGTCCATAACTGTGTCTGACCCTAATAAAGGCGTGTACATGCGACTGAAGGCGCTTAGAGCCTGCTCGCGTTGGTTGGCTCCGACGACTCCTTTTAGGAGTCCGTAGTTTTCGAGATCTCCAACCGATGCAACGGGAACTCCGGGGGCTGCAAGTGCTCTTGGAAGTCCATTTCCGAAGTTCACCGCAGTAACCGGGTTGCTGCCTTCGGGGTCGAGTTCCTTGATTGCCTGACCGAGCCAGCCTTTTGAGCCGACTGTGGTCGGTTCTGCTGTGTGCCAAATATCCATAGATCGGAAGTGAGATCGGTTGGGAACGGGATAACCGATGCCATGCACGATGGCGACCTTGCCCTGATCGTAGAGCGTTTTCATCGGACCCATGCCGGGGTTGAGTCCATAGCCATTGTCGAGTGGGATAACTTGGTCGTCGGTGATGCAAATGTTGGGTCGGGAATCTTTGTAGAAACCGTTCTGGTACGGGACGATGCAGTTGAGGTAGTCGTTTCCTCCGGAGAGTTGGATGACTACGAGGGTTTTTTCTCTGGTTTTCGCTGATGTCATGGTGGTGGTGGGTGCCAGTGGCACTTTCTCTTTGGTGAGGTTGTCGTTGGCTGGTTCGGGTGATGTTGGCTTGCGTGTCGTCCTTCGAGAGCCTCAGGATGACATTAATGGAGAATTACTCTGTTGATCGTTGGTAGACCTGTAGGCGGTGGCGGAGAGAGTCGGTGATTATTAGACGGCCTTCGGGGTCGATTTCGATTGCGGTGGGGTCCCAGAGGTAGGATTCGACTCTCGATGAGATTTCGTGTGGTTCCGTGGCGTCAACTTCGATAAACGAGTTGAATCGAGTTCGTGCTTCGGCTTCGTCGGCATTTGCGTTGAGGTATTCCTGTGCCCACGGCGAGACGGTGGCTGCACCTCGAATTGACTGCTGGAAATTCCAGTTTGAATCGAACATCTGGACGCGTTGATTACCCCAGTCGGCGACGTAGATAAATCCGTCTTGATCAACGGCGACGTCGGAAGGCCGATCTAACTTGCCTTCTTCCCTTCCGGATGTCCCGTACTGGTCGATGAACGTTCCATCGTCGGCGAATCGTTGGATTCGGTCGTTTCGCCAATCGGCTACGTAGATATTGTCGTTTGCATCGGTATCGATGCCCCAAGGGAGGTTAAATTCGCCATTTCCGGAGCCTTCAGAGCCGAAGTGAGAAATGTAGTCGCCGTTCGAAGTTAGGCGCTGGATTCGGTTATTGAGATGATCGACCAGCAGCAAATCGCCGTTTGAAGTGAACTTCAGGCCCGCGGGTCCGCTGATTTGACCGGGATCGCTACCCTGTTCTCCCCACTTTGAGATGAATTCGCCATCGGGGTTGTACACGGTTATTCGATTGAGTTCTTCGTCGGCGATGTAGACGCGATCGTCGGGTCCATGTGTGATCGCAGTCGGGCTTACGAACTGACCGTCGCCTGTGCCATCGCTACCGAACTCGTGATACCAGCCGTGATGAACATCACATATTCCAACGCGAATTCCAAGGCGGTGCATTGGACTTCGATTTACGGCGAAGATGCGGCCATCGGGCCTGATCGAGAGATCGACGGGTATGTGGAAGCCGCGGCCTCCGACGTCGGCACCGAATCCGATGGTATCGACGTAGTTGAGTTTGTTTTTCGTCTGGCTGTTTGCGGTGGTCATGATGGATTAGACGAACTGGTACTCACGGGTGGAGACGATTAGTTGGAGGAGGGAAGCGATGGCTTCGTCCGTCGGATTCGATAGCTCTATGTTTTGGGCGGCGAATTCGACGAGTCCTTCTAGGGTTCCGTCAGAGACTTGGAGCTTTCCAAGACTTACGAGGCTTGCGTTTACTAGAGAGTCGGCCGTCGGGGAGTTACCAGCTGTTGAACGAATCGTGGAAATCAACTCTTGAACGCCGTTGTTTTCGAGGTTGCTAACGATTTCGCCAGCGAAGTTGACTCGCGTGACCATCGATCCGGTTGATATCCAATCGGCGCCGCCCATCCAACCTTCGACACTTGGTGGGGCGTAGATGTCCTGGCCCATGTAACCACTCGCCGCTATGTGCGCATAGACATCAGAAGTCGGAGAATCATAGCCGCCAGCAAGTCGAACCGTGCCTACCACCAGTTCAATTGGGCTTTTCACCCGTGCGTTCCATGATGACTGTGACTTGAACGAGTCTGACAGGAACAATGCTCGCAGCATTGCTTTGATCGAGTAGCCGGATTCGAAGTAGGCGTGGGTCATCACTTCGATCGCTTGGGCGTTTATCGGCGGGAAGTGCGGCCATTGGGGGACAGGTAGCTCGTCGGCGACGAAGTAGTGATAGAGGTGACGAGCGATAAATCCGGCGGTCGCTGGATTCTTGCAAATGAGGGCGATTACGTCTTCACCGTTGAAGTTACCAGTCTCGCCTAAGAAGGTCTTTTCGCCGTCATCGTGGTCATCTGGATCAAATTTGAACTGCCAATTGACATAGCCGTAGGGTCGCATCGTGTTGTTGCGCATTTTCAGCGCCATGTAGTCGGTATTTTCGACAGTCCAACCCGTGAACGCCCGAGAGCATTCTTTGATGTCTTCTTCGGTGTAGTTTCCGACGCCCATCGAGAACAGTTCGAGGATTTCACGTCCGTAGTTTTCGTTGATCGAGTCTTTGTGATTGTCTTGATTATCGAGCCACAAGATCATCGCGGGATCTTTGGACAGTGCGAGCAGGAGGTCGTCGAATTTACCCAAACCGTTTGCTCGAAGCATGTCGAGGTGGGTCGACATTGCCTTGCCTTGAATAAGCTTCGTTTGGCCGGTTGCGAACACTCGATGCCAGAACAGGTTCATTTTTTCGATGAACGGAGCGTCGGTCGTGACCATCCGATAGAGCCAGTTTCCGGCGCTGCTACCTCGAGTTCGTAGATCGGATTGGTCAATGTGATATCGACGAATGAGGTCTTGAGGAAGCGAGGTGGTGTCGACTGCGTTTAGAAGTTGGTCGACTGCATCCTCGTAGTCGATTTTCGAGAACTTCTGCAGTTCGGCAGCCGTACCACCGAATCCAGCTCGTCGGAGCAGGTGGGCGATAAGTAATTCGTCGGTACGTGACTGGGTGGTGGTCATTTCGTGTTGAATCCTCGCTAGTTCTCTGTGTTCGAGAGTTTAGCGGAATATGCGACGCGCGCAAGGTGGAGCGGTTATAGCTTGCACTAATCGACTAAGACGACAAATTTGCGCAGCGAATTTCGTGAGTCGATTCTTTGTAAGGTGAGTGTATTCGTGACTACTTCTACGCATTCCATAAATGGTTTACAGATGCAAAATAGCTTTTTCGTAGACGAAGAGGCAGCAGGTCGAGAGGAACCCTTCGAGGCGTTCACTATGACCTACTTTTCTGACCGATAAGGATCAGGATTCACGGGACAGTTCGGCGTCAATCGCTTCACAAAGTCAGATGGCGTCATGAGGCATGTTCACCTGAGCGTCGATGGCCAGCGATTCGTTCGAGAGCGAATACTGATACTCGAATCGGCGATTTTGTTGGATGTTGGCGGTGAGCAGATCGTAATCATGCCGAATACGCTTTGCGACATCGGGCCTGGTGTTCCTCACATGTGGCGAGGGCTGCCAGCGGGCATGTTATTGCCGAACGGAACTCGTCATTCGAGTGAATCTGTAATGGTTTTCTTCTATCAAGAAGAGGTTCAGTGATTCGAGCGTGTTCACGGCCCAGAGATTCTCGATGTGCCTGCAGAGGTGTCGTCACATGCCGATGACATGCCGTTTTATTCGGAATGGACAGTTGCAGTATCGAGAATTTAGGATGGCACAGGCGATCGCCCAGTAGGCCAAAGTACGTCGAATTGCTTTCAAGCTCACTTTCGCGGCTTGCTAATCACTTAGTCGGCTACGAAAGTGACCTGCGCCCTAGGCGCTTGCGAATGCATGAAGGATTTCGCTGTTAGGTTGACGGAGGATGCTGGGGTTCACGTGAAGCAGCGGCACGGGCCATTCGCTGTTGGGCCAATTGACGACGGTTGGTTCTCACGCAAGTTCACTATGAACTGATCGGCGTCGATTTCATCGTCGAGAATAAGTTCAAAGATGTTTGAACCGTTTTCGAAGGTATTTATCGAAACGTTAGGCAGCTTACTAATTTCAGTAAACAGAGATTTTGCTTTGGCTAACGATTCTGCGAATTTCGCCTCAAAACCATCGAGTCCATCTAGTGAAAGTGCTGCTGCTAGGTAGCCAAACGGTATTCCGCCCCCAAACATTCGGCGGTCATTGAACATGCCTTCGATGAATTCCTTTGTGCCGCCAAGGATGCCGCCAAATGGGGCTCCAAAGTATTTGTAGCTTGACACATAGACACTATCGAACAGTTCACCGTACTTCTTGATGCTGATGCCTGTTTCTGCCGACATCATGTAGAGCCGTGCTCCATCGAGGTGAGAAGGTATTCCTTCGTTTTTACAAAGCTCAGTGACCGCTTTCATCTCGTCCCAATGCATGATCTGGCCAGCCTGACGCCGCACGGGGCTTTCGATAGAAACGGCGCCGACCGGATTTAGAACTCGGCCGGATACAGAGAGTTCTAGTACGTCTTCGAGCTCGTGCGTGGTGAAATATGGGCGACTCGGTGCGAGCGGGACGGCGTTCAGCTGTATAGTCGTGAAAGTGCGTCGCCTTCGTCTTGGTAAATGTGGCTCTGATCTTGCAGTACGACCCGGGCGTTCATCCCACAGTGCTTACGAAGGGCGAGTATGTTTGCCATCGTTCCGGCGGGCATCCATATGGCGGCTTGTTTGCCGAGTTCGGCTGCCATTCGGGTTTCTAGCTGTTAGACCGTTCCGCCAAGTGAATATTTATCGGGCTGTAGTTTGCCTTCCGCGAGAAGTTTGTTGAGGCGCTCTACAGTCGATTCTGGCGTGTGTGGTTCGCCATCGCCAGCGAATACGATTTCGATAGGATCGATTGTTGAGCCGAGTTTACCGGTGGAGGTGGCCATTGGGTGTCGCCTGCCCTTGATTGCGTACTTTGGATATCCGAGGAGAGTGTATCGACAAGTAGCTACTCGCCAGCTTCATTTTTAGCAGCTTGGAGCATTTCGTTTAGTTTCGCTTCGTCGACTCCGAGAGAAATCGTGATTGCAGCATCGGCTTCGGATTCTTTGGCGTTGCCGAGTTCGGTGTGGATTACCGCGCGGTTTGCGAATGCTTCGCCCCACTCTGGTTTGAGCCTAATTGCTTCGGAGAAGTCTTTGAGGGCTGTTTCTAGCTTGCCGAGCTGGTAGTGCGAGTTTCCGCGGTCGAGATAGGTGTCGGGATACTTGGGGTTGAGGCGCACTGCGGTGTCGTAGTCGATTACTGCTTGCTCATGCTCGCCAGCGAGGGCGTAGGCGTCGGCTCGGTAGTGGTGGAGTTTTGCTGAGTTTCGTGATGCGGAAATAGCTTCAGTGAAGTACTTGATCGCCTTTTTGGGGTGACCTTCGTCGACTTCACGCACGGCGTTTTTGAACGTGTTGATGATTTTTTCGGGTGTTGAGCGTCTTGGTCGCTGTTGGCGGCCGAGAAGTTTATCTAGCCATGTTGAGATTGGGTTTGGCATGTGTGGGTGTTGGCGGGAACGGACTGTCAGGATGCTCGTTGCTAAGTCGGCCAAGGGCGGCTTCTGAGCGATTTTACCCACACCCTAGCCCTCTCTCTTTAAGGGGGAGTGATTTCGATTCGTGCCTCGCTAGTTTTCTTTTGAGCCTTCGGGTTTAGGGTTGCGGGAGATCATTTCGAGCCAGTTGCCGTCGGGGTCTTGGAAGTAGATTGCGAAGCGCGCCCAAGGGTATTCGAGCTCGCGTTCGTAACGGGGGCCAAACGTTTTGATGCCTTCAGCTTCGAGTCGGTCTCGCCAAGTTGGTACATCGTCGACGATCATTGCTGCGTGGGCGGAGCCGGGTCGGTTGCGGGCAGATTGGTCGGAGCGTTTTTCACCGCGGGGTCGCATGTACTCGATTAGCTCGATCGAGTGTCCGTCACCAACACCGACGTATGCCTGTCGCATTTTTACGTTTTCGTATCCGACTACTTCGGATATCCAGGGAGTTTCGGAAATGGCGGGTTCGCGCTCGACGTTCATTCCGAGAACGCATGTATAGAAATCGAGGGCTTTATCGAGGTTTTCGACGATGAAGCCGGTGTGGTAGATGTTGTGGATGGTAGGCATGAGTTGGGCTTCGTACGACAGCAATGATCGGTGGTCGGGTTCGCTGATTACCACGTCGCTGACTCCTCGCAATGGCAGGCTTGGTGAATGTGGAGGAGTAGAGCATTGCTGCAGAAAAGTTGTTGGCTTGGCTGTTGTCCTTCAATTGGCTCAGGATGACATTGATTGATTGGTTGCTTTGGTAATTGAGGATTGACTAGATTCGGTAATACTTTTCGGCGTTTTCGCTGAATAATTTCGCTCGCTCAGTGTCAGTGAAATCTGAGGTGATTTCGTCGTAGGCGTTCCAAACGGTGTTGTAGTCGCTGAAGAGGCTGTCGACTGGGAAGTTCGAAGCGAACATGCAGCGGTCGATGCCGAGAATGTCGATCATATCGAGTACGAACGGTGCGATCGAATCGGTGGTCCACTGATTGTCGAGCATTCCGAGTGCTGAGATTTTTCCAGAGACGTTCAGGGCGGTTCCGAGGGCTTCGAGTCCTTTTCGCCATTCTCGTAGATCGCCAGGAGTTCGACCGATTGGCATTGCGGCGTGGCCTAGAATGATTTGGACTTCGGGAATATCGTTGGCAAGCTTGGCTGCTTCCTGAAGCTGCCAAGGCCATATTTGGACTTCAAACGAGCCGTTGAATTTTTCGAGTAGTTTGAATCCAGATAACCACTGGGGATCGCTCATTAGGTTTCCGGCTTCGGCGAATCGGAAATTCGGCTTGTCGTCGGACCAGTTGAGCATGTGGCGAATACCGCGCCAGTTGGCGTGGCTGGCGTGTCGCTCTAGCGTTGCTTCGACGTTTGGATCGGAGAGGTTCGCGTAGGCGATGATGGCGTTTGGCATGCCTTTTGAGTTGGGATCATCGGCTACAGACTGCAGCCAAGCGGTTTCGCCAACGGGATCGGCGTTGTGGTCCCATTCAGCCTGAACATGAACTGATTTCACTAGCGGGATGTCTTTTGCACCTTCGTGCAGATCGCCAATTAGCCACGATTTACGAATTGGTGAGTAGTCGCCAACGAAGTGATCGATGGGTTCCATGAGCCACGGGTAGGGGTTGTTTTCGAGGTCCCAGAGGTGGTGGTGCGTATCGATGAATTCAGGTAGCAACGTGTTGCGCTTTCTGGTGGTGCCACTGGCACGTTTTCCAAGAGATCGGCTGGGGTTGGTTGAATCGCTAGTTCATTCTTCTGGAAGATGAACGTGCTTCGCCACGCAAGATAGGCGACCTTGAGGATTTTTGACTAAGTGAGTCGGACTATTTAGTCGAATGGGTCGCTGTGGAGGCGATCACCAAGGGCACTTGGGGTCGTGAGTCTGAGAGTTTAGGGCTGAACATTCCGTCGAGTGTATCGCGGATTCGGCCGCTCACGGACTAGCTAGACATTGTTACACGGAAGTTTTCAAGCTATCTGCAATCAAACTCTATAAGCGTCGTAGATCTCGGGAGCTGAAGATTAGTCCGAAGTTCACGACTAGGTAGATGAGCGTTCCGATGATGATCATTTGGGCGTTCCCAATGATCGTACCGATCCAAGCGCCCAAGAACCAGCCCAACATCATCGATTGCAGCGAGAGGGTGAACACTGACATCACTCTGCCGATCATCTTGGGATCGGACTGCGTTTGGAGCAGGGTTATCGTTGATGATGCCCAAACGGGAATAGCAGCGCCGACCAAAGCCAGAGATGCGAGGGTGAGCGGAAAATTTGTCGATAGTGCGAACGTAATATCGGCAACGACGAATAGAACCGTGCTGATCAAGATTGGTGGAGCGTTGCGCTCCCACGGTTTCTTAGACGCTATCCACAGTGCCGACGCGCCTTGCCCAACCGCCCACGCCGCAAGCATGATTCCGAATCCGGTTTCGCCAACATCAAACCGGTCGCGGGCGTAGACCGGGATGATCGGAACCATTGCTGCGCTGAGTATCACCGAGAACGCTATGAGCATCACGCGAAACAGTACGGGGTTGGATTTGATGTACTTTAGGCCGTCGCTAATCTCTCTGAGGGCTGATGTTCCAGAGGGCTTGCTGCGCTCTGACCTTGGCAGTCGATAAGTGAAGTAGACCGACAGTGCGTATAAACCGATGAGTGCGAGAAATGGTGATCCCAATCCAAAGCCTGCGATAAGAAACCCACCGGCGAGCGGCCCTACTGCTCGGACAAGGCTGGCGCCAACCATATTCAGTGAATTTCCTGCCTGGAGCGATTCTTTAGGTAGGTAGTGCATCACCAGAGTTTGGCCAGCGGGCATCCCTATTGCCAATACGGCACTCGACACGATCGATAGAACGACTATTTGCCACAGATTCACCACGCCTGCTACTACAACAGCCGCTGTAACTACCGCCAGCAGTAGGAGGAGTAAGCGTTCGAATATCAAGACGGATCGACCACCGAGTCGATCGACCATGACCCCGGCAAATAGTCCGATTGCAAGCGCTGGAACGACGCAAAGTCCGGTTGCGGCTCCGACCCAGATTTGCGAGGCTCCGAGTTCGAGAATCAGCCATGATTGGGCCATGATGCGCAGTTCGACGCCCATCATGTTGGTGAAGTTGCTGGTTACGAGATCTCGGTACGAGCCTTTGGCGAGAAGCTGGACTAATGGCAGTTGTCGTAATGTTGGCAAAGTTTATGCACTAGGATCGCCGAGCCAATAGCGAGCTTAGAATCTGCGGTGCTGCTTCTATTGCTCGTTCTCGGATTTGTTCGAGGGTTAGGCTGCCGATTGGGTGCTGGATTAGAGCGAATGGGTAGTCGGGCATGCCGCCGAGATTGGCGATTGCTTTGGCACCTGATTTGAACGGTTCGGTACAAATTGCGATCGCAGGAACGCCGAGAGCTTCGAGCTTTAGCGAGTCGTACACACTGGACGACGAGCAGCTTCCTCAGTCGCCGTTTGCGAGTAGCGCAACATCGACTTCGTTCGAAAAGTCACCGAGTAGATCGGGTTCGGCGGGTCGAGATGCGTCGCCTTTGTTTATTTTGTAGGCAGTGGCGACATCAAATCGTTCGGCAAGCACATCGTAGATAGCATCGAGAAGCGGTTCTGAATTGAGCTTGTCGTTGCGAAGAAGACCGACGCGCAAACCCTGTAGCGACTCGGGACGTTCTGCCATACCATCGGTCGCAATTGACTGTGGTGCGGTGGGATCGAGAACCCTGAATGTGTTCTCGCTTGCATTGGTTGTCATATGACGCTCCTCCAAGATTCTTCTCATGACATCTTACTTGTTTGTGATGATCGGCCGGGTGACGATTTTTGACCGCGAACCCAGCGACCACGGCGGGATTACCGCACTCCAGGCTCCACCGTCGCCGCCAACTACGATTGGTATCGCCGATTCGGGCGAATCTAAAACACTTATTGGCGGGTCGCCGTTTTCAATGCTTAGTTCTGCATTTGAGTCTTTTTGCGCCCCGCTTGGCAGACCCATTGCGATCCATTCAGAGGTCAGCTTTGTGGCGTTTTCGTACAGGTACTGTCCAACTTGCTCTTTCTTCCATCCAGCGGTCGTGAAGTGGGCGGCATGTTCGGGGCATATGACCAATATCACCTGTTTTACGCCGGGCCCCATTGGGTAGAGGCGTTGGGCGAAGGCGTCGAGTATGCCTTCTGGTGTGTTGGCTTCGTGCTCACCAAACTGAGTTGCGCTGAGACCAGATACGACGGTTACGGCGCTTTCCGATTCGTCGATGCCTCGGGTCACGTGCAGCGGACTCCAGTTATCGGGCAAGACCTGCTCGTTTTCGGCTACGCACCATGTGTATTTGCCGGGGTGACCGAGCGTTGCCTTATCGAGTCCGTCGTTGCTTCTGGTACCAAGAACGTTCATCACGATGAGTCGGATGGCCCGACCGATCGTTGCGTTTGCTCGGTAGCCGGGCCCAAACGCTGAAACGCCTCCGTTAATCCCGAGCTCTTCGGTTATCGGTCCGTTTACGATCAGCATGATCGCCGCACCCATCGTGGAAACAGTGATTCCGTGGAGATTGAACTCGGGTTGTGTGATGGCGTCGACGGCCGCAGCGACGACTGGCATGTACTCAGGTTTACATCCTGCCATTACGGCGTTTATGGCTGCTTTTTCGGCAGTGACTACGGCACCTTTTACGGGTTCAACACCGAGTATGGCGTCGGGTGCGAGATTGGCGGCACTGAGCATCACCGTGACGGCTTCGGGCGTTGGAGGGACTACTGGCAGGCCATCCGACCAGCCGTTTTCGAAGAAGGCTTCGATGGCTTCGAGCGGCCCGGGAAGTTCAAGCGAGTCGGAAGTTAGGCGAGGTGGTGCCACTCGCACTTTTTCTGAGGGTGTTGGTTTTTTGCTGGGTTGGTCGGTCATGGCTTAGGTGGTTATTCGCTGCAATTGAGGTAGGAAGATCCTAAAATGAATTCAGGATGACAGTGGGCGGCGGATTCTGGAGTCGTTCGTGGCTGTCTTGCCTTTCGTCCTTCGACGGGGAGCAGGATGACATGTGAACTGGAACCGATAGTCCTCAAGAAAACCTCACTCGTCAGTCGGCGTGGAAGACTTCTCGCCAGGTGGTCATGTTTTCATCGGCGTGGGCGCCTTCGGGTAGTTGGAAGAACGGCGACATATCATCTTGCCAACGCTGGTTTACGTCTTCTTTGGACATCCCAGCGATTGATGCCTCGTGCGATTCGTCGCACTCCACGTATCCGAACAGAGTGCCGTCTTCTCGGAAGAAGATCGTGTAGTTGCGCCAGCCTGTTCGTATTAGGGCTTCCGACATTTCAGGCCAGATATCGTCATGGCGCTGTTTGTACTCAGCGACCATTTCAGGGTGGATTTTCATCTCGAATCCGACTCGTTGCATATTTCTGTCCTTGGTTTTGTTTGGGTCCGGGCGTCATCGGATGACTTGGGACCTCGCTGCAATTGCGTTAGTCGCGCTCGTCATCTGATGACTCGGGTCCGCAGCGCAGTCTCCCCCTCTAACTCCCCCACTCCGGGGGAGGATATTGGACTGAGAAGAGTGTAGGCTATGCGCCCATAGAACGCAGCCCAAAACCCTTCGACGGGGCTCAGGATGATGAGTTTTCGTCGAGGCAATACATGAAGGGTTTTAGATAGACGGGAGTGAGAACGAATGTCGAAGTCGATTGCACAGGTTTTGGACCTCAAAGACGATCCTAAGATCATTGCCGAGTATGAGGAGTACCACCGCAACGTGTGGCCCGAGGTACTTGAGGCGCTGAAGGGCATCGGAATCGAGCGGATGGAGATTTTCCGAAGCGGAAATCATCTGTTCATGTACTGCACGGTTCCCGACGATTTCGATCCACGCCGTGATTTCCAGAGCTATACGGCTTCGAAGCGGGCTAAAGAGTGGAACGATCTGATGTCGACTTATCAGCAGAAGGTTCCGCAGGCTGCGGAAGATGACTGGTGGTACCCGATGAGTTTGGCGTTCGATTCAGAATGGGAGGCTTAGCCTCGTTTTCTTGGGATGGTTGGCTTGGTTGAGTGGTGTATTGCTTGCTGGGTGGGCACTCCACCCTGCCGAAGATCCCTCCACTTCGCTTTGCTTCGGTCGAGAAGTTTGAGATTTAGCTGAGTTGAATATAACTAAATTTGATCGTGCTTGGGCGTGGGGTGTTTTGGCTATTGGTTGGATGGCTTTTATTTACGCGCTTTCTGATCGGCCTGGTAGTGACTACGACGATGCGAACGATGTTGTGTCGTGGTTGCCGTTTGCCAGCGTTGTGGTTCACGTTGCGTTGTACTTCATACTTAGCGTGTTCGTGTTGCGTGCGTTCATGTTGCTGCGCCCGGTTACCGAAGGCCTAATCGGTTACTCGACGATATTTGTGGCTCTTGTGTACGGACTGCTGGACGAATTTCACCAATCGAGCGTTGAAGGAAGAGCATCTGAGGTGATTGATGTGGTTGCTGATGTTTCCGGAGCGGTGCTGGTAGTGGTATTTTGGTTCTTCCTGAAAAGATTTCGAGCCAAGCCAGACGTTGAGTCTGGCGACGATTAGAGCGATTAGAACAAATGCCAATTAGGGACGCTGAAGATCTGTGGCCTACGGGCCCGGAAGTGTTGACCACACTCGAAGAAGCCGTGCAGATGGCGGAAGAAATTGCCGCGCCCCCTGCCGAACGCTGGGTTGCTCGAACTATCAGCGATAAGTTGATTCCGAGCCTCTACAACGCTCGAACGTATATCGAAATAGGTCAGTTGAGGTCGCCAGAGATTAGATTGGGCATTTTGAACGCTCGCTTAGAAGCCGGTGAGTTGGCGAACTATGACTCCCGTTACGCACCGCTCTATTCGAAAATTCGTGTGCTCGCCGAAGAAGCCGAGATAGCTTCGAAAATGAGCTAGAGTTTCGAGTGACGCAGGGTCTCGAATTCACGTTCGAGCATGCTAGGATGATGGCACTTTGAAGTCTCCCGAAGATACCGAATCCTTTTTGTCTGAAGACGGTCGAGTTGAGGTCGTGTTCGATCTCGATGAGCTGTCAGAATCCGACATCGCTCTCGTGATGAAAGCGGCAGTTGCCGGGCTTGATTCCGAGCAATTTGAGGGTCCAGATCACATCACGGTGATGATTACCGGCGATGAGCGAATCAGGGAGTTGAATCGGGATTTCAAAGGCGAGGACGCGATCACTGATGTGCTTTCGTTCAACGCCGATGGCGAACCTGCCGGTGAGACAGAGAGTTCAGCCATGGGCACTGATGAAGGCGAATTGGGCGACGATGAATGGCCTGATTTTGCTGACGACGGCGAAGTAGAATGGAATCGTCTTGGCGATATTGCGATTTCGCTTCCTCAGGTCGTTAGACAGGCGGCTGAGAACGGCAAGTCGGCGGATCGTGAATTGGCAATGTTGACTATCCACGGTGTTCTTCATCTTCTCGGGTATGATCACGCCGAGGTCGACGAAGAAAAGGTTATGTTTGGCAAGACCGACGTTGTGTTGGCGAAGATTTTTGGCGAGTAGTCCTGATCGCTTGATCGGGTCTATGAGAGCAGTGAGACTGGTTCAGAAGTGACGAATAGCCAGGTTTTTTACAGAAAATGGCGCCCTACTCGTTTCGACGAGGTGGCAGGGCAAGCGCACGTCACCAAAACTCTCAAACAGGCCATTGCCACCGATCGAGTAGCGCACGCATATTTGTTTACAGGTCCTCGTGGAGTCGGCAAAACATCTACGGCCCGGATTCTTGCTAAGGCACTAAACTCGGAACTGACAGATGACGGTGAGCCGATTTCAGATTCTGATGTTTCTAGGGCTATAGACAACGGTAGCTTCCTTGATCTGATCGAGATTGACGCTGCGTCTAATCGTGGAATCGATGACATTCGAAAGTTGCGAGACAACACGCAGTTTCAGGCTTCGGCGGGTGGGTACAAGGTGTACATCATCGATGAAGTACACATGCTCACAGACTTTGCGTTCAATGCCCTGCTCAAAACTCTCGAGGAGCCGCCACCCAAGGTGGTAATGATCTTGGCGACAACCGATGCGCTCAAGGTTCCAGCGACGATTATTAGTCGCTGCCAACGGTTCGATTTCAAGCGACTTTCGAACGACGATGTTATCGAGCGACTTATCGAGGTCTGCGAGGCTGAAGAGATCGAGGCGGAACCTGCTGTTCTTGAGATGATCGCTAGAACAGCGTGGGGATCGTTGCGCGACGCCGAGAACCTGCTTGAACAGCTATATGTTTCGTACGGACAGGCCGACGCTGATGGTCAACCTTCAGAGATAACCGAGGGACAGGCACGAGAGTTGCTTGGTCTGGGTGATACCGCTACTAGCACCGAGCTAGCGATCGCGTTGCTTAATAAGGATGCCGCTGTTGCTCTGACTGTTATCAATCGTGAGGCACAGCGTGGTGCCGATCTTCGGGCGTTGCGTTCGGGTGCTGTTGATGCGCTTCGAGTGGCGTTGCTGATGAAGGCGGGCGTTGAGGATTCGATTACGCAGGGTTCAGAGTTCGCCGAGACGATGGCGGCAGCGGCACGATCTGCACGTCTGAACCAAATTTTGCACATCCTGACTTCTTTGGGTCAGGCCGATATGAAAGCTAATTCGTCGTCGCCACTTCCGCTCGAACTGGCGGTATTGAAGGCGACTACGAAGCCTGTTACTGCGGCGGCATCAGGTCCGGCGGCTCCGGCTTCTTCGGGTGCTGCTCCTTCTCGGCCTGCAGCTACCCAGCAGCCTGCGAACCAGCAGTCTGATGGTTCTGAGAGTGCTGAAGAGACTGCACCGGCTCGACGTCGAGATCGAACGCCGACTGAACAGCAGTGGGACAAGGTTGTTTGGGCGATGCGTCGAACTAAGAATCGCAAATATGTCGTTGGCCCGATTCTTCGCAATGTTGAGATGCCTACGCCAGCCGAAGGCAAGATTTCACTCCGCTTCAAAAGCAACGCCCTGAAGAACAACTTCATGGAGGAGATGCAGGATCAGCGATCGCGTGATGCTCTAAAAGCCGCGATTAATGATGCGTACGGTTCTGAGCTAGAACTGGAAGTTCGCTCTCCGCACGAGGCGGCCGAAGAGGCGAAGGCTAACGCCAGCGCCAATGGTTCCTCTGGGGGAGCGTCGAGGCCGGGCAACGGTCAGTCGGGAACTTCAACAGATCAAGAAAGCGCAATGGTGCGTGCTGCGATGGCGATGGGCGCCAAGGTTGTCACTGAGGATGCTGGTGAGGATGACTAGTTTTGGTGCTTGTGGCTTGCTAGGTAGTTAGCGGTTTGTAGCTGAAATCGACCTGGTTCTTCAGTCGCACCGGTATTGTCACCCTGAGTTCATTTCAGGGTCTTTCTCCCCCTTACATGATGTCTGTTGTTCGCAATCTGTTTTCGCTGCATTAATTTAGAGAGATCCTGAAATGAATTCAGGATGACATTGCTGGCTTGATTGGAGAGTGGATTACTGGTTGATCGTCCGCGCCGCCCCGCCGAAGGTCTCTCCACTTCGCTTTGCTTCGGTCGAGAAGTTGAATTTGACGATTCTTTCATCTTGGCGGTAGAGCTACGCCGTAACGATTGCTCTTACTCGTTGGTAACGACGTATGATTGTCGGATTCAATTTATGTCGTCTTGTTTCTCGATAATCGGGAGTGAGACGCTCCCTGTTGGCAGGGGTCAGGACTTATTTCGATGATGAACAAGAACATGCTCAAGCAGGCGCAGCAGATGCAGGCCCGACTTGCGGCAGTGCAGGAAGAGATCGCAGTCGCACGAACTGAAGCATCAGTTGGCGGTGGGATGGTCAAGGTTTCGGTTATTGGTGGATCGACGGTTGAGTCGATCGAGATCAACCCGGAAGTAGTAGACCCAGAAGACGTTGAAATGCTTCAGGATCTGATTATCGCTGCTGTAAACGAGGCGATGGACACTGCTCAGAAGCTTGCTTCCGACAAGATGGGCGCTATCACCGGCGGCTTGAACATTCCTGGCCTTATGTAGCCAGCGTTTCAGCTTCGGCTGATTCATTAGAAACACACGAATGCCATCTTCCGACATTACACCTTCCGCTGCTCCACCTGTCGCCCGATTGATCGAGGCGTTTCACAGGCTGCCCGGAATTGGGCCTAAGAGCGCACAGCGGCTGACGTATCACCTGATTCGGATGCCTCAGGATGAGGCTGAAGAGTTTGCTGCAGCAATACTTGGCGTGAAAGAGCGAGTCGTTCTTTGCGACACGTGCGCCAATATTGCGGAAGCTGCCGAGTGCACTATTTGCAGCGATCTTCAGCGTGACAGCACTCGTATATGTGTAGTTGAAGAGCCTTTGGACGTCGTCGCTGTTGAGCGTGCGAGGGTTTATTCGGGCAAGTACCACGTTCTTCACGGAGTGATTTCTCCGGTGAACGGCGTTGGCCCGAACGACTTAAAACTGCGTGAGTTGCTGGAACGATTGCGGGATGGCACGGTTATTGAAGTGATCGTAGCAACGAATCCGAACCTCGAAGGCGAGGCTACGGCTATGTACATTCAGCAGCTGATAGGTCCGCTGGGCGTAAAGGTAACTCGGCTTGCTCGCGGACTGCCAAGCGGATCGGATATCGAGTACGCCGACGATTCGACTCTTGCCCACGCGCTGGAAAGCCGGGCGGAGATTCCACAGCGCCAGACGGGTACGCCTGAGTAGGCGTTGTGCGCTTTTTCGCCGGGTCCTTCCTCCTCACCGAAGGTCTCGCGACTTTGCCTTGCTAGGGTCGAGAAGTTGGATGCGTGCGGCGGTGCTTACACGGTAACGATAGGCAGCATTTCTCGATTACGGTTACACGGTTTCCGTAGTCGATATGGACTTTTCAGAGTTCGCTACACGGTATCTGCGAACGTCTTACCGTGTAGGTGTCGAACGTGACTTCGAGCGGTTGTGAACGCGCGAGCCGCAAGGGTGAGAAAGATCCTGAAATGAATTCAGTATGACATTGCTGGCTTGGTTGGGGAGGGTTAGCTGGTTGAACTGCCGACGAGGACCCAGCACCTCCGTAGGTCTCTCCAGTTCGCTGTGCTTCGGTCGAGAAGTTGGGCAGTTGGCTGGTTGGCGAGGGTTGTTTCACCTTAGTAAGTGCGGTGACATGCGTTCTGCTGGCGTTTATTGTGTAGGCGATCAAGCCGTTCAATCCGATTGGCAGCGACCGTCGTATCGAAAACCATGAGTCACTTCCGCACATATTCAAATCGCCGAAAAGGCTCACTGAGTGTTGTGCTTTTTTTGTCGCTCTTCGCAATCGCTTTAGCCGCGTGCGGCACCGAACCATTGCCGGCTGCGGGTCGACCTGATTTTCCGGTAGCCACTTTTGCTTTGCGTGATGTGACTCCTGCACCGATTTCACCGACCGCTACGCCGTGGCCGAATCTTGTGGACGACGCAGTGCGGGTAATTCCTGAAGGGCTCGATCCTGAGTTCTATGCGCGTGCTGATTCTGATGAAGTAGTTGCGCTTTGGACGCAGTTCCTGACGGGAACTGTTTCGAGCGCAACGTCGGGTCGGTTTTACTTCCGCAGCCGCCGCAGTTTCGAAGGGGACCTGCACTTATGCCCTGGCGGCACCGGTTTTCTCTTGGGCGATCCAGAGGGACCAGTGAAGTGGGCTGTTAATCCTTCTGCCGGGTACTGGTATGAGGTCACGCTTTCACATGAAATTCCGTTTACTGGCGATTCGGTGACTTACGCGATTGGTGTGAACGATGGCAATCCCGCGAGATCGGGCAGTTCTACTCCGATGGAGTTCAGGTCGAGTGATAGATGTGCGCTTTCGAATGTCGGGATTCAATATGCCTTTACTGATGAAGAACGCAAGTTGGCAGAGCAAGTCGAGATCGAGCAGATCGTTATCGACGAAATTCCGTGGCTAGACGGCAAGCGCGAGTTTCCATCACAGATCACGGTTGAAGGGTCGAGCGAAATCGACGAAAACCTTGGTATCGACTACTGGAGAGCGTATTTGTCTGGCTCAGTAGTCAACGCAGTGGCTTACAACTACGCTCAGTATTCGGTAACTGAGGCGTTTTCTGGCGATCTGCACCTATGTGCCGAACGCGTTGCAGTACTCGATGGCGATCTTTTGGGTATTGGAGAGTGGGCTATTCAGCCATCGGGATCGAATCCGTCCAACGCGAAGATTGTCTTCACGTTGCCTGGCGATCCAAAGTTCAGGACGATCGTTCTTGGCGTAGACGGCGATTCACCAATTCGGATGGGTCGCGATGCCGATACGGGGTTAATCGCTGCGACTCCGTTGGAAGTTGCTGAATCGGGTGAGTGCGAAAGCGCGAGCTGATCGATTTTTGTTAACGGATGAACAACGAACCTAGCTCAGATATGGTCGGCAAACCCATATGATTAGCCAACTATGACTTCGAAGCGGCGGCCGGTTACATATACGACTGATGGCGTGGTTGTTCGCACGAGCAACTTGGGCGAGGCCGACCGGATTATTACGCTGGTGACACCGATTCACGGGATAGTCAGAGGCGTTGCTAAGGCGGCACGCAAGCCGGGATCGAAAATGGGCGGACATCTCGATTTATTGAAGCACGTGAGTGTTTCCGTTCGAGAGACTCGAACGCTGCACGGGCTTAGCCAGGTATCGACTGTGAATGGATTCCGTGGGCTTCGAGATGATCTTGATCGGTTTTCGAGGGGTTCGTACGTTTCGGAAATGGCGGAGCAGTTTTCGGTCGAGAGTGGTGCTAACCAGCCGTTGTTCAGGCTACTTATCGATGTGCTTAGTACTTTAGAAGTAAGTGACAATCCAGAAATGGCGATTCACTTCTACGAAATGCGCTTGCTGCAGCTGAGCGGATTTGCTCCTGAGCTTTCACGATGTGTTGAGAGTGGCGTTGAGCTTGAGCCTGCGAATCATTTGTACTCAGCTGATCGGGGCGGGATAGTGAGTAGCGAGTCACGCCCGGTTGGCGAAACGGCGTTACTACCGGCAAGTTTGAACACGATCAAGTTGCTCAGGTTTTTGTCTCGTGCCGACGTCGTGCAGGCGACTGCGATGAAGCCCCGCGAAGACGAGAATAGGCAGCTTTCTCGGATTTTGAGGGCGCAGATTCATCATGTTCTCGATCGTGGATTGCGATCAGAGGCGTTCATGGACGAAGTTCGTACTCGACCGGGTCGCGCGAACGGAATTGGACGAACCATGAGCGATAGTTCGAGCGATTGACATCGGCGGTCAGAAAACTTGCATCGAGTTGTTACACTCGTTTGAACTGATTCTGAACTAGCGGTGTAACGCTTGTTGAACGTTGGGCGCAAGTAAGTGAATCGTCCAAATACCGTTCTCAAATTTCCGTAATTATTGGCAACTGCCCGTTGAAAGATGTGCTTCGGCACCTGAACTATGACCGACTCTAACATCGTCATTCGCGGAGCCCGCGAACACAACCTGAAGAACATAAATATTAGTATTCCTCGTGACACGCTGACTGTGATTACGGGTGTTTCAGGTTCAGGCAAGAGCAGTCTTGCGTTCGACACGATATTCGCCGAAGGACAACGGCGATACGTGGAATCGTTGTCGGCGTACGCTCGGCAATTCCTTGGGCGAATGGAAAAGCCTGACGTCGATCACATCGAGGGTTTGAGTCCTTCGATTTCTATCGACCAAAAAGGCGTTTCGAAAAACCCTCGTTCGACTGTTGGAACTGTGACCGAGATTTACGATTATCTTCGATTACTGTTCTCGCGAGCGGGTCGCCCACATTGTCACAACTGCGGACGTCCTGTTCAACGACAAACGATTCAGCAGATCGTGGATTCGATTCTGAAATGGGACGAGGGGACGAGGCTGCAGATTCTCGCTCCGATGATTACGCATATGAAGGGCGAGCACGTTCAGGTGTTTGAGACGGCACGACGTGATGGATTCGTTCGGGTACGAATCGATGGCGATACGCGTGAGCTCGCTGAGGAGTTGAAGCTAGCCAAGACGAAGTGGCACAACATCGAAGTGGTGGTTGATCGAATAATCGTTCGAGAAGACACCGATCGAGGCCGGCTTACAGAGTCGGTCGAAACGGCGCTTCGCCTCGCAGGCGGGAACCTGATCGCATCGAAGCTCGGCACTGGTAAAAAGGGTGATGATGAGGACGTTGTCTATTCAGAGCACTTCGCCTGTGTTCACTGCGATATTTCAATAGCCGAGCTTGAGCCACGCAATTTTTCGTTCAATACGCCGTTCGGTGCTTGCCCAACTTGCACTGGGCTTGGCTTCAAGTTGGAGGTCGATCCTGATCTTGTGATTCAGGACCAATCCCTAAGTTTGAACAATGGTGCGATTACGCCGTGGGCGCTATCGGGCACGAACTCGCCTTGGTATCACTCAACGCTCGAATCGTTGTCGCAACACTTTGGTTTTTCGATGGACATGCCGATTAGAGAGATGGATCTTGAGCACCTGAGCGTGATTTTGTATGGAACAGCCGGGAGCAAGCTTGAAGTCTCTCATCAGACTCAAAAAGGCAAGGTTTACAGCTGGAATACTGCGTTTGATGGTGTAATTCCGAATATGGAACGACGGCACGTCGACACCGAATCGGACTCCGTTCGTGAGGACATCGCTCGGTACATGACGCAGAGAGCGTGTGCTACTTGTGGCGGTGCCCGACTCAAGCCCGAAGTTCTCGCAGTGACCGTTCTCGGAATGAACGTGATGGAAGTCACGGGTCAGTCGGTTGAGAATGCACTTCGTTGGGTCGAGGCGTGTCGCACGGGCGTGTGGCCCGGTGAAGGCGAGCACGACGGTGACGCTGAAGATCCGCTGAGCAGTCGTGAGCAGTCGATTGCAACCCAAATATTAAAAGAAGTCGAAGCACGACTGGGATTCCTATCGAGAGTTGGACTCGACTATCTGACACTCAACCGTGCGGCTGCGACGCTTTCGGGCGGTGAAGGTCAGCGCATTCGGCTCGCCACGCAGATTGGATCGGGCTTGATGGGCGTTTTGTACGTCTGTGACGAGCCGTCTGTCGGACTTCACCCTGCTGATAACGATCGCCTAATCGGAACGCTCCAGAACTTGCGTGATGTTGGAAACACGGTGCTGATCGTCGAGCACGATGAAGCTGTAATGCGAGCCGCCGACCATATCGTCGATATGGGTCCGGGAGCGGGTCAGTTCGGCGGTAACGTTGTGGTTGAAGGACCTATCGAAGCTGTTCTCGAAAGCGAAGAATCGCTGACGGGTGCGTACCTGAGCGGCCGAAAATCTATTCCTGTTCCGAAAAAACGTCGCAAAGGCAACGGCAACGAGATCGCCATTATCGGGGCGCGGGCGAACAATCTGAAGAACGTTTCAGTGGCGATTCCACTTGGAACGTTGACTTGTGTGACGGGTGTTTCAGGATCGGGCAAGAGCACACTCGTGAACGAGATTCTCTCGAAGAAGCTCTCGCAGCACTTCTACCGTTCGAAGGATCGACCCGGAGAGCACGACGAAGTGCTCGGGCTTGAACACGTCGATAAGGTGATTAACATCGATCAGTCGGCGATTGGTCGAACTCCACGATCGAATCCGGCTACATACACGGGTGTGTTCACGAACATTCGAGACATTTTCGCATCGATGCCTGAATCGAAAGCCCGTGGCTACAAGGCGGGCCGGTTCTCGTTCAATGTGAAGGGCGGACGTTGCGAGGCTTGCAGTGGTGCTGGTTACGTTCAGATCGAGATGCAGTTCCTGCCGGACGTAACGGTTCCTTGCGAGATTTGTTTGGGTGCGAGATACAACCGAGAGGCGCTTGAGATTAAGTTCAAGGGCAAGTCGATCGCTGAAGTACTCGATATGACGGTTTCGGAAGCTGCAGTCGTCTTTGAGAATATTCCGTCGATTTCCAACAAGATGAAGACGTTGACCGATGTGGGTCTTGGCTACGTGCATTTGGGTCAGCCTGCGACGACACTTTCGGGTGGTGAGGCACAGCGAATCAAGCTTGCTTCGGAGCTTTCGAAGAGGTCGACCGGTAAAACGGTTTACATTCTCGATGAGCCGACTACTGGTCTTTCGTTCGACGATGCTGCGAAGTTGATGATTGTGCTTCACCGATTGGTCGACGCTGGGAACTCGATCATTTTGATCGAACATCACCTCGATTTGATCAAGAACGCCGATTGGATCCTGGAAATGGGCCCGCTGGCTGGTGAACGTGGTGGACAAGTCATCGCAGAAGGAACGCCTGAGTTCGTGGCGTCGGTGAAGAAGTCATCTACGGGTCAGTACTTGGCCGAGATGAATGGCATAACGCCGAGCGCAAAGGCAGCAGGTACGACAAAGGCTCGCAAGTTCAACACATCCGTGAACGGTAGCGCTCGTGATGAAATCACGTTACCGGATAGACCTGCCGCATATGCGAACGGGGCGTCAAAGTCGCGTAGGAACACCGGTAGGTATCGCAGACGTCGTCGCGGTGCCCCCGCCGCTCAATAGCCGGAACCAACTGAAAATACTGGAATCGCACTTGTAATGGCTCACGCCCGTGAGCCGGGTGGTTCATTTCTGTGGGGGCTGACTCACAATCGCGTTGTGTAGCTAGCCCGGATCCGCCCACATGCCAGAAGCCTAAAGTTGTGGGCATCAGGCAAATACACACTGATAGAGACCCAAGGGCAAATTGGGGTCTCAGCGCAATAAGGGCAAAACAATGACACTCATCAGCATTAAGAACACTTCAACCGGTAACACGATCATTCCAGCACGAGGCGGATTGGGATTGGTACTAGGAGCTGGTGAAGAGGGCACTGTATGTCCTGAAGGTCTACGAGCTCAGGGCGCATTTTTCGACATGGTTTCTCGGGGTCACATCGCCAAGCAGGCTCGATTGGGTCGGGCTGCACGAGTAGTGAACTTTTCACACTCAGATGACGACCACAACCAGGCAGCTTAGTTCCGACCGGAACGCCCACATAGCGAACGGTTGATTCAGTTCGTAATTTTTAGAGAGAGACCCGTTTTTTGGCGAGTCTTTTTTGTGTTTGGGTTTGCTTTACAAACGCTAATAATCGATTTCCCGAGTGCCACCGAGGGATCTGGTGCGGGGTTGGTGCGTCGCTTTGCGTTGACGATGTTCGATCAATAGCGCGACACCACCCCAGATCCCTCGGCGGCACTCGGGAAGTCAATCGTTGGTTACTGCCAATTCAATGTCGCAACATGGCCTCGTGCCCATCCCCACCGAAGGTCTCTCCCCTTCGCTGTCGCTTCGGTCGAGAGGTGGTGGGCGACAACGTTAACGGTGTCATTCTGAATTCATTTCAGGATCTACCCAGTTTGTTGCAGCGTTAGGAATTATCGCGATGACATCGCAGGGGTTAGAAAAATCCTGAAATGAATTCAGGATGACAGTTGCCGCTATGAACGACACGAGCGGGCGACCAAGCCAGAACTAGCTGCCGCTTTGGGCGGCGTTTACGAGGTCTTCACAGGCTGAAATATCGGTTTGGCAGAGCATAACGACGTTCCCGGCTACGAGATAGGCGTGGTAGCTGGTGCGATTGTTACCCGAGGTGATAATTCCGCCAGCTGAGTTCGATGCTGGAGAGCGACCGAGTATCGCAAGCGCCGATTCAACGCCTGCTGACATTGCATCGGCGTGCGAAGCGTACTTCCTGATCTCAATATCTCGGCGACTGGCGAATCCGTAGTAGACATTTGTAGCCAAAGGAACGGTCTCGGTATCAAACTCTTTGCTCAGCTTGAATCCGGCATCTTCAAAGTTTTCGACCGTGAACGTTTCGTCGATTCGGAGAACGGGTGCAACTTCTTCGCCGTCATTGTTAGTCGAGACGCTATCGGCGGTTGAATCATCCGAGCCGCAAGCCGCCAGCCCAATGACCGTTAGAGATACGAACAAAAGCATGCCAAAATACTTTTTTAAATAATTGACTGTGTGATTATTTACTTGCACGTATCCTCTTCCATGAATTCGGCGTTTCGTGGAATCCTATGCGGGTCCCTGTCCTGCCGCAAGCAGTCTGCGCTTCGCTTCGGTATATACGTCTGAACTGAGTGGCCCTCTGGCTGCTGAAGCAACATTTTCCACTAAGTGCATCGGGTTCTGTGTACCCGCGATGACTGTGTCGACATCCGGGTGCGAAAGAGTAAACCGCAACATGAATCCGGTCCTGCTTTCCCCATCCTCAAGAAGATCATTTAAGGACGCTCCGTTCCACGCTGCCCATTTGTCTAGACGTACAGATCCTGAGAAGTCGGGATCGCCTTGTCCGAGCCCTCCTCGGATGATAGTTCCGACTCCGCGTTCTGCCGACTGAGTAATGATTCCTTCGTGCTCTCTTTGCAGCGCGGAGTACGGGATTTGCAACACACCGAATTCACCTGACTCGAGTTGTTCTGTCATTTCAGGAAAGTTTCCAGATACGCCGATGTGACGCACCTTGCCCTGCTCCTGTAGTTCTTTCAGAGCATCGAGCGCACCATGCTCTTCGAGTTGACGCATCGTAGGGCTTTTGTGGAACTGAACGATGTCGAGGTATTCGGTCTTCATACGGCGGAGACTTTGCTAGACTCCGGAGGTGATGTTTTCGTGGTCGAAACTATGCGGGCTCCAGCCATCGCCGCCATCTGGTTTAGCGTCGAACTGGCAGCCACATTTTGATGCTAAGAAGAATTCGTCACGCCTATGCGATATGAATTTTCCGATGTGCTCCTCGCTATCGCCATAGTCGATTGAGGTATCGACAAAATTAATTCCAGCATCTAGCACTGCGTTGAGTATCGTTTCGGCCTGTTTCGCAGTGGCCGCCCGACCTTCACCCTCGCCCCGAATCTCCATCGCACCGTAGCCGAGTCGCGTCACCTGCAAGCCGGTGTTGCCAAGCTGATTTTTTACTGGTTGAGTAATTTCCATATCCGAGATATTTCCGTTCTAATCCAAGAACCGTCTCGTTCCGAGATGATAATGGTAATTTCCGGTTGCCCTTGTGATGAGGTCGATAGTTGATTCTTTGCATGCGATCCTTTCCCGGTTTCCATCAGGGCGAGCTGCCTCAGGATGGCATTCGCGCCGCAGGATGCATTTGCGAGCTGTAACGCTATTATCTAACTTGAATTTGCCAATCGATACGACTCGATATAGCAAATTACTAACGTTTTCCAGCCGCCAGATTCATTGCTTCAGGGAGTGAACGTAATCGGAGCATCGCAGCGGTTCCTAAGACGGGTCCGAGGGCGAGCATGGCGAACGCCCAACCCCAGCCTGAAGAGTCTTTTACTATCGGCAATAGCCATATCGACACCGCGGTTAATGCGAACCCGATTCCGGTCTGAAACGTCAGCATGGTTCCTCTGTACGCTGGGTCGCTTAGTTCGGTCATCGCAGTCGAAAATTGGGCTGAGTCGGCTATCACTGAAGCGCCCCAGATCATCGCCAATATCACTATCAGGACAGTCATTTCGGGAGGCAGGAATCCGATGAATACCGCGACTCCACCACTTATTACCATGACGATGCTGGTCACTGCAGTTCGACCGATTTTCTCCGACCATATTCCCGCGTACGAACTCGCAATTGCCCCGACTGCGAATACGAGGAACGTAAGCGCACTCGCAAGATCAAGGCGGTCACCGATGAGAGATTGTTCGCCAACGATATAGAGCATGAAGCTGCCGATCCAAGCCCACATCGCGTAGAGCTCCCACTGGTGTCCCAAATATCCGGTTAATGCCAACCGAGGACCCCGTTGTGAGATGGCACCAATCAGATACTTCGGGTTGAACTTAGCGCCTCTGACTTCGTGGGGACCGTCTTTCACGAGGAATTTAAGTATCAGCCCGCCGGAAATTGCAAGCACCGAGCTTCCGATGATTACTGCTTGCCAGTTTTCGGAGAATACAGATCTCAGCAGATGAGGGGATCCTGATCCGATGGTGAGCGCACCGACCATTGTTCCGAGCGCGAATCCTCTGCCCTTCGTGTACCAGCCTGAGATGACTTTCATCGCCGGTGGGTAAACGCCGCCGAGAAAGGCACCTGTTGCGAATCGAGCGGCGATCAATAAGGGTGTCGAATCGAAAGGAATTACCAATAAGTTGGCGAGTGCCGCTAGCACTGATGCATAGGCGAATAGGGTTCGGGCGTTTATTAGATCGGACAAATTGGTGACGGCGATGAGTAGAGTGCCAAAGACAAAGCCGAGTTGAACGGTGATAGTGAGGATCGCCATTGAGGATTCGTCGATCGATTTCTCAACTTCGAGCGCACCTGATATTGCGTTGGTCGAGAACCACACTGATAGCGAAAAGAATGTGGCGAGAGATACGAGAATCAGGGCACGTGACCTAGAATTCGATTGAGATTCAGAGTGAAGCATGCGGGTTCGATGTACGGACTATCGTCAAAGATGTTCTTAAGATTGGGTTGGTGGTCGAGAGTGCGGAAGTTCGAAGTGCTCCCACGGTTCGATTCCGCACGGTATTGTTTGTTGCAACTAGCAGCGTGCCACGAGAGAAAATTGGTTTCGAGGAGCAGTATGAGCCATAGTGAACTTGAACGCACTTACATTCAGGACGGTCTGCACGGCAATAATTGTTACGGCTGCGGGGCATGGAACGATAAGGGTCTCCAGATCAAATCGTACTGGGATGGCGATGTTTCGGTGTGTGTTTTTCAGCCTGAGCCTCACCATGCAGCGATGCCGCCTGACGTGATGAACGGTGGAATGATTGCCTCGATTATCGATTGCCACTGCGTTTGCTCGGCGATGGCGGACGCGTACCGAACTGAGGGTCGTGAGGTGGGTGAGGGCGATACGATTTGGTACGCCACGGCTTCATTGACGGTGAACTACCGGAAGCCCACTCGAATCGATGGTCCGGTTACGGCACGAGCACGCATTATTGAGAAAACGGACAAGAAGACTAGCCATGCGGTCGATTTCTTCTCGCATGACGGAGTGCTAACTTGCGATGCGGCGGTGCTTTCGCTTCGGGTGCCTGACGAGTGGGCCGATCCGACGGGGCTATTTCAGCACTTATAGGTTCTACACAGTAAAAACTTTCAACTTGAGTTGACGAAGCGACTCAATAAGTTTTTTGCTTTACTGATTGGGCGAGTTACAAGGAGATCGGAATGAAGTTAGCAGTTGGCGGCGATCACGCCGGGTTTTCTATGAAAGTCCCAGTAGTCGAATATTTGAAATCACAGGGTCACGAAGTTACAGATTACGGAACTCACTCTGAAGACCCGGTCGACTTCCCTGATATTGCTCAGCGGGTTACTTCTGCGATTCTTTCGGGTGACGCAGAACGGGGCATTCTCGTGTGCGGCACGGGCGTTGGGGCGTCGATCGCCGGTAATAAAGTTCCTGGCATTCGCGCGGCTTTGACTCACGATACGCACTGCGCACATCAGGGCGTTGAACACGATGATGTGAACTTGATTTGCATGGGTGCGTGGATTATCGGAATCGCTGTCGCTAAGGAAATTCTCGACGCGTTCATTGCTGCAGAGTTTTCGACTGATCCAGATTTCAGACGCCGTGTAGACAAGCTTGCAGAGATGGAACTGAAGTACGCGAAACAGCTACTTAGCTAGTACGTACCATTTCGCTTATAGTCGAATTTTCGTATGAAATAGAAGTTAGGCAGTTAACAGCCAAACTTGGACTTATTCCACGCGAATATTCCGGTTGTTCGCATCGGCGAAGAGCTAGAGAATTTCAACCTGGAATCTGACGATGAATAATCGCGTCAGGCCCTTGACCTAAAGTCGCTCATGGTCATCCCGTTGACATAGCACGGAGCGCTTACGCAACGCCGACTGTGAAACCCCCTAAAGGCTTAGCGTTACAGGTCCATAACCGCCGATGCGAGAGCCTTCTCATTCACTGTTAAGCCGAGTCCCGGTTTGTTCGGAATGGTTATTTCGCCGTTTTTGAACTCCCACGGGTCTTCGAATAGCTCGTCGAGATCGTCCCGTTGTCCCGAGTACTCGTGAGGTCGCGAGGAAAGCGGTAGCGTTGCGCAGAGAGCGAGCGACGCGGCGTTACCTATCGTCGGCTGGGTCATGTGGGGTACAACTGATATGTCGTGCGTTTCGGCGAGAGTAGCGATTCGCTTGCCTTCGGTTAGACCTGCACACTTCACGACGTCGGGCTGCAGAAGGTCCGGTTTTGCTATGTTGATGAGATCACGGAATTGCCAACGGGTATATTCGTGCTCGCCTGCTGAGATCGGCACATCGAGGGCTTCTGCGACTTCGCGAATGCCTTCGTAGTTGGTTGGCGATACCGGTTCTTCAAAGTGGCAGATGCCGAGATCTTCAAATTTCTTACCTTGCTGGATCGCGGTTGAGACTGAGTAGCCGTTATTGGCGTCGAAGCTCAACGGAAAATCGTCTGGCAGGAAGTTTCGGCAAAGGCGGAACATTTCGAGGTCTTTTTCGGGGTTTACGTCCTGGCGATATTTCCAATCCATGCGAATTTTGATCGCCTTGAAGCCTTCTTCGTACGCCTCTTCTACTCTCGCCAGCATTTCTTGAGGAGTATTGTCGCTGCCGCCACCCATGCTCTTGTACATCGTGAACGTGGTACGCACTGCGCCACCTAGCAGCTGGTAGAGCGGCATACCGGCGACTTTCGCCTTGATGTCCCACAACGCAATGTCGACTCCACTGATACAGCTTGGCTGGGTTCCTGACGTTCCGAGTTTGTATGTGCCGAAGAACATGTCGTCCCAAAGTCGCTCCACGTCGAGAGGGTTCTTGCCGATGATGAGTGGCTTGAGGGCGTGCTCGACGAAGTAGCACATGATTGGAACGTTCATTGGTGAACATTCGCCGATGCCTTCGATTCCTTCGTCGGTGAATATCCGAACGAGTGCCGTTCGGGTTTTTAGTGGGTATGCCTTAACGTCGGTGATTTTCATGATGTGTCTCGTTAGTCGCGGTCGTCATCGGATGATTCGGCTCCGCGTCGCAGTCTCCTACCCCTACCCCTTCCTTCTGGAAGGGGGACTTATTTATCGCGATGCTAAACCGAATCTAGCCGTGCGAACACGTGTGCTTGCCTCGGTATCGGACGATTAGTAGTTAATATCGGTTTGTGATTCGATTTTTGATTCGTCGATGTCAAAGCCCAAACCGGGGTTTTGGCTTACTGAAAGCTCGCCGTCCGAGAAGTTCGGTCCGCCGTTCGCATCGAAGTAGTAGCTCATGGCAGCGTGCTTCACGAGCATTTCAACGTAGGGCGTGTGGATAGGCGATTGAGCAGATGACCAAGCCATGCCCGGAGGACTAACGCCCTGATGGCAAATGGTTATCAGATCAAATGTGGTCGCGAGCGCACTGATTTTCATTACTTCCGAGAGACCACCCGCCCAGTTGAGATCGGGCTGGATGATGTCGACAGCTTCCGCCTCGATGAACCGTTTGAATCCCCAGCGGGTGTATTCGTGTTCGGCTCCGGAGATCGGGATGTTCGTTGACTCTCTAATTTTTCGATATGAGTCGATCCGATCTGGCATTGCGACTTCTTCGAGCCACCGAGGGTTCAAATCTTCAATTGCCTCTGCCAGTTTGACTACGTAGTTGACGTCCATCGACTGCCAGCAGTCGAGCATGATGTCGTCATCATCACCGAGTGTTTCGCGAATGGTCTCGACCATGGCAACATTCTTTTTGAATCCTTCAGCGCCTGACATCGGACCGTGCCTGAAGAACCATTTCTGTGCCTTGTAGCCCCGGCTCTGCATTTCGAGAGCTCGTTCTTTCACGAGACCGAGGTCTTGCGTCGCATATCCGAGCATCGAAGCGTAAGCAGGCATTGGGCCACGGCCAGCGCCGCCGATGAGCTTCCAAACGGGTTGCTTGAACCACTTGCCTTTGAGATCCCATAAGGCGTTGTCGATCAGGCTGATTGCCATCATCGGTTCGCCCTGTCGACCATGTACCGACTTGCGATGCATGATGTCCCACAGGAATTCGGTAGCCAGCGGATCGCGCCCGATGAGGAAATCCTTCATCTGCCAAACGTGGAATGCGGTGCCGCCGGGCATGGTTGGTCCGGCGATTCCGGATACACCTTCGTCGGTGTCGATCTGAACGAAGACCTGGTTCAATTCGTAGTGCGAATCGTCGACTTGAGTTCCGGCTGCCGGTGGGCCTTGCACGCGGAATTCTTCGTAGACGTCGAGCGGCATTACGAGTCGCTCTTCCATGAATGGTCCGTCGACCTCCATGGTTCCGGTAAGTTTTCTAAGTCGTATGTCGGTGATTTTCATGGTAATTAGCTCCGGGCATCACTAGCGTGACTTGGTCGCCGCTGCAATCTACCCATCCCCTAACCCCTTCCATCCGGAAGGGGGACTAATTGTTTCAATCTCGAATTTGTTAGCTTGCTTGCTCGGTACTTACGAACCGAAGTTTGGTTCTTCTTCTCGTTCGATTTTGTCGGGATCTAGATCCATTGTCATTCCGATGCCTGACGGTGCGTGAATCGAGCCGTTCACCGGGGTTACAGGGTCCTTCAAGAAGTGCTGGTGGATGGTGTTCCATTTCACCAAATACTCCTGGTATGGAGTGTGAATCGGCGACTGGGTGACCGAGAAGTGAATTCCGGCGTTGGTCGAGTGACCGTGCGGAATCGTGATTAGATCGAAGGTAGTAGCGAGAGCTGCGATCTTCAGCACTTCCGATAGTCCACCAGCCCAGTAGATGTCTGGCTGAATGATGTCGAGTGCTTCGGCGTCGATGAACTGCTTCATGCCCCAGCGTGTGTAGTCGTGCTCTGCGCCCGACAGCGGAATGTTCGTTGCTTCGCGAATCTTGCGATATGAATCGATGCGATCCGGCATAGCGACTTCTTCGAGCCACCGAGGGTGGAATTCCTCGATCGCCTCGGCGAGTTTGATTACGTAGTTAACGTCCATCGACTGCCAGCAATCGAGCATGATGTCATCGTCATCACCGAGAATTTCTCGAAGAGTTCGCACCATGTCGACGTTCATCTTAAATCCTTCAGCACCAGACATCGGGCCGTGTCGGAAGAACCATTTCTGAGCCGTGTAGCCTTCGTCTTGCTTCTCTTTGGCGCGTTCTGCGACGAGCCCCATATCGAGGACGTGGTAGCCAAGCATCGAAGCGTAGGCAGGCACTTCCGTTCGGGTCGGGCCACCGATGAGACTGTAGACGGGAGCGTTGAAGTAGCGACCTTTGAGATCCCAGAGCGCGTTATCGATCGCGCTGATGGCGATCATCGTGTTGCCCTGACGACCATGAACTGAGCCACGGTGCATGATGTCCCAGAGGAACTCGGTTGCGAGTGGGTCGCGTCCGATCAAGTAGCGGCTCAGTTCGTTTTCGATGATGAAGGCGACGGATTTGTCCATCGGACCGCCGATTCCAATTACGCCTTCGTCGGTTTCGATCTGTACGAAGTAGGCGTCGTGGGCGAGTTCGTTCTTCGAGTTCGCTGAACCCCACTCGACCCGCCCGCCAATGTCACGGAATTCCTCGTACACGTCGAGCGGCTGGACGAGTCGTTCTTCCCAGAACAAACCATCGGTTTCAATCGTTCCAAATACGTGACGAAGTCGGATTTTTTCGATTTTCATGTGACTCTTCTTTGATATTCCTGTTTGTTGGACTTGACGGGTCGAATGACGCGCCCGGTGTTGATGAGCGCGACTTTACCGTAGTGACAGCCCGTTCCGATAGCGGACGCGCCGAATATCTACACAAGAACGGCCGAGGCGTCTTCGAACATCACGGATATTCCTAAAGCGATTCGATGATTACGCGGGCTTTTGAAGGCCAATCGACCGTCGTTCCAACGGCTCCAGAACGGTATGCACGACGAAGCGCGGGCTTGGAGTCGGCGATGCCCCAGGTTCGGACTACGAGCCCAGCTTTGTTCGCATCGTCGATCTGTTTCTTGGTTACTTTGCTCGCGTTCGGGTAGATGCCAGAGAGGCCTAGATCGGTTGCTGCTTTTAAAGAAGCCTTATCTATCTTTTGAAGCAGCCAGCCGTGGGCGATGTTAGGCATGAGCGCGATTGATCGTTCGAGTTGTTCGAAATGAAACGAGGAAATAGTAAGGCCGGGAGCGACCGAATCGCCGGTATGTTGATCGAGCCAACCCCACTGCTTGAGCGACTTCATCGATGTCGCAGCGAGATCGGGTTGAGTCGACTTTAGCTCTAAATGAACGTGCGCATTGCCGGCGTATCGTTCAAGAAACTCATCGAGTGTTGGCACGAACGCTTCTGCGTACGCCATGGTGCCGCGCACGCCAGCGCCATCGTCGGGTCCTTCAAACCAAAGCCCGGCATTAAGTGATTTGATCTTAGCGATGCCGGTTTCAGCGACGAGACCGGTTGTGTCGGTCGTTCGATCCAGCGTGTCGTCGTGAACGAGAACAGCTCTACCATCGCTAGTTAGTTGGACGTCGGTTTCAAAGTTGTCGAAGCCGAGCGCGAGAGCAAGATCGAACGCCTCAAACGTGTTCTCGGGTGCGTCGTATGAGGCACCTCGATGTGCGATCAGGGTGAAGTCGGGCTGTTTCGATTTCTTCTTTTTAGATGGCATTTACGAATGGGATTCTTGGCAGTTCGAGTGGTCAGCTGAGCGCGAAATACGGACGATTACAAGTAAAAACTCAACGTAGTGTAAGTGACACCCATCGAAAAGACCGTACAATCTGGCTCCCGTGCCAATTAATAAGATCTCCAACTCGTTCGTCGACGCCGTAGCCGATATTCCTTCGGGTGCGTCGATCATGATTGGCGGATTCGGGGGCGCTGGCGGTCAACCGACTCGCCTGATGATGGCACTACGTGATCTCGGAGTAGGTGATCTAACGATCATCGGCAACGTGGCTGGTATTTCGAAAACAACGGGCTACGGCTGGCCAGAGCATCTTGATCCGATCGACCATGGCATGTTTTTCGAGAGCGGGCAGGCGACGAAAATCACGTGCTCGTTTCCAGTCCCGGGAACGACCAATCCGCTGAGCGAGATCGAAAGGGCGTGGCGCGAAGGCAGAGCCGAAGTCGATATCGTTCCGCAAGGCACGCTTATCGAACGCATTCGATCTGCTGGAGCTGGCGTGCCCGCGTTCTACACTCCTACCGGAGTTGGTACGCCGGTTGCAGAGGGCAAAGAGCATCGTGACTTTGATGGCCGCACATATCTGCTCGAAACGGCACTTTCGGCCGACTACGCGTTAATTCGAGCGCAAAAAGCCGATACCCGAGGCAATCTGCAATATACGGGTACCTCTCGGGCGTTTAACCCGGCGATGGCAACTGCCGCGAAGGTCACAATCGTTGAGGTAGACGAGATTGTTGAAGTCGGCGGTATTGATCCTGAGCGGGTCGAAACGCTGAGCACGTATGTGAATCGGATTGTTCAGCGAGAAGCGGGAGATCCACTACCGTGACCATTTCTGGAAAGCCCGCTGGAAACGACCCTGCCCCACGTCTTGATCGTGCTGCGGTTGCTAAACGTGCGGCTCGCGATCTCGTCGATGGCTCAACGGTGAACCTTGGCATTGGCATTCCGGCGTTGTGTGCCAATTTTCTACCAGATGGCGTCGAACTTCTTTATCACGCAGAGAACGGCATTCTCGGCTTCAAAGAACTTTCGGCTCCGGGCGAAGGCGACCCAAATCTGATGGACGCCGGTGGCAAGTTTCCGAAGCTCGTGCCGGGAATGGCATTTTTCGATTCCGTAGAGTCATTCAACCTGATTCGCGGTGGGCATATTGATGTGACAGTGCTAGGCGCACTTCAGGTTTCGCGAACTGGTGATTTGGCAAACTGGATAATCCCAAAACGTGGAATTGGCAGTATTGGCGGAGCGATGGACCTCGCGGCAAACGCAAAGCGAGTTGTAATCGCTATGGAGCACACGGCGAGAGGCGACACGCCAAAAATCGTCGAGGAATGCACGTTTCCATTAACGGCACCGGGGTGTGTTGATGAGATTGTTACCGACATTGCGGTAATCAAGATTGATCGCGTGAGCGGTCGAATGATTCTGAGAGAAACTGCGCCGGGCTGGTCGTTCGATGATGTTCAGGCTTTAACCGAAGCGACTTTGGTTGTTGATGGCGAAATCGTCGAGATTTCGTAACAGCGTCGGTCGACCTGAGCACCGCGCACGCACGTACGAGTGAACGGTCGAGTAGACTTTCGACATGGCGTCGAACGATTTGCCCGACTCAAACGCATTTGGTATTCCAAGCGTCATAATCGTGTCAACCGTGTTTAAAGATCGAACTGCGTCGATAAGCCTCGTTCGCATATTGTTAACTCCGCCCCCGATGAGTCGACATTTGTCGGCGCCGTTCGACAATTGATGGTGAAATGAACGAAGAGCCAACCCGGGTTCAGTCCCGACCAAATATAGCCAATCAGGGCAAACTCTCATTTCGGAAGCGATACGAAAACGCTGGATATTGGACGCTTCTTGGAATTGTTCTGTTGTTCGCGCTATGGTTTTTAGTGAGTTAAGCTTCTGATCGAAGCACTGCCGAAGATGTGGAAGCGACAGTCGTCGCAGAACTGTTCGTGGCTGAAACTGCCACAGGAGAAGCCGAGGCTACGCTGGAATCCGTAGGTCAATAGCTGAGTCGAGATGGATGATCATTCCGGTTTCTCACTTAGATAAAAACGACTGCGCTTGGCTGTTATCAAGCCACATATTTAGCGGTGCACACGTGATCTAACCGTTTTTAGCCGATTTCCGCATGTAAAATCAAACTATGTTTGAGTCACTTTCCGACAAGCTTGGCGGAGTCTTCGGCAAGCTAACCAGTAGCGGTAAATTATCTGAAAAAGACATCGACGCGGCCCTCCGCGAAGTTCGACTAGCGCTGCTCGAAGCAGACGTCGACTTCAAAGTAGCGCGCCAGTTCGTCAAAAATGTCAAAGAACGTGCGGATGGCGACAAAGTCTACGCTTCTCTCACTCCCGGACAATCGGTTATTCGAATAGTTCGAGAAGAATTGGCCGAAATTCTTGGTGGAGAAGCAGTCGAACTTGCCCGTGCTGACAAGCCACCGAGCGTCATCATGCTAGTTGGACTTCAGGGTGCCGGTAAAACCACACTCGCCGCGAAGTTGGCATTGTGGCTGCGCAAGCAGAAACAGCCCGTGATGATGGCAGCATGTGACCTGCAACGTCCTGCAGCTATCGATCAGCTGAAGCAGCTCGGAAAGCAGCTTGATCTCACCGTTTACTCGGAAGAGCCTTCAAGCTCCACGCCTGTGAAGGTCGCCAAAGCAGCCTACAAAAAGGCTCAGGAAGAGGGCGTTCACTATCTGATCCTCGACACGGCAGGCCGTTTGGCTATTGATGACGATCTGATGAGCGAACTCGAAGAGATTCGCGACGCTACTTCACCAGTCGAAACGCTACTCGTTCTCGACGCTATGACGGGTCAGGACGCAGTACGTTCTGGTGGCGAGTTCAATGATCGAATCGGTATCACTGGAATGGTGCTAACGAAGATGGACGGTGACGCCCGTGGTGGTGCCGCTCTTTCGATGCGATCTGCAACTGGTGTGCCCATCAAGTACATCGGTGTCGGCGAGCGACCTGATCAGTTCGAGGTGTACCACCCGGATCGAATTGCTTCACGGATTCTTGGCATGGGCGATGTCGAGTCGCTTATCGAAAAGGCAGAATCTCAGTTCGATACTGAAGAGATTGCCGCTCTCGAAGCGAAGATCAAGAAGAATCAATTTGATCTAAACGACATGTTGCAGCAGTTCCAGACCATCAAAAAGATGGGATCGATTACCGATATTCTCGGCATGATTCCTGGGATGGGTTCACTTCGAGGCAAGATCAATCCGAAGGACATCGATGAGAGCCAGATGGCTCGAACCGAGGCGATTATTCACTCGATGACGATGTTGGAACGCGAGAATCCGACGATTATCAATGGGTCTCGTCGCAAGCGAATTGCCGATGGTTCTGGAACCACGACTACGCAGGTCAACCAGCTTTTGAATCAGTTCAAGCAGATGCAGAAGATGATGAAGAAGATCTCGGGTCCGGGTGGCAAGCGCGCATTGATGAACATGCTCAAGGGCTAGCTCGGTGTTTGGCTTGTTGTGGGGTGTTTTGAGTTCAGATTTGCGTTTTATTTCCGGAATGCCCAGTCTGCCCAGTTACCCAATAGCCGCGACCCCGCACCAGATCCCTCGACTCCGATGACCCTTCGACTGTGCTCAGGATGCACTCCGCTCGTGAAGTCGGGGTGTTGGCGGATTGGGTGTTTTCGCTGCTGGGGTGAGAGAGATCCTGAAAATGAATCAGGATGACACCGGGCGGCTGTTGGGTGCGTTAGTTGGCTATAGCTTTGGGTAATCCCGCTCTCGATCACCGCTTTGGGTCGTCAGTGCGGAGCACTATCCGGATCGCCCACCACGCACCGCGCCGTCGAAGGTCTCTCCACTTTGGTCGAGATTTTGGGTAGTTCAATTACCCAACTCGTCTTTATCGTCGATAGAATCAGCTACTTGAATTTCACTGATACGAATGGCCACTTTGGCTCACGGAGTTTTAGGAACGATGACTGTTGCCCACTTGCGCACGTACACCATTAACAAAGGAATGCTCGACAGCTGGCTCGACACCTTCCCAAAGCTCATCCCTGTAATGACCGAAGCCGGTATCAAGGTTGAAAGCAGCTGGGTCAACGAAGAGCGCACTCAGTTCATTTGGATTCGATCGTACGGCGACGATGTCGCAAACATCGCAACTGCTGAAGCCAAGTTCTACGGAAGCGACTACTGGTTGGCTAACGTCGACCACGTGCGAAGCCACCTATCACACCGCAATATCGTCCAGATCGAAACCGCGTAGAGGGCTAAGTCCCTAGCGTTACGCCGTCGAAATCCGGTTGACCCCTGAGAAAGTCGGCGGCCGCAACGGGTTGACGACCTTCAAGTTGAACTTGCTTTAGCCCGATAGATCCTGATCCGGTGCCCACAAGCAGCCGATCGTCGACAACCATAACTACGCCAGCTCCTAATGTGGATGCCGAACTAATTTCAGCATCAAGCACCTTCAAGCCTTTACCGCTCCAGCTGGTGAAAGTTCCTGGCCACGGATCGTACGCTCGAATCATTCGATCTATGCGTTCCGCAGACGACGACCAATCGATCTCGCCGTCTGACCTTTCAAGAAGTCTGGTGAGGCTCGCCTTGCTGTCATCTTGTGGCTGTGGGGTCAACGATCCCTCATGTAGCCCTTTAAGGACGTTGGGGAGCATCAATGCCCCCTCCTTAAAGAGAGCGCTCTGCAACGCAGCGCCTTTTTCGGTACCTGACAGCCGTATGGGCGTCGATTGAGCGAGGATCGGCCCAGTGTCCATTCCTTCGTCTAGCAGCATGATTGTGACGCCCGCGGTGTCCTCGCCCTCTAAAATCGCCGTTACGACCGGGCTTGGTCCGCGGTACTTCGGCAGCAGCGATGGGTGGATGTTCACAACTCCCATCGGTGGCACCTGAAGAATTTCGGCTGGAAGAATTCTTCCGTATGCCACGACTACGAACACATCGGCGTTTAGATCATTGAGCCGTTCTAGCTCTTCAACGTTATTTCGAAGACCTTTTGGAGTGAAGACGGGGAGGTCGTTTTGTGTAGCGAACGTTTTAACGGGTGTGGCTGTCTTGTTTCTCCCTCGACCGGACTTACGGTCGGGTTGGCTGTAGACCGCGGCAATGTCGTGACCTGCTGCAATCAACGACTCGAGAGATTCAGCGGCTTCTGTGGGCGATCCAAAAAATACTATTCGCATGTGACAACTTTATAAGCTTGGCGCCTGGCGCGGTGCGCTGAAATCGCCAGTCCGGTCGAGGGTTGCATTGTTGGAGAAATGTTAATTTTAATGGTCGTTCAAACTTGGTCCTGATTGTTGTCACAAAATTTCTGGGAAATTGGTCCTGAATTCGAGCCAATTGACCCATTGGAGGGGTTGCATACACCAGCCTAGCGCATGGTACGGTTGCCATCAGGTCAGGATCGCCACAGGCAACGTCCAGCTGCCGAAAATGCTGATCACGGCATAGACATATTAGATCGATTTTTTTACAAGCCAGCATTACCGGCTCAGGGACACTTGTGTCCAAAATTAGTGAGGGTTTGACCACGGATAACGCACGGCAAATCTGGTCAGCAGCTCTGGGACAGCTCCAACTTGAAATTCCCAGACCCAACTACGAAACGTGGTTAAAACCTACTTCAGCGGTAGGTTTATCTGATGACATCCTCACGATTTCCACGCCGTCTCCTTTTGCTGCCGAGATGCTCGAGAAGCGTCTATCGGGAACGATCCTCAGAACCGTTTCACGAGTCGCTGGACGAAAGCTTGAAGTACACTTCAAGGTCCAAGGTTCAAACCATGAAGTGCTATCAGATTCCGACGTTTCAGAGCGGTCTGAAACGTCGGAATCTGAACCAAACGAATCCGCTGGGAAAATCGACTACGCTAAGTCTTACTCGCTCAAGCCATCATTCAATTTTGAGACCTTCGTCGTTGGCCCCTCGAACCGTCTTGCGCAGGCTGCCGCGGCCAAAGTTGCAGAGTCGCCAGGAAGCGTCTACAACCCTCTATATATCTATTCAGAAGTAGGGCTTGGCAAGACTCATCTACTACATGCCATTGGGAACATGCTGGTTTTGCGTGGCCTAAAAGTGATGTATGTAAGCAGTGAACGATTCACCAACGAGTACATCAGCGCTATTCGCGATGGAACAGCGAATAAGTTCCGCGAGAGCTACCGAAGTGCCGACGTGTTGCTTGTTGACGATATTCAGTTCATCGCTTCAAAGCCGCAAACTCAGGAAGGCTTCTTCCATACGTTCAACGAGTTGCACATGGCTGGCAAGCAGATCGTCATTACCGGCGATGAGCCTGCAAGCAAGAGCTTGCTTCAAGAACGTATCCAGTCGCGCCTCGCTGGCGGGCTCGAGGTAGATATACAGCCGCCCGATTACGAAACTCGGTACGCGATATTACAGAGTAAGGCTCAACATCTCGAACCAGCTGTTCTGGATCAGATCGCTCAACGTGCTCACCAGAACGTTCGCGAACTGGAAGGCGCACTCAACCGAGTTATAGCCTATTCGCAGCTGATTGGAAGTCCGGTTACCACTGAACTCGCGGATCAAGCGTTGAAGAGCCTTCTGGCTGAAACGACAAAAGACGTTGCATCCGTCGATGAAATATTGAAATCAATATCTGAATTCAGCGGTGTAACTATCGACCTCATTACCGGCAAACGACGAGACAAGGCAACCGCTGAGGCACGTCGGATGGCGATGTACATGCTGAGAGAAGATGCTCATCTGACTTCCGCACGAGTCGGTGCAGCCCTCGGCGGTAAGGATCACTCGACAGTTTTATATGCCCAAAAACGCTTCGAGCAATTGATGGAAACCGATAGTTCAGTGAGACAACACCTGGCTGCAGTTCGAGACATCGTAATTCGAGCTCGCAGGGTCAACCTCACGACTAAATAGATATCCGAGTTATATCGATCGTTGCTCCCTTATTCTGACTTGTTATGACATTAGGTGTTTACTGATGAACCGGACAAGCTAAGACTCTAGGGCTAGACGTCTGTAGCGCTTTGAAGGGCTTATTCATCTATGTTTGTCGATGCCGTGGAACGCCTGTATGCGTATCAGCGAGAGTCGAATAATCATCTGTTCAAAGTAAGTTCATAGGTTTCCGATCGCGGCTTCATCGATGTGATCGTCGTTGGGCAGCCATCGATCAGAGCAGCAACTCAAATAACGCAAATCTAGCGACTTCCCTGATCCTGAAAACATCCGCATTTACTGGGAATCAGTCGATACAAAAGTTTATAAATGTGTCAGATCTATAACGTCTAATGATCAGCTGAATCGACCGTACAAGCGTGCGTTTCCTGACGGAAGGGGCAATAGGACAATCCTGTGTGAGATGATGATTCACGTGGTTAATCACGGTACTCAGCACCGAAGTGAAGTAGCGATGATGCTCACAAAACTCGGATATTCTCCGGGCGATATGGATATCTTATAATTCAGATCGAATTTGCGTTGTGAATAACTGCTAAATCGTCGAATAAGTTTCTGTGTATCTTGTGAATAAATTCTTACGACTCTCTTGGTAAGTAGACAAATATCCTGAAATGGTTTTCGACCAATAAGTGATGAATTATATTTACAAAAACTTATTCAACAGATGATTAGTTACCAACAAAGAATTTCCTGAGTTCATCTTTCGTTACCAACCGTTTCTCAACAGTAGCTTTATACTCAAAGTAAGAGTGTTATTCACATATCAACAATGCTTACTGATATGAAGATTAACTAAATAGAAGATTTAATTGATCCGGTTATACACATGTTAGATTCTGCAGTAATAGAAGTGCGCGCCGGAAACGGTGGACATGGACTCGTGGCTTTCATTCGAGAGGCACTTCTTCCGCGAGGCGGACCAGGTGGTGGTGACGGTGGTCACGGCGGAGACGTAATTCTGGTTGCTGATAAAGCGATCAACACCCTTACTAAGTTTCACTGGCAACCTCATTTCATTGCGAAAAATGGCACCAAGGGGGATGGCCATGTTCGAAATGGTGCCCAAGGTGAAAGTGTTGAAGTCTCGGTTCCGGTAGGGACTGAGGTTTGGCTCTGGGAAGATGCTGAAGATAAAGAGCTGATAGGCGATTTGAGTCAGCATGGACAGCGGATGATTGTCGCTGAAGGTGGTCGTGGTGGATGGGGCAATGCTCACTTCGTAACAGCTACTCATCAGGAACCACTTCTGGCTGAAGCTGGGGGCGATGGTGAGATACGTCGAGTTCGCCTGAATCTTAAGCTTCTTGCTGATGTTGGTCTGATCGGTATGCCGAACGCCGGCAAATCGAGCATACTGACCGCTATCAGCGCAGCTCGACCTAAAGTAGCTGATTACCCGTTCACTACGCTTGAACCGGTGCTGGGTGTGGTTGAGGCGGGTACGCAAGCGTTTGTTGCGGTCGATATTCCTGGATTGATCGAAGGTGCTCACTCAGGCGTTGGATTAGGTGACGAATTTCTGAAGCACGTTCAACGAACGCGAGTGCTTGTTCACGTTGTCGACGGCAGTGAAGACGATGTTCCGGGTCGGATCAAGGCGATCAACTCAGAGATTACTCAGTTTGATCCTGAGCTTGCAAAGAAGCCTCAGATTCTGGCGATAAACAAACTTGACCTCGATGAAGTGTCGGTTTTGATCGATGAAATCAAAGAATCTCTCAAAGATTTCGACGGACTTCATTCCGAAACTTTCTTTGTATCGGCCGCGACCTACGATGGTCTCGACGAACTAAAGCAGGCGATGTTCCACTTGCTAAGATCGTCGTACGAGAACGAGCCCCCGGTTTCAGAAGTCCCCGAAGAAGAGATCCCGGTGCTTCGACCGGTTGTAAGAAAATCTACAGAAGTTGTGGTTCGAGAATCCGATGGCCAACTACGAATCGTTCATGCCAAAGCGGTCCGTCTGGCTAAGGGCAGCAACTTAGACTCGCACGAAGCTCGATTGCAGTTTCACCGACGTCTCGACCAGTTGAAAGTTACCAAAGCGCTTAAAACTGCCGGCTTAGAATCGGGCGACACGGTGTTGATCGGTAATTGGGAGTTCGACTGGGACTAATGTCTACTTCACGCATCACCAAGCGAGTGGGCGTGTTTGGCGGCACGTTCGATCCAATCCACAACGGGCATTTGGCGGTAGCGTTGGCTGTTCGTGATGAACTTGATCTCGACCAAGTGTTGTTTGTCGTTACTTCCGACCAATGGTTGCGTGATAAGCCACCTGTTGCTTCTGCCAGCGATCGTCTGAGGATGGTCGAACTTGCTGTTTCGGGCGTGCCAAGTTTTTCGGCCTCCGATATCGATATCCGGCGCGAGGGATCGACATATACGGTCGATACGCTTAACGACTTGCGAGCCGAACTTGGCGAATTGGCTACATTGTTCCTGATCGTTGGTTCAGACTCCGCGCTATCGATGGATCGATGGAAAGACGGCGATCGGATACCGGCGCTGGCTACTATCGTTGCTGTGGGACGTCCAGGCCAGAATCTACAGATCCACGCTTTGGACGCATCACACCCAGCGATCGGGGCAAAGTACATTCAGGGACCGATGATCGACATTTCGGCAACCCGCGTGCGGGGCTTACTTTCAGACAATCGAGTTGTTGGGGACTTGATTTCAGCACCAGTGGCTGAGTTCATTGAAAAGCAAGGAATATATGGTTAATCAAGAACTTGCCGGTATGACCAACGGAACTGACCTCAGCCGTATTGCAAGTCGCCTGTACGACCGGGCCATGGAGCTTGATTCGCTGCGCTTTCGCGATTACACGTTGTCGTCGGGTCAGAAGAGTTCCTACTACTTTGATGGCCAATTGCTTTCGACCGATCCTGAGGGTGCAGATCTGATCTCACGTGCATTCAGCATTGCGATGGATTTTGTCGGAGCAGATGCATTCGGAGGATCGACCGTTGAAGCCCAGCCAATAGTTGGTGCGTTGGCGTTGCGCTCACACATTGATAAAAAAAGGCGTGTGGGTTTCTTTGTTCGACCTGAACGGGGAGAGCATGGTGCCGCTAAACAGATTGAAGGCAATCTCATCCCGGGAATGAAGGTCGCTGCTTGTGACGACACCATCTCGACTGGCGAGTCGCTGTTTCCGGCGATCGATGCTGTAAGAGGCGACCGGTTGTGAGGTTGTTCTATGGCGATACTTGATCGCCGTCAGGGCGGAGAAGCCGAGGTCAAACGTCGGGGTATACCGTTCTTCAAATTGTGGGAGTCGACTCCCGACGGCAAGATTACGATCGCGGTTTAGGGTGCCGGGGGCGCAGTCTCGTTAGTCGCGGTCGTCATCGGATGACTCGGCTCCGCGTCGCAATCTCCCACCCTCTAACTCCCTCCCACTCTGGGAGGGAGAACCAGCGACTACACGTCGAGATTTTTGACTTCTAGGGCGTTTGCTCGAATGAAGTTACGGCGGGGTTCTACGTCGTCGCCCATAAGGGTTCGGAACATGTCGTCGGCCGCCATGGCGTCATCGGCTGTAACTCGTAGCATCACCCGTTCTGCGGGGTCCATCGTGGTCTCCCACAACTGTTCAGGGTTCATTTCGCCAAGACCCTTGTAGCGCTGAATGTTCACGCCCGATCGGTCGGAGCTGTTATCGAGTGTTGCTGGCAAGTCTTGCCATTCCACACCCGTGGCAACGACGGCGTCGGCCTTCTCAATCGTTAGCGTGCCTGCTTCAAGAACTTCCTTGATGATTGGGTAGATCGTGCGTAGGCGGGTTACAGCCGGGTTCTGGAAGATGGTCTTGGTCAACGTGTAACCATCGATCTCGTACGTTCGGTCCGGAAGGATTTCCGGTTCAACTTCTTCTTCAATCACGTCTTCGATAACCGAGTCGTCAAAATCTTCGGAAGCCGAATCGTCTTTGGGCCCGCCGAATAGCCATGCTTGAGCAGTTTCGACAGGAACTTCTGGCTCTTCAGGTTGCTCTGGTCGGAAATCAAGCTTCACGTATTCAGGATCTTTGGTCAGTTTTTCGATTACGCTCTCAGGAATGTTCAAAACCCGAGCTACTTCGAGCGAGTCGACGTAGTCGCGAAGAGGTGTGAGAACTTTGCCGATTTTCGCGCTCTTCAGTTCGAGATTACTGTCGTTCTCGGCGGTAATTCGCATGGTTCCGTACAGACGGTTCGCCGTCCATTCGTCAAGCTCAGCTTCCGAATACAACCAACGAGACGAACGCCCGCGTGATGCTTTGTACAGCGGTGGTTGAGCGATGTATAGGTGACCATTTCCGATGAGTTGGGGCATGTTGCGAAAGAAGAACGTCAGCAGCAGCGTACGAATGTGCGCTCCGTCGACGTCAGCGTCCGTCATGATAATCACTCGGTGGTAGCGAAGTTTTTCTTCGTCGTAGTCTTCACCCAAACCGGCTCCAAGTGCGGTGATAAGGGCTGCGATTTCTTCGTGAGCCAACATTCGTTCGGGTCGAGCCTTCTCGACGTTCAGAATCTTGCCACGAAGCGGGAGAATTGCTTGGTTCTGTCGTTCCCGACCCTGTTTTGCAGAGCCACCAGCTGATTCACCCTCAACGATGTAAATCTCAGAGTTTGCAGGGTCTTTCTCCGTGCAGTCGGCGAGCTTGCCCGGTAGTGATCCGCCATCCATTGCATTTTTGCGAATGACGAGGTCACGGGCTTTCTTAGCGGCCGCACGGGCACGCGCTGCGGTAGTCGACTTGTTAATTATCTGTGCGCCATCGCCTGGGTTGTCTTCAAGGAATTCGACGAGCTTGCGCCCTACGACCTGCTCGACGGCACCCTTCACTTCAGGGTTACCGAGCCGGCCTTTGGTCTGACCTTCGAACTGAGGGTCTTTGACCTTCACGCTTATAACGCACATTAGGCCTTCACGGGTGTCTTCACCTGAAAGACTCTTGATGTCGTCCTTGGCGGTTCCGAACATATTGTTTTTCTTTGCGAAATCGTTGAGCACACGCGTGAGTGCTGAACGGAATCCTGTTACGTGCGATCCGCCGTCTCCGGTGCGGATGACGTTTGCGAACGAGAGAGTGTTTTCGATGAACGATTCGTTGTATTGCATGGCTACTTCGACAACTACATCGTCGACAGTTTCCTGTGCGTACATGACGTTCGGGTGAACAGAACCACGTCGGCGGTTGAGTGAACGAACGAAACTTCGTACTCCGCCATCGAACATGTAAGTCACATCATTGAACGGCCAGACATCGTCGTGCCACTCGGATCGTAGGTGGATCGTGAGCCCTTGGTTAAGGTAAGCCATTTCTTTGAATCGACCAGAAATTATGTCCCAGTCGTATCCAATCTCAGGGAAGATATCGGCATCGGGCATCCAGTGAACCGACGTTCCTGTACCTTCCGGGTCGGTGTCGACGGGATTTCTTACTTCCATTTCGCCAGTGGACTTGCCGCGTGCGTATTTCTGCGTACTCACTTTGCCGTCACGACGTACTTCGACGGTGGTCCATTCAGACAGAGCGTTCACCACGGATGCACCAACACCGTGAAGCCCACCTGATACCTGATAGCCCTTGCCACCGAATTTTCCTCCGGCGTGGAGGGTGGTCATGACCGTTTCGAGTGCGGACATGCCTGTTTTCTTGTGTTTGTCCACAGGAATTCCACGCCCGTCGTCGACGACGGTCACGGAGCCATCTTTGTGGATAGTGATATCGATTCGGCTAGCGAAACCTGCCATCGCTTCGTCAACGCTGTTGTCGACGATCTCACGAACTAGGTGGAAAACACCTTCGAGCCCGGTTGTACCGATGTACATACCTGGTCGTTTTCGGACGGCTTCCATGCCCTCCATGACGGTGATGTCATCGGCGTTGTAATCAGCCGAGCCGCCGGTGATATCGGAGCCTGCGCTTTTTCGCTTTGCCATTCGTGATCCTTGCCATATGGTGCGATACGCTTTTCGATCTTGATTAGATCCGAGAAATCTGGATGTTCCAAGCACGGCTTGAGCTTTTGTTGCGTGTGTGCGAGGAGCAGGAAATCGGACGTTGAATCAGGATTGATTCGCGTGGGTTTACATAACCTGTAAACGAGAGCGTAATTCTACCATTTTTAGGCAGTGTTCGCCCAGTTTGAGCCAAGTATGACGACAGTATAAAATCGACCCGTATTTCGGTTGCTCGTGCTCCGGCTTTCTTTTGCATTGGATTAACAGTGGATATTTCGACCCAACAATTCGTACTTTTTATCGTTGCAGCGCTGTTGGTTCTAAACGTCGGATCGCTTATCGCTATCTGGTGGGATAAGCGCCGTGCGAAGAAGGATCAATGGCGAATTAAAGAGTCGACCCTTCTAGTTTGGGCTCTAGTTGGTGGGTGCCCCGGCGGTATTTGGGCTATGCGCAGGTTTCGGCATAAGACTTCAAAACGATCGTTCATAGCTAAATACGTCTTAGTCGTTCTGTTCAACATGGCGCTTGTAGTAGCGGTTGTGTTTGCTGCGATTGCATGATGAAACTAGGCAGACCTGACGATCAAGCGGGTCTATAATCTCGCCATTCGAGTGAAGCGCTCTGTTCCCCTGAAAGCGTTGTTTCCCCGGATTATGTATTGATTTATGAATGAAGCTGCAGCTGCGTGAATCTAAATGAAGCAGCCTGCTGTGCCTAAGAAATTCGAGGGTTAACCGTGGAAATCGACCGCGATCTGTTATTGCTGATGCTTCGCCGAATGTGGATGATTCGAAACTTCGAATTGAAAGTTATGGAAGTTCACAGTGCCGGTGAATTCAGTGGAGCTGCTCACCCTTATATCGGTGAGGAAGCCGTTGCCGTTGGGGCCTGTGCCGCTTTGGAAGACACCGACTACATTACCGGCAACCACCGTTCACACGGACACCCAATCGCTAAGGGCGGTCGAGTCGACAAGGCGATGGCCGAGCTCTACGGACGAGTCGATGGCTACTGCAAGGGCAAGGGCGGATCGATGCACCTAGCCGACTATTCGATCGGCATTCTTGGTGAATCGGGCATTCTTGGCTCGTCAGTTCCCGTCGCCGTTGGCGCAGCTCTTGCTGCACACATTCGGGGCGATAAATTTGTTTCGATGGCGTTCTTCGGTGACGGGGCTTCTAACCAGGGCGCTCTGCACGAATCGATGAACCTCGCTTCGATATGGAAACTTCCAGTTATTTTCCTTTGTGAGAACAACCAGTACGCCGTGACTACTTCTTACGCCGAAACGGTGGCTGTAGATCACGTTTCCGACCGAGCTTCGGCGTACAACATGCCGGGAATGCTTGTTGACGGGCAGGACGTTATTGCGATGTACGAGGCGACTGCTGCTGCTGTTGCACGAGCAAGAGCTGGTGAGGGCCCGACTTTGATCGAGGGCTTGACCTACCGATTTGAAGAGCACTCTCTGGGTCTTGGCCGAGTGGCTCGTGGTGCGTACCGCGATGAGGCAGAAATTGCCGAGTGGCGTAAACGCGACCCGCTCGACATTCTTGAGAAGACTCTGACTTCGCAGGGAATCGCTACTCGTGAGGAGTGCGATGCGATAAACGCTGAGACGGTAGCAGAGGTCGAAAGAGCCACCGACTTCGCTCGAAACAGTCCGTTCCCAGAGCCAAAAGCTCTGTTTGAGGACATGTGGGCGAATCCAATTCCACAGCCGTAGACCAACTTTTTACTCATTTTTCAAAAAGTATTTCTCAGTTCACAGGTAATAGATCAAAATGGCGCAGACCGTATTTTTAGAAGCAATTAATCAGGCAATTCAGGAAGAGATGAGACGCGACGAAAGCGTTTACATCTTGGGTGAGGACATTCGTCGAGCTATTTATGGAGCGACAGCCGATCTCCTAAGTGAGTTCGGTGAAAAGCGAGTTCTCGATACTCCGCTTTCCGAAGAGGGTTTCTTTGGAGCAGCAATTGGTTCATCGCTGGTGGGCATGCGCCCGGTAGTGGAGACCCTGACTAGCTTCATGTGGGTCGCAATGGACCAGCTCGTCTCTCAGGCCGCCAAGATGCGGTACATGTTCGGTGGGCAGGCAACGCTTCCAGTCGTATTCAGAGCATCGATGTTCTACGGTGGTGGGGCAGCGGCTCATCACTCCGATCGTTCGTACCCGATGTTTATGAACATGCCTGGAATCAAGATCATCGTTCCGTCGAACCCGGCCGATATGAAAGGCCTGCTCAAGACGGCGATTCGTGACGATGACCCAACTATCGTGTTCGAAGATGGCACGCTTTTCGGTATGAGAGGCGAAGTTCCAGACAATTCAGAGCTTCCGGGCGAAGAGTTGTTGGTTCCGTTTGGTGAGGCTCGAATTTTCCGAGAAGGTACAGATTGCACGATCGTTGCGATTGGTGGTTCAGTGAACCATGCGATTGCAGCAGCTGATCAGTTGGCCGCAGAGGGTATTTCGGTTGAGGTAGTCGACCCGCGAACTCTGGTTCCGCTGGACAAGAAGTCGATTCTGGAATCTGTCGAGAAGACAGGTCGACTTGTGATTGCCGATCCTGCTCACAAGGTTTGCAGTGCGGCTTCGGAGATTGCTTCGATCGTATCTGAAGAAGGCTTCTGGTCTCTTCAGGCGCCGATCCAGAAGGTGGCTTCGGAACAGGTTCACATCCCGTACGCACCTGCCCTTGAGAAGCTTGTGTACCCAGATACGCCTAAGATCATCGCAGCAGTAAAGCGCACGCTCGAGAGCTAGGTGCCGTTGGCACGATTTCTAAGAAATCAGTAGTGATAGAAGCCCCGGGTATACGCCCGGGGTTTTTGTTTTTTTGGGCGCGTGAGGGTCCAGGGGGGGGTGGCCCCTCTTCCCGACCGCAGCAAAGCGGAGCGGAGGGATATGGGACATTACGAAGGCCATCTCTGGTCACGAGATGTTCGCTTAACGAGCTGTATTTGTCATATCGACCCACTTCGGATTGACTGACTCAATGAGAGCGATTTTCTTTTCTCTTCGCCAAGGTTTTATTTGCTTCTCTCGGCTGACAGCTTCCATACGGGATACAGCTTCCTTGGCAAACACCAATCGATTTACGTTGTACTTCTTCGCAAATTTCGATCCGTGGCCTTCTGCATGCTGGCTAAGTCGAAGTCCCAAGTTCGAAGTAACGCCTGTGTACAAAGTTCTTTATCGGCTGGCGAGAATGTAAACGTGATAAGCCATACTCGTATCATCGTTGATCGGCGTTCGAACTATTAATGCTGATGGCAGTTAGTCGCTACGCCTAGGTTCTAGGTACCTCCGCTCCGATTTGCTACGGTCGGGAAGAGGGTAATTTGTGCGGTTTGTTAGTCGCGAAAGTTTCGATTTTTCACGGTAGGCTAGTAATTCGCATTCAGACGATCATCCCCTCGACCCGTATACACACCCCGGAGCATCCTAGTGAATCCTGTTTTTGAGAACTGCAAGGCACTTACGTTTGATCTGTTCGGGACGGTGCTTGATTTGGGCGGATCGCTTACTCCGCATCTGAAAATATTCTTGGACGGTCGGGGTTCAGATATCGACCCCGCGGCGATGTGGCAGCAGCTTCGGTACCGACAGAGAATCGAGCAGTATCAGGACACATTGGTTGAACTTGGCCACTCGGGATACCTAGAAACGGTACAGAAGGCGTTCGACTATGTTGCCCGAGCGAACAAGCTCGATCCGACGCCAGCGCAGACCGACACTTTCATGGCGGGTTGGCAGGAGCTTTCGCCGTTTCCAGAGTGCGTTGCTGGTCTTGATCGACTCGGTGAACGGTACAAGTTGATTGCACTTTCAAACGGTAACCCGTGGTTTCTCGACCATCTCGTAAAAAACCGTATTAAGTACGATTTCGACGATGTGATGTCGGTCGAACAGGCGGGCTACTTCAAGCCGAAGCCGGGGGTTTACCGTCGTGCTGCTCGTAATCTCAATATGGAACCTGGCGAGCTAATTATGGTTTCGGCGAATTCGTTCGATGTGATGGGTGCGAGAACCTGCGGTCTGCGCGGTGCGTATGTAAATCGATACGATTTACCGTTCGAGGATACTCACGATATGTACAAGCCCGATTCCACTGTGCTCAATTTCACCGAGCTAGCCGATGCCCTTCTGTCCCGAGGGGACGGCTAAGTGAGGACAGTTAATTCCAGTTTAACTTTTGGTTTGACGCTAGTTTTATTGCTGGCGGTTGCCTGTTCTTCCGCGCCTGATCCTGAGATGGTTGCGACTCCGACTTCGACGATTAGCCCAACCCAAGAGCCAATTCCGACTGCGGTGATCGAACCCGCGGAACTCACTGTTGAAGACTTTCTCGCTGAAATCGAACGTGGTATCGAAGAGCTTCGAGGGATAGATACGCCGCCTGCTGTCGAGCACAACTTTGTCGATCAAGATGGCATGCGAGCGCGCCTTGCCGAGGAGCTTAACGATCCTGAAACACTGGAACAGATCGCTCATGAATCGACCTTGTTCAAGTTGCTCGGGGTAATCCGGCAAGACGCTGATCTTGGCGCGATTTACGACAGTCTATTCGGTAGTCAAGTTCTGGGACTTTACGATCCTGAGAAGGAAGAATTTTTCGTACTTGGTGACGATCAATCGGGAGCTGAATCTCTCGACGTCGAGGCGCAACTAACTTACGCCCACGAGTACGTGCATCGGCTTCAGGATGCAAAGTTCGATCTCGAAGTCATCAAAGAGCTTGCATCCGGCGACGATATGGCACTGGCGATTTCGGCTCTGGTCGAAGGCGATGCTACATCGGTGCAGACCCAGTACATGCTTGCCAACTACGATTTCGCACAACTAAGCGAGTTGCTTGAATCCGCGCTTGCTAGCCAGGATGAACTCCCGGAGTCGCCTTACTTTTTGCAGCAAACATTGGAGTTTGCGTATACCGAAGGCGCTGCGTTCATTTCGATAATTCTTCAACTTGGAAAGTTCGCCGCGGTCGACGCGGTATTCATCGATCCGCCGAAGAGTACCGAGCAGATTATTCATCCAGAAAAATATTTCGACAAAGAAGACCCGATAGAGATCGTCATTCCTGACTATGCGATGGGCGGGGGCTGGTCGGTACAGGCCGAAAACGTTTTTGGTGAGTTCTTCTTGCGGACTTGGTTAGAGGCATTGGGTTCAGAAAATGCAACAGCAGCCGCAGCCGGTTGGGGCGGCGACACCTACGTCGTTTACGAAAATGCTTCGAGTGGAGAGACAGGGCTGGCAGTCACTATTGCTTGGGATACAAGCGACGACTCGACGGAATTCTTCAAAGCACTCACTGGTGCAATGGGAACTGACGACAACTATTCGGCCGTAGGCGACGGCATTCCTGGAGTTCTTGAGTCATGGAAGACTCCCGGTGGTTACATGGTGATTAGTCGCTGGGCATCAGATGACGTAACGGATCGAATAGCGATCGGAATTGGATCGTCAGTGGGGGTGGCACAAAAACTTCAAAGCGCCGGTGCTCACGAGTTCATGACCACGGTCGAAATCACTATCCCTGACTAACTCAGTCGACTAAACCTTCCGAACTACTCTTCAACTGCGGTAAACTAGCCGACGGCGCTGTATTCTTGATTCCAATTTCAGAGTTTCGCCTACACTTGGCATCTTGCGAGTAAGGCGACGCACAGCCAGCTGACGTTGCGCCCGGCGGTTGGCAAAGAACGGTAAACGGTAAATATGTCTGCACCTATCACCCTGCCACAGTGGGGAATGGGAATGAACGACGGCGAAGTCATCAAATGGCTAAAGGCTGTCGGCGACCCGGTCGCTAAAGGCGATCAACTCGTCGAGATCGAATCTTCAAAAGTAAACGCTGAAGTCGAAGCAACTGTCGATGGCACGCTCGGCAGAATCGATGTTGAAGAAGGTCGTATTGTCGACATCGGAACCGTTCTCGGGCATGTTCTCGAAGCAGGTGATTCGGAAGCTGATCTACCAGATGTAGTTGCAGCTCGCGGACCTGCTGGCGCTCCCGTTCCAGTGGCCGTAAAACCTGCCGCCGCCGCCGCTTCTGGCGCCGCTGGTGTCGCTCCAAAGGGCGGCAAGCAGATCGTTACGCCTAGGGCTCGCCGGCTCGCCAAAGAGATGAACGTTGATCTATCAGGAATTCTCGGAACCGGACCTAGCGGACGTGTTACCGAGGATGATGTGAAATCTGCTGCTTCAGCACCTGCAGGAGGAACGCCTGCCGCCGCTGCTCCTTTGCCAGAATCTGTCGTTCCAGTAAAAGAAACGATCAAACTGTCGGGCCTTCGAGGAACAATCGCACGCCGTATGACCGAAAGTGCAGCTATTCCAACGGTGACTCTATCGACCACTGCAGACGTTACCGACGCTATCGCATTCCAGCGTGAACTCGTCGGTGAATGGCGACAACACAAGCTGCGTCCGCAGTACCAGGATCTTGTAATTGCTGCTGTCGCACGTGCCCTCAAGGAATCTCCAATCGCCAACTCTCATCTTGTCGGTGACGAAGTGCGAGTGCTCGACGAAGTGAACGTCGGAATCGCAATGGCGATCCCTGAAGGGTTGTTGGTTCCGGTTATCAAGAACGCCGATCGGAAATCTTTGTTGGAAATCGCACAGGAAGTTCGTGAACTCGCTAAGAAGGCAAAATCAAACAGCCTTTCGATCGACGAAATGACGAACAGCACGTTCTCGATCACCAATTTGAGCTCGTACAACATCGATACATTTGATCCACTACTGAATCAGCCTGAAATCGGAATTCTGGGAGTCGGAACGGTTGAAGAGCGACCTGTGGTTGTCGATGGCGAAGTGGCTATCCGATCGATTGCCAACTTGAATCTTGCGTTCGACCACCGAGCGTGGGACGGCGCACCGGCTGCCGAGTTCGTGCGATCAATCGCTAAATTGCTCAGCGATCCAAGCTGGATGAAGGCGTAAGCGTCGGCATATGTCATTAGTGACTAGTTTGGGACTTTTTAATTGAGCACGGTCGGAATAATCGCAAATCCTGCGGCGGGCAAAGACATTCGTCGTTTGGTAGCCCACGGTCGCGTGGTCTCGAATCAAGAGAAGGCAAACATTCTTCGCAGGGTGTTCGCCGGTGTTGTTTCGACTGGCGCTGATCGACTTCTGGTCATGCCAGATCATTCGGGCTTGGCACGTCCGGCTGCTCATGATGTCGAAGGTCAGATCAAAATCGACTATGTCGAAATGCCCGTCGCCGATCATCAGGGTGCTTCGACGAATGCTGCCCGAACGATGGCGGAACAAGGCGCAGATAGCATTGTGACTCTCGGCGGTGATGGCACCAACCGTGTCGTTGCCAAGGGTGCTGGTGCCGTGCCGCTGATTCCTATTTCAACGGGAACGAACAACGTTTTCCCTGCGAATACCGAAGGCACTCTCGCCGGAATCGCCGCAGGATCGATGGCGACAGGTGTGTTGACCATTGAAGAAGCTTGCCGACGTTCGAAGCGAATCGATATTTATGTGAACGGCGAGCGTCGAGACGATGCGTTAGTCGATGCTGCGGTGTCGAACCAGATGTTCGTTGGCGCAAGAGCCGTTTGGGACACCAAGACTCTGCAGTCGATGTTTCTGACTCGGGCTGAACCGGCGAGCATTGGGCTTTCGTCGATTGGATCGAGGATTATGCCTATTTCGATCGACGAAGAGTACGGGCTTTACCTCAGGCTTACCGGCGAGCCGGGCGAAAATGCCACGACCGTTCGAGCGCCGATTGCTCCTGGCACGATCACTGACGTCGAAATCATGGAATGGCACAAGTTCTATCCGGGCGACAAGATCGCAATCGATACTCAACCCGGAACCATTGCTCTCGATGGCGAACGAGAAGTAGAGCTGCTCCCGAATCAGGACGTATACGCGACATTGGCGACCGACGGTCCCTGGGTAGTCGATGTGCCGCTGGCAATGATGTTGTTGGCTACGCGGTAGTTTCGGGATCAAGGCGTTGATCGGTGCCACCGGAAAGTAGCGGCTCCTGCGCACTTGAACTGACTTACTACGCCCATTGGCAGATCAAGATTACGCTCTAGCCGACTGTCATCCTGAATTTATTTCAGGATCTTTCTCCTGATTGCAATGAGTACGGGATCATTACGTCAGTATCGTTTGCTAGCTGGTTGAGTCGCTGCAAAGGGGTTAGAGAGATACTGAAATGAATTCAGCATGACATTGTGCTGAGTTGGTGAGCGGTCGCATTTGGTCGCTGATTCTGAATCTGGTCCAGAATGACAGTGTGCGTGTTGAATAATCGTGGAGAGTTAAAAACGAAATGACTGGACCTATTTCAGGCTCGAATTCGGAAAAGTACACGCATGGGCATCATGAATCGGTAGTTGCGGCTCATGCCGTGAGACGCGCGAGCGAGGCGGCAGCGTTTGTGTTGCCGCAGCTGAAATCTCCGATGCGATTGCTGGATTTTGGGTGTGGGCCGGGAACGATCACGAACGATCTTTGTGAACACCTGCTTCCTGATGGATCGGTCGTAGGACTTGATAGCTCAGAAGTCGTGATCGAGCAGGCTCGCAGTTCTGCTGCTGAGAAGAAGCTAGCAAACGTCGAGTTCGAAGTGAACTCCATTTACGAAACTGGTTACGAGCCAGCTAGTTTCGATGCTGCGTACGCACATCAGGTTTTGCAGCATTTATCGGAGCCAGTAGCCGCGTTGTTCGAAGTGAAGCGGGTGCTCAAGCCCGGCGGAATTTGTGCTGTTCGCGAGGTCGACTGGGGTGCTTCAGCTATTTGGCCAAACGACGAAAGACTTTCGAAGTTCTTCGATGTTTACAACAAGGTTGCCGAACGTAACGGTGGCGATGCGTTTGCGGGTCGTCGTTTGAAGCAGTGGTTCACTGAAGCAGGGTTTGGCGATCTAGTCGTGACAACTTCAACTTGGACGTTCGCTGAAGAAAGCGGGCTGAAGTGGTGGGGCGAGCAGTGGGCAGAACGGATTCTTCGATCGGATCTCGCAAAACGTGCTGTCGAGTACGAAATCGCCACCGAGAGCGACCTTCAAGAGATTTCGCAGGGTTGGCTCGATTGGGTTCAGGCAGAAGGTGCGTTTTTCGCGTTCATGCAGGTCGAAGTGGTTGGAACGAAGGCATAATGCACGGCGTCTCGCTATGACACGAGACCATCTCCGCTTTTATAGATTGGACGTAGCTCGGGTTGATTCTAGTTTTCAGGCGATTCCGCTCTAATCTGGCACAATCCCTCGCGCTCGCAATCTCTGTTCTGCTGACAACGACGATCATCGCGGGCGCTCCGATGTACCTCAACACCATCGAGTCGCTTGGGCTCAGATCGGTTCTGGATACCCTCTCGCCAGCGAATAGGAATCTGTTGATTTCTGTCAGCAATTTCCCTTTGACCCAAAGTTCAATAACAGCGGGATCAGAAAGAGTCGAAACGACACTTGGCGCGCTAGGCGATCTGCCGTTAAGCGTTGCGCAGGAATCGCGCACACGTGCCCACTATTGGGCATTCGAGCCTGACGCCATCATCCCGGGTCGCTCTTCGGACAGTGCGATTATCAATCAATTCGAAGGATTTCCTGATCACGTTGAGTTCGTTGACGGTCGTGCTCCCGACCCCGTTGTCGGATCCGAATCAGGGATTCTCGTTGCCGAGGCTGCTATTCCGTTCGCCCGCGCTGAGGTGCTTGGGGTGAGCGTTGGTGACGACATTTGGCTTGCATCATCGCCGGTCGACCCGCCATATCTGAAACTTGAAGTCGTAGGCAGATTTACGCCAGATGATCTCCAAGAAGAGTTCTGGTTTGACCTAGGCTTTGAAGCGGTTGAGCCGCCGAGTCCATCGTTAGTTGCAAGGCACCCGCTTCCTCTTTTTGTAAGCGGAAATGGATTGCTTGATCTCGTCACTGGCGGCCCTGCCTCGATCGGGTCGAGTCGTTGGTTGGTTCAGTTGGACATTGACGAAATCAACGATCAAGGACCCGCGGCGGTCGAACAACAGATCGACGCTGCGGCCCGTCGACTGCGCTCGGAATTTCCAGAGGCGAAGCTAATATCAGCGTTAGAGAACCGATTCAAAGCGCTTCGTGAAGAGATCGTATTCGCTCGGATACCAGTGCTGATGATGGGCGGAGTCGTACTGGCAGTTGCCGTATTCCTATCGATCACCTCTGCGAGTTCGTTAGTGGTGAGAACACGTGTCGATACTGGCAGATTGCGCGCCCGAGGATTCAGTAGGCGTCGCATTGCCATAGGGCGTTTTTATGAATCGGCACCGTTCGTGCTTGTCCCTGTATTGATCGCACCGTTTATTGCGTTCGCCGTTATTTCCTCGTTTGATCTGCTGCCTGAATACGAACTGACGACCCTTGGTGGAGGCGTACCTGTTCGATTGTCATGGCAGGCGCTTGCCGTGTCGCTCGCCGGTGGGCTCATGTTGCTCGCGTACATGCAGCTGATCGCATTCTCGGCTAACGCACGTGAGATTGATTCCGAGCGTTTGACGTTGGAGCGTGTTGAAAGCCGGCCGTTTTTCCAGCGTCACTATCTCGACTTAATATTCCTGATATTCGGGAGCGTTGTCCTGTGGGATTTGACCACGGAGGAATCAGTCGTGGCTGAGCGAACCGGGCAGATTGGTGACGTTGGCCAGTTGTTGGTGTTCGCTCCGGCGATCTTCTTGGGAGTGGTGATCGTTTTTTCACTACGGATCATGCCCGAAGTCGCACGACTCACCTCTGAAGTTATTAATAAGCGTGGCCCAGCATGGCTTCATATTTTGGTTGCCATGTTCGCGAGATTGCCGAACACGTACGCGTGGCCGATAGCTATTGTAGGGATGGCGACAGGGTCGATAGTCCTGTCGGCAACCGTTTCTGCTTCGCTAGAGCGAAGTGCCGTCGACCAGACGGGCTACGAGGTGGGTGCGGATCTACGAGCATTTCCGGTTGATTTCAATAGCGGTCCTAGAACTGAAGTTCTGGATCAGGTTCGCGATATCGAAGGCGTTACGGGCGCATCTATCGGACTACGAACGATTGGGGGGCTTCGTGATGGAGGACGTGGTGCTCCGTTCGAGTTTATTGCCATCGAGCCGGAAGAATTCTCCAAGATCGGTATTTTCCGAGACGACTATGCTGACAAATCGATAGAGCGGCTATTGGCTGAGATGATTGCTCCGAGTGGATCGGGTTCGGTGTTCTTTTCGACGCCGCTTATGGACGATCCTGATCAAGTCGGGATGAGAATGAAGGCGAGTTCGTCTGAAGAGTTCGTTCATGCCAGCTTGAGATTAGTGGATGCCGTCGGTCGGTCTTGGTCAGTTGATTTGGGACCCGTAACTGCCACCGATTGGGAATTGCGAATCGGTGATGTTCCAGAATCTGCGGTGCGGCCTGTCGAAATAGTCGGCATCGTATTTTTCGAGCAGGCGAACGACGAACTTGGAATTCCGATGACGGTTCTTATCGACGAACTGGTCGACGTAAAAACGAGAGTTACTGATGACGCAACGATTCCGACGACCACAACGTTAGTCGATTTCGACACCGTCGATGATTGGTATCCGCTTGCTTCGATCAAAGGCATCGACACGGTGATTAGTTCGGTTGAACACGATCGCACCGGAATAGCTGACCGCGCTATTCAACTTGAACTCGGCGTGGGAACGAACCGGGGTGTTCGAGGGGTTGTCAGATCGGCGATAGGATTGGTTCCGGTGTTGTTCAGTGATGAAGCGTTAGAACAGAACGGCCTGTCAGTTGGCGATCGCACTGTGATCCATGTATTTGAGCAGTCGGTTCCAGCACGAATTGTTGGCGAAGTGGATTTTTTCCCGACGATGGATCCAACTCAATCGGGCTTCGTTATTGCCGATTCGGCTTCGCTCTGGACTTATCTATCGATGAGCAGCTTCAATTCGGCTGGATTCTTGCGAGAGATGTTTATCGGGCTCGATGACCCTGACGATCAAGAAGTGATTTCAAATATTTCTGATGCGATTGGCGGCATTCATGCGTTGGTCGACCGTGACGAACTCGAGAGCGGTTCGTTGGTTACACCGTTGGCAATCGCCGGTTGGCGTGGAGCCGCGGTAGTCACATCGGTGTTGGCAGTGGTTATTGGTGTGATCGGGTTCTTGACGTTCGCTCCAGCTAGACCATCAGGCGATCGCCACAAATTGGCCGTACTAGGTGCGCTTGGAATCAAGAGACGGGTGCTACTGGCAATTGCCGTTGTCGAGTCGACGACCGTTTTGGTCATTGGCATTGGGGCCGGTCTTGTGGCGGGAATTTTTATGGCGAGATTGGCAGTAGATACAACGACTCAAACGACCTCTATTGGAGTGGTCGTGCCACCAGTTCATTTTTCAACAGAGTGGACGTTTGTTTGGGTGCTGATAGGTGGATTAGTGCTTGCCGTGCTCGCAGTTGCTGCACGCGATTACGTCGCACTCAGGCGGCTGAATCTCGCTGTGGCTATGAAGGGATAGCGAGCGTGGTGAGACGCTCTAGCTCGTGATTTCGAAGATTTCGGTGTTGTGGGTTTCTGCTAGGAGCGGGTAGATCTGATCGAAGATCGTCGTGATTCCGGGCGTTTGGCGAACTGCGCTTCGTGACGTTTCGTAGTCGGCGATCGAATCCCAGAGTTGCTCAGTTTGCAGCATTCCGTGCGACCCGTGCCAGCCTTTGTATACGGCCGGCTTCTTGTAGCCGGCAGCTTCCATTGCGGTACTTGCTTCATGCACTAGAGCGGCTAGTTTGCCGCCGGTGCCGGGCTTTGGAAGGTAGGTTCGTCGAACTGCAATCATCAGTAATTCTTTCTATTTTCAAATGTCGAAATCGAACGACTAAAAGGCGACAACAGGCTTAGATCTTGAAACTGCGCCAGTCTCGCTCAAATCGATCCTTGCTCTTCATGCCAGATACGGTCGGTTCGCTAAGGATCGTAGCCGGCCCGCCCTCGGCCAAGAACTCGCCGCCAACAGTCGCTGATCGACCGCCTGAGTACGACATGAAGCAGTAGCCAACACCGTCGTACGGTTCCGGTTCACTGGTTTCGTTTATTCGGCTAGCGATAACCTGGCCGACCTTCGTACCTTGTCCAGCGGCGAACACGCCAGCTTTCGGAATGGCGAAATCACCCGATGGCACAACGTTCACGTCACCAATTGCAAATACGTTCGAAGTAGATGTTTCCAAATTCGCCTTGTTCACGGGGACCCAAGGCTTGCCGCCAGAAACGCCGCTTGCTGTAACGATTTCGGGCATTTTGTGAACTGGAACAGTTGCGATGATATCGGCGGTAGTCGATGAGCCATCGGAGAACGACGCTTCCCTGCCGTTTGGTGAAACTTCGGTCACGCCAGCTCCTGTAACAAGTTCGATTCCGCGTTGATCTAGCGCGCTACGAACCCTCATCGACGCTTCTTTACCAGCGACTCCGAGAGGTCCTGGCTCGGGAATGTAAACGGAAATTTCGAGGTCTTTTCGGATGCCTTTGTTTCGAGCCCACCAGTTGAGGATCATGGCAGTTTCGAATGGTGCAGGCGGACATTTGTATGGTGGCTTTGCAGCGGCAAGTACGATCTTGCCTCGCTTCAGTCGGCTGAGCCGACGTCGTAATTGACGAGCGTAGTCGAAATCGTAGAACGAGTAGGCGTCTCTCGCACCGGGAACAGCGTCCCAGTCGTAAGCGGCGCCGAGTGCGATAACCAAATAGTCGTAATCGAGCGTGCCGGCCGATGTTTCGACCTTCTGGCCTGTCGTGTCGATAGCGTCGATGTTCGCTTCGACGAACTTGATGCCACGGTTGGCGAGTCGACCCAGCGACCTGCCGGTTTTGTCGGTATCTCGTTCACCCACTATCAACAGCGGGTTCATTCCGCAGAGATGCGGCACCCTATTTCGATCGACGATAGTTACTTCATGTGAAGCATCCAGAGATAAGCGTGCGCTGATCGCAGCTTGCACTCCTCCGAAACCACCACCCAGAACGAGAACTTTCCTACCGGCCATACTTTTCTGCCCCCGACATTCCTACACAGTCAGATTCAAAAACGACTGCGGCGACACCTTATAGGTTTTTAGGAGAGATAGTGAGGGAAAGTTGCTACTAGGGGATGCTATTTGCGACTCGTGTGAGTCGATCTTTGGCGTCACGTACTGTTTCGGCTATCGTGGAATTCTGAGTTTCACGTCGAATCACTTCGGGATCCATGAACCCAACCTGAGTTACGCCGTCGAGTTCTTGAATCACAACGTTGCAAGGCAAAAGCAGCCCGCCCCACGGTTCGACGTTTAGAACAACATTGGCAAGATTCGGGTTGCATGCGCCGAGAATTGTGTACTTCGGTCGGTCGATATCCAACTTTTTCTTTAGCGTCGCTTGAACATCGATCTCGGTGAGAATCCCAAATCCCTCTTCAGCTAGTGCCGCCGTGACTGCTTCGCCCGCCTCGTCGAATCCGAGACTTGTTGTGCGCAGTATTCCGTAGTTGATAGATGCCTGTGTCATTGAAATGTTCCAATAAGTTGTTTGCCAAGAAGTTACTGTTGCCGATCCCGACGTAAATCAAGATAGTTTGCAGCGTGTGTGAAAGCTCTAAAATATTGTGAAGGTGGCGTGTAAGATTCCGCTGAATATAGCATTCGATTAATTTAGTGCTGCCAAATCCGCCCCCGAAAGAGCAATCTGAAAATGCGACCGAACAAACCCTCTTACTCTGAAGATTGGGATCAATCGTGCGACACGATGGTGGCGTTGGGCGGATCAACCAAAGGCGGAAACACCGTTTTCGCGAAAAACAGCGATAGGCCTTACGACGAACCCCAACCGCTGATTCAGGTTGAAGCAGCTGACCACTCAGGCGGATTTTCAGGAACCCAGTTCGTTGATGTGCCGCAAGTTTCACATACGTATCGGCACGTCGGGTCGAAGCCTTACTGGTGCGCGGGTTACGAGCATGGCTACAACGAACACCAGGTCGTAATTGGCAATGAGGCATTGCCTTCACTTCTACCCGAAGTGAAGGAGCCGAAATTGGTAGGAATGGAAGTGCTTAGGCTTGGACTCGAATGGTCGAAGTCGGCCGAAGAAGCTGTCGACGTTATCACTGGTCTCGTATCTGAGTTCGGCCAGGGCAAGTTTTCGAACTCCGATGGAGTTCGCACCTACGACAATATTTTCCTGATCGCCGATCCATCGTCGGCTTATGTGGTTGAGTGCGTAGGCCATGATTGGGCGGTGAAGCAGGTCGAAAACGTTACTTCAATATCCAATATTGCACAGATTGGTGCGGATGCCGATCGGGTGTCACAAGGCGCAAAATCTCAGGCGACTAAGTTGGGTCTTTTCGAGATGGGATTTGGCGATAAATTTGCGTTTGGTGGTGCCTTCGCGGATCCTGCAAACTCTTCGAGCGGACTTGCCAGGCAGTGTCGATCTGACGCGATGCTGGGACGCGGTGCTGGTCAATTAGATGTGCGATCGATGATCGACGTATTGACCGATCATTCTGACGGCGAGAACCCAGATGAAGATCGTGTTGTGGATGTAGCAGGCGATTTATCGATCTGTTTGCACCGCAACGTTGGCGAATCAACCGGAGCTTCGACTGCGAGTCTCGTTGCTGATCTCTCCGCCACCGACGAGCGTTTACCGATTTACTGGACCGGACTTTATTCGCCTTGCATGACTGTTTTCCTACCTAATTTCATCGAAGGTGACCTGCCAGAGGTGCTCGGAATCGCAGGTGAACAAGAGAGTGCTGACAGCCCGTGGTGGGATTTCTACCGGCTTACTCAGCACGGAGTGAAGGCTGGAGCTGAGGCTCGAGTTGATATTAGATTGGAACTGGCGAATCTTCAGAGCGAGCTATTCGAATCGGCTTACGAAGTCGCTGAAAATGGACGTGGACTGATCGGGAACGGTTCAGATGATGCCGCTGCAGAGATGTTGACGAAATACATGGCTGAGAACGCTCAACGGGTGATTTCGAAAGTAAAATCGATGGTTCCTGCTACTGCCTCTATCAGCTAGTTATTCGTAAATATGAGATGTATCCGTTGAAGAACCGTCAAGAAAATAGAGAACTCGATCTTCAGCAGATTCTAAAAGCTGCCGATAGCGCCGCCGCTGCCGCGAGCGAAGTGCTACTCGCAAGATTTCGACCTAGCTCCACCGAAGCCCTTGATACGTTCTACAAGTCACCGAATGCCTTAGTGACCGATGCCGATTTGGCTAGTGATAAGGCGATCACTGAAGCGCTCAAAGCATCGAATGCTCCCGGGCGAATACTTTCTGAGGAGAGCTTGACGAAGCTTTCGGATGACGACTCGCTAACGTGGCTCGTTGATCCTCTCTGTGGAACGGTTCCGTTCAGCACAGGCATGGATCACTGGGGAGTGAACATCGCCTTGCGTCAAGATGGCGATTTGATCGCGGCATCGCTTCCGCTGCCTTCGCTGGGCGAAAGCCTCTCTGCGACCAAGGGCAACGGAGTAATTCGAAACGGCGAACCGTTCACTGCTTCTTCGCCAAGGCAAAAACTATCTGAATCGGCAATCGGCCTTGAAGTAGATGGGCCTGAAGAGTGGCGCACGAGATTGGCTGGTGATCTCGATTGGATACCGTCTGTAAGTCAGATAAATACGTTCGCTTCTGCTGCCTACCCAATTGCGCTCGTCTGCCTAGGTCGATTATCTGCGGCGGTGTTCTACGGCATCGAGCCTGTGCACTTTGCCGCAGGATCCATGATCGCCGATGAGCTTGGCGTATTGGTGACAGACGAACTGGGAGAGCCTATCGACTGGTCGAAAGACGACGAGCTATCGGTGGTAGTTATCGGCTGGCCAGTGATTCACGAACAGTTACTAGCCGCGATGGCGAAGTAGTAACGGCTACTGCCTGAGCGTGTTGCACAGATCCACTAGCCGCTCGAGATTCAATTCCTCGAATTCGGTTCGAGTTTCGATCCAGCTTAATTCTGAACCTTCGCAAAACTTTATCGCCGAATCTCTTGTCGCCAGTACGTTCGGCGGGCCCAAAGTAGTAGGCGCGCCGAAGCCGCATTTGGATTTGTCTGGATCAGTCAGATGTCCCGGACCAGTGACTTGCATAGTGCCGTCACCGCCCCGAACCAACCACTCTTCTATTGGGTAAACCGTGCCATCTGCGTGAATGTGGGTTGGCGTGCATCCCTCGTGTCCGTCATCCTCCCAGAACTGAGCTCTTGGGTAAGGACGACCGTCGATGCCGTATGTAACGAACAGCTGAGGGGTTTCGTCTAGTACAACGATCTCGGTTGGGAGTGGTTCTCGACAGACCACGCTCAGCTCAACGATAGAGGAATAGTCGCTTGTGGGATCAGTGATTTAAGATTGACCTCGTGAGTTGAAAGATATGTTCCCTGTGCCCGCCTTTGTACACTTGACGTCGTAGTAAAAGATATAAGTGCCGTTGGGTCGAATTATCAGATCATTTGGAACTGGTTTATTTGGTGTCTGAACCACGGGGCCTGTGGTTATTAGTTCGGCAGTGTCCTGCTGGAACATGAACGGATCACGCCCTGTACCTGTCGCTGTAGTTTGCTAGGCGTACGTTGATTGTCGTCGTCTCACCAACGTCTAATGACGCCGGTCCCACAATCGTCAATTTGAGACCTTCGTCAGTACGATTGGGATCGTTGGCTAGGGGATTAGACTCGTCCACGCCGCTTTGAAACGCAGCATCCCTGATCTCCCTACGGGTGACCGGGTCTGATCCGCCACAGCCGACGATTAGAAAGAGGGCGAGCGCTACGAGTGGTATCTGAACATGTGAGAACTTATCCATGCGCGGCATGGTACAGCTAATTTCTCATTGGTCGATGAAATCTCTTGACTTACGCGATGGCTTGCGGGTGTTTTGAGTAGATTGCGTCAGCCGTGTTCTACGAAATCGAGTCGTGTCACGTCGCCTAGCACCGATGCTCGCCAGCGAGAGTTTCACACCTTCTTGGCGTAGATTTTCAGATCAGAAGCGTTGAATCCGGCTGATTCGAGAAACTTGGTATCACGATCGTCTTCGGCGAGCAGTACCGAGTAAATCTGCTTGATGCCTTCAGTGCGCGCCTGTTGCTCAAGCGCTTGGACGAGTTTTCTCCCGATTCAAACTCTGCGTAATGTAGGCTCGACTGCCATGGCAACGATTCTGGCTCCAGGTGGCAGCCCGTAAGCGGTGGCCTGCTGTTCAGCGAGCAGGAACCCGACTAGACCGGATTCGCTTTCGGCAACGTAACAGCCCGAAGGTGGGTACTGTAGCCAGTGGAGTTCGATGATCGAAAGTAGACGCTTTACGTATAAATCCCAAGTGGAAGATCGATCGGCGCCTTGGATACTCGAATCAAGCAGTCGAACCGCTTCGGAATCGATCTGGCAAATCTGGCGGACGTTTATATCTGGTGACTCAGGGATGCCTGACAATTGACTCTTCGATCAATCGATTCGATACGTTGGTGGGCGCAGTATAGCGACTGCGGGCAGCACGATGGCTTCGTGTAGCCGATTGCCGTTTGACTGACACGCTCTTTGAACGTAGCTTTGGCAGTTGAGTTTCCGCAAGCTTGTCGATTCGTGACTGGCTTTTATGTATTTCGATATCGAGTAAAAGTATGCCGTTCAACGTAAACCACATCCACCTAAAGTCCAGCGACCCTAAGAAAACTGCTGATTGGTTCGTCGAGGCGTTCAAAGTGGAGATCGTTTCCGACAATGTACGTCCTGTTGGCGACCGATTTATTGTTACTAAGTCAGAGGGCGGACTGGCGATCAACATTTCGTCCGAACGAACCGACGAGAAGCTCGGACCTGCCGATGCGAACCCTCACTACGGTCTCGAGCACTTTGGTTTCGACACTGACGATATGGATGCCGATATCGCTCGATTGGTTGGGCTTGGAGCGGAGCTTAAAGAGGGCCCGATCAACAACGGCGGCGGCGTGAGCATTGCATTCGTAGCGGCTCCCGGCGACATCCGAATCGAACTCATTCACCGGCAGTAATACTGCGTTTTCTGCGAGGTCGGTCGACGGTGGCCGATCCGCTGAGATGGCTCTGCTGATCGTTTGGGCTAATGTTGATGAGATTTTCACAAGCCGTCTGAGATTGATTCATAATCTCACTAGAGGATTGCGCTGTGGCTAAACAAAAAGAGACAGATGTAGATAAATGGGCGAGATTAAAAAAACTCAGACTTGAGAAGATAAAGTCCTCTGCTTCTGAGAAACAAGACGCTCGCTTTGATAGAGAAGACGTTCACGCTAAAAAAGAAATCGTTCGCGCCAGGAAACAGCGAAAAGATCTGGCAACACTGGAATTTCTTCATTCGGAAATATGCGAAAGAACCCATCCGCTCATCGGCCATGCTGCATGGGGCAACATAGTGATTCGGCTCGGATTCAAATCTGAATCTACTGAGGATTTATCTCGGTGCGCGAACTGCCATTCAGACATCCCGCCCGGTGAAGCCTCTTGGGTAATGAACAAACGGATTCGCCAAAATACCGGTAAGAGATCGAAGCAAAAATTCAAAGTTCACTATTGCCAAAAATGTGGATTACCGCTGCTTCTGCCTGAACCGGGCACACCGAAACAAAAGAAAGCTAATCCTTCGAATGCTGGAGCTAGTGGTCCACGCAAAAGTGCGAGACCGTTTTCTGGCCCAAGAGGTAATCGGGAATAGCAGTCAGCTGGGTGCAGGTCATCCTGAACTTGTTTCAGGATCTTGTTCAATGGCAGCTACGGTCGTCGATGCTGCAATTTGTAAACCCACGCCTTAACGGCGTGGGTTTACCTTTTTTTGCGCATAAGGATGAAAAAAGTTGAGGCGCTTAGTGATCGAATGCGACCCAGCACAAGATCTCTGGGATGCACTCGATAAGTCGATTGTGGGCGTGTCGTGAACGTGATTAGTTCTGGATATTCATAGTCGCTTCAGATGTTGCAAGATTAAGCACATGAAAATTGCCGACATAGTGAATCGCATCGTTCCACCTCAGCCGTGGGCGGAGGGTGAGAAAATTCCGTGGGATGAGCCTGGTTTTAGCGAGCGAATGCTGAAAGAACACCTTTCTCAAGATCACAACGACGTGAGTAGGCGGTTCGACATCGTTCACCGGCAGGTCGACTATCTTGAGAGGGTCGCTGGTGGGTTGGATCATGATCTAAAAGTGCTCGATCTCGCATGTGGCCCTGGATTTCATTCGCTGGACTTCGCGAGACGCGGGCACAGCACGCACGGAATCGACTTTTCTCCGGCGTCGATCAAATGGGCTAGGTCGTCTGCAGAAGAGCAGTCGCTTGGCAGCGAATTCGTTCACGGCGACGTTCGTACTATGGAGTTCGGAACCGATTTCGATCTCGCGATACTGCTTTTTGGCGAGATTAATGTGTTCAATTCCACTGATTTGAGCTTGATCGTTGGCAACGCACGCGCTGCTCTAAAGAGCGATGGTGTTCTGCTGCTTGAACCTCACGAACCAGAAGCCGTTCGAGCCAACTTCGAGAGCAGCCCGTCGTGGAGTTCACATTCGTCTGGTCTTTTCAGCGAACGACCTCACATGCTTCTCGAAGAGGGGTTCTGGCACGGCGACGTGAAAATGGCGGTGAAACGCTGGTATGTGTTGGATGCCGAAACCGGAGAGGTGACGCCGTATTCCCAAACTGTTGTTCAGCACACGAAAGACGATCTGGTGCAGATGGTCGAGGCCGAAGGGTTTACAGTGTCGGAGGCTCCGGGTGGCTGGTCGGCAGGCAACGAGGACGGCTCACCCGATTTCTACCCACTCATCGCAACCGCAAAGTAATCACGGGAAGTCGCCAGAATGACAATAAAACTAGCAGTGGCTGGCGGAAACCGAGGCGCCAGATTCGATCAGGTTTTGGGTGGTCTCGAAGATCAGATCGAACTGGTTGCGATCTGTGATCCTTCAGACGAAGTTCGATCGCGGTGGACGGACGGTCGACCTGAGCTAAAATCGTATTCGCAGTTCGAAGATATGATTGAAAATCCCGGCATCGACGCTGTGTTCATCGCAACTCCGATGCTGCTTCACGCCGGACAAGCATTAACCGCCCTAAACGCTGGTAAGCATGTTCTCTCCGAAGTGATAGCCGCAACGACTCTCGACGAGTGCTATGCGCTGGTCGAGACGGTCGAGAAGACTGGCCTGACGTACATGATGGCCGAAAACTACTGCTATCGACGTGAAGCTATGATGATCAAGAACATGGCAGACCAGAACGTTTTTGGCGAATTGACGTACGCGGAAGGTGCGTACATTCACGATTGTCGCGACCTCATGTTCAATGCCGATTTAACTCGAACGTGGCGCGGCGGCGGAACCGGTATTACGCAGTCAACGCGCGGGAACGGATATCCAACGCACTCGCTGGGTCCGATCGCTCAGTGGCTAGGAATAAATCGTGGAGATCGACTAGCTCGCACAACGACATTCGTCACAAAATCGGCCGCCCGGCAAGAATGGGCACGATCAGTGTTGCCAGAAGGACACGTCGATGCGCAGGACGCTGCATGGGCCGACTTCACTGACTCCGCAACGACATTGATCGAAACCGAACAAGGACGCGTGATTTGTCTGCGCAAAGACTCGGCTAGCCCGAGGCCGCACAACATGGCGCTCCACACGTTGCAGGGCACGCAAGGGGCATACATGTCGGGTCGGTTCGATGGCGAGCAGCCACTTGTTTGGCTTGATGGCGTGTCGACCGGTGTCAGCCCTGCGAATTTTGGATACGAAGGCATGGCTCGACCGCCCGGTCAATCGAACGAAACCCACCCCGAGTGGCAGCCGCTTTGGGGTTTGAGCGACGTTTACGAGCATCCGTATTGGAAAGAGCTAGGGGAAGAGGCGATTCAGGCGGGTCACGGAGGCGGTGATTACTTTGTGACGTACGACTTCGCAAGGGCCGTGGCCGGAGAAATAGAGCCTCCAATCGACGTATACGATGCGGTTACTTGGAGCAGTATTTTTCCGATTTCAATTGAGAACGTAAAGCGAAACGGCGAACCACTCGATATTCCCGATTTTCGACATCGGTAGTGGGTAGGAGAGGTTCTGTCAGATCTCAGTGCTCACTTAGTGATTTGGGCGATCTGAATACACGATCGATCCCTACTAATTAAGCCGACAACTCGGCCATTAGAGTCGGCCACCTGCTGGTGAAGATCTTACGTCGAACTTCCGCTGGGACATGTTCGCTAGCCGCGGACTGGATTATTAAATAGTTTCGCAGTTCGTCG
>JAQCHZ010000037.1 GCA_027618835.1 Chloroflexota bacterium | reverse complement strand
CGAAAAGGAGAAAGTCATGATTACCTTGATGGCACGTCACCACGTCGACGACTGGGACACGTGGTTTCAGTTATACCAAGCCCAGCGCGGACAATTGTCTCAGATGGGGGTTACCAGGGAGGCGGCACTTCGCTCGTCGACGGACGGAAACGATGTGGTCGTCATCCATGAGTTTGACTCCATCGAAGCCGCCCAAGAGTTCCTCAAGGCGACCGAGGCGCCAGAGATGGCCCAAATGTTGGAGGCCGCCGGGGTCAAGCCGGAAACGATGACAATGGAACTGTTTCACACCCACTAAATATGTTGTTGCGCCGCGTTAACCTTGTCGAATGGTGGGCGCTCGTCGATCCGGACAGTCTGCTCCGCCCACTGCCGATTCTCATCCATTGATCTAAGCAGCACCTCACTTTTTGGTGTTTCTACATTCGCAAGTCCAGTGATAGATTCGACCGCCAAAACCGCTGTCGGTAAGCGGCGCCGATTCGCGGCGGCGAGGATTTCTATAGCCATGGCGCCGAGATCATGTATGTTTTGATGTCGGTGTGCGCGCCGCCCCAGCAGCGTAAAAAATTCGGCTGCCACAATTGCCAGACCAAGAAGTTTACTTATGCGCGTACTCTTTATGCGTGTTGTCAGAGATGAACATTCGCAAAAGGTTTACAAGGACAAGCTATAGATCCAAAAAGTTTGAGCTGTGGGGATTGGCGCAAGTAGGGGGCCTGGGTGTTGGGCTAGCAATGCTTCTTAACTTTAGGCCCACCCCCGGCTAATTACTAGCCATCGGCCTCTTAATTCTTGGATCGACGGTTCGAGCCCGACCCGCCTCACTCTTGCTGAATTCTGGACGCTAAGCAAAGTTTCCACGCCCACTTATGTTTAAGAAGAGTCGCCCTATAAGCCGGAAAATGTCATAGGCTGACTGTGTGCACTTTTCGTGCACTCGCTCCCCCAACAGAGGCCGTTTTAGAAGGGCGTCGGAACTTAAGTTGTTTGGAAGTGCCTGCGTAAACTGGCGTAGTTCGGTCTACTCCCAGTCGTCGCTTCCGAACTCATAATTCAGTCGTCGTCGGTTCAAGCCCGACCCGCCCCACAGGGGAGAACTGTGTAATGCACTTTTTGTGCACTGCACAGGTCTAGAAACAAGGGTTTAGGACTGCATCACTATCTAAGTTATTTGGAAGTTCCTTCGTAAACTTAGGTAAGTCGTGCTAGTCCCAATCCTCGTCGCCGAACTCATAATTCGCAGTTCGCCGAGTTCTTCAAGATCGTCCGGAGTGAGAATGTCTTCGTACCAGTGAATGCCGACGTGCTTGAGTGCTTCATGCATCCGCAACGTAATCTCGGAATTCCACGTCATGTAAACGTCGAACATAACTTCAGCGTCTTTGCCAAATACTGAACGGGCTTTTTCAGCCATGGCGACACCAGCCGCTTCCGACTCGTCGCCCTGCCACTGAAATGGGAACTTTTGCGCCGTGAAACCGAGTTCAGCGTAGTAATCGGTGTCGGGGCCGGTCGCGTAGCAACGCATTCGATCCTTAGTTGAGGCGTTGATCAGTTTGGCAACCGGTTTCATCTCGGCTTTGCCCAGCGCATCGAACAAGGCAAGATCGACACCGCTGAGTGCCATGATCGCAATGCCTTTACGACCGTAGGGAATCGATGCTGTGTAGAGGAAATCCCAAAGATCGGAAATATCGGAAACCGAATCGAACGATTTACCCACCAGAATCTCGGCAAAGTGACCGTTCACTATTTCGACAGCTGCTTTTCCGCCACCGCCGTAGCCCCATCCGATCTGCCCGGTGCTAGTTTCAACACGGATCACGATTTGCCAGAGGTGAGTACGCCACGAGGGAACAGTGTGCCGGTAGTTCGGGTAAACGGCACTGACGGATTTGATTTTCAATCGAGATCGCCTAGTGAATTAGATTCCAATGATTCTCAGCGTAGGCAGAGATAGTATCCCGATGTCGGGGTTCACGACAGCTGTACTCGCACTGACGCGAGACCGATCACCCAATGGTGATTACGCAATTTCAGCGCGCACGCCAAAGTCGATTCGATTAGGAATGTCGGTCGTGGCTCCGCACTGCAGACAGTCGAGATACTCGCCATGCTGGTCGGATTTGACGTGAACGTCGCCTTGGCAACGAACGCAAGATTTGAAAACGATCATTTGATAATCCTCTGTTCTGAGGGAATGTGAACGACGCAGATAAAGCGGCGTGTCGGAAATTGATCGCCCGTAAGTTACGAGCAACAGGCGCCGGTTACGGGCGTTAACCCGGCACCAGTTGCTCGATACATAATAGTTTTATTCTGCCGTTCTTACGGTTACGTTACGGATAGCTGGGAGTTTACTGAGAGTCTGCAGGCGAGAAGATGCGTGATGCGATCTGCACCAATGCAAACCCCACGGCACCAACACCAGCGATGATCGCCACGGCTATCTGCGCACCCAGTGATTCGGCAGCGCCGCCCATCGACAAAGCGCCGAACGGCATGAGACCAATAACGAGGAATCGCACGCTCACTACTCGACCACGCATGTATTCGGGCGTCATGATCTGGACAACTGTCATGTTCACAACCATGAAACCGGTTGTTGCGAATGCGGTAATCATCACCAATAAAATCGAAAGTGCAAAGAAAGGCGACAGGGCGAACGCCGTTAGAGATGCAGCGGCAAGAAGCCCGAACACTAGTTCAAGTTTCTGATGAGCAACGGATTCTCCTATAGCGACCACGCTGATCGATCCGGCCAATGCTCCGAATCCAGCTGCAAGCATCAGCACGCCAAGACCGCCAACACCGACTCCAAGAACATCCTCAGCAAAAACCGGCATAAGCGACTGGAACGGTCCAACAGTCAGGATCATCACCATCGCGCCGAGCATCAAGAATCGGAGAGTCGAATTATGGAACGAGTAGGCAAGCCCTGCCTTCACGTTCTCGACGATAGAACCCTTAGCGTCGTTCACGCTTGAGTGGTGGACTGGTTTGAGGGTCATGTAGAGAAGAATCGCAGGTATAACCACGATCGTGCTGACACCCAACGCCCATGTGGCACCGAATAGCGGCAGCATTGCCCCACCGATAGCTGGACCAATGATCTGCGCCGAGTTGTAGGTCGTAGCCGAAAGACCCACTGCCGTCCGCATCTGTTCACGGTGAACAAGCCCCGAGATCATTGATTGTCTTGAGGAAACCGACATCGAGAAGGCTATTCCGTTGACGACGGAAACAGTAAGAATGTGCCACGGCGCCATGATGCCTGCCGCTGAAACACCGAACAAAACAGCGAAGCTTCCTAGCATGACGATGTCTGAAACCATCGTGATCTTCTTGCGATCAAACCGGTCAGCGAGTGCGCCACCTACAAGAGAAAGAAACAGCATCGGCATCATCATCGCCGCTGTAACCATCGCCACCATAAGCGGGGAAGAAGTGAGCTCGTACATCATCCAGCCACGAATCAACATTTGCATGTTGAATCCTGTGAAAGATGCAAAGCCGGCCGCCCAGTAACGTCGGTACTGGCTATTACGGAGGACGCCTAGAGGATGGCCTCGACGTAAGCGTCGGACCGGACGTGAGTTTGTTGCGGATCCATCGACTACTTGTGTAGTGCGTTGTCGGTGAAGCATTCCTAGGGTTGCCGTAGCTAGAACGCCGTCGCAGTCCCGTGATTTGGATCCGCGCTTTATCTAGTAATCGTTTGGAAATAAAGGTAAGAATCAGCATTTCTGCTGTTCTTGCCATTAACGCTCGCGCTTCACTCGGCGAATTCCTATACATCTGACCCCCAAATATTGGGTGAATCGCCCAATATGTCGAAAGTTTAACTTTTGGTCAGTCGTCGCTCACTTACGCGGGTTGTCGAGAATGAATCAAGAGATTTTCAAAGTTTGTCGATAATTCATCCAATTGGGTTATGTGAATCGGCGTTTACGGTCATACAATAGCTAGGTTGCTTTGTTCCGATATCGGAATAAACGACAGTGTCGGGGCGTGGCGCAGTGGTAGCGCACCCGCTTTGGGAGCGGGGGGTCGCAGGTTCGAGTCCTGCCGCCCCGACCAGTATGAATCCCAACTTAGACCCAGCCTAGTGCTGGGTCTTTGAATTTAAGGATCATTTCCAACCTACGTTCTTCGAAGACGGTTCTGTCAGAAGTCGGCGCTCACTGCACCATTAAGCCGACCTGAATACACGATCGGTCCCTGTATTTGAGCTGACAACTCGGTCATTAGAGTCGACCATCTTTCGGTGAATATATTCCGTCGAACTCCCGCTGGAACATGCTCATGGCCTGCGGACTGGATTCTTAAATAGTTTCGTAGTTCGTCGAATGCCGTGCAAAACCGGCTACCGGACTCGAATTTGGCGAAGCCGAGCATCGGGTAATAACGCTGCTTGATCGATCTATGATCTTGCTCGATAAGGTTGTTCAGATATTGATTGTGTCGGTGTAAGACTTTACGACCAACGATCCAACAAATTGCCTTCGTTTAGGCAGGATGTTTATCAGTCGTCATCCGCAGCGGCTTCTGCCCTGCACTATCTATTAGTCGCCGCAAGAAACGTCGAGCCACATGCTTGTCTCGATGTTCGCTTAACATCGAATCGAGCAGGTTTCCTTCTCGATCTATCGCTCGGTAGAGATATCGCCAGCGACCACCGACCTTGATGTATGTCTCGTCCAGATACCAGGAACGACCTGCCACACCTCGGCGTTCGGCACGAAGATTTTCACTGATCAATGGTGCAAATCTGAACTCCCATACCCGGATCGTCTCGTAGCTGACTTCAAATCCTCGCTGCAAAAGAAGCTCTGCAACGTCACGGAATCCGAGCTTGTATCTCAGTCGTCAGAAAACAGCGAGTAAAACGATGTCGTTCGGGAATTGGAGATCATTGATTGAATGGTGTGCCGGTTCGTTCGTTGAAACGTCTATCGCAGTTCGCATAGTAGAACGTCCGATAGCGTAGCGAGGTTCGGTGCTTTCTCTTGGATACGGTGTAGATAGGCAATGCGGACAGGCCATGAACAAGATCTCCTCAGTGAATGAGGAACGATGCTATTCTGCCCCCGACACTGAGTTCTGACAGAACCATGCGGATCAGCTTCATCGGAAAAAAGACCTCGCCCAGATCGGAAGTCAAAACACTCGACC
>JAQCHZ010000009.1 GCA_027618835.1 Chloroflexota bacterium | reverse complement strand
TACAATTGGTTGTTCGGGCGATTAGCTCAGTTGGTTAGAGCACCTGCCTTACAAGCAGGGGGTCGTAGGTTCGAATCCTACATCGCCCACCACTCAGGCTTTACAAACGGCCTGTTGCCTCGTGCCGAGGTGGCGAAATGGCAGACGCGCTACGTTCAGGGCGTAGTGCCCGCAAGGGCGTGCGAGTTCGACTCTCGCTCTCGGCACCATATTTGTGTTTATTGCAGTAAAATTCAATACGTGGATTCGTCCACATTTGTGCGCTTGTAGCTCAGCTGGATAGAGCGCAGCCCTGCGAAGGCTGAGGTCGTGGGTTCAAATCCCGCCAAGCGCGCCATATTCTCCCATGGCGCTCCGATCTGATCGTGGCGCTATTGATGCCTGAGGCATTTCAGTCATTTTGTGTCTGCGCCGCCGGGGCATCGCCGGACAATATGACTGATCGTTTTGCGCTAACGCTGTGTAGAATCGGCGCTTGCGACAGATGAAGGTCATATTTCGACAATTGAAGAACTGGTTTACGACGGCTCCTAACAGGGCATTTGAAACCGCCGGAACGTTACTCACGTAGCTAAGGGCGGGAAGATGGTTCGTTTATCAGCATGTTTGGGCGATTAGCTCAGTTGGTTAGAGCACTTGCCTTACAAGCAAGGGGTCGTAGGTTCGAATCCTACATCGCCCACCAAACTTCTTCGGTAGTCCAAAACGACAGCTGTAACAATGTACGTGTTAAGTTCAATGAACCAAGACACGCTCAGGCTGGTCGGACCTTGATCAGGTTGAAAACGGCAAACAGGGGAGATGTAATTGACTCTTACGGCTGATTCGAAAACGCTCGTCAACACGCTGATAGAAAATGTCAGCAACGTGATTGTTGGCAAAAGCGATACCGTGGAGCTTGTGCTAGTTGCGCTTATAAGCAACGGGCACGTTCTTATTGAAGATGTACCGGGCGTCGGTAAAACGATGCTGGTGAGATCGATCGCCACATCGACGGGCTGCGATTATCGACGTATGCAATTCACCCCAGACTTGCTGCCGAGCGATGTGACAGGCGCTTCAATATTTAATCAACAGACCGGTGAATTCAATTTCCGACCGGGCCCGATAATGGCGCAGATTGTTCTCGCCGACGAGATCAACCGCGCTACCCCGAAGACTCAATCTGCATTGCTTGAGGCAATGGGTGAACAACAAGTTACGGTTGAGGGTGTGACAAGGAAGCTACCGAGTCCGTTCATGGTGCTGGCGACGCAGAACCCGATCGAGTACGAAGGCACGTTCCCGCTGCCTGAAGCGCAGCTTGACCGATTCTTCATGCGGATTTCTCTTGGTTACCCAGATGCCCAGCAAGAAGTGGCGATTATGGATCGACGTGAGCACGGTGATCCGATCGATTCGCTCAAAGCAGTTTGTACTCCCGACGATATCAGCAAGCTTCAGCTCGCGGCCGAAGAAGTGTTTATTGACGCGCTTGTGAAGCAGTACATTGTGGAATTAGCGAATGCCACCAGGCTGCACCCTGAGGCGGCTCTGGGAGTTTCTCCTCGAGCATCGATCAACCTGATGAAGGGCGGCAAAGCGTATGCGATGCTTCACGACCGCGACTATGTAGTTCCCGACGATATCAAGGCGATTGCGATTCCAACTCTCGCTCATCGAGTGCTCCTGACTCCATCGGCAAGAATGCGAGAGGTTACTCAAGAAACAGTCATCAACGATGTGCTTAATCAGGTTTATGTGCCTGGTGCCAGCGTTAGAAAATCTTAGTTTTCAACCCGTTTTAGCTGCTACATCGGTGTGAACCGTTCATTCGGTTCCTAGTATCGAATTTTATGGTTCGCTCTTTCAGGTCAACACAAAATCAAAACGACAGACCAACGCCAGTTGGTTCTGAACGTCGGTCGAGCAGCTCTGGACGACGTTTGAAGCGAAATCCAATTCTGTACGGAATTATCGTGGTGATGATCGTCGAGTTCCTAACCGGAATGGCGACTGGATTCGATCTCTCAGTACGGCTATACTATGCCCTCGCTATTTTGTTGCTGGCTGGTTGGCTTTGGGCGAAAAGCAGTTCCGAACAGATGACTGCGGAAGTTCAACGACCCAAAGGTCCGTATACCGTTGGCGATTCGATATCAGAGACCGTAATTCTACGAAACAGCGGTGGAACACCGAAGGCGTGGGTTGAAGTCGAGGACGAGACAGATTTACCGGGTGTCCAGTTCAAACAGGTAGCGAGTCTTGGTTTGATGGTGGCGTTTGATCGCCTTGAAATGTCGGGAACTGTGAGCCGTCGTGGTGAATACTCTGTTGGCCCTCTGGTGGCACGGACTTCCGATCCGTTCAGCATGTTTCCGCAGGAAATTCAATTTGGTGGACACGAGACAGTTCTCGTATATCCAAAAATCGTAGATATTCCAGACTTCGCTTCTCCTTCGATTCATTTGGTAGGAGATAACTCTCGCTGCCAACGCGCTCGGGTGTTGAGCACGGATGTAGCTTCGGTTCGTGAATATGAACCGGGCGATTCGTTAGGCAGGATTCACTGGCTGTCGACCGCTCGAACAGGCGAACTGATGGTGAAGCAGTTCGATCAGGGTTCATCGAGCGACATGTGGGTGCTATTTGATCAGCACGCAGATTCATTTGCCGCGATTGGTGATGACACAACAGATGAGATGGGCGCCACGGTTGCTGCGTCGGTTATCGATAAGTACAACCAGGGATTTTTGCCGGTTGGATACGCCGCCCACGGCAGTCAGTCGCTTGTGGCGGCGCCAGAACGATCGGCTCATCAGCGTGAGCAAATCATGCGTCACATAGCTGCGAGTAAGCCCGTTGGTGACGTGACACTTCTCGAATCGCTTGCTGAGTTAGAGCGGGATCTTGGTCAAAATACATCACTCGTTGTGATTACTTCCACGAGTGATGGTCCGTGGGTCGAAGCATTAGGCGGACTTGCACGACGTGGTGTTCGAGTGAGCGCTGTGTTGATCGATCGAGGGTCATATAGTGGCGAGTCGAATAGGAATGCGTTGGATCACCTGACGGCAATGGGTGTTTCAACTTACCCGGTGGCACGTGGCGACTCGATAGCCAGCGCGTTGTTGAGTCGCTTAGGTGGAGATCAAGAAGGCCTAAGACAAGCGTCGGTCAGGGCTCATTCGGATATTTTAAAAACAACTTCGGTATCTTCGGATGCGACTGGGAGTAGTAGTGGTGCCACGGACAACATAGACGATAAGGACGGTGACGAATGAGAATCGTCGCCGCCACTGACTTCCTGAATGACGTGCCGGGTCCACCTAAGTTCGAGGAGCTCAGCACATCTGAAGGTCGACTTACAACTTTCACCGATTCGATAACTAGATTTGCGCCGGTCCAAGATTGGGTAGCTCTTGGAATACTAATTTATATGATGGCCAACGTCGGTTGGTCAGTACAGCTGGCTGGCTGGGGCGATCTTCCCTCGGTGATCCCGACTCTGTTGATGGGAACGGTTGCAGCGTTTGTTGTTTCGAAACTGAATTTCAACTGGTATATCAACATTGTCTACGTCGTTGGTCTCGGATTTTTTGTGGTCATGTGGCAAGGAACTGTAGAGGCTGCAGGCACCGAGCCGATAGCGAGGTCGATAGATGGGTTCGCACGATTCTCTGCTTGGATTACGACTGCTCAATCGGGTGGAATCAGTACCGATACCGTGCCATTTGCTCTGATGTTCATGGCGGCATCGTGGATTGTTGGATACGGGGTGACGGCTCTCACGTTCAGGTTCCGTTCGCCATGGCTTCCTACGATATTGCTGTCGCTGGTGATCCTGACGAATCTTAGTTATCGACACGGTGAACATGAACACACGTTCTTCTTGTTCCTAGTTGGTGGAATTACGTTATTCGCCCACCTGACTACCGTGCGTCGGATTGAACGGTGGCGGGCACAAGGTATTACCTATTCGAAGAAATTGGCTTGGGCGACTGTGCAGGACGGGTTACTGTTTGCGTTGCCCATTGTGCTGATTAGTGCATTACTTCCGATTTGGGAACCACGGTCTGAGCAAGTTCATGATGCATGGGACATTTTCAGAGCACCGTTTTACGCTTTGCAAGAGCCGGCGAATCGATTGCTGGCGGGCGTAGATGGCCCGGGCACCAAAGCATTATTTTCGACGCCCTCTCAGACGATGGCGTTCGGCGGATCACTCGAATTGACCGATGAGCCGTTGATGTGGGTGCGATCAAAGTACGTGGTGCCGTACGCCGGACGTGTGTATCAGCGATACAGCTCTGAGGGCTGGTTGACTGACGCGAGCACTGAGGTTGAAGCACCGCCTCGTTCCGCATTAACCTTGGCTCCGAATGAACTTGAGAGGGAGCGGGTTTCGCAGGTTTACGTTCCGCTTGTGGATACTAAGACGGTTGTGCCTGCAGGTGGTGTCTTCTCGGTCGACAGGAAATCCACAGTTCAAATATTGAATCCGATGCGATGGGACGTGCCGCTGACAGGTTCGGTGGCGAGGATTAGCCAGCTTCCGGCGGATCTGCGAGATATTTCCTTCGCAGTCAGATTAGCGTTGAGCGATTTAGTGCCAGCCGAGTCGTTCAGGCAGACACAACTGAATGCCCAGAGTCTCACCGAACCTGAACTTGTCGAAGAAGTATTGGAAGCGCTTCAGATCGCCGACACTACGGGTGAGGAGCAGGTTATTACCCGAACCGTTGTTGATGAAGATGGTGATGAAGAGAAGTTCGAAACAGTTGTGATCCCGTTCAGCACCGTTGTCCAATCAGTCGACTGGGGGCAGATCAATGTGACTGTAGATACCGATAATGAAACGGGTCTGGCGCGGCGGCTAAGTATCGAACGTAATTCGCCTATCGAGCAGGTCGGAGTTCAGCTTTCTAGCGAGATTTCTAAAGAAGACACGTTCTCCATACAGACGTTCGTTTCGCTGGCGACCGACGATCAGCTAAATGAAGCGGGAACAAACTATCCGACTTGGGTATCCGACAGATATCTGCAATTGCCTCAATCACTACCCGTGGACGTCGGGTTACTGGCTTCACAGATTATCCGTGATGCCGGGGCTGTCACTCCGTTCGAGAAAGCCGAAGCGGTGAAGGCGTTCCTGAAACAGCAGGAGTATTCGCTGGAGATTTCGGGTCCTGAGTTTGGTGTCGACGGAATTTACTACTTCTTGTTCCAGACTAAAGACGAACCATGCGCAAGCGTCGATCCAAACTGCGACCCGTCAAAGGCAAAGGGCTACAGCCAGTACTTTGGATCGTCGGCAGCTGTGCTGTTGAGGTCGGTCGGCGTTCCAGCACGATTTGTTGCTGGTTGGGCTGCTGGTGAATACGTGTCGGACGCTGGATTATTCCTAGTTCGTGATAAAGATCGTCATGGATGGACACAGGTGTTCTTCCCCGAGTACGGCTGGATCGACTATGAAGTGACCCCAGGACGATCGTCGCTTGCCCGTGGCCGTTTGGCACCGGCAGTTGGCGGGGGAGATCCGTTTGCGGCTGGCAGAATCGGTTCCGCAGAAGACGACGCTGACTACTTGCTAAATATTGCCGATCTCGAACGGCTAGCAGGTGAATCTCGTCAATCGGACGGCGAGTTGCCTGTTCAAGACGATGCATCAATTGAAGAAGGCATAGTCATCCCGTGGGGGATGTTTGCATGGGCTGGTGGTGTAGTCGCTGTAATCGGGCTCGTGATGTTCGCTTGGTGGTTGAGCCTGCGAGGAATGGACGGACCGACGAGAGCGTATGCCCGTATGGGGCGGCTTTCGTCATTACTCGGAATGAAGCGCCGACCGACTCAGACTGCGTTGGAGTTCGCTACTGAATTGGGCGAGAAGACGGTTGCTGCTAAAGAGCATGCGACGTTCATTGCTATCGAGTTCCAGCGACAGGTTTATGCAGGGCCTTCGCAAGGAACTGAAGATGACGATGAACGGAGAAAGAATCTCAATAGTGCGTGGCGCAAGGTTGCCCGTGCATTGATCGCCCACCGTATTCGACAGTTGGGCGGAATGGGTCCAGAACTCAGCGAGGGACGGAGCGTTTAGAGTGGCGAAGAGTCGAATCGAAGAAGATCTAACCTACGATGTGTTCGATACCGATATGGGATGGGTTGCGATTGTCGCTTCCCACTGCGGGATCGTTCGGGCGAGCCTGACCGAGGATTCGCCAGAGTTAGCCCTTGATCACGTTCAACCAGAAGTGATTTCAGCGGTTCACGATCCTGAGAAGCATGCCGATACTCGTGCTCTGATTATGGCGTATTGCGCTGGTGAGCCGATTGACCTTACGGATATTCCGATCGACACTCGTTCATCGACACCGTTCTTCAGGGCTGCGTTGGACGCTTGCAGATCGATACCTGCCGGCGAAACTCGTAGTTATGGCTGGCTAGCCGAGCAGGCGGGTAATTTGAAGGCTGCTCGCGGAGCTGGACAGGCGATGGCTCGCAATAAATTGGCGATGTTAGTGCCGTGTCATCGGGTGATTAGTTCGAGCGGAGCATTGGGCGGATTTGGTGGCGCTGGATTGCCACTGAAATCTAGATTGTTGGCTATGGAGTCTGGGTGGCGATCTGAGAGTGATCGCTAGTCGAGCGTATCGGTGGTCTCTTCAGATTCTTCGCGATAGTTTTCAGGCGGTTCTTCGTCGTCCGCCAAGTATCGATCGAGGATTGACTGTGCCAGTTCGACTTCTCCCGCCCGCACCATAAGTCGAACCGGAAATACTGAAACGCCCATAAAGCCCACTGCGTCGCCAGGCTGAAGCTTGCAATCTACACCCGCTGCTCGAATGAGACCGCACCACGATTCACCGATGAGTTGATCGGGGGCTGTGGTGAGCACTTCCCAGTTCATCGTCAAGCTCCAAGAATCGGTGTGAGTGTGTGGCTCTCGGCTTTTCGATATGAATGGCGGCCGTGAGAGTTAGATCACGAAAGTTATACGACTGCAGTTCGAACCGAACCACTGCCGAGCAGGTCGTGAAGACGGTCTGTAAGTAGTGGTCCTGATTGGACTGTAAACGGCATCTCAAGGCGAACTACTTTTACGCCTGTTTCGATCTCAAGTATCGCTGGGTCAGAACCCGAAAATTCAGCGAACAACCTCATGATGTCTTCGACGCGGTAGCGATCGTGGGCCGCGTCGCCAGTTTCTTTTACTCGCACAAGCACCGGGCCAACATTCATACCGTTGTCGATATGGTTGAGATCATTAGGGGCAGCGGATTCGGTTGTCAGCGTAGTTTCCTCAGTAGTTGTTGGCGTAGGCTCTGCGATGGGCGGAGCCGAGTTGTTGTAGTTGGTAGATGGCGCTTCGTTGACCTGCGGTGCAACAGCGACTGGCTTACTTGGTGGCGGAGTGTGCTGGACCGGATCGTTCAGCACCGGGCGAGGTTGGCTTGCTTCGTTGAATCCGGCTCTTACCACAGGAGCAGGTTCGTTTTTGGCTGTTTCCGCCTCGGCTTCGGTCTGTCCTTCAGATTTGAGTTGATATTCAGTAGCTGTCTCAATCGACAGCGAGACTCTTCCAAATCGTTCGCGAACCTCGCCGGATACAGATACAAAATTTCCGTTCTCCCACAGGGGCGGGTTCTGTTCAAGGATATTTGGCCAAACGACCATTTCTATATCGCCATCGAGTAGCGTGAGATTTAGCGATATGAACTTGTCGCCACGCTTGGTGGTTAGTTCTCGAATATTGTTGATCTGCCCGAGAGCGGCACGTTTCTGTCCGGATAAATCAGCTGTGATATCAGCTGCGAAGACGATGATGTTCTCTGGTTGTTGCCGCATTTCTCGAGTGAATGGGCTCTGAGTCAGTTCGACACCGAGTAGGTCGCGCTCCCAGATCACACGTTCTTGATCTGTTGTGTCGTCCGATCCTGATATTTCGATCTCGACCATCGGGGCCGGGACAGATTCGCCCAGCATGTCGAACATCGATGTTTGACCAGACTCGCGAAGCTTCGTTTGTCGTTGTATCGCTGCGATTATTCGTTCGACCGATTCGAGCAGATTTCCTCGTCCGCCAAACTCGTCGAATGCTCCGACTCTGATCAAACTTTCGAGAGTTCGACGGTTCAGAGATTTGGAGTCGACCCTGCGGCAAATGTCTTCGATGTCTTTGAACGTACCCGCAGCTTCACGTACTTCGACCATGAGGTCAACCGCTGCTGCTCCGACGTTTTTGACAGCTGCCATTCCAAACCGAATTGCGTCGTTGCCTTCGGCGTCACGCTCGATAGTAAATCCAGATCCGGAGTAGTTGATGCTTGGTGGCTTAACGGCGATGTTCAGTCGGCCCGCCTCTCGTATCGCCATGCCAACCTTCTCGGGATTGCCAGACGCTGAGTCGAGGACAGCTGCTATGTACTCGGTTGAGTAGTTAGCTTTGAAGTAGGCGGTCCAGTACGCGATGTATGCGTAGGAGACTGCGTGGGCTTTATTGAACCCATAACCAGCGAACGGCTCCATTAGCTTGAAAACAGTGTCGGCTTGGTCCTGGGTGTAGCCTTTTTCGAGCGCACCTTTGGAGAATTTTTCGTGCTCGGCCTTCATCACCGCGACATTTTTCTTACCCATTGCCTTGCGGAGGATGTCGGCTTCACCGAGTGTGTATCCGCCGAACGCCTGAGCAATGAGCATTACTTGGTCCTGATAAACGAGGACGCCGTAAGTCGGTTCGAGAAGTTCTCGAAGATCTTCGTGCGGGTATGAAATTTCAGCTCGGCCGTGCTTCGCCTCGATAAATGTTCCGATGTGTTCCATCGGGCCCGGGCGGTACAACGCGATCATGGCAGCAAGGTCATTGATCGTCGTCGGTTTTAGCAGCTTAACGTTTTTTCGCATTCCCTCGGATTCGAGCTGGAACACGCCAAACGTGTCGCCTTCACCAAGTATTTGGAATGCCTTGGCATCGTCGATCGGCACGTCGTAAACGCCCATGTGCTCACCGGTGGTTTCGGCGATTAGCTTCACGCACTGATCGAGAATTGAGAGGTTTGCGAGCCCCAAAAAGTCCATCTTGAGCAACCCGACGTCGGCGACGGGTTTCATCGAGTACTGGGTTGTTGGGCTTGCATCCTCTTTTTTGCTGGTCGAGCGTTGCAGGGGAACGTAATCAGTTAGCGGCTTTTCTGAAATAACAACGGCTGCGGCATGGGTACTGGCGTGGCGAACTGATCCCTCGACCCGCTGCGCCATTTCGATAAGTTCACGTGCGTCTCGGTTGCGGCTGATTTCGGTTCGCAGTTCTGCGGACTCTGCGATTGCGTCTTTCAACTTGATGTTGAGAGTTAGCGGAACCATCTTGGCGAGTTTGTCGCTGAGTTCGAGCGGGAGTGCGAGTGCTCGTGCCGTGTCACGAATCGCTGCCTTCGCACCGAGTGTACCGAAAGTGATGATCTGGGCGACGTGCTCACGCCCGTAGTGATCGATACAGTACTTGATTACTTCTTCCCGGCGATCGTCGGCGAAGTCCATGTCGATATCTGGCATCTCACGACGTTCGACGTTGAGGAACCGCTCAAAGAACAGATCAGCCTCGATAGGGTCGATCTGAGTAACTTCTAGACAGTAGAGAACCAGGCTTGCAGCGGCAGAACCACGGACGGCAGAGAGAATTCCCTTTTCGTTGACGAAGTTGAAGATGTCCCAGCAAACGAGGAAGTAGTCGGCGAATTTAGTTGCTTCTATGATTCCAAGTTCGTGCTCAAGTCGTGTGAGAACTTCTTGGCTCGGATTATTGTCGAATCGTTTCTTCATACCCTCGTGGCAAAGCTCTTTGAGGTAATCCATCGAAGGCTTGTTGTGAGGAGTTGCATAACGAGGTACGAATGTCTGTCCGAATTCGAGCTCGAGTTCGCACGATTCGGCGATCTTTACTGTGTTTGCGAGAGCCTCGGGTAGATGCGACCATTCCGCCTGCATCTCCGCTGCGCTGCGCAGATAGTAAGTCGTGTCCTCCATGTGAAGCCGTTTGGGATCTTTAATATTTGAGTTGGTCTGGATGCAGGTGAGGATGTCTTGCGCTTCGGAATCTTCGCGTCTGACGTAGTGAGAGTCGTTCGTCACAACCATCGGCAAGCCGGTATTGTTGCTTAGCTGGATGAGAGCTTGGTTGATCTCAGCCTGATCAGGCACATGCTCGTGCATCATCATTTCGAGGTAGTAGCGATCTTGGAAAACGTTTCCGTACCACTCGAGAGTTTCGTGAGCGGCATCCATGTCGCCGTTTTTGATGTACCTCGCCAGTTCGCCTGAGGGACAGCCGGAAAGGACGATTAGACCTTCGGAGTATTTTTCGAGAATCTCTCGGTCCATACGTGGGCGATAGTAGAACCCTTCGATGTGTGACGCTGTGACCAGTTTGAGGAGGTTCTGGTAGCCGACTCGATTCTGCGCAAGCAGAGTCATGTGGAACGGAGACCGCTTCTGGGGGTTGCGTTCGTCACGTGCACCGTCGGCTACGTAGCCTTCAACACCGATGATCGGCTTGATACCGGCTTTTTTCGCCGACTGATAGATATCGATCGCACCGTGCAGATTGCCGTGATCGGTGAGCGCGATTGCTGGCTGATCTAATTCCACCGCCCTGTTAACCATGTCGTCCAACCTGCTGAACCCGTCGAGTAACGAGAACTCGGAGTGGTTGTGGAGGTGGACGAACTGGTCGGTCACAGGCAGATATTTCTCAGGAATGGAGGGTGGAAAAGTGTGGTCTAGCGAGGATAGCGTTCCCTCAACTATGAGTCGAGCCTATTAAGGGTTTTGCCGGTAGAGATTAGTGCATTTTGGAGTGAAACCTTATCGTCGATGTCGGCGTAACTATTTGGGAACGCTGCTCAGGGAAAATGGAACGTATTGCTCACATCATGCGGATTGCATGAGGAGAAGTAATGGCCGGGTGAATGATAGAGTCGATTGAGATCGATTCTTGTGGCAGTTTCATCCGTAGGTTCACACGAATTTCGGTAGGCAACCGCAGAGGAATGTTTTGACTTCAAAAAGTGCTGGTCGCGGCCAGAAAATTCTCGTTGTAGACGACGAGCACATGTCAGATCTTATGCGTTCAGTTTTGCGGCGTTTGGAGACTGACGGATTTAGACCGATCGTTGTTGCGCCAGAAGGCCCGCATCTGACGGGTGAAGATTATGAGACTCAGGCGTTGTTCGCTCTTGAAACAGAGCGACCGTCGGCGGTATTGTTAGACGTTAGGTTTGGCGAATACGATTCAGATCGATTCAAAGGCTTATCGATCCTTAAAAAAATCGTTGAACGAGATAGCAGTATGCCGGTCTTGATGTTCACTCAGTACACTCAGGGTCCGTACCGTGACACCGCTGTGAACGCAAGCCTGAGCGTAAGCGTTTCGGTCGATTTTATCGACAAGCTGGCGAGCCCTGAAGAAGTCGTGCTCAGATTACGACGTTTGATTGGCAGAGCTCCTGAAACAATCAAGATCGGAACCCTTTTTGAGATTGATGCAGCGAATGCCGCTGTTTACGTAATCGAAAACGAAAGACGTGATTTGATTCGCGAGATTCAGGGCATGAAACTGGAGATATTGAGCGAGCTTGCCTCGGCAATGTATCGATCTGAAGGCGAGCTGGTCCCGTTCTCACGGCTAGAACGATTTTCCGATGGTGAGGATTCGCGTGCCTCGCTCAGAGTTCGAATTCGTGAACTGAAAGTTTCACTTGGTAGGGCCGTATCAAGAGAATTCGGCGCTAATGAGTTGATTATCAACGTGCGAAACCGTGGGTACCGATTGGTAAACCCTAGGGATTGACGAAAACTACGGTAGTTGAATATTAGGAACTGGGCTGTTTGAACGATCAGTCGCTCAAAATATTGAAATTAATTGGGTTAGCAATTGCCGGAACTGGGCTGTTGTTAATACTGCTTTCGCCATTTATTGGCGAATCGCTAACTCCAGGATCGCTCTGGTGGATCGAACCTGTCGCTTACATCGGCGCCGGCGTATTCGTGCTGGGGTCAGTCGTGGCGGTCATTGGTTTTCAGATTATCGCTCGACGCACGAAAGCCCTTACTGGCGATCGAACTCGAACGTGGAGCCAGGTAACGCAGGATTATTTCGATACGTTCGCTCACGACATGGGACGCCCGCTTCGGCGAATTCTTGGAAAGCAGCGTGAGGCCCGTGCCCTGCTGAATGAAACCGGCGAAGTCACTCCGCACATGGTCGTCGAACTTCTGAACGAGATCGAGAATCAGGCACCGAATTTCCGATTAATGATCGAAAACGTACGTGTGTTGGTCGATCTTGAAGATGACACGGCGTCTCCCGTAATTGAACCGGTGGATGCTGCGGCGATTGTTCGAAATGTTTCGGATCGGTATACACCGATCGCCCGCGAGCGTGGTCTTGAGCTTGTGTGGTGGTGCGAGCCGAGTGAGTTTGGTCTCATTTATGGCGATGGGTCGGCACTAGATCACGTCATCACGAACCTTGTCGATAACGCTGCCAAATTCGCTGAGGGGCATGTTGAAATACGAATGACTCGAACGGAATCGGAGTTTTTGGTGAGGGTGTGGGACGACGGCGCAGGAATTGCTGAATCGTATCTCGCTCACGTGTTCGACCGCGGTTGGACCCCTGAGCTTTCGGCCCGCAGCGAAAAGCAAAGTTCTGGATTGGGATTATTTATCGCCAGTTCACTTACCGAGCGATGCGGTGGTCAATTGGTGGTCGAATCACAAGCATTGAACGGTAGTCAGTCGGACGCGCATTCGACTACGTTCACACTGTCGTTGCCTCTCGACAACCGACCATTAAAGCGATGATGTTCGTTACGCTAGGGCGCTATACGCGGCGATCTGCACACGTGGCTAGGTTGTCCTTTGTGCTCGTTGGTTTGCTGTCGCTTGCCATCACCGGGTGCGTGGAGAGTCGCGCACGATACACGCCCATGCCAGCGACTCCTACCTCGACACCGATTCCATTGCCGACTGCAACGATGGTTCCGCCGACACCGACTTCGGTTCCTACCGCTACTCCAGAACCAACTGCTACGCCGATTGCCGTTCCTACGCCGATTGCCGTTCCTACGGTGATTCCGACTCCGTCGGCAGTTCCGACGGCCTCTTCAGGCACATTTAATCTGGCTTTGGATTTTGAGGGCATCGGAGATGAAAGTATCGTGCGAAGCGACACGGTATTGCTTCGTGGAATCACATCAGCTGATGCGATCGTGAGCGTGAACGATGTGATCGTTGAAATTCAGGCTGATGGTACGTTCGAGCTAACGATCGTTTTGGCGCCTGGTCCGAATTTTGTTGACGTTCTTGCAAGTAATTTGGATGGTAGTTTCCACAGCTCATCCTTGGCGATTATTTCCATTCCACCGGAGGATGTGCCATGACGACTCAGCCAGACGAGCAGCTCAGAGTGATTCCTATTGCATTCAGAAGTAACAAAAGCGTAATTGCGTATGCTTCAGAATTATTGAGCTGGGGGCCGACTGAAGCCGTTCAGCAATTTCTAACAATGTTTACGTCGACTAAAAGTATGATCGTTCGCACCATTCGTCCGCAGCTGGTGTTTTTGCTCGCGTTTGTTGCCGTTTTGTTCGCATTTGGTAGCCAAGGCGTCAAAGCTGAAGTGAGGCCTGCCGATATTGAGGCTATTTTCGGACTGGCTGTTGAAGTTCGACCGCCAAGTGCCATTGTGATCGCTTCTAATTCAGGTCTGGTCACTCTCACGTTCGACTCTGAGTCTGAATTAAGAATCGGTTCGAACAGGGCGCTCGTCGAGGAGATAGCTGATGGTGACCGAGTTATTTCGACTGCAACGAGAAATGCTGATAATGATCTTGTAGCACTCAGAACTCTCGTTCGTGTCGCCAACACTCAGCCGACCACAAAGCACGTTGTCGGTGTTGTTAGCAGCGCTACTGACGACCACCTGTCGATTCAGACTCGTAACAGCGGTGTTGTAAATGTGCTTATCCCAGCGGGAATCGACGCTCCTTTGGTCGGTGACGGCATAACAATGGTCGCTCGTTTGGATCGTTCTAGTGGAATTTTGACAGCGATTGGTTTCGAACTAACAAGTGCAACTGTCGAGCGGATTCAAAAAGCCCAGGATAAAGCTTCCGACAAGGCGGAGTCTGCTCGGTTGGCCCAGATCGCTATCGATGCCAGAACTCAACATCTTTCTTCTTTGGACGATGCTGCGAGAGCTCTAAAGCGTGTTCTTGACTCCGATCGAGAAGATCAAGATGTCCTAGATAAAATAGCTGCCCAGTACCAAGAGATTCAACGTCGTTTCGAAGAGCTCCAAAGAATCTATAAGACAACTGCACAAACACGCGGCGAAGTTCAACCACTGTTGAAAATATCTGGTGGTCTGGTTGATGACATTGGATTCGGATCGTTCACGATAGTTCCGACCGGAGTGCAGGGCGTGAATCCTTTCTCAGTCAAGTTCAGTTACGACAGAGAAAAGACGACTGTCGATTTGCCTAAAAATCTTCTCGATAAAATTTCCGGCACTGCGTCTAATCCTCAGCTTTTGTCCGACGTTCGACGGTTTATAGACCCTGCTAGCGAGCTCGAAGTGAAGTACTTGATCGAAGGCGAAGTGCGTACCGCCGTTTCGATCAACGTGCGTGAGTCGCGACTTTTGAGTGAGTTGGAGGCGATTCTAGAACACGAATCACGTAGAGCATTCACTGGCGTGATCACTCTCGTAGAAATCGATGTGTCACTTGAAGATGCGCTTGGCATCGTGATTGCAACGAACGAGAAACAGGGTATGAAAGTCGCTGCGAAGGTTACTGGTGAGACTGAGATTACTCTCGACGGTCATTCGTCTGGAATTTCAGCGCTTGATGCGGGCCAATCTGTAGATATTCAGTTCGAATCTTCGAGCGCTGACTCAATTTCAGACATTACTGGATCTGACGTCACGCTTCGCGCACTGGCAATTCGTGCACGTTCGAGTGCGCCGTCGGGTGAGGATCATATTTCAGGGATAGTCGAATCGCTAGACCTTGATGCTGCCGTCATAACGATTCGACCGACTGATGGAGCACTTGTTCGACTCACGGTTTGGGACGACGCACAGATTGTTCGTAATGGCAGTGCTGCGGTGATCGCTGATGTGAAGATTGGCGATCTGGTTATTGATGCCACTCGGCTCGATACCGAATCAAGCGATCTCACGAGACTAGTAGTGGTATCGCGTAAGAACGTGAAGTTCTCCGGAACTGTCACGGGTATCGGTCGTGAGCCTGATCGATTTCAGGTGACGGGTGTTAACGGACAGTCGCTGATTGTTTTGATTACAGACGAAACTTGGGTGATTGTTGACGAGCGCCGAGTGAAATTTAGCTCGGTGGTCGCCGGAATGAACATCGTTAGCGGGGTGTATTCAGTGACTGGGCGTGCAGGGACGTTCTACAACGTTGGAACGATTGTTTCGATTGAGTCTCCGAAGGTTGGCAAGGCGTCCGGAATCATCACTAGTGTGAATTTCAACGAAGGCAAACTGACAGTTCTTTCTGGTAAATCAACCGAAACGAAGTTGATCGAACTTCAGATGCCCGAAACTCCGCTCGGTGAAAACCTGATCAAAAACGGCGTGCCTATAAGGTCGCTGTTGAATATGGAGCGCGGTGATCGCGTCGATATAGTTTTCTACGTGCTCGATTCTGGGATTGTTCAGAAGCTTTCGGTTGTTTCGGATAACTTCATTCAATCCCGCGGAACTCTTGTGAGCATTCCAGACAGCGCTCGATACGTTGTTGTGAAATTGGTGGACGGTAGGGAGTTCGATCTTTGGATAGGGCGTGAAACTTCTATTCAGTCGAACGGTCACCAGATTCAGTCGCTCAGGCCATTAACTGAATTGATTGCGGACGCCCGAGAGCGTGGTACCGAAATAAGTACATTGGTTTCTGAAGTGCTGTTTATCAGAGACTCTGTCGATTCGAATTTGGGTGTGATTATTTCGATCAACTTCCAGGTCAAGTTTGAAGGCGAATCGTCAGGCACTAACTCTGAGCAGCAGGGTACTGTTGAACTGAGCGTGTCTGGGGTGATAGAGGCGATTGACGGCGATATTTGGGTAATCAACGGTCGAGTATTTACAGTGAATCGGGCGACACTGTACCGCGGCGATACCGCCGAAGTAGGCTCAGTTGTTGTGGTTGTGCTGATCAGTAGGCCAGATGGATCGTTCGTCGCTCGCTTGATCAGTAAGTCGGGACGTTAGAACTAGTCACCTATAAACGCTGGTTCATCAATTGAGATGCAGTCAACATTGCTATTTGGACGATTCGAAACGATTTCTTTCACGATAGTTTCGTCGCGTTAACTGTCGAGCTTTCGCTGCCACCCTTCCTGCTGGCTCTAACCCAAGTGCCAGCGGAATAGATATGACTAGCATCACCGCGAGCGTTGTGAAGCCTAATCGGTAACTGTCGGTTCCGTCGTATATGAAGCCGACTAGAGCGGGCCCCGCTGCACCAAACAGAGCGTTTACAGAACTGGTTAGCCCTACGATCGACCCGTAGCTTGTTCTGCCGAAGTAATCTCCAAGGATCGAGAGTCTAAGCGGGATAGATGATCCGAATCCTAGTCCGAAGAACACGACGAATAGCGGCAGCGGCCAGAGTCCTAGGTTAACTCCGAATACTTCGGCGTTGATCCCGGCGAGCCCGGCGACTCCGATGGTTTGCATAATCATCGCAGTGGTGAGCATTTTGCGTTTGTCGAAGCGGTCACCAATCACGGCGATACCGGCTCGCCCACTTAGATCGCCGATAGCGACTGCACCCGCTGCTGCGGCGGCCAGAGCGGCAGTCATGCCGTAGTCCAAGAGAGCAGCGAAGTGGAATAGATTGGTTGAACTTACGAGTTGACCGAGGCTAGTGACAATTGCGAGTTGCCAGAAGAAACGTAGCTTGATGGCTTGTCGCATCGTGATGGCTTGCTCTCGGATTCGGCCCGCCCGATTTGCTTTGCCGTTGACTAGGTCATCATCTGGTCCGCCGTCGGGGACCATGCCATAGTCTTCTGGTCGTTTCCGCATCACAAGCGTCGCTGGGAATCCAATCAACCAGAATCCGATTCCGCATGCCAGCAACACTTCGCGCCACCCGAAGGTGTCGATCGATGCGACGAGGATCGGAAGGGTGATTCCTCCAACTGCCGAGAACGACATCAAGGTGGCTAGAGCTCGAGCACGCTTTCGTACGAACCAGTTGGCGACTGTAACTACGAATACGATGAACGTCCCGAACGACATCCCGAGAGTGAGCAACCCAATGGCTAGGTAGAACTGCCAAAGAGATTGCATTTGGCTCATATATACGAAGCCACCACCGGTGAGGAGTACGCCGAACGCCATCGCTTTACGTGGGCCGTATTTATCGAGAATTACGCCGACAAACGGTGAAATCATCCCGCTCTCACCACGCTGAAGCGATATTGCCGCTCCCATCACGCCTCTACTCCACCCGAACGTTTCTAATATTGGTGGGACGAACGCTTGAAAGCCACGCCAGAAGATGGCAGATGTGTACCACTGGACTATTCCACCGGCTCCGACGATCCACCATCCGTAAAAAGGTTGTTTGAACGATTTCATCGTGCTGGTTCAATATCGGTGGGTTGAAAGGACATTCGGGCGTTCAGATTATTTTCTCGATAGTGGAGGACTCGTGCATGATAGTCCCGTCCCGGGGTACTGCGGAATGAATAACGACCGAACTGTAGTTTTTCTCGTAAGTTGTATCGCAGCGTTCGACCGAATTTGACGTGTGCGTATAGGCTTAAGGTTTGAGCAACTAGAGCTTCTAGTTTTTATTACGAGGACATCTTCGAGCTATTGCGTGGTTCAGTAAAACTATTCACGATTTTTGGAATTCCGGTCGAAATTAATCCGACCTGGTTAATCGCGGTCGCAATTATCACTTGGTCGTTGGCAACCGCTGCCTATCCTTCGTTCTTCAGCTTTTGGTCGACTACCCAGTATTGGATTGCCGGGTTGCTCACAACTCTGTTGCTGTTCACATCAGTGTTGGCGCATGAGTTGGGGCACTCGCTGGTGGCGTTATCTCAGGGGCTCAAAGTGCGTAGCATCACGCTGCTGCTGTTCGGCGGGGTTTCCAGAATTCAAGGCGACGCAAGTCGGCCGCGGAACGAGTTCCTCATAGCGTTCGCTGGTCCAGCGGTTTCACTTGTTATTGGCATTACGCTGGTCGGATGGTGGGTGATGTTCGGGCCTGTGTACGAACGAGATGTGACTTTGTTCAAAGGAGTCATTTTCTTCACAGGCTGGATGAACATCATGGTCGCCGGATTCAACATGCTGCCCGGCTACCCGATGGACGGTGGACGGGTTCTACGTTCAGCCGTGTGGAGCTTAACTGGCGATACAGCGCGAGCGACCAGAGTTGCCTTCCTGGTTGGTAGAGGAGTCTTCTTCTTATTGATCGGTTGGGGTGTTTGGCTGGTCATATCCGGTGACGTCTTTGGCGGAATATGGATCGGCATGATCGGCTGGTTCTTGATGTCATCGGGTCGAAGCGAAGTCGATGGCGAGCATGCTAATCGGGCTAGGCAGTCTGCCAAAGAAGCTGGCTCGGTTGAAGGATTAGATTTCACGGTGGGTATGGCGACTCGTCCAATGCCTCCAATGTTGGAAGGCAGTTGGTCGGTTGAGCAGGTTATGCATCAAGGGTTGCCATGGAGTCCGCTAGCCTCAGTACCGGTGGCGAAACAGGGAGAACTAGTTGGATTCGTAGTTCGACAGGATATTGATTCTGTCCTGCTCGAACGCCAAGGTGAAACTTCTATAGGTGAGCTGCTGAATCCGGATAGCCTGCGGGTAATTTCTAAAGACGAATCAGTTCGAGAAGCGCTTGGATCAATGGATCGTCACCGCGTAAATCAGTTGGTCGTAATGGAAAGCGATTACGTGGTTGGCATTGTTACGCGTGAAGACATTGTTCGGGCGCTATTGGAGCTTCGGGCCACAGTCGAAAGATTTGATCCGACAGATACAGGAACATCGGTTTAGCAGGTCGATTTAGCTGTTTGAAACGGCTTCGGGAAGCCAAATAGCGAACGATGTGCCGCCGCCTACACCGTCTTCAACCCAGACTTTACCGTGGTGTAGTTCGACTATTTGCCTGACGATGGCGAGCCCCATTCCAGTTCCGGAGACGTCAGGGTTATTGAGCTGGCTGTACGGCTCGAACACTCGGTCACACTCGTTGTGAGGTATCCCGGGGCCTTCGTTGGTCACCGTGATTCGCAGGTCTTGTTCGTCGACACAGATATCGAGCGAAATGGTCGTATTGGCAGGTGAGTATTTGCTGGCGTTCGTGAGTAGATTCATGATCACTTGTCGTAGCAATTCACGGTCGTCAGTGGCGAATTGATGTTCGTCAGGTGCTGTGACTTCAATTTTGTGGTCTAGACCTGTGGCGATCGGCTTAAAAGAGGATTCGAGATCGTGCGCAAGTTCAGAAATCTGGAATTTCGACGGATTACTTTCGAATGTTCCGGCTCGCATTTTCGAAATGCTGAGGAAGTCGTTTACGAGCAATATGAGTCGGTCGGCGTTTTGCTGAACTACCGAAATTCGCTCGACTTGATCAGGGTGAAGATTTCCGCGATCGTTCATACCAAGTAGGTCGGCTAGTGCCACGACGGTGGTCAGCGGAGATTTCATCTCATGCGAAAGCGAGACGATGAATTTCGATGTGCGATCTTGATCTTCTCTCAGGTTGACCAGTTGAGTTTCAGCTCGATAAGCGGTTACTCGATCTGTGACATCTGATACGACTACTGTCGCAGATGTAGGTTGTTCGCTAGGCACAAGATTCGGTTCTACCCATGCGTCGAGAACGGTGCCGAAAATTTCAATTTCGAGTCGTCCCGAATGGCCCTTCAACGCTCGATTTAGGGCGTCGCCGAGTCCGTCGATATTGCGAGAGTAGGCGATGAAGTAGCGACCGAGTAAACGCTCAGGTACTAGCTTTAAACCCTCGATACCGCGACTTGCGACATCGGTCACGATGCCATCTTTGTCGACAGTGAGCACTAGTGCTGAAGCGTTGTTGAGGATGACTTCGAGGTTGGGTCAGAGTTGCTCGAGAACATTCTGGACAGATTCCTTGCTCTCGTTCGAACCAATTGTGATAGGTTGACCTAATCATTCGATCGAAATCTCAAGATCTGAAATTATTGAAGAGACCATTTTCTTTTCGAGCGCCCCAAAGCCCGTCGGCTTGCGAGACGCACACATGAACATGGTGGTTACCACACCGCCCAAGCGAAGCGGAGCGCATAGGCGGACCACAAGCCGGCTCGGTACATGCATCTGCCTGGGGCTCGTTGTCCGGGGGCAGCGGATTCAAGATCGATTGTTACCGGGCTAGACACAGCAAGTGTGGAAGGGATCAACAGTGACCGTCTTGACACTCGGACGCCCGGTGCTAGTTCGGGAACGTTTAGTCCGTCGGTAATTTCTGTAGTTGAGTGATCTTCTTCATGATCGACGCTGTCGAAGTAGATCCAATCGGCATCGAATAAGTTGCGGATCAATGATGCGATATAGGGGCTGTTCACAGGATTGATCGACCGCTCTGACCGGATCTGATCAGTGACTTGTCGAAGCATTTCGAGCTTGTTTAGTGTCGTTTCATATTGTTCGAGTTGTCAAAGCGTTGCAACCCCCGGTGAGCACGCGAGGGTTATTCCCTTGATCTGCGATATTTCCGAAAGATCGAAGCCCGAATCATTTTGGGTCGCCTCTACGAAACCGATGGTGCGGTCGAGGACCTTGATTGCGGTGCGAACCCGACTGAATCTTTGTTATTCGGTATCAGACCCTTCGTGGTTTTCAGCTTCGAGGATCTTTGTGATCTGTTAGATTTCGTCGGGCGAAGACCAAGTCAGATCAAGCACATCATCGGATTGCTCGGTGTCGAACCCTAGTAACGTCCTGCCGGATTCGTCTTCAATGAAACCGATCTGCACACGAGTGGCACCGGCGAGTTTCGTGATCTGAGTGGCGATTACTCCACACGCCGAAGCGAGCTCGGTAGCAGTGGAGATTGATTCTAAATATTCTGGCGCCGCCGACGCGTGTTCGTGTCGGATGATTGATTCGATCGTATCGTAGTTGTCTCCCGCAAACGCAGCGGTGATCGCAGGAACGAAGCGGTTAGCAATCGATACTGACTCGGGCGTATAAGCGGCGAATCGAGTCGAACCTAAAACTACTACGGTTTGGGTTGAGTCGATAACCGGGATCGCCAACACTGATTCGATGCCAGCGGATTTCCATGCCGTCTCGGTGGAGTTCCTTTTTTCAGGCGAATAAGCATTCTGAGGACTGTTCGTTAGTGCCAGTGAGGATTCAATGGCTCGAGATTCGATTGATCGTTTGTGGGTTGCCTAGTCGGCAGTTGCTTCGGTTCGTGGTACAACGAACTGTTGGCCCGGGTCGGCACTGATTAGTTCATATGTTGTGAATGAATCTTCGAACCCAACCCGGAGAGTGACAACGTCGTAGTCAAAAAATGGTTTGAGCAGATCGGATATCTTGGCAAGAAGTGATTTTGGCTCGCCGGAGACGTTGGAATCGGCAGAATCGCTGCTCGTTGAGCGTGTGATGAGTCGTGCAGCCGCTAATTGCGATTCGTCACGTTCGGTGATGGCGATTGCGTTCGAACGTCATGTTGACAGGCTGAGCAGACGGGCAATGGTTTTCGCCGCGTCGATCTGCGCATCGTCAAATTCGATAGGGCGAATCGAAAGAGCAAGGAGCATTCCAGCAGCACCTGTTTTGCCAGGGATGGCGAGGGCGATTGCTGATCGGTACAACTCTTGTGCGCCCACTGCCGATAGCGAGTTGAACTGGGACTGGTCGGCATCAACGATCTTGACAGCCGAATTTGCATCGACAGGCGATATCCAATCCGGTAGCCAGAGTCCGGCATCGAGCACAGCCGATTCGATTCCAGAAATTGCACGTACCAATTTGCCACCGAAAGCGTCGACGTAGTCGATGATGAGGACGGCGTCAGTATTTAGCTCGGTGCGGAGTGTTCGAGATGCGTTCTGCTGGAACACTCCGCACCGAGTTGTTCGATGACGCGAGAGTTGAGAGTTCGGCAACAGTGAGAGAGTTGCGGGGTGCCAGCCTGTCTTCAGACGAAGCGGTCGAACTGCCATTTCGATCTGAGATGCCGTCGGCAACGGTGACAGAGTCTAATGAATCTGCACCGTTTGCGTTTGGCGGCTGATTCGTTGTGTGTTGCTGGCTACTGCTCACAACTAAAAACGGATTCTCTCTGTCGGTTGAATATATTTGCCTCAGTTATATGGCGTGCGACTAGTTCACCGTACACGTAACCGGTATTTCACTTGCCAGAAGATTTTGTACGAGTTTTCCGCAACTACGGCTGAGTAGGAATTGAGCGGTGTGCTTTGTTCGAGCGGCTAAAGATCGACGATTGCACGGCGGTGCGTTCCGGTGCCTACGAGGGTTTCGCCGTACTTCGTTTCGACTTTGAAACGCAGTTTATTGCCGTCTATATCGATGAGGGTTGCCGTGGTTTCGACTGATTCACCAGCCGGAGTTGGCGCTATGTGTTTCACGTCGACATGGAACCCCACGGATGCTTTAACGACGCCTTCGACTGCTTCAACGCAAGCGATCTCCATCTCCATAATCATCGCGGGGCTTGAGAGAACGGAGTGTTCAGCTTTACCGGTGGGGCTGTAGAGATGGCTGCCCTCGACTACCAGTGATCTTGTAGCCGAGAGCCCTAGTTCGAGTCCATATTGATTCGAAGGCATGATTTCGCCAAACCAGTGCTGGCTAAAGAGCGATGATGCCGTAGCCGGCGTCGACTGGAATGATCGCTCCGGTGATGCCTGTAGACATGTCGCTCAACAAGAACAAAGCAGTGTCTGCGACTTCTTTGTGATTGATGTTGCGTCCCAGCGGAGATCGCTCTCGGTGGGCTTTAGTCATGTCACGGAACCCTGGGATGCTGCGCGCTGCGAGCGTTGGCAGAGGGCCTGCTGAAATAGCGTTTACTCGAATGTTTTTAGGCCCGAACTCAGCAGCGAGCTGGCGAACTTCGTTTTCAAGGGCAGCTTTAGCGGTGCCCATAATGTTGTATCCGGGGTACACCCGCTGCGATGCATCGAATGTGAGCGTGATAGCCGAGCCACCCGATTCGCCAAACAACGGTGCTGCCTTACCGACGACCGGCATGAGTGTGTACGCGCTGGTTTCGAGAGCTGTTCGGAATCCTTGGAGGTTGGTGTCGGAAAAGTTTCCGCCCAGGTCGTCTCGATCAGCGAAGGCAATGCAGTGGACTACGAAGTCGATCTCGCCCCATTCGCTCTTAATTCGATCGTACACCGACTGAACTTGGGCATCATCGGTAGCATCGCATTCGATAAGAATCGGGTTACCTAGGCTTGCGGTGGCTTTTTCGACCGGCTCTTTTAGTCGCTCGTTTAGATAGGTGAAGGCAAGTTCAGCACCTGCTTCTGCGAGTCGCTCAGAGATGGCCCATGCGATGCTGCGCTGATTGGCAACGCCCCATATGACACCACGTTTGCCTTTGAGATCGATCGATACTGCCATTGTTGCTTCTTCGCCTTCCGCTCACAAAACTAGCCGGTCAATTTGGATGAACCAAATGTAACAGGCGACAAAAAGGCTGGCGATTGATTCATTGTCATTCTGAACTTGATTTAGAATCGCGTTCGATCGGCTATTCCCGCGTCCCGAGTGGCAGCCGCGGGATCTGGTGAGGGGCGGCTGCGTGGCACGTTCGCCAGAAGTAGGCGTGAACGGTGAACCGGATTGAACGAGACGAGGGAGCAGAGAACCACGTAATGGAGAATGAATCCTTCCGATAGTGCAATGGTGCCAACTAAGAAGGCTTTCACCGCCCCTCCCCGGATACCTCCGCTTTGGTCGGGACGCGGGCGGGCAGTGAGCTCTTACCAGTTGGTGTGTGATCCATCGGCGCGGTGTGGGTGTGGAGCTTCCCAGAACTTGAACGGTTCTGTGAGTTTGCTTTCGTCGACGTCGACACCAAGACCCGGTCGGTCGTTGACGACATAGCCGCTCCCGTTGAATTCGACCTGCTCCGTAAAGACGCTTCGGTCGGGATCTTCGGCACGTGCCATGTTCACTTCGAGCCACGCGAAGTTCGGAACCGCGGCTGCCATGTGAACAGATGCTGCTGTGCAGATCGGTCCTAGCGGGTTGTGCGGCATGAGATCGATGTAGTGAGCTTCTGCCCACCCGGCGACCTTCATCGACTCTGTGAATCCACCTACGTTGCAGATGTCGACTCGTGCGTACTGAGTAATGCCTCGTTCGATGTAAGGGAGGAACTGCCACTTAGAGGCAAATTCTTCACCGATGGCGAACGGAACGTCGGTTAGCTTGCGAAGTGCTTCGTATGCTTCTGGCGATTCGTCACGAATTGGCTCTTCGAGGAAATCGAGAGTGTGCGAAGGCATCATCTGGCAGAACGAAGCAGTTTCAGCTGGTGATAATCGGTGATGGTAGTCGACACCGAGAATCGCCTGATTTCCGAGCACTTCACGAGTCTTGATGAGCCATTCGGCCGAGTTGGCAATCGACTCACGAGGCTCGAAGAGTCCGCCGCTTTGTATGTCCATGTTGTCGTACGACAGGCGGAATGCATTTATTCCTCTGCCCATGAACTCTTTCGCCTGTTCGATCATATCAGGGCCGTAAGGACCAGCCGTGGTGGCGAACACAGGAACGGTGTGGCGGTGCTTGCCTCCGAGGAGTTCGTACACAGGCACGCCGAGCTTTTTGCCGACGATGTCGTGGAGTGCGATATCGATGGACGAGATGGCTGCTGTGAGAGTTCGCCCACCTTCGAAGTATTGGCTTCGGTACATCTCTTGCCATAGCCCGCCTCGGCTCATGGGGTCTTTACCGATCAGGAATTCACGGTAGTGTTCCATGATCCCTTTTACACCGAGTTCTCTGCCAGAGAAGCCCGATTCACCCCAACCGTATATGCCTTCGTCGGTCTCGATCTTGACTAGCATCTGGTTTCGTGTGCCGACCCAGACTGCGAATGGTTTTACATCTGTAATTTTCAAAGGCTTGCCTTATTTTCTGAGAGGTTGGTTAGTGCTGGCTGAATTGAGATATCGAGGCTTCGGAGTGAACTTTATGCTCACGTTCGTAACCTTGTTGCTCGGCTCTGCGTCGCAACCTACTCTTTTCCTAACCCTTCCCGAAGGAAGGGGGACTAATTAGTGAGATTCGTGAATATTAGCTCTTACCAGTTGGTGTGTGATCCGTCGTTTCGTTTTAGGTGAGGCATTTCTGAATATCGGAACGGCTCAGTGAGAGATTCTTCGTCTACTTCGACACCGAGTCCGGGTTTGTCGAGAACGGTTACTTTACCCGGAACTATCTCGGGTTGAACAGGGAATACTTCTTTCGAGTAGAACCCGTTGTCTTCGCCGGCAGACTCTCGGATTTCGAGCCATGAGAAGTTCGCAGCTGCCATGCTCATGTGAGCGGTAGCGGCGACACAGATTGGTCCGAGCGGGTTGTGCGGCATGAGATCGATGTAGTGAGCTTCCGACCATCCGACGACTTTCATTGCCTCGGTTATTCCGCCGACGTTACAGATGTCGACTCGAATGTAGTTGGCTAGTCCCTTTTCGATGTAGGGAAGGAACTGCCATTTTGAAGCGAACTCTTCACCGAGAGCGAACGGCATGTTGGTCATCGTTCGTAGGGATTCGTAGGCTTCGGGGGATTCATCACGAATCGGCTCTTCGAGAAAATCGAGAGTGTGATCGGGCATCATCTGGCAGAACGAAGCTGTTTCAGCGACGGAGAGCCGGTGGTGGAAGTCGTAGCCAATAACAGGTCGGAGGCCGAGAACTTCGCGTGCTTTGATTAATCCCTCGGCCGCATTGGCAATTGCTTCACGAGGTTCAAAGATTCCTTCAGATTCAGTTTCGTAACCTCGGTGAAGTCGGAAGCAATCAAAGCCTTCTGCGATCATCTTCTGAGCGATGTCGACCATTTCTTCAGGTGAATTGCCGCCGCCAGTAGCGAATGTCGGAACATAGTCACGGTGTTTACCGCCAAGCAGTTCGTAAACCGGAACGCCGAGCTTCTTGCCGACGATATCGTAAAGAGCGATATCAATTGCAGAAATTGCGGCCGTTAGCGTTCGACCGCCTTCAAAGTACTGGCTACGATACATTTCTTGCCAAAGAGCTCCACGTGCCATCGGGTCTTTTCCGATTAAGAACTCTCGGTAGTGCTCGACGATTCCTTTAACGCCCATTTCTCTACTAGAGAGCCCTGACTCCCCCCAACCGTATATGCCTTCATCTGTTTCCACTTTGACCAACATTTGGTTTCGTGTACCAACCCATACTGGGAACGGTTTGACGTCGGTAATTCGCATTGATGAAGAGCCTTTTTGTCGAGGGCAAAATTATTTAAGAAATGTTTATTGCTGCAAAAGATTGTTCTCGTTGGCGGTCGGTGTCAAGAGGGTTCGGTTTGTAGTAGGTCGAAGCATTGACCAACCGAGCGCGAGTGCCGAACGTGAAACGAGTGAAAGAACTACTCCGGCAGAGGTTTACGAAACGTCGTCGGGTAGATCGGATCGTTGGGCTGTCGTGTTGCTAGATGACGATCATCATTCAATGGATTATGTGATCTGGGCGTTGTTGAAAACAATTCCTGACATGTCGACTGCTGAAGCGTCGCTAGTAATGCTCGAAGCACACAACACTGGCAAAGGTGTGGTGACGCTCTGTGGTCGTGACCAGGCGATGTCGTATCGAAATGCGTTGAGGATTCTTCAGCTTGGCTGCGAGGTCGAACCCGGCTGGTAATTCTCGGGGCGATCCAAAATTCGAACCGGGTCACGGAGATAGCGGCTCATTAATGTGACCCTCATCCGTTAGCGAATGGTAAGGGAATGGTGTGGAGCAATCTCAATGGCATGGTTGCCCGCGGCAGCCCCGCCAGACGAGTTCGCGTGATTGCCCACATTGGCAGTGAACCCATAGGTGCTACCGGGCGATTCCATAAGGGCAATAGGTGGGTTGGGCGGGGGGGAATCATTGATACATGGCCCGTCGAACTGGACTGCTTGTGAAGGCAACGATGGTTGATTGGCTACATGATTTACACGCAACCCAGGGTTTATCGATATGGAGAGCCCGGGAATAGTTGAGGAGCCAGACCATATGTTTAGGACAATCGTCAGAGCGCGGTATTACTGGGCTAGAGACGGCGATCATTCTGATTGCGTTCGTTGTTGTTGCTTCGGTGTTTGCATTCACTGTGCTTTCAACCGGTATCTTCGCTTCCGAGAGATCGAAATAGACGATCTTCGCAGGTATTCAGGAGACTAAGAGTTCTCTGGAGCCGCGTCGTGCCGTTGTTGCTTACAAGGCCGACCGCGGAGCACCGACACTATTTACAAGCTGTCGTTCATCATTTCGAACACTGTAGGTGGCGAACCAGTTGACTTGACTCCTACGTACACTGCGGATGGATCGGCCACAGATCCTTATATCTCAAGCGGTGCCGAGTACAAGACTGTTGTTTCTTACAATGATTCAAACCAGTTCTTGAGCGACGTTCCTTGGACGGTTAGTTGGCTCGGTAGCGACAACTCTGACAGTCTGCTCGAAGAGGGTGAGAAAGCTGAGATAAGCGTTTGGTTACTGATTAGCGACACTGCCCGGGCGATCACATCAGGCACGGCAACCAGCTATTGGACAGCAGATTCAAAAGGTGCGAATGGAATTCTTTCGACAGGTACTATCCTCGATAAGACCGACAAGTTCTCTATCACATTGAGCCCGCCAGACGGTGCGACGTTGAACGTTGAGCGAACACTTCCGGCTCGGCTTGATGCCATTATGGATCTGAAGTAATTACAGCTAGTCCGACTTGAAACCTGTTTAGAATTTTACCCCAATCCAATATCTGGCCCGGAATTCCAAGTCTTCTAGTAAAGAGTCCGCTCTCCGCCCCGATAGCGGACTCTTTATTTAATCTCATTATTAGACGAGCGTGCACGAATTTTCTGATCGCGCTTGCGGTGAGGCGGATCGGTGTTTAGGGTTCTGTCGTCGAACTTTCTTTATGTATAAATGGTCTAGTTCTTCCAGCATCGCCTGGCGTCTTGCCAATCGAATCTGAAAGTTACGACGGAATCGAATTCACTTGGTGTTTTACCAAGAACAAGGAACTATTTTTTAGATGCAAGATCCCAAAGACATCCAAGACTTCAAGCGACCTTCAAAAGAGTTGATCGCAAGGCTTTACGAACACGTAAGCACTGCGACTGCTGCTGGTGACTTGAACAAACTCGGCGTTTCCCGCTGCTTCATCCCAGGGCCTACTCCTTACACACCGGGTAAGAAGATTGTTGGCCCGGCTGCAACGCTTCAGTTCATGCCAAAGCGTGAGGATGTGTACGTCGATGGCGAGTACACAGACCCCGAACTACAGCTTCACCGTCACGCTCTATATGGCACAAAGGATGGCGACGTTATCGTTGTCGATGCTCGAGGAAGCATGACGAGTGGTGTATTTGGCAACATGATGCTGACTTACTTCAAAGGAGCTGGCGGAATTGGTGTAGTTATCGATGGCTGCATTCGTGACTTCCCAGAAGCTCCTGAAGGATTGGGACTGTGGTTGAAGGGTGTAACGCCGAACTTCCACACTCAGACTGAGATATTCCCTTATGCTGTGAATGTCCCGATTGCTGTCGGTGGCACATACGTTGCACCTGGCGACATCATCATCGCTGATGATGACGGTGTGGTTGTCGTTCCCATTCACCTTGCCGAGCTGCTAGCTGAGATGGGGCAGGTTCATGCTGAGTGGGAAGAATTCAGCAGGCAAAAACTTGAAGCTGGCGGAGATCTACGTCTCTACTACCCTCTTTCGGACGAGGCACGACCTGAGTACGAAGAGTGGAAGAAAGCCAACGGCAAATAAGTGGCATCGAGTGGCTGATTTGTTGAACTTAGTCTGATGAAAGACCCGCTGGATATATCCAGCGGGTCTTTTTTTATTAATGAGGCTTGGGTATCCGACTAAGGTCGCCAGACTTCTCCGTCGACGATTAGTTCTTCGATTGCAGCAGTGCCAGAGCGGTTGATTTTAACTCTGACTTTCACGTCGTCTGCCTGTTCGATCTCGAGTCCACGTCCTTCGGGGACGAAGTACTGCTCGATGCCGTATTCGACGGTGATGATGTTGTCTTTGCTGCTTGTGACTCGGCCTTTTATGAACAGATCCATCTCTTCAGAAGGGTTGCCAGCCTGTGCGAACTGGCTGCGATCAAATTCATTAGTATCGGAGTCGGGTATGCCGACATACACGATGTTACCCTCGATAATTTCGCCCCTGATGTACGGCTTGGTGCCAGTATTATTGCTTCCATCACCAATCGTACTTATCTCGTAACGCAGTATTACGTATTCGCCCTTGAATAAGTCACGTGGATCGACTGGGACGGTTTGCAGAACCGCAGTTCGACCAAGGGCAAGAATCGTTTCTCGATATCCGACTAATCCCAGCAGAAAAACAATCTGGATGATGATTACGGTGATGAACAGGCGCTTGAGTTTAGAGCTCATTGCGTAACCTCCATCATCCCGAACTGTTGTAGCAATTTTCGCCGTGCTCGTTCCATGCCGTAACCAACACCGAGCAGTAACAGACCGCCGTTGATGAACGCCAGAGACGTGTCGAGCATGTCGACAGTGAGTTCTATATAGCGAGTCGAAAGATCAATCACGAAGAATACGATTCCCACGTTTACGAATGCTTCACGCTTGTTCACGATTCCGAGGGTGATCAGTCCAAAGATCAAAAGGATCAAGAGTAGATTGAAAATGACAACGTAGGGTGCTGACGAAGTGAAAGGGTGGAACGCGAGGAGCCATGCGGCTACAACAATTAGCACCAGCACAGCCGGTTTCGACAGCTTTTGTACTGAGAACCGCTCGACCCGCATGGCCTGCCTGTACCCGGCGATTAGTGAGACCACGGTTATTGATGACACCACCACTGCGATGCCGACGTAACCGCCTGAGAGTTCGAGCGATTCCCTAGCTGGACTGCGGGTGAGATCATTGAAGATATCCTCGAAAGTCAGCATGAAAGTGACAAATATGGTCAGTAGCGTTCCTCCGACCAAGTACGGCGCTGCAAAGAACTTTGTGACTGCATGACTCAAGTGGACTAGACCTATTGAGTAGATCGACGATCCTCCAAGCAAGAGAATTGCCATCACCTGTAATCCGCTTTCAGCATCTTCGGTTTGTGCAGCTGCTTTCCATGAAATACCTATAAGGAAGATTCCTACTGCCATCACGGTGATTGCCTTGGAGCGCGTGATGTATGCGAGTGGGAGCACACCAGCGAACCACAAGATCAAGAGATCTGGGTTTTCGGTGCCTAAGTGGTAGCTTTGGGCTACCAAGAACACGTTGGCTCCGAACCAGGCCGCTGCGGCGAACATTATTGCTCCACCGACTTTCGGGAAGCCTCTAACGAATTGCAGCTGGTAGGCAACCCAGTAAGCAGCCGTCTGTCCACCGATTAGCAGAGCTAGCTTTGCGATGGCTGGAATACCCTGCCAGTTGGCGGCGACAAACGAAATTATTCCAGCCCCGATGAGGACTGCGCCGAGAGTGGAAAGAACAATGATAAGTCGGCTGAATCGTAGACCGAGTCGGAACGGTGCTTCAGGCATCGATTCGAAGTTGATAATAGCTTCGGATTGGTCGTCAGAAATAAGACCAGATTCACGCCACTGGTTGATTCGCCCTTTTAGCCAGTTCTGGCGCGGGTCAGCTTGAACCGCAGGAGATTCTTCAGACCGCTCGTCGATCTGGTCACCGTTCTGAGTGGAATCGTTATTCGGTGTATCTGATGTCATGTGATCAAACCGTACACGCACATCGTTACGTGTTCGCTACCGCCTATTCATTTTCACGTTCTATGACGCGGCGATGCTATAGATTTCTCGTGGTACTTCGTAAGGACGGCAACGACTGCGTAACTGCCGACTGTTTGATCGGATTATAGGAACTATCCATCCGAATCACCGCAGATATCTACTACGCCAATTGCCAATGAATTCAGTTTGGACTGCAGGAGGGATCGTCTGACAGCTTCGACCGTATTAGTCCAACGAGTACGATCGAACCATTAACGCTTTCGCCAATAAAAAAACGCCCCGACGAAATCGGGACGTTTTGGAAGTTCGAAATGGTACCCCTGGCGTGAATCGAACACGCGGCACATGGTTTAGGAAACCATTGCTCTATCCACTGAGCTACAGGGGCATGCGTTCTATTCTAAGTTCAATTTCTGGCACATGGCTGCTTCAAGGTCGTATCCAGCTAACAATTTGTGAACACTTTTGGGCACTGTGGGTTGCACCGCTTGTAATTCACAGTGCTGGATTAGCTGGTACATTTCCAATTCGCTCGATCAGCATGAATCTAAAATTTGAAGTGCAAAAGGAAGTGTTTTTTGAAACTCTCGCAAGCTTCGCTGTGAGTACTGTTTATTTCAATGTTGAAACTAGCACATCGCATTTTGTTCGGTCGAATTCGCAGAGGAGGACAGCGTTTCCTGCTACGAGGAAATCGGCGTAGCCGGTGAACGATCCACCACTGACGTCGAGTAGCTCGCCTCCTTTGGACCGTTTTACTGCACCCTCGATCGATTCTTCAGCTGACGGAACGCCATGCTCGATTGCTGCTTCATGTGATGCGTAGAATCGAATTTCGATGTCTTTTTGTTGGAAGAATCCGTACCAAATCTCGGTCGATTCACGGACGGTTGCGGTGTCGTACTCTTTCGACTTCTTCCATCCAGCGTTTATGAACGACTCCGGAGTGAAGTTTTGGTCGGCAAGGACGACAACAGGAGCTGTTGAATCGTCATCGACGATCGATTGGTCTGCCGGTTCGGTAGATCCGCAGGCAGAAAGCGTTATGGCGATGACGAGGGCGAGAAACGTAATAAAGGTGCGTTTGTTCGAATTCATGCTGATCCTGTTGAGTAGTGGTCTGCGGGCTGGAGTATCGCACACCGCTGCCAAAAAAATCACAAATCCTTCACGTCGAAACACACTTCTACTGTCATCGATTGGTTAATATCAACTCAAGGTAATGACCACCCTGATTCGTGATTGATGGAGGTGTAACAAAAATGATTTACAGGCCCAGATGGGTAATGCACATCGGCTTATAACGCCGCTGCGGTGGATAGCTGACAGCGGCACTCAAAAGGGATCACCGAGCTGGCAATCGACCTAGCCACTCAAGCCGGAAATCGCTGCCACACAGATGCGTAGCGACGGCAACACACCAAAGTGATAACCAGTTAGATAGCTGGCTCGTCTGACCCGATGAGAAGATTAGAAAGAGCGGTAGGCATTTATTTCATCGCTCTTTTGGTTTAACCGAGATTTTCGACGTGGTGCTAGACAACGTGCCACCCCGACCAGCTATTGAAGTTCGTTTGGGGCGAGTCGAATTTGAGTTGACGATTCGAATCCAGCCGAGACGGGCTTAGCCTTAGTGGCCGTCGTCACCGCTGCCAAGGCCTGAAACTGTTACTCGGTACGAAGGATCGACTTCGGGGTCACTATCGATGATTACATTTGCCTTGCTTAGAATGCGCTGGCAGTTCTCGCTAAGTTGCAGCAAGTGAAGTTTGCGATCGGTTGCTTCGTATCTGCGTGCCACATCAACAATAGCTTCTATTCCCGAGTGGTCCCAAACCCTTGAGTGTTGGAAGTCGATTACGACTTCTTCAGGATCGTGTGGCGGGTGGAACAGATCTCGGAACGACGTGATCGAAGCGAAGAACAGCTGACCGTGAAGAGTGTAAACCTTGCGGTCGGGGGTGCTATCGGCGCTTTCCTCGACGTAAATCGATCGTGCGGTGTTCCATGCGAACACTAGCGCAGAGACGATAACTCCAACGATCACGGCGATAGCGAGGTCGGTTGCGACGGTTACCGCAGATACGAGGATCATCACGAAGGCGTCAGATATTGGAACCTTCCGGATGATACGAAGGCTTGACCAAGAGAATGTGCCGATTACCACGACGAACATGACACCGACGAGTGCGGCTATGGGAATTCTTTCAATAAGTGAAGATCCGACCAAGATGTAGACGAGCAGAAGGATGGCGGCGATTGCGCCCGAGAGTCGCCATCGAGCGCCGGACTTCATGTTGATCATGCTCTGGCCGATCATTGCACAGCCGCCCATCCCACCGAAGAAGCCGGTGATGATGTTTGCTGCGCCCTGCGACATGCATTCTCGGTTGTTTTGACCCTTTGTATCTGTAATACCGTCGATAAGCGAAACGGTGAGTAGAGATTCGATCAGGCCAATCGCTGCAAGAATGAACGCGTGCGGCAGGATGATCCACAGAGTTTCGAGATTGAGCGGAACGTCTGGCACGCTGAATGTTGGCAGGCTTCCCGAAATGTTGGACAGGTCACCAACGGTCGTTGTGTTGACTCCACCGAAGATCACTATTCCCGAGACGACAAGAATTCCTGCGAGGGCTGATGGGAACTTCGTTGTGAGTTTTGGAATGAGATATATAACGGCCATCGTGACTGCGATCAGACCGAGCATAATCATTAGGTCGTTGTTAGCGATCCACGACTCGTGTCCGTCAGGGCCAGTGACTTTGAAGCTTTCGAGCTGCGCAAGGAAGATGACGATGGCCAGTCCGTTTACGAATCCGAGCATGACCGGATACGGAACCATCTTGATGAGTCGGCCCTGCTTGAAGGCTCCGGCGGCCATTTGGATGATTCCCATGAGAATCACCGTGAGGAACAGATATTCGACACCGTGTTCCTTCACTAGAACGACCATGACGACCGCGAGTGCGCCTGTTGCTCCCGAAATCATTCCGGGGCGTCCGCCGGTTACTGAGGTGACGAGTCCGACGATGAACGCTGCGTAGAGGCCGACGAGTGGGTCGACTCCCGCCACGAAGGCAAAGGCTACGGCTTCCGGGACTAGCGCAAGAGAGACTGTTATTCCTGCGAGTGTTTCTACTCGAATTCGGGCGGGAATGGAAAGCTCTTGCATGGGTAACTAACTGGCTGTTAAATATTTTTCAAACAGCCTTCTTTTGTACACCTCGCCCTGCTTCAATGGTTGATTGGCTGTTAAGGGTTAACGCTAAATCTCTAATAGTTATCACCAAAAAACAGAAGTTCAGGTAGTTAAGTGAACTGGTTTTCTGAAGCGGGCGTCGTGTCATCAGTGCTGTCGGAATTTCTACGATCAATTGGCACACTTGAAATCGCCAACGCGGTGCCGTCGAACACGTTTTCTTCACCAACCAATTCGAGCACACCGAATTTCTGCAGGCTGGTATGTACCATCGGCTGAATTGCTGAAAGCATGACCGGCGCTCCACGTTTGCGGCGGGATTTTATGATCGATACGAGCGTCATCATTCCGGTCGTGTCGATGTACTTCACATCTTTCATCCGCAAAATCAACGGTCGAATATCGTGTTCGAGAAGCGTTCGTTCGAACTCGAATGCTGAGTGGAAAGAAATAAGGCCCTGAGCGTTGAAGAAGATGATGTCTTTGCGCTGCTGCATCAGGCTGCTCAACTCGGCTGATACTTGGCGGATATGGCCGGTTTCGTCAGGCTGAAGTTCGCTTGCGCTTTCGATTGATGTGAGCTGCCTGAGCAGGAGTATTAGCGACAGGAAGACCCCTGCGGCAATAGCGTAGGTGAGATCGACTGTAACGGTGATGATTAGCGTTGAAAACAGCACGAGGTGATCTTGTCGTGGAGCTGTTCTCGCCATCTTGATTAGTTCATGGACACTCATTATCCGCCACGCCACTACGATCAGAATCGCGGCTAGCACAGTCATAGGAATATGCCCGACAAGACTTCCTAATGCGATCGTTGCAGTGAGAACGAATATGGCGTGTGTGATCCCGGACAAACGAGACGTTGCACCGTTCTGTATTCCGGCTCCGGTCCGTGCGATGGAAGCTGTTGCTGGAATTCCGCCGAAGATCGGGCCGATAACGTTCGCCATACCCTGCCCGAACAGCTCCTGGGTGGGTTTGTAGTGTCGTGAAGTTACAGCGAGGTTGTCGGCAATAACCGCTGTGAGGAGTGTTTCAACTCCCATCAGGATCGATATTGCGATTGATGATGGGATCAGCTGGATGATGAGATCAATGTCGAACCAGTCGAATCTTGGTTGCGGGAACGATCCGGGCAAATCGCCGTAGCGGGTAGCGACTGTTGGAGTGTCGATATCGACATAAAAAACAATTGCTGAAACCGCGATCAATGCGATGAAGGTTGGCGGAATCGACTTTAGCTTGCTAGTTCGACCTTGAAAGAACGGCCAAAGCATCATTAGGACGATCGCTAGTAGACCGATGAGTGGTGTAGTCCAGCCGACCGTGTTGAGGTGACGGATCAGATCCCACATTCGTTCATGAAAATGCTCATGTGCAGGGTCGGTTCCTGTTACGTTCAAGAAACTGGCGATCTGGCCGAACGCTATTGAGAGTCCGATGCCTGCGGTGAAGCCGATTATCACGAGGCCGGGCATGAACTTCATGAGTCGTCCGAGTTTGAACGCCGACATAACGAAGAGCAGCATTCCCGACATCACACCAACGACCGGTAAGGCTTCGACTCCGAATTTGAAAACTACGACGGTCAGAAGCGGAACGAGTGCTGCCGTAGGACCGGTGATGGTGTAGCGCGAACCACCGAATAGAGATGCGAATCCACCAGCAAAGGCTGATGTATAGAGTCCGGCAATGGGCGGAGCTCCGACTGCAATTGCGAGGGCGATTGCGAGTGGGAGTGCGACTATTCCAACGACGATTCCGGAGATGACGTTGGTGCGTATTTCATCGAAGGGCATGAAGCTGGTGGGCTTTTTCGGCATTGGTGCGTCGAGTCAATGTGCTAGTTGGCTGGTCATTCCGATTGTCGTTGGTGGCGCTTTGATTCGCCGCCGTGCCTTTGGGCGTTTGGCCCGTTCGCTGCTAGATGGTTAGATTTTCTTCGCGCTTAGTACGACGCAAACGTTCGCCACAGCACGAATACCAACCCAGAACAACCGCTTATTGTGGGAGCGTTGAACTATGAGGTGCAACTTAGGGCTTAAGCGGGAGATGGGGAGTTTTGTGATGGGTGGACCGTGCCAGCTACCTCGACTCGACCGAAGCGATAGCGGAGTGGAGAGATCCACGAGTCTTGACGGTATCTCCCTCACCATAAGCCTCTCCTGCTGGGAGAGGGAGTGCTATTTCTCACTGCTTCCTAATAAACATCGACCGCTCCTTGGCTCCCGCCGAGTGGTCGATGTATACGGTTACCGTTTCGCTGTAGAACTCGAAGCATTCGGTTCCTTGTTCACACTGACCCGTTCCTGGCGATCCGAGTCCGCCGAACACTAGCTGATTTTTCGGTCATGATTGTGGTATCTACCCGAACAATAGGTGTTCGATAACTTGGCTGTCGATTCTGACCCTGAGAAATATTTGCAAATATCTCGGTGCGATAGTAACAGTATATACCTCTTTCGGACTGGCGTACTAGCCGATTCGCAGATACTCTGACGCCGTGAATATTTCGCGCACGCCTGTAAGGCATTGCGCGCAGTTTTTGCCTAGATTTGAATTTTTATTGGAGTAATTGAACGTATGTCAGCTAGCGGTAGTTCAACCGTCACGATTCACACCTCGTCAACTGATCAGGTCATAACCGATAATGCGGTTCAGGTTCCTGATTACGACAAGGAACGTCTGGAACAGCTTGGCTTCCTGACCAACATGACTTTCGTTTTGATGTGCAACTATCATCAGACGGGTCACTTCGGTGGTGGAACGGCTTATACGCCTTACGTGATTTCTACTCACCTCGCCGGACCTCAAAACGGTGGAATGACGTTCGACTACCGTCGGCCGAAGCACCCTTTCTCCGACAAGTTCATGCTTGCTGGTGGGCACAACGCTCCTGTTACTTACGCAATGTGGATGCTGATGGGCGAAGCGCTCGATCGCAAGCACAAGGCAACAGGTGACGATAAGTACAAGGCTGACGCAGAGGCTTCGATGCTTGCAATCGACGCTCTTGGCTTCCGTCGAGGTGCTGGTGCTCTCAAGACAATCCTCGAAGAAAACGGACTCGTCGATCACCCTGCATTTGCACAGGCAAAAATCCGCGGCATTCGCGCACTATCGGGTCACTCAGAATCTACCGATCTCACGAACGACGTGAACGGTGGTCCTTCCGGAATTGGTATTGCTACCTCTGCTGGTAAGGCTGCGTTCTGGGACATGATGGGCGCCGACCCCTCGCTGAAGATATTTGCGCTCGAAGGTGAATTCGCTCTTACATCAGGTCACTCGCAGGAGTTCAAGACTCAGGCAGTTGCTAACCGAGTTGGCAAGCGTCTACGTGTGCTGATGTCCTACAACAATGCTGGTATCGATGACGAACTCATCGGTAGCGTTGTGAAGGAAGACACCTACGACATCGAGAACCAATGGTCGTCGTACGGATGGAAGGTGATTCGAGTCGACAATGCAACGGATTACGATCAGGTTGTTGCTGCCTTGAAGACGATGGAAGACGCTGACGAGTCGGACCGTCGACCGATCATCGTTATCGGTAAGACAGTCAAGGGTTACTGGCCTGGTGCTCCAGATGGAGAAGACCTTCCCGGTGGCATTCCTCAGGTAAAAGACCACTCGAGCCACGCCTACGGTATGCCAATGAACGGCGATTACTTCCAGGGTCTGGCAACTACATTTGAACGAAAATTCGGAGTTACGTTCGAAGGCATCCGTGATGGTGCTGTTTCTGACGATAAAGAACGACTCCTTCAGTTGAAGACGAACATCGATATTGCGATGTCTGTTCTCGACAACTCAGGCCTTGGTGATTGGCTCGCCGACAAGCTCGTTGAGCTTGGTGACAAAGTCAACGACGACATGCCGCTTAGCGTGAAGAAAGATGTTGATCCTTTCCAAGACGATCGACTTCGCGTAAAGAATCTGCCGATCGATCCAACTACGGTTACTGCTAAGAATCACGTTACTGGTGAGACCAAAGACGTTGCTATCAAGCTCTACGAACAGCCTGGGCAGGTCAAGGGAACTCGTCGAGCGATTTCTGAAATCATCAAGTGGATGAACTACGTCACGGAAAACCGTTTCGTGATTGTTGCAGCCGACCTTGCTGAATCGATCAACGTGAACGCTGGGTCGTTGTGGGGACACTACGATCCGGTCACCAACCAGGCTGGTACTCGTTTGAAGGCTCCGATTCAGGAAGCCGGCAACGCTCTTACCGCTGTTGGATTTACTAGCCAGTCACTTTCGAAGGACCCTAAGAAGTTCAACGGAGTCTGGTCGATTTCAGGTACGTACGGTGCTTTCACACCTCTCATGTACCTGCCGCTTCGTGTTTGGAGCCAGCAGAACCAGGATTCACCGTTCCGCATGGGTGTTGCACACATTCTTGCCGGGCACTCTGGTCCTGAGACTGCCGCCGATGCACGAACTCACTTTGGAATCTTCTCGCCTCAGGTGTGGAAGCTGTTCCCTAAGGGTCAGGTAATCGTTCTTAACTTCTGGGATTACAACGACGTTGCTCCGGGCTACTTCGCTGCTGCCGAAATTGCTGCACGCGACCCGAAGGTCGGCGTGATCGTCATGGAAGTTGCACGACCTGATTTCGCTGTTGCAGACCGTTCAAAATTTGCTGACACCGACATTAACGCTGCGGCAAAGGGCTTCTACGTGATCCGTGATTACGATGAGAGCAAGCCTAAGCACGGTGTTGTACTGTCCCAGGGATCAAGTTCGACTGTGAACTTGGTTGACTCTTTGGACAAGCTCGAAAAAGCCGGAGCCAACGTGAAGGTTGTTGCTGCGATCAGTGAAGAACTGTTCGATCGACAGTCGGAAGAGTACAAGCAGAGCGTTATTTCAGATGCCGAGAAGTTCAACTTGATGGTCGTAACCACAGGAACTCGCCGAGTATGGCCTGTAACTGGTGTTGGCCCGTTGACTGACGAGTACTCGCTGACTTCCGACTGGGACAACCAGTGGTTGAGCGGTGGTACTGAGGACGACGTTATCAAGGAAGCTCACCTCGACAAGGATTCGATCTTCACCGCAGTGAAGCGATTCGCTGACGACCACGGCGCTCGAATGAGCAAGCAGGCCGCCGCCTTCAACGGCAAGTAGTTCGCTAGCGTTCAAATAGAACAAACAAAAACGGGCGATGGGATTAGTTCCATCGCCCGTTTTGATTTCACTAAGAAAAAGTAACGGAGAAACAAAGTTGACGAAGCGAATATTGATCACCGGATGCGCACAAGAAGTTTCGACCTTTAACCCCGTGTTCAGCACATACGAAGATTTCACCGTTGTGTTCGGCGACGACATCGTCGAACAAAGCACCGGCAAGAACTCGGAAATTGCCGGAGCGGTCGAGATACTTCGTGGTGACAACGATGTAGAAATCGTTTCGTCGTATTTAGCGGGAGCTACGAGCGCAGGTCCGCTCGATCAGGCTTCTTGGGAACGAATCGCCAGCGAATTCCTCGAAGCGCTCAAACCATTCGCTGGCGAGATAGCCGGCGCAGTTTTCGTCATGCACGGATCGATGAGCGCTGAGAACGAACTTGACCCGGAAGGCTATCTGCTTGAGGAGTCCCGAAAGATTCTGGGCGAAGAAATTCCAATCGTATACACCCAAGACATTCACGGCGTTACGACAGCGAAGATGTTGAAGCACGCCGACGGCGTCGCCGTTTATCACACCTACCCTCACATCGATTTCGCCGACACCGGAGCAAGGGCAGCTCGCCAGTTGTTACGAATGCTCAATGAAGGCGCTAAGCCAGTAACGGTTCGCGTGCCGATCCCGGCATTGGTACGTGGTGAGCAGTTGATTACTGAGGGTGGATTGTTTGGCAACCAAGTCAGCTATCTAAAGGACCTGCACGACGATCCTCGAATCCTGAATGCAGGATTCCAGATCGGAAATCCGTTCACCGACGTCCCAGAGCTTTGCAGCCAAGTGATTGTCGTGACAGACAACGACGAGGCGTTCGGCAGAGAAGTTGCGCTAAAAGCAGCCAACGAGTTCTGGGACAATCGATTCGAGATGCATGCCGATCTCGTCCCGCTGGAAGAATCTATAGCTAAAGCCGCCAAGCTCAAAGGCCCCGTGATGTTCACCGACGCCGCCGACGCTCCAAGCTCGGGCGCATCGGGCGACAGCAACGCTATTGTCGCCGAGATGATTCGTCAGGATTACCCGCACACCGTACTTGTGCCAATCGTTGATGCCTCGGCAGTAGTACGAGCTGTTGAAAAGGGTATCGGCGGAAGAATTACCGCTAAGCTCGGAGGAAGCCTCGACCGACGATTCACTCCTATCGAAGTGAAAGCCACAGTTATATCCGCATCCGACGGCACGTTCCCTCTTGAGAAGTGGCCGTCTATCGAGCACGCAGGTCCAACTGTTGTTTTGGAAGTTGGCAAGATCACATTCGTGGTGTTCTCTCGACCTATCAACCTCGTCGACCGTGCGCCGTTCTACGAGAACGGACTCGATCCGAAGGAGTTCCACTCGATCATCGTGAAATCGCCCTTCTGCGAACCCGAATTCTTCGACGACTGGTGCCAAATCAATCTAAATGTCGATGCCCCCGGCTCCACATCAGCCGACCTCCCCTCACTAGGCCACAAAATCTGCGCACGCCCAATGTTCCCACTAGACGAAGGCGTTGAATTCATACCTGAGCCGCAGGTCTACTCACGAAAATAAAACGTAACCAATGGTCCTCCCACGGATCGGGGGAGTTAGAGGAGGAGACTGTGGCGCGGCCGAGTCATCTGTATGAGCAGGGTCAATTGGCACGTTCGAGTGTCGCAGCAAATAACGTACAACCCAGAACTACTTACTACGGTTGACGCCAGCTGCATCAATCGTAGTCGACATCGAACGCTCCCCCTCCACGTTTATCTGCTTCAGATGCGAAGTCGAGCAGTACAGTCACCGTTCAGCACGTCCGATCGAGTCGTGTAATCTGTCGCCATTGAACACTCATTAGATTGCAGGAAGACAAAACAAGAAAATCGGACTAATTGTCGAGGGACAGGCCGGACTCAGTTGGGAACGCTGGATTCATATTCTGCACACGGCCGAACGACTCGGTTTTCCATCAGTGTTTCGATCCGATCACTACGTGATTGGCGAATACCATAGTTCGATCGACCTGTTCTTGTCGTTCGTTGTGGCAGCCCGAGAAACCGAGAACATTCGGTTTGGATCGTTAGTTAGCCCGATGACGTTTCGGTCGCCAGTCGACGTTGAACGCATGTCGGCGCAAATCAACCAGCTCAGCAACGGACGTCTGATGCTCGGAATCGGCGCAGGTTGGCACAACCCAGAGCACGATGCTTACGGCATACCGTTCTACTCCGAACGAGTGCGGGCTGAACGGCTCGAAGAAGCGATAAACGTAATCAAGACGTGTGAGGGCCGGGTCCAGCTTCGTACGAAGGTAAGCACTTCAGTGTGAAAGATGTTGATTGCTTGCCCAAGCCGGTTTTCGGGGCCGATACGCCGATTATTATCGGTGGTTCAGGCTAAAAGCGAACTCTCGGATTGGTTGCGAAGTACGCCGACGAGTGGAACTGCGTGAACATGCAGCCTGAAACATATCAGCACAAGCTGAACGTGCTGACAGATCCCTGTAACGATCTGGGCAGAGACATTTCGACGGTGCACCAATCGATGATGGCGTTCGGACTTGTTGCGGATGACGAACAAACTCTCGACCGTTTCACAAAATTCCACGTGAACCAAATGGGCGCAACCGGCTCACCGGCTGCCTACCGGAAAGCCAAAGCCACTAAAGGCAACTGGATAGTCGGACTCACTAACGAGGTTGTCGACAAACTAGGCAAGTTCGCCTCAATGGGCCTAGAAGAAGTCCAATTACAACACTTCAACTTCGCCTCCGACGAAGTCCCCGAATACCTCGCCGACGGAATCGCCCCAAGGGTGGCCGGGCTATAGCCGTCCGCTGCTAAATTCACTCTCCGGTGGGAGAGGGCTAGGGCATGTGCTGAGAAAGTCGAAGTGTGATGGTGAAACATTCAACCCTCACCAATTATTGCAACCGCCAACACCCGATTTTCCGAGCGAAGTCATCGAAGCCGAGGGATCTGGGGTGGGGACGCGCCTTGCAGCGAAATCTCCCTCCTTCGTCGAGACCCTCGCGTACAGGGTGACTCGTTTTTTTTGACATATTCGATCAGGCTTTATCGCCACTCGTCAGGTGTGAGCGCCTAGGTAGCGTATGGGTTCTTCACTCCGCAATGGCGTTTCGATTCGGTGTATCGTCGTTGGTTGTATGTGTCCATTCATCGAAGGTAGCACGAAACCGGTACTCGTTTTTTTTACAAAGCACTAGAAGCGTTTTGTAACGAGTTTATTCGCTGCGGAGTTCTAAGTAAGACTCAGGGAATGATTCGGATTCGACTCGATCAGGATCGTGCGGCCACCATAGATCCATCGTGTACTGGAATTCGAGTTCATCGCCGAGAATCGCCATATTGACGCCAGGCGCTGATGTGACAAGGCCGATCATTCCGGATTGCCCTAAGAATCGATCTGGGGATACTTCGAACTTTTTGATGCGGACTTGATCGCCAATTTTGAATTTCATGATTCTACCTTTTGATCTCTTGTGCATCTGGCAGAAGCGGCACCTCTATATCCGGATGATGCCGAGTTCTATGGCCAGACAAATTTTTCAATACCCTCATTCGCATCACGCACAAATTACACCGATAGTTCCATTCTCTAAGGATTTCGTGACCGAACAGAAATTCTGGATCGCTCATGTTTTTACTTTTTGGTTAGTTGTGTTCAGAGTCGTCAGCAACGGCCTTAAATTCGGTATTCATTCGATTTGACTCTTCAATCAAATCATCACTGATCTCTCGACCAGAAACGTGAACCGTTTCCGAACCTTTTGGTGCCACACATCGATCAGCGTGCTCGCCCATTTCATGGGTCCGGTTCCGCACCCGTTCGTCGCATTGTGAACAGCACCACATACTCTCGTGGTAGTACTTGATGTACCGGACTCCGTTCACTCGATTTTGATTACGAATTAAGCTCATAGTTTTACTTTTCTTTTGAAAATGTTCTGTGTCAATCGACACGGATACGGGGTGCACAAATCTCAGGGAGTCGATCACCGATCGTGAGTTCGTTTTAAGTATTGCTCGCCAACAGTGATTTTGTGTGAGGGTCGACGTATGAATAAAGTGCTCGTAAAAAAATCCATCTTTGTGATTACGGAACCATTTTCTGTGGAACGTGATTCAGAAGTTGCAGGATCGATTTCAATCGATGCAGTAGTTGCGAAAATCAATGGTGAGCTTGGATGGCGAAGTCATTTCGTTGGTGACAGCTGGATTCACTTCTAGAGATTCCGACGATCACTCGTAAAGTGGAAACAAAAAACGCCGACTCAGCGATGGGTCGGCGTTTTTATTTAACTGGTGGAGCTGCGGGGAATCGAACCCCGGACCTCGTCATTGCGAACGACGCGCTCTACCAGCTGAGCTACAGCCCCGATATCTCAAACCATCGGGTGAATGCTGTCTTTGACAGTACGACTTGGCGAATATGGAACGGCGTCAGATTAGCAAATCGACATTGTTAAGTCTCACCGATTTGTGCTTCAGTCGTGATTATGAGGCGAATTTGATGCTAGTATTCCGCCGAATTGTAGGAACGATGTGTCTCACAGAGTTCTGTGGCGGGAAGATTCCCATAGCGCGCTATTAATCGTATTGCGAGGTTCGAGTTGCTAAAGCACTTTCAGGTGCCTGATGACATTGCTGTTCGAGTGGACGTAGACAAACTACGTTATGCTACAGAGCAGGTGTTCATGAAATGTGGCGTTCCAGAGTCGGAAGCCAAACTGGGTGCTGACGTTCTTATTTTTGCTGATGAGAGTGGTATCGACACCCACGGTGTATCGAACATGCTGCGGTCGTACGTAGCTGGGTACACCTCGGACGCGTTGAACGCTACGCCCGAAATTAAGATCATCAAAGAGACGCCTTCAACAGCGACTATCGATGGTGATGGCGGGCTTGGTTTGATGATTGCTCCTAAGGCCATGGAGATCGCCATAGCGAAAGCCAAAGCGGTTGGAACGGGCGTCGTTGCAGTTCGTAACTCAGGACACCTGGGTGCTGCCGGGTATCACGCAATGATGGCAGCCGAGAACGACATGATCGGCTGGTGCATGACAGCTGGCGGTAAGTCGATGGTTCCTACGTTTGGAGCGGAAGCTCAACTCGGAACAAACCCGATCGCTTTCGCTGCACCCGGAAACAACGAACCTACATTTATGTTCGATGCCGCGATGACTTCCATTGCAGGAAACAAGATTGGTCTTGCGAATCGAATGGGTAAGGGAATGTCGCCGGGTTGGGTAGCTGAGGATGACGGTACCCCAGATATGGAAGGCGGAGCGGTCGCTGATTTCGCAGCCAATTCGATGCGGATGCAGTTGCCTTTGGGTTCGACCCGAGAGCTAGGCTCGCATAAGGGCTATGGGCTTGGAGTGATGGTCGACATCCTATGTGGGCAACTTTCATTTGCACCAGGATTTGGAACGCTGGCACGCACTCGACGTGCGCACTTTGTTGCGGCGTACTCGGTTGATGCGTTTGGCGATGTTGACGAGTTCAAAGAGAACATGGACGGCATGTTGAAGGGCTTAGCCGCCACTAAGCCTATGCCGGGCGAAGAGCGGGTTTACTACGCTGGATTGCCTGAGCACGAAGTGAGAATCGAACGACGCGAGAACGGCGTTCCTTTGCACCCTGAAGTTGTCGAGTGGTTCCGTGACATTTGCGCAGAGTTTGAGATTACTTTCGATCTGGCTTAGTCGAACACACTGAAATAAGAATCGAAGAAACGGACCGCATCTACTGTCTTTCCGACACGATGCGGTCCTTTCGCGTCAGGCGACCAAATTGTTTCGCCATCGGCACGATCGTCGGTGCGTTTCACAGTGGCTGTGCCCTGTTCGTATTCGCAGACAGATTCGTCGAAGAGCGTGACGGCTGCGAGTGGGTCGTGAAATTTCAGTTCGGGCCTTGCTGAAAACCATACTTCTGACATTTCGTAGACGGGTTTTAGAACAGGATGCTGGAAATGCTTTTTGACTTGCTTCGAGTCCATCACAACCTGATGAGTTACATCGAGTCCTATCGAGGTGTGACCGGGTGCGGCGGTCGAGTAGGCGACATCGGCTGCCGCAGGGTCGCAGTGGGCGTTCCACTCTGAGACCGGAAGATGTTCGCTGGTGGAAAATCTGCCGATCATCATGTGAAGAGATCTTAGAAGCTCGGCTGTATCGGGATGTTCGTTGAACAGTCTCGCAACGTTCGTCATTGGCCCAACTGCGAGCAGGGTTACCTCGTTCGGATTCTTACGGATGGTTTCAGCCATGAAAGCTACTGCGCCTTCATCGCTGAAGTGCGTGTCATGCTCCCAGTTGGGCAGCACCGACATTTGAGGTACGTCGGGTTGGCGAGTTGCCCCGTCGAGTCGCCGTTCGTGTCCTGGGATGATCGGTATATCGGCCCCGGCAGTTTTACAGATTGCGCTGGCAAGCTTGGCACGTTCGATCGGTTGACCGGAGACCGTGGTTATTCCAACCAACTCGCATCGAGGCTGAGCTACGAGATAGGCGAGCGCTACAGCGTCGTCGATGTCGGAGCCGATATCCGTGTCGAAAAGAACTTTTATCGCGTCGTTGCTCAATTGCTAGGCTCGTAATTTTCGACGGGATTGCTTTGGTTTTGGGCGTTCAATATCTATTACGACCTTACCGAAAATTTCGTTATCGCCATCGAAGTTCGTTGGGCGTTTCGGATTTCGCTCGTCTTCGTAGTAGACGTCTCGAGTAATTCCAAGGATGATGTTGAACTCTTCAGGAAGAGTGGTTTCGACATTGTGAATTGCAGAAATCTGTTCGTCGACGGTCAATGCCGCGAATCCGCCGACGGCGTGTGCCATCATGTCGAGGGACAATGCATCGATTATCCTGAGCAGCGCCGAGTTAGATGACGGGTTGGCTTTAGATCGCTCTTCGACTAGGTTTCGTAGACCTAATGCAGCGGCTCCAAATTTGGGGTCGTCGACCGGAACGACTCTGTTGAGCAGCTGTGTAAACGTTATCTTGTCGGAATTGGTGAGAGAGCCGTCTTGGTTGGGCATTGAATCGAGTGGCTAAATGCAAGTGCGCCGCTTAAGTGCACGAAAAGTTGAATTTAAGGATGGTGTTTACCGTACGGGTTGCCGCACCAGATTGGAAGATACTAGCGATGTTGAACATAGCCGATTGTGTCGGTTGATTCGACACGAGCGCGGTTGAGGAGGCTATCGATGGCGAGAGTGTCGGTCGAGAGTGTGAAGAATGTTCAGGTTAGGGTTGAAGCCGAGGGGCACATCTGGATAGCTGACGAGCCGCCTGGTGTTGGTGATGGAACTGGGCCAGGTCCTTACGATTTACTGTTGGGGGCGCTAGGTTTGTGCATGACTATGACTTTGCTGCTGTATTCACGACGCAAGCGGTGGTCGCTCGCACGAGTGGAAGTGGATATTCAACACGATAGAATTCACGCTGATGATGCGGCGAACGTTGAGAGTGCTGGTGGGGTGGCCGAACATTTTACGATAGATCTGGTTTTACACGGCGATCTAGACCAAACTCAGATCGATCGATTGTCGGATATCTCGACCCGCTGTCCGGTGCGCAAAACTCTCGCAGGCACTGATGTGTTTAACGAGACTACGCGTCATGCCAGTTAGCTTCGGTTCGATGGGAGTGGCTATTTGCGAGACGGGTTGATCGCCGTACTCTAAATTGAGCAGCGATAATTCGCGGTAGATATCGATTTTTATAGGGGAATCTAAATGCTCAACGGTGTTCTGGTCGGGTTCGGAATAATGCTGACATCTCTCGTAATCCCGGTCGTTCACTACGTTGCCGCTCCTTTGAGTCCGTTTATCGCAGGGTTTATTGGCAGTGGAGTGGCAAAGATCGATCAGGATGGAATTATCAAATTTGGAGCGCTGGTTGCTCTTTTGATGTTCATCCCAGTAGTTGCAGTGTCAATACTGAAATTTGTGGTCGGTGTGGAAGAAATTCTGACCATTCCCACCACATGGGTAATGATTATTGTTCTGATTTTCATTCCGTACACCTGGTTCGGCGCTACTGTAGGCGCAATGGGCGGGTACTACATTCGCCGAAATCAGGAAGAAGAATCAGAGAGATAACCGTATGGGCGTAAATCGGTTATAGCGAAGATGGAAGATCACGAGTCAGCTCGTGAGCGGCGCGTTCTCGCTGCCGCATTACCTTCGCATCTGGCACCACAACCACTGGACCTGTGGCGTCGCGGGCGATGGAGTCGGCAAAGCTTCCGAACATCGATCTAGTTAGCCCTGATCGCATTCTAGAGCCAGAAACAATCCAAGACCCCGTATTCTCTGACTGAAGTCCGAGTACCTGTTGCACGAGGTTATCGGCAACATGTTGGATTTCGACGTGAACCTCGTCGTTGGTGAACTTGTTTATCAACTCGTCTTCCATCTCTCCAGAAGACGCCGATTTTGTTAGCACAACTCTGACTGTCGACCTGCTTGCTCCAGCGATTGCGCTTACGAATGGCAGCGCTGAATCAACTGCGCTGCGGGTGCACGGCACGATGATTGTTTTCGGTGGCTGGGGCGGTTCGCCATTTAGCGTGGCGTGGAGTGGGTTGACGATGAGTAGCGGTACTGAAGTGGTTCGCCACAAATGATCGAGTAAACCGGGCGAAAAGAATCGGTGCGGTCGTGAGCGGGCAGTGGCTGCAATCGCCACCATTCCAAACGAGCTTGTTGCTGATCGTGACGAGATCATCGGAGCTGGATCGCCAGTTGCGATGCCCCATCGAGATTTCACGCCGTGTGGACCGAGTCGGCTGACGACTTCTTCAAGATAGGCCGAGGCGAGCGACGCTCCTCGGTCATGTGGCGCATCGGGATATTGAACTTGACCCGGACGTGCGCCACGAGCTGGGTGAGTAGGTGGCAGTGTGTGGAATAGAGTGGTTTCACCCTCGAACCACTCGGCGAGCATCGACGAGAATGGCAAGATTTGTTCTGATCGTCGATAGCCGTTCAACGGAACGAGGATTCGATCGAGATTTAACGCGACTCCACGACCGACGGCAAGGCGCCGGATCTCATTTTGAGTCCGTGAAGTCGAATCTGTATGTTGAATCATCGTTGCTCTATTACAGCGAGTTTATCGCTTTCATGAACAATGCAAGACGATTGACTTGTTCGCCGATTTGGATGTTTTCACCCTCGGCATGAGGATTCAGGCCTTTAGAACCCATACCGTCCGCAGACGGTACGCCCATAGCCGCGGTGAGATTGGCGTCACTTCCGCCACCGGTGGATTCTTCCGTGAGTTCAAATCCGAAATCATTGGACCATCCGATCAGCTTGCCTGCGAGTTTAGCGAGTTCGGGCGTGCGTTCCATCGGAGGTCGGTGGAAACTTCCAGTTATTGTCAGAGTTGTGCCTTCGATGGTTGGAGATAGTGCTCTGATTTTCGACTCGATCTCTCCAGCCTGCTCGTTCGTTCGGACTCGAACATCGATTACAGCTTCGGCTTTAGCTGGAATCGTGTTGCGTGCGGATCCGCCTGAAATGATGCCTGTGTTGACTGTTATTCCGTTTGGCCAGTCGTTCATTGTTTGGAGTTCGATGATCCTGTGGGAGAGTTCGTGAATGGCTGAAGCTCCGCGCTCTGGAAATGCCCCAGCATGGCTGGCTTTACCTTCGACTAAAAGCCGGAACTCGCCTAAGCCCTTGCGCTGAGTTTTTAATGCTCCAGCGCCGGCTTGACCCGGTTCCATGACTAGCGCGTACTCGGCGCCTTTGGCTGATTCTTCAACGAGCGGTCGTGAAGATGGGCTTCCGACTTCTTCATCGGTATTGAACAGGACTTTTATTGGTCGATTCGGCCAGAGACCTTGTTCCCGAAGAGTACGAAGTCCGATGATGGTTGTGGCAATGCCTGCCTTCATATCGAGCACGCCGGGTCCGTAGAGTCGACCGTCTTTTTCTGTATAGCCCATTCGCTCGAGTGTTCCGAGCGGCCATACGGTGTCGAGGTGACCGACGACTAGAGCGTGCTGGGTAGCTGCGTTGTTCGAATTGGCTGACCAATCGGCGGTTATGTGATCACCAAATTCATCCTGATGGTGAATCGTTACTTCCCCGCCAATTGCCTTAAGGAGATCAGCGGCAAAGATCGATATTCGGTCGTTTGCAGCTTTATCGCTTGTTGGGGTTTCGATCATTACGAGTTGCTCGATCAGATCAAATAGCTCGGTTTTTTTCGATTTGGCGAGTTCGAGCCAGTCAGTCAATTTTGAGTCCAGTCCATGCAGGTAATTCAGATGCACGGATTGTAGGTGCAGACGCTCGACTGTGGGACGCCTAATCTACTTTGGTATCAGTAGTTAGCCAATTACGACAATTTGGTCGAGAGCATCGATGAGCTCGGGTTTGGGTGCGAAGTTTTCGAATCTGTGAGTGACGATGCCGTCTGCGCCGACAATGAACGTCCATTCCTGAGAGGAAAGTCCCCATTCGTCGAGTATCGGTGTGAGGCGAGCTTTGCTGAGGTCGCCCTGGATTTCGCGTGGGTTTTCGTAGAGATCGACGTGTACGAAATCGATTTCGTCTCCATAGAGGTCCTGTAATTCACTGGCTATTTCGACTTGCGGCCCGCACACAGCGTTTGTGCAAAACGCGGGGCTGGCGAACACGATCAATAGTGGGCGGTCACGTTCGAGCGCTTCTGCTATCGAGTGCTGGTACAGGTCGGGATCTCGGTGGCTGCCGGTTGTGAGGATTGCGATATCTCCAGTGCTTGAAATTGTTCGACTTTCACTTGCAGGTGCAGGTTGCCCGACTGTTACTGAGTGGGCTTTTTCGGCGACTGGGAATCGAACTTCGACGTGTGCGGTTGATCCGTCGGGCCGAGGAATGTCTGCGGAGACTGACCAAAGACCAGAGCGGTCGAATTCGAGATCGGTCGAGTGAATTCCGCGCGTGCCGAACGGGAACAGGAAGAATCGAGCTAACGCAGAGGTCTCGATTTCGGCGTTGGGTGCGGCGTCATAGCCGTTCGGGAAGTGATTCGCTGTGAGATTTACGATTGGGAATTTTATGAGACCGAAATCATCGCTGAGTACGACACCGAATCGTTGGACTCCTACTCCGAGATCGGGAGTAGCGAGTTCGAGATCGATTTCTTCGGAGATGACTGTCCAGCTTGGCTCTGGTTCGGCGAAAGACGATAGTTGACTAGGTAGTCCTGATTCTTGGACGGACGTTTGCGTAAGGTTGGGGGAGGCAATTTCAGGATCTACGGACGAACCGCAAGCCACAATGGCGAGTCCCGCCAAGCTTGCGAGTGTGAGCCATCGAAATGTACGTAGGTTCGATGTTGGCATTAAATTCCACCGTCGTTGATGCCGAAGGTGAACGCGAATATTGCGAAATCATCGGAGTCGGAGGCGAGCTTGACGATGTGCTCACCAAACTCAGGTGTTTCGAGGAATGCGTATAACCGAGGTTCCGTGACTGTGAAGTACGAACGTCCGTCTTCGTCAAATATCACGTCCATTCCGGCCTCGTCTGGATTGAGCGGGCGGTCATCGATTTCGATGTATACGTCGAATGATTCGCTCCCCGGCGGGTTCACCACTACGTTCGCACTTCGGCCGACGAACTCGAACGCTATGTAATCTTCGAGATTGCTGGTTGAACGGGCGTGGGTGATAGATTCTGGACCATTCCTCCACAAACCCTGTAGATACCACTGCTGGGGAGTGTAGTTTTCGTCGTCAACGTACTCTCTAGTGGAGTCGGGTTCGATGTAGTACTGCTCTTGGCCAGCGTACAGTCCGGACTGTGTGTAGTTGCGTTCGTAGCCGCCGTATAGTTCACGTGTGACTCGATTGGCGACTGGGTCGCGGTCGGCCGAGTTGGTGTCGCCGATCGGTGTACCCGAAACATCCCATCCTGCTTCAGTCAGGGCTTCGCGAATGGCGTTTTCGGTTTCGACGTAAGAACCTTCACCGAAATGTCGGTAGGTGAGCTGTCCGTCGATGCCGATGAGATATTTAGCCGGCCAGTATCGGTTGCCGAAGGATCGCCAGGTGTCGGACTCGTTGTCGAGAACGACAGGCCACTCGATTCCTTCACGGGCGATAGCTGCCTCGACATTTTCGATCCACTCTTCGAACTCGAACTCAGGGGTGTGTACTCCGAGAATGACGAGTCCATTGTCAGCGTACTTTGCATGCCATTCTTTAAGGAACGGAAGGGTTCGTAGGCAGTTGACGCACGTGTAGGTCCAGAAATCGACGAGCACGACTTTGTTATCGGCAGTTTGATCAGCAATTTTGAACGGCTCGGAATTGAGCCATCCGTTGCCGCCGTGAACTTCTAGCACGCCATCTGGGTAAGTTGGTAGCGGGAGAGGCCGGGTCGCTGTGGGAACCGGTACTAAGGTAGCTGGCGGAACGTCTGGCCCAACAGTTGAGTTGGGTCGAACCACGACTTGAGTTGGCGCATTCGCCGGATCGAGATCGCCGCCACAAGCAACCGCTGCAATAGAGATGATCGCAGCGAGTGCTGACCATAGTAGGAGAGTTTTGTAGTTCTTCATGCGGAGTTGGCGGGAGCCATGAGGCACGGTGGTTGAAAGTTAGACGCGAGTTGTGCCGATATGGTCGAGCCGTCATATATATATACGGTAGCCATTACGATTTCGGATTTAGGGTTTGTTCGAATTTATGATTAAAACAGCGACGGGGCTAAAAATCGTTGTTCAGGCTCGAACCGAATAGGTGATGTAGTAATCAGCTTTCCGATACGAGCCTGAATCTTGGCCTTCAACTATGTAAGACCTTCTATTGGGCAAGATGGTACTTCTGCCCATTCTCGCCACGAGCCGTCGTAGTCACGAACCTTGTCGAATCCGGCTAGTTTGAGAGTCCAAAATCCGTGCGCCGCACGGATACCGCCCTGTCAGTAGGTGATAACGTTTTTATCTGGCGTCACTCCTACTTCCGAGAGCAGTTTGCGAATTTCTTGTGCGGTCTTCAGAACGGGAATATCGCCTTCAGTCATGAAGTTCGTCCACTCCAAGTGAACCGCGCCAGGAACGTGGCCGCCTCGTGGCCCACCGCGTTTGTTTGCACCTGTCCATTCATCGTCGGAGCGAACGTCGAGGATGATCGTTTCGTTGTCATCGATAGAGTCGAGCACACGCTCTCGTGAAGCGAAAATCTCCGGGTTGGCCTTCGCCGTAAACAATCCTGCTGTTCCTGCTGCTGAAAATGATTCTTTAGTGGTCTCTCGGTCTTCGGTGATCCACTTTTCAAGTCCGCCGTCAAGGATTTTTACGTTGGTGTGGCCATAGTAGTGGAGAGCCCACATGAGGCGGAACGAGTAGACGCCTCCGCCACGGTTGTATCCGACTACTGTCGTGTCGTCGTCGATTCCGAGGTTGGACATAGTTTGTTCGAACTGCTCGGGGCTTTGGATGTGAGTTCGTTCTTCAATTGAAGTTTTGTAGTAGTGATCGACAGGGTTGACTGAGTTCGGGATATGCCCTTGTTCGTACTCTTCGGGTACATCGGTATCGACGAGTCTCACATTTGGGTCATCTATGTGTTTAGCGAGCCAATCGGTGGTAACAAAGATTTCTGGCATTGTGTATCCGCGATCAGCAGGTGGGATAATTGATGGAATAGCCATAAGAAGGGGTGAAAATCTTTCGATTGGTTGATATCTTTAATTGGTTGGCTGATGCTATCACCAAGCATCATGAACTCTTCACGTTAGTAGGCAGAAGCTGCAACAGTGCGTCATAAATTTTACAGACGAACGAACGAAAGAACTAACCTGCCGTTTGTGTCAGGGGCTGGAATTCATGTGATTGAATCTGCTCGTTGGGGCATTAATTGTCAGATTTTATAATTTGAATTTCATACTCGCAGGGCTAAATATCGACCGAGCACCAGTAGAAATACTGGAATGCGTAGCGGTTCCGACTCACTCCCTCAAGGAACACCTTGAGCGACTCGCAACACATGCTGGCGGAGGAGTAATTCTTTCTACCTGCAACCGTACCGAGATCTACTCGGTGGCTGAAGATGTTGAAGTTGGTGTGCGCCAGCTTCGCGAATACATCGACGCTGTTCCTGAACATGCTGGTGTTACTGGCATCAGTGATTACATTTACACCAAGACTGGTGATGAAGTAGCTGAGCATTTGTTTGGTGTTACGGCGGGTCTTCAGTCGGTAGCACTTGGTGAATCTCAGATTCTTGGGCAAGTCACTCGGGCGATGCAGGCGGCCGGTGAAGCTGGAACCATCGACCCGATTCTTTCACGACTTTTCCACGCTGCTATAAGAACTAGTCGAAAGATTCGTAAGGAAACCGATCTCGGTCGTAATCGAACTTCGGTTTCTTCTCTCGGAGTTCAAGAACTACAGGACACGCTTGGTGATATGAAGGGGCTTCGAGTTCTTTTGGTAGGTGCCGGCGAGATGGGCAAGCTCACTGCACGTGCGCTGACCCGATACGGTGCAGACGATATCGTCGTTTCCAGCCGGTCGATGAACCATGGCAGGATTCTTGCTGAAGAGCTAGGTGCTCCGCAGGTTGCATTTGAAGATATTTCACAGGCGATGATCGAAGCTGATGTTTTGATTACATGTACAGCTGCAACTGGATCGGTGATTACCGCTGATGTTGTTGCCGATGCGATGTCGGCCCGCCCAGACCGACATTTAAGCATTCTCGATCTAGGTATGCCGCGTGACGTTGAGTCGACATCAGGTGATGTTGCGAATGTGAATCTGATTAGCCTTACCGAACTCCAGGCGAGATCGACTGAGAGCTGGGAGCTTCGTGCGGAGGCTGCTGCGGAGGCTCAAGGTTTGATCGACGATGGCGTTCGTCGTTTCAAAGAGCGCTTGACTGGGATCGATAGCGAGCCAGTAATCCGAACGCTTGGTGCTCGTGTCGAGCAGATGAGGCGTGAGGAAGTTGAGCAGACTCTCGCTCGCCTCGATGGTCTCACCGAAAAGCAGGCCATATCTGTTGAGAAGATGACTCGTTCGCTTGTACGACGGATTCTTGCAGACCCGATCAGCTTCTTGAGAAGCGAAGAGGATAGTGCAGCCGAGGCTGTGCAGAAGGTATTTGCCCTCACCGAGCACGACGATAACGAACTCGAGTAATTTCGACTTAATTGCGAGATTAGCTCGATTCTGACCAACGGACACGGTTTACAGCGTCCCTTTTCGCGTCAAAATACGTGGGTCTTATTTTTGAGTATGTTCGGTTACTAATCCGGAGGCCTATATTGTCCCGCGCAAAGTCAGCACAGCTGTTCAGCGACGCCAAAGCACTAATTCCCGGTGGAGTTAATAGTCCAGCGCGTGCCTGGGGATCGGTTGGCGGTGACCCTATCTTCTTCAAGAAGGCGTTTGGTTCACGGATTTGGGATGCAGACGACAACGAACTGATCGACTACGTTTGTTCTTGGGGTCCAATGATCCTCGGACACGCTCATCCCGCAGTGATTGATGCTGCTGTCGAGACTGCGAAGTCGGGAACCTCGTTTGGCGCACCGACCGAGTTAGAAGTGGAGATGGCTCGACGCGTCGTCGATGCTGTTCCTTCTATCGAGGTTGTGCGATTCGTGAGTTCGGGCACTGAAGCCACGATGTCGGCTCTACGGTTGGCTCGGGCTAAAACTGGGCGCAACAAAATACTCAAGTTCAATGGTGGCTACCACGGCCATGAGGACGCGCTATTGGTAGAGGCGGGCTCGGGTCTCGCTAATCAAGGAATTGCTTCTTCTGCTGGTGTTCATCCTGATTACGCTGCTGCGACTCTTGTGGCTGATTTCAACGATGTCGAATCGGTTCGAGTACTACTTGAAGCAAACAAGGGCGAAGTCGCCGCTGTTATTGTCGAGCCGATTGGCGGCAACATGGGGGTTGTACCTCCAATGCCAGGATTCCTTGAGGGATTACGGGCACTGACTACAGAGCACGGTTCGTTGCTTATCTTCGATGAAGTAATTACAGGATTCCGAGTTGCACTTGGTGGCGCACAGTCCGTATACGGCGTTACTCCTGATATCACCTGTCTCGGCAAGATCGTAGGTGGCGGATTCCCAGTTGGAGCTTATGGAGCTAGCGCGGAGATTATGAGCGAAGTTTCACCGCTTGGCCCGATGTATCAAGCCGGAACTCTTTCGGGGAACCCAGTAGCTATGGCTGCGGGCATTGCAATACTGGATGAGCTTTCTAAGCCCGGTGTGTACGAGGGGCTTCAGGCTTCTACAGACAAACTTGCCGATGGCGTCCTGGACGCGTTCGGCAAGGCTGGGATCACTGCGGTTGTGAATCGTGCCTGCGGGCTTATGACCGTGTTCTTCACCGGTAACGATGTGACTGACATGGCAAGCGCCTCTGCGACCGACAGAGAGTCGTTTGGCACGTTCTTCCACGGTATGGTTGATAACGGCGTGTACCTACCACCGTCGCAGTTCGAGGCATGGTTCCTTTCGACTGCGCATTCTGATGCGGACATAGCCCAGACTCTGGAAGCTGTCGCTAAGTCGCTACAGTCGTAGTCGTTCTGCGACCACTGCCTGTTTCGTAAGCAACCTAATCCCGATTACGTAAGTAGACAACACCGCCTGAGTGCATTTACTCAGGCGGTGTTTTTCGTTAAGTCCGTGTACCCGACCCTGCTTTTTCGCGTTGTTGGTGATATGAATGTGTGGACCTTCATTTTCGACCCTGATCGCTTGAGAACGATTTGTTCTAAGTGTGCGAGCCTTCTCTCGTGCTCAGTAGGTACACAAACCCACCTCGTTTGCTTGTAGATCTTTAGGTACGATCACGGTTAAGAGCCCGTACAAACCGCGATGTTTTGATGGTGTAGGTACGGCATCGTAGTGGTTATCAGCACAGACAGCCGGTCTGCCAAGCGAAACGATTCCCGGCCGAATCAATCGCCAACACAGACCAGACGCTTAGAGGGAAATCCACCATGTCGGTGGGGGCGTCACGGGAAAGCTGGATGCGCAGGTTAAGGGGAATGAATTATGTATAGGAGCAATCTCGCACCTACTGTCGATTCCGTAGTAACCCGAAAAGACAAGGGTATTACTGGTCTCGAAACAGCCATCGTGCTTATCGCATTCGTGGTTGTAGCTTCAGTGTTCGCTTTCACGATTCTTTCTGCATGTGTCTTCTCTTCAGAAGCCAACAAACAGACGATTCACGCTGGTCTTAGAGAGACCCGCACACGACTAGCTCAGCAGGGTTCTGCCTTCGCTTTCGCTGGTCACACAGCAAGCACGCAAGCGGTCTACAAGATCGTATTCATCGTATCGAACTCACTCGCTGGTGAGCCAGTCGACCTGACTGCACCTTACACAGCTGATGATTCAGGTACTGATCCGGACGTTGCTCCTGGTGCAAGTACTGCAACGATTATTTCGTACGCGGATGAAAACCAGCGTATGACAGACGTAGCTTGGTCACAGACCTTTATCGGTGCAAACAACGGCGACGACTTGCTTGAAGACGGTGAAGAAGCTGAAATTACAGTTTGGCTAATGGACCGTGCAACTGCCACTGCAGCTGAAAACAGCAGTTCCATCGGTTATACCGACGGTAACTCTGGCAACGGTGGTAGTGCTTCGGGTCTAACTTCAACTGACACTCTCGTGGTCAAGAGCACCAGATTCGTTCTGGAACTCACTCCACAGCTCGGTGCGCCGCTCACAGTTCAGCGTGCAATTCCGCCTGGTCTTCGGAACGTAATGAACCTGAACTAACAAAAGTTCAGGAACATTACAAAAGCCCTTATGTAGTGCATTCGAGAGCATTCCCCGGCCGGAAAACTCTCGGACACAGGCCATCTTCAGGCCAGCCGTACAGCGCATCAGGCTTTCCCCCCTCAGTAGGTTTTGAGCGGGTGGCCCGAAGATTCAAAATCCCTTCTCGCCCGGCGAGAAGGGATTTTGCTGTTTAAGGCGGCGTTGGCGTTAGTCCCGCATTGCGTTAGTCGGGCTCGTCATCGTGTGACTCGGCTCCGCGTCGCATTCGCCCTCCCTCCCACTCTGGGAGAGAGGACACGATTGTGCTGGGCGTTATCGAACAACTTGGTCGTGAGGTGAGTCACTAGCTAAGGTCGACTATTGTTGCGCCGTTGCCGCCGCGGTTTCTTGGGGCTGCGCTGAACGATGCTACGAGCGGGTGCTTCGAAAGGAGGAGGCGAATGGATTCTCGAAGAGCGCCGGTTCCATCGCCATGTATGATCCGCACGCTCGTTAGGCCTTGGATCGAGGAGTCATCGACGAACTGTCTTACGACGTCGTCTGCTTCGTGTACCCGTGAACCGCGTATGTCCAATTCGCCAGACGTGTTGGCCGCCTCGCCCGCTTTAATCGTATTGATCGTGACATTTGGCAGTTCGTTGGGTGATTTCTTCTTCTTCAATGGCTCGGCGGCTTTTACTAGTCGTAGTTGCCGTTCATTCAGTTCGATTCGTGAGTTACCCATCATCAGTTCGATGGTTCCCGCAGAGCTGACTTCGATCACAGATGCCTGAACGTTTAGACCTTTGATTTCAACTTGATCGCCCGGTTGTAGAGGTCGATTCTCGTCGACATCATCAGCGTTGCCGACTTTCTCGGTAGGAGAAACAGGAAGCCACGTAGGATCGGAAAATTGATTGCGGACTCGACCGATGGCTCGCTTCGCCACTTCGAGATCGTTGTCGTTCTTGGCTTTGGTTACGATTTTGCGGAGTGATTGCTGGATTTTTTCGGTTTCACGCTTTAGCTCCATGCGTGACTTTTCGATCATGTCCTCTTGTGCACGAGTCACATTTTGTAGCTTGTACTGAAGATCTTTCCGGGCTTGTTCAGCTTCTATCTTGGCTTGTTCAGCTTCTGCGAGCATTCGGCTGGCTTCTGCACGTTCTCGTTGAAGCTGTTGAAGAATGGTTTCTGCTTCAGCACGAGACGGATCCATCATCGACTGGGCGTGGTCGAGCACGTGGCTGGGCATGCCGAGGTGACGGGCGACGTGAATGGCGTAGCTTCGACCTGGAATACCCATAAGCACCTTGTACGTCGGGAGCATCGTGTCGGGATTTAACTCGACCGATGCGTTTGCGAAATCTTCTGATTCGGCGGCAAATTCGGCGACTGCTCGGTAGTGCGATGTGATCGCAATCGGCATGTCGTTTTCGGCAGCGTGCGCTAGAACTGCTCTTGCTAGGGCTGATCCTTCTTCGGGATCGGTTCCCGTGCCGAGTTCATCAAGCAATATCAGCGAGTTTGGCGTTGCTTCTAATAGGATTTCTATGACTCGCCCCATGTGAGACGAGAACGTCGAGACGGATCGTTCGATCGACTGTGAATCTCCAATATCGGCGTAGACCGCATCGAAGATGGCCATTTCTCCATCGCTCACTGGCACTTGCATTCCCGATTGATGCATTAGTGCGAAGAGTCCGATCGTTTTGATTGCTACTGTTTTACCACCGGTGTTGGGTCCGGTTATTACAAGACCGCGGAAGCCGGGACCGATGTTGATTGTTATCGGAACGGCGTCGCTGCCAAGCAGCGGATGACGGGCGTCGACGAGATTGGCGACATTGTCGGATCCTGCTGGCATTGTTACGATTCGACGTGCCTTCATGGAGGCGCCGAGTCTGGCCCGTGCGGTGATGAAATCTAGTTCAGCCGCCGCTTCGATGGCGATAATCGCTTCGTCTTCGCGATCGCCGATTAGCCGAGAGAGTCGACGTAGGATGCGTTCTTCTTCTCGTTGCGCTTCGGCGGCTGTTTCTCGCCAGTCGTTGCAGAGTTCGACGGCCTTGAATGGTTCGACAAATAGTGTTGCGCCACTGCCTGAGACGTCGTGGACGATGCCTGGCACAGAATCACGGGCGTCGGCTCGAACTTCTAGTACGAGTCGTTCACCTCTGGTGGCGATGGCGCCTGACTGGAGGGACGCTCTGATTGTCGAGCTTTGGGCAAGTCGTTCCATAGCTCGCATTACTCTCTGGAACGTCTTGCTGACGTTTGCGCGGAGGCGGGCGAGTTTAGGAGTTGCCGAGCTGAGTACTTCTCCTCGGTCGGAGATCGACTTGAATATTTCTTTGCCTAGATCTCGGAGATCTGGAATGTCGGCGGCGATGGATTCGAGTAGTGATGCTCGACCCTTCATCGATACGACTGTGTTGCGTGCCGACCAGACTGAATCGAGCAGATGAAGCACGGATACGATCTCTTCGCCGGTTAGCATGCCGTCGATGGCGGCTCGGTGGAGTAGCTCACGAGGGTCCTGGGCTCCTACTAGTCCGATGTCACCTACGGTTCCGAGCATTAGTGCTGCTTGTGCTGTTTCGTTTTGAAGGCGTTCGACAACTTCGATATCGACAGTTGGTCGAGTGGCGAGCGCCATCTCACGCGACATGAAAAAACGCGTGCGGTTGGCGAGTAGTTCCCGAATATTGGTGAATTCGAGAAGCTCCCACGCCTGCAGTTGCAGTTCGGAAACGCCAGAGAAATCTGCTTCGCTGGTGAACTCTTTAGATTGCGATATTTCGGAGAAGTTGTTGGAGGTACTCATAGTGCAACGACGATTGTAGGACGGATCGCTTGTTTATACTCGGGTTGCTTAGTGAAATAGGGTCGAATAGTAATAGCGGTGATGAAAAATGATCACGCCTGAAGTAAATATTGATGCAGGGCCGACGCTTGATTCTGCCGAACAGCAGATCGTAATCAGCATGTCTGCATTGCTTGTACGGGCTGGACTCGAGTATCGAGGTCGGTTTATCGAGGTGGATGGTAAAAGTATTCACTACCTCGAATATGGAGATGGTCCTCCAGTGCTGTTAATGCACGGGGGAGGTGCTGGTTCTGCAATTTGGTTCAGGCAGATCGAAGAGTTATCGAAAACTCATCGAGTGATCGCTCCCGACCATCCTGTTTTGGGATTGTCGGACCAGGTTGCGTACGAAGCGCCTTTCGTTGGGAACGCGGTTCGGTACATGAACGGATTTATGGACGCTGTGGGAATCGTCACTGCGGATGTTGTTGGGTTGTCGCTTGGTGCGCAGATGGCAATTGGCGTGGCTATCGAAAATCCGGAACGGGTTCGAAAGCTGGTAGTTATCGATTAGGCGGGGCTGGGCAAAGAGTTTCCGCTTTTGTACAAGCTAGCTAATTTGCCTGTGTTTGGTCGATTGGTGGTCCGTCCGAATCGATGGGGGCAGGACAACTACTTCAAGACTATGGAAGTAGTCGATTCAGAGTTCGCAGATGCCGGTGCATACAAGCAATACGCGTACGATGTGACGCTGACAGATGGGCATGCTGCGGCAATGCGTTCGAGCGTTTCAGTGATTACGGATTTTGGTGGTCAAAAATCGATATTTTCTGACGACGAACTTCGGTCGATCTGTGTGCCGGTTCTAGCGATCTGGAGCGAGCATGATCCGTTATTTCCGGTAGGACATGGGTATCGATTGGCCGAATTGGTGCCAAATTCTAGTTTACACGTGATCGAAAACGCTGCTCATGTGCCACTGCTGGACAGGCCAGACGAAGTGAACGAACTTATTTTGGGATTCCTCGGAGACGGTTAGTTACCGAAAAAATCTCCGATCTTAAGATCGACCGATTCTGCCCATTCGGCTGCACCGATTTTCTTGCCACCGGCTGCTTTTACACGGCCTACTGCGATAGAGCCATCGGTTGAGGCGATGATGATTTTTTCGACACCTACTTCAATCACTGCCCCTGCTATGTGCCCTGCAGAACCATAAGAAGATCGAGCGGCGTCGTAGAGAGACAGTTTCGCATCGTTGTGTGTGGTGTTCGCACCCGGTTGAGGGTCGGCACCTCGGATCATGTTGAACACGGCGTCCACGCCTGCCGACCAATCTACGACGACGTCGCTGGCTTTGCACCAACTCTCGTAGGTGGCCTTTGATTCGTCTTGGACGATTTTTGGGGCTTCTCCATTGCGTACCAGATCGACTGATTCGACCATGGCTTGGACGCCGAGAGGGAATAGTTTGTTGAAGTAGACGCTGCCGAGTGTCGCCTCAGGGCCGATTTCAACTTGTTTTTGCATCAAAACTGGACCGGTGTCGAGTCCTTCGTCAGGCCAGAAGATGGTGAGTCCGGTTTCGGTTTCGCCGTTGATGATTGGCCAGTTTATCGAACTGGGCCCGCGATGGAGGGGTAGCAGCGATGGGTGGTATTGGATTGTGCCGAGCGATGGGTAGTTGATCATCTCCATTGGGACGATGTCGGTTACGAACGCCATCACGCAGAGTTCGGGTTCGAGCGCTTTGAACTGATCGACAGCGGGCTGGTCGCGGAGTCGCGGGTATTCGAACAGCGGGATGTCGAGATCGGTTGCGGCCGTCGAAATTGGGTCGAGCGATCGACCATCCTTGGTTGGTGGTGCGAATACGCCGACGATTTCGTCATGACCTTGTTCGACGAGTGATTCAAGGACGGATTTTCCGAATGCGGATTGACCAATTATCGTGATTTTCAAGATTTCGTCTTTCGTTCCTCCGGGCGTGCATACGCACTTGGTCGCGCGTCGCAATCTCCCACCCTCTAACTCCCTCCCACTCTGGGAGAGAGAACCTATGCCATACCGCAGAATCAAAGGTGCTTGGGCAATCGAGTTGTTGACCGTCTCGTTTTTAGTGCGGTATTTCTAACACGATCTTGGGCGCTTTGTCGGTTAGCATTGGTTCTATATCAGACAGATGACCGATGAGTAAGCGAATTTCGATTAGGAGATTTCGATATTGACGACGCCGGGCAATAAGCCGAATGAGATGAACATGGCTGATATTGATTTTCCGCCCAAAACGGCTGCTGAGTTTTTCAATCGTGGTCTAAAAAACGCTCAACTGGGAATTCCTGATAAGGCAGCCGCCGATTTTGAAGAAGCTGCATGGATGGATCCTGACAACCATGAAATCCAGTTCAATCTGGGCGTCGCGTATCTTTCAATGGCGGATTTTGAGCAGGCGATAAACAACTTCACGAAGGCGATCGAACTTAATCCTGGAGTTGCTGACATGTACGGAAATCGTGCGGTTGCTCATGCCGCGATTGGCGAGGATGAGAAGTCAGACGCTGACGTTGGCGAGGCCGTTCGTCTCGGCGCTCCACCTGATGGACTTGGCTCGGTTATCGACTACGTGAAGGCGCAACGGAAGTAGCCGTTCGTCTAGCTGCCGCTACGGCGTGGGGTTTCGCCAGTCTGGGTAGGCTTCATCGAGTTGGAGGCTACGTAGGTAGCGCCTTATCGAATCGAACGCGGCGACTAAATTCCCCGGTTGGGTAGTCGATGTCCGCCGCGTAGCTGAACTCAGGTGCTCTGCGAGGAATAACGCCTCTGCTTTGGAGAGCGGGTTGTACTCCGTGTGGCGTTCGAGCAGCGAGTATTCGATCCCTGAAGATGTGAGCCTTGAGAACGCTCGCGCTGCTGACAGATCACGCCGGTCATGAGCGGGCGCTCCGTCGGGTCCGGTTCTCGGACGACGTATCAGTCCCGCAGTAATCAGCTTGTCGTAGAGATCGTCGTCTAGACCACTTTGGGTTAGGAAGTCAGCGATTGAGATTGGGCCGGTCGGTGCATATTGCGCGGCCGACGAGTTGGTTCGATCAACTGGCATTGCGACTGCAAGTGGTGACGAAGGATCGCCATTAACTACCTGCTTGATTCCCTTGAGGTTGAGACCGGCAGTCTGAAGTTCTTTGATCTTGCCGATTAGGGATTCGAAGTGCGCTGGGTATAGTGCGCGAGTGCGGCTGGTTTTGCGCGGCGGCGGTAGGACCCCGATGCGAACGTAGTAGTTGATCGTTGCCGTTGTTACGCCAGTGCGTTTGGACAGTTCGCCTACCGACAGTGATGGACTTCCCTGTTCGCTCGATTCAGTATTTGAATTGATTTCTTGCTTGCGTGAACTGGTCATTGGAATTTGGCGAATATTATGAAAACCGATGCCCGAAAAAAGGCGTAGCAGTTATAAGGGAGCGAGCTTTTCATTCTGGAACCGTGCACCAGCTTGAGCGGCTCGCTTTCTCGCGATTTCGAGCACCTATGCTGGATAGGTCAGAAGCATAGCGTAATGACCGAGTCATTTGGAGTCGCTGTGCTGTGAGCATTATCTGATTGAAGTTCAGATCAGAATTGCTCAGGCGATCCGATGATCTGGCTTACGTGATCGTCATTCCCATTTGAACAGCCTAGTCGCAACTATGAAGCTGATAACGATCCATACTCCGAGTCCGGTAAGTTCGTCTCCGAGCGTGGTTATCGAAGCGCCTTCCACGGTGATTGCTCGCATTCCGTCAGCCAAGTAGGTCAATGGCAGGTACTGCGACCACCGGGTCAGCCAATCAGGCATTACAGATAGCGGGAAGAAGACTCCCGAGAGAAACATCATCGGCATAGTGATTATGTTCGCTATTGGTGCTGCGGTTTCTTCGTTCTTAGCCCAGCCTGAAACTGCGAGACCGATCGCTATGAATAGTGCTCCGCCGAGAAGTGCAAGGATCGTTAGGTCGAACCACACACCGATTCTTCCACCGCCAACGCTTACTCCCAGCACGATGGCTCCCACTATGACAAGTACGTAGGTTTGCACGACGACGACGATAGCCTTTGTCGTGAGTTGCCCTGCGAGGAAGTGAGCAAGCACCTATTGGTGTGGCTTTGAGTCGGCGTAGTACGCCCTCAGATTTGAACCGAACGAGGGTGAAGACGACAGTGAATAACCCTGTCTGCATGATTGCCATGGCAGCAACTCCAGGAATTAACCAGGCTTTGAAGCCTTGTCCCTGCCCGGTGATCAATGTCTCCGATACACCTATCGAGTTTTCGACTCTGTATTCGTCAGGTACTTGAGCAGCTTCTTTGAATACGGCGTCTGTTACTTGTCCGAGAATGGTCGAGACTACGGCTCGTTCTTGTTGGAATCGTTCATCGTAGGTGACTTTGATTTCGGCGAATTCACCCGAGATTCCGTAGTTGGTAGAAATTTCTATTACGGCGCGACTGCTACCGAATTCGAGTTCGTTGTGCAGTTCGTCGAGAGTCCCAGTCGTGACACTGAGAAGCTCTTCATCACTGGTTCCACCGAGTGCCAGAATTAGTGCCTGGGAGGCGTCGTTATTGGCCGCATCGTAAATACCGACGTTTGGTGAGGCGTATTTGTCGAAGTTCATCATTCCGAAGATGATCATGATCAATAACGGGAAGAACTGTGCCCAGAACAAAGCCTGCTTGTTCCTGAAGTACCTTTTTAGGGAGGCGACTGTGAGTGCTAGATAGATTTCATATTTTTTATTTGCGCCTTAGTCTCGAAGATCGTGGCCGGTTAGATTCAAGAACACGTCGTCGAGATTGGCTTCGCGCACACGCTTTTCGGGCTTGAAACCTGTCGATAGGAGCTGGTCGATTAGAGCGTCGGGAGTGTCGAGGGCGATGATTTCGCCGTTTTCGACTACAGCGATTCGATCACAAAGCTCTTCGGCTTCTTCCATGTAGTGGGTGGTTAGGACGATGGTTGCTCCACCTGCTTGAATCTTTCGTACAAGCTCCCAAAGTTGTCGTCTGGCTTGCGGGTCGAGTCCAGTAGTTGGCTCGTCTAGAAACAGCACGACGGGATCGTTTACCAGGGCGACTGCGACCGATAGTCGCTGTTTTTGCCCCCCGGATAGCTCGGCGTATTTGGCGTTTTTACGATTGTCGAGTCCGACTCTCGAAAGAACTTCGACTGGGTCGACTTTTGCGAGGTAGAGCTTTGCGTAGAGGTCGACGATTTCAGAGAGTTTGAGATTGTCGAAAAAGGCATTTTGTTGGAGCTGAACTCCGATCATCGCTTTGACGGCGGTGGGATCGTCTTTGACGTTGATCCCGTTAATTATTGCCTCGCCAGAGTCAGCATCTCGCATGCCTTCAAGAATTTCGACGGTGGTCGTTTTTCCTGCTCCGTTGGGACCCAGCATGCCGAATACTTCACCGGGGCGGACTTCGAATGAAATACCGTTTACGGCGGTGATGTCCCCGTACTTCTTACGTAAGTCTTTCGCGACGATTACTGGATCGATTGCGTTAGTCATTTAGTTGGGCGTCTCTCGGTATTGGACAACAAATTGGAGAATCGGCGTTGCAGGGCGGAGAAGTTCTTTGGATTACGGGTAGAATCTGCGCTCAGTCGTTGCGCTAAAAAAGCGCCATGCGCGAGTTTATTTGAATCAAGACGCTAAGAGAATTCCAATTGAGTATTGAATACGTGAACTTCGGTACGGCAGGTGTGAAAGTCACACCTATGGCTCTGGGACTGGGCTTTCGCGGTCAGTTTGATCGGAACGAAGCTGAGAAGGTAATCCTCACGGCTTTGGATTCCGGGATCAATTTGATCGATTGTGCGAACGTTTATGGCTTCATGGACGATCGACGCAATATCGGTAGCTCGGAGCAGGTGCTGGGCAAGGCGCTGAAGGGTCGACGTGACGACGTTGTGATTACGTCAAAGGTGTTTAGTCCGATCGGATCCGGTCCCAACGATCAGGGTCCTTCTCGATTTCACATAATGCGTGAGGTTGAACGTTCGCTTGGGCGACTCGATACCGATCACATCGATGTGTACCTATTCCACGGCGTTGACGATATGAGCCTGTTCGAAGAGCAGTTCCGAACAATGGAAACGCTGATTCAGCAGGGCAAGATACGTTATGTGGGAGTGAGTAATTTCCAGGCGTGGCAGGTTATGCAGGCGCTGGAAGTGCAGAAGCGAATCAATGCTCAGCCGCTGATTGCTGTGCAGAATCCGTACTCGCTGATGAATCGAACTCAAGAGGACGAACTGTTTCCTATGGTTCGTGAAACTGGTGTTGGGATCATGGCATACAGTCCGCTGGGTGTTGGGCTTCTTAGCGGTACGTATAAGGCTGGAGAGGTGCCTGACGACAGCACGCTTTGGGGTTCGAAACGCAAGGGAACTATCAATACGTATATGCAGGGTCGGGCCGGCAAAGTGATTTCTGCTGTTAGCGAAGTTGCGTCCGATCTTGGGGTTTCGATGCCTCAGGTTGCGATGGCTTGGGTAATGTCGCATCCGGAAATCACGATTGCGATTTCAGGAGCCGACACGGTCGAGCAGATGAAGGATGTTGCAGGTGCGTTGGAGTTGAAGCTACCCGCTGAAGCGATTACCAAACTCGACGATGTGTCGTCGGGAATGCGTGCCGTTCTCGATGGAAACCCAAGTGACGTAGCCGACGACTTGGACTAGTCACGCAGTTGTCCCCTTCCGGATGGAAGGGCTAGGGTAGGAGACTGCGATCCGGAGCCGAGTCATCCGATGACGAGCGCGACCAAACTAGAATTGCGACGCGTTACTGAGTCGTTCTACGACGATGGAACGTAACGAGAGCGCGACAAATAAGACTGCGACCAACGCTGCCGCTATCCCCTTCCGGATGGAAGGGCTAGGGTAGGAGACTGCGATCCGGAGCCGAGTCATCCGATGACGAGCGCGACCAAACGAAAGAAAATGATTTGAAAATATTGCTTGCTGGCGGATCTGGAATGGTTGGCTCGTTCATCACTCCGTATCTTCAGGAAAAACACGAAGTTCGTGTTCTTGATCTTGCAGAGCCGAAGCACGAAGGCGTCGAATTCGTGAAGGGATCGGTTACCGATCCGGTGGCGATTCAAAAGGCAGTCGAGGGTGTCGACGCGTTTATATGGCTAGTAATGCTGAGTCCGCAGGGCGGATCGGTCACAGACCAAGACTTGAAGGTGATTAGAGAGAACTACGAGGTCAACTGTCTCGGACTCCATACTTTCCTGTGGCTAGCTCAGGGCGCCGGATTGAAACGGGGCGTTTATACGAGTTCGATGAGCGTTCACCACCGTAATCGTGATTACTACAAGAACGAAGACGAACTTCCGTTCGATACGCCGAGTGCTTACGGTCTGAGCAAGGGATTTGGCGAGCGAATTTGTTCGTACTTTGCGTCGTGGTTCGACATGAACGTTACCGCGTTGCGAATAACAGGACCACGGGGTCGTGAAGCATATTTGGAAGAGCGCGCACGGCCGGTTACCGATCGACCTGACGGATCGAATCCTTTGTTTGTTACGGACGAATCCGATCTTGCACGTGCGTACTTGGCTGCATTAGATAACGTTCAGATCGGGCACGGACGGTTCGATGCGGTGTTCATCGCAGGCGACGAGAACGAAAAGGAGCACAACTTGACCAAGGCTAAGACGTTGCTTGGTTGGGTTCCGCAGTCGCACCTAGAGATTGAAAACTAATGCGAATCGCTGTTGTTGGAAGCGGGAGCGTTGGGACCGGACTGGCTAAGGCATGGTCGGGTTTGGGGCATTCTGTTGTGATCGGTTCGCGTTCGCCTGAGTCGGAGCGTGTTGTTGAGTTGGTTGTATCGCTCGGAAATGGTGTTTCCGCGGCAGGGTTGGCTGAATCGATAGCTGATGCAGATGTGATTGTTTTGGCGGTTCCGTGGAGTGCCGCTGAGGTTTCTTTGAGTGCGCTCTGCGATTTGACTGGGCGAGTGATTATTGATGCCACGAACCCGTTTGTTGGCGGCCTAAATCTTGGGATTGGTCACGACGATTCAGGCGGCGAGCAGGTGGCTCGATGGGCGATTGGTGCTCACGTGGTGAAGGCGCTGAATATCGTTGACGCTCGATTGCTCGACGGTAAGAAGCTGGACGATCGAGAGATTTCGATTCCGATTTGCGGAGACGATAAGGACGCTAAGTCGTTAGTCACTGGGCTGATTAACGAACTCGGCTTCGACGTAATCGACGCTGGCAAGCTGGCGATATCACGTCTGCTGGAACCGCTGTGCCTGCTGATGATCAAGCTCTCGATGAAGAAGAGCTTGGGTGCGGAGATCGGGTTCAGGGTGCTAAGGGATTAGGTTGTTGAGTTCTGTGGACAATCTACTGCAAACCTCTACAGCCTTACGCGCCAAGCGATTAAGGCTGAGAGGATTCGTGCCCCTGCCATTCCGAGGAACACTAGATGCCAAGGTGCGCCAGCAGTGTCGAGGACTAGGGCGAAGATGATGGCTTGGGCTCCAGCGTAGACGTAGCCGTGTCCGTCGAGAATGCCTGAGGCGGTTGCTGCGTATTTTGGCCCTGCCATGTCGACGACTAAAGTCGATGTCATCGAAAGACTCATTGCGAAGGCTCCGATGAAGAGCAGCGCTGCGCCTGCGTAAATGTTTTCAGCGGGGATTACTGCCAGTCCGACGAGGGCGGCGGCAGATATCAGTGCGGATGCGGCGATCATCGGACTTCGCCGTCCTCCGAGAAGCACGTCGGATATCCAACCTGAGACCATCGGGGCGGTTAGATAGCCGACGGGTAGTGCGACGGTCACTAAGGCTGTCGTTTCAATTGAAAGTCCGGCTTCTTCGAAGTAGTAGAGCGGTGCCCACGTAGTTAGTCCGTAGCGAACTACGTTTTCGAGTCCTTTTACGTGAGAGGTGGCTACGAATCGCCAGTTTGTGTAGAGAATCCTATAAGCGGTGAATGCAGTGTGCGTAGAAGCGCGTTCTGGCACGACTTCTAAACTTGGAATGGTTCCAGATTGATCGAGATCGTCGAGTCCGACATCCGATGGCCGGTCGCGAACGAGGAAGAATAGGGCGATTGCTGCAGGAAGCATCAACAGCGGCGGGTATCTAAACGCTGCTCGCCAACCGAATTCGGCGACTGTCCAACCGGTTACGAGCCACATCACGAGCATGGCTGATCCGGCGGAAACTCCGATGAGTCCCATCACTCGACCACGGTGCGATCGGTGCCACCATTGGGCGAGCATTCCGATTCCAGGTGCCCAAACGGTGGCGTTTACATATCCGTTGATTCCCCACGGAATAGCGATTGTCCAAAGATTCGTGCCGAAGCTGGTGACCCAGTTAAGTGCGACCGATGCGAGTGTTCCGGTTACGAGCCAAAATCGGTATCCATATGCCTCAGCGATTCTGCCGTGTGTCATTCCGCCCAATGCGAAGCCCCAGAGCAGGCAGGCGTTGATTATTCCAAGCTCGATGTGAGTGAAGTCGAGCTGTTCTCGCATCACGGGTCCGGCTGGCCAATGGTTGAATCTGCCCATGTATACAAACAGGTAGAACCCGGCGTAACTGAATAGCACGCGGTTGCGCCACTGGCGGAATTCAGGCTGGATTATTTCGTTGGGTGCGCTCACGGGAGAACTTTATACATGCCCTGCCAGAAACGCTGTCGGTGATTGAACGTCATTCTGAATCTGGTTCAGAATGACAATGCTGGCCAATCTAAGTCTGGTGAAGTTCTATCGGGAGGTTTTGTGGCGTAATATTTGCGACCATCGCCACTTGCTAGTGTGGCGTTGTTAGCAGCTCGCCGGAGAACTACAAAATGATCGTTGACGTTCACACTCACCTACCCAGCCATCGTGAGACTGTTCCGCCGGACCAGATGAAGATCGAAACGACAATGAGGTCGGGCGAGAGCGTTCAACTGACCAACTCGATCGACGATTATCTGCGAGACATGGGACCGGTCGACAAAGCGTTCATTTTCGGAATCGCACAGCGTCCGTGGCGACCTGATGAGCAGGTTCTTGAAATCTCCGATTGGGGTGGAATGAACCACAACGATGTGGCTGCGGAAACTGCAAAGCATGCCCCCGACAAGATCGTCCCCTTCATGTCGCTTCATCCTCTCGATCCAAACTGGAAAGACGAGTACGACCGCTGTGTTGGTGATCTTGGCTGCAAGGGAATCAAGCTTGGCCCGAACTATCAGGATTTCGATCCAACAGGTCCCGAGGCATTTGAACTATTTGCTCGCCTTGAAGCAGACGGTATCTCGATTGTGTTCCACCAGGGAACATCACCGATGGCCGAGGCTCCTCTAACTTATGCTCACCCTCTGACATCGGACAAGATCGCCATGGCGTTCCCGAATCTGACGATGGTTCTGGCTCATTTGGGTCACCCGTGGCAAAACGACTGTATGGCGGTTGTGCGGAAGCATCCGAACGTTTGGGCCGACGTTTCAGCGCAGTACTACCGTCCTTATTCGTTCTGGCAGGGCATGCGTTTGTTCTACGAATGGGGTGTGACCGATAAGATTTTGTTCGCATCTGACTGGCCAGTGACACGTCCGCAAGACAACATCGACCACCTTCGTGGATTAGAGAAGTTCGCAAAGGATCATCACTTGCCACAGATCCCTTCAGAGGACATCGAGGGGATTATCAATCGAGACGCAGTTGAAATTTTGCGCGTCGATTAGTTAGTAAGAGTCAATCATGCAGTTCCTGATCGTGCTCGTTTTAGCTCTTGTTGTCGGATCGACCATTTACTTCATGGGTCGAAAAGCTGGGTATGCGCAAGGCAGACTCGACGAAGGCAAAGATTGGGCGACGAAAATTCGCGAGATTGATGAGTAATGGTTCTCTCTCCCAAATCGGGAGGGAGATAGAGAATAAGAGGCAGCGCTGTACGGTCAATAGTATTTGCGCGCCTGGAGTTGAACAACGATGAGTAAAGACCGGTCGGGGCTGGACGGATCTTCCGAGAAGCGCGGTATCTACTACGGTTGGTACGTCATCGCCGCGCTGTTTTTCGCTACATTCCTCGCGATCGGATCTCGGCAGGGATTCGGTGTATTCGTAAATACGTGGGAGCAGGACTGGGGAATCTCGACGGCGACCGTTTCTATCGCAGCGTCGGTCGGGTGGTTGGTCAACGGGATTTCGCAGCCTTTCATCGGTCGACTTACTGACGTTTATGGCGGCAGGCGAGTCGTCGTTATTTCGTTGATGATCATGTCGATCGCAACTATTGCGGTTTCCTACGTCACGAATATCTACGGGTTGATCGCGCTCTACGGATTTGTAATTTCGTTCGCTTCCGGCGGCGTTTCTCCAGCCGCTACGGGAGTGATCGTCGCACGTTGGTTTGAGAAAAAGCGCGGAATGGCGATGGCGGTTCTGATAGCCGGTGGTTCGGTTGGTGGACTCATCGTCGTGCCATTCTTGAGCTACGTATTGATCGAGTTCAGCTGGCAGACGGCCTACTTGCTAGTCGGTGGATTGGCACTCGCGCTTGGTGTACCGATGCTTCTAATTGTCGTTCGGAGTAATCCGAGTGACATGGGTCTTGAGATTGATGGTGAGGTATCTGCTGGAACCGGGGAGACCGGAATTGTCGTGCGCCCGGTTGGTCCCAAATTTGTTGAAAAGTGGAGAGATTCTCTTAGCTCGAAGCCGATCTGGCAGCTATCCATCGCCTATTTCGTGTGTGGGATTACGACGGCTTCGATTTCCATTCATTTTGTGCGTTGGGCCATTAGTGAAGATATTTCAACGGGTACTGCGGCGTTGGCGTTCGGGGTGCTAAGTGGAATAAATGCCTGTGGTGTGCTGGTCATTGGACTTCTATCGGATAGATGGCAGAGAAAGAATCTGCTTGGTGCGGTCTATCTGATTCGAGCAGTCGCCTTTGTTTCATTAATAGTTCTGCCGGGTCCATCGGCGATATGGGCATTCGCTGTTATAGGCGGAATGTCGTGGCTGGCCACTGTGCCTTTGACAGCTTCGTTGACGGCGGATGTTTACGGTGTTCGAAACCTGGGAACGTTGTTCGGTTTCGCAAACATGGCGCACCAGCTCGGCGGGGCTGCAGCAGTGATGCTCTTCGGCTGGGCGTTTACTGCGTGGGGTTCCTATGACGTTCCGTTTGCGATCGGTGCGTTGACGCTAGTGGCGGCTGGGATAGTTTCGTTGTCGATTCGCGAAAAAAACCACTCGGTGAGGTACTCGCCAGTGCCGGCTGATGGTGCAGTTGATTTGGATAAATCGGTAGCGGATCGGGCTTGAGATGGCAAACCCGGTTGGAACGCTACTTCATCACTCGGAGCCTATAGATCCGACTCTGTGGGCGTGGTTGAGTGCCAAGATTAATCATGTGTTGGGTTTGTCGCCCGGCGTAATGGTGATGATTTTGGGCGCAGTGATCGTTTCGTTTCCGGTCGTGGTGATGGTGCTTGTTTGGCGACGCCGCAACGCGTTAGATAACGACTAGCGGTTCGTATTCGCCGTCATGCTAGGAACGTCGAACTGAACTTTGAAGAATTTCGGCGAGTTCTTCGAGGGCTTCCCAGTGGTCGATGGTTGGTTCAATTTTACGATCGAATTGGATTGACCAGCCGTGAAATTTGTCGTGCAGGCTTCGTACTTCGATGTTGCCAAGATCGGTGGCTGTCTGACTAATTGCATTGTTAGCAGTGAGAGTTCTGACCAGTTTAAGACCTTGATCCTGACCTTCCCACTTCACCTTGGCAACATTGCCAAAAGCTGGAAACGATTTCTTGCGTTTCGTTTTGATCCTGACCGACTGTTCCTTTGGAATCGAATGTTCGTCGGGGACTCCAAAATGGATCCACCAGCGTTCTGAAGAATCCTTACTGAGATCTTCCTTCATGATGTTCGCCCAGTAGATCGTGGCACCGTCAATATCGATTATCCCGAGTGAACGGCGGGACCTACTTTTGCCGACTTTTTCTTCAGGCCGGTCGCGTTCGGCAAGCACAGAACTGACACCGATGGCGTTGAGGTGATCGGTAAGTTCGTCTCTTGTTTTATCTTGGAGATTTTCTTGCATGATTGGATTCTTGGCTAGCTCGGCTCTCTCACGATCGAGAAAGATTTCTGATGCTAAATAACCTACTTCTTCCAACTGAGCAGATCGCCCATTCGGTCGAGGATGGTGTCGAGTTCTTCGTAATCGAGCTTGTCGAGGTATTTGTTTGCGGGGTTTCGCGTCAGATCGGTCTTGATGATTCCACGTCGGAAGTAGGCGGCTTTGTAAGCGTTTGCTCCGAACATGAATTCGAAGTTGAGAGAAGGAATCATTCGTTCCCACAGGGTTCGAGCTTCGTCTGTAACGATCTGAAGACCTTCGCTATCCCTACCGCCAGCGTCGAGGGCGTTCCAGAGCTTCACGTGGGCATCGGTGATGTGACCTGCTGGCATTGTTCCAGCTGATCCTCGGCGGTATTCGTCGACGAGATAGCGTCCGCCCATTCCACCCATCAAGCCTTTGACTGCTCCACCGGCTTTTTCGAGCAGTTCGGTCATGATCTGACCGGGTAGGTGACTTTCCTCTTTGACGTAGTCGACGTGTTCGACTTCATTGAGCATTTTAACCATCATGTTCGTAGGCACAACTGGTCCGGCAGGTGGCTTGTTGTTCTGGATCCAAACTGGAAGCTGCCCTGTTTCAGCGATGGCTACATAGTGGTCCCACACAACTTGTCCGGCAGCACCATTTGGCGGCATTGCCATTACAGCGTCGGCACCGAGTTCGGCTGCATTTTTCGTTAGCTCAACAGATACAGCTGTGGATGCCCCGCTGACTCCGGCGATTACTGGGACAGCACCGTCTACGACTTCTATTCCGGTTTTGAGAACTTCTTTTCGTTCTGCGTCGGTGAGGAACGGACCTTCTGATGCGTTCACGGGAAGGACGATTCCGTGTGCTCCGGCTTCAACGCTGAATGCGATGCACTTTCGAAGAGATTCCCAATCGACGGAGAGATCTTCGTTGAATGGGGTGACTGGAATGGCGTAGACGCCGCGGAATTGAGATGAAGTGGTCATTGAAGTTTTATAGCTAGCTAATGGTTGGATTGGAACGTTGGAAGAATACACCGTCGATTGTGGGGTAATATGCGGCGATTAGTTGAGATCGCCAGCAATTTAACTGCTGGCTGAACATATATGAGGGATACCGATGGCAGAAACGATGCGAGCAGCACTGGATGACGGAACGGGTCAGTACATAGTTCAGGACGTTCCGATGCCTGAAATGTTTGAGGGTTCGGCGATGATTCGAATTCGCCAAACGGGTATTTGCGGTTCCGATTTGCATGTGACTACTAGCCGTACAGAAGCTCAAACCTTGCCATCAGGTCACGAGGTTGCGGGAGAGATTGTTGAGATACCAAAGGGCGATCACAATCTTCAGGTGGGGGATCGTGTTGCTATCGAGATGATTGGTGGTGGTCGAGCTTGCATGAGCTGTCACTTCTGTAGTTATGGGCAGTGGCGACATTGCCTGAATATGGCAGTGGATACTGGTGGCGGTTTTGCTCAGTACATGACTCGTAGACCTGCAGGGTTGTTCAAAATTCCTGATTCGATGGATTGGACTGATGCTGCACTAGTGGAACCGATGGCTGTGAGTGTGCACGGTTTTAGGTTCGGCCAGATGCAACCAAATAGCATTGTTGGTGTTGTGGGTTCGGCAACAATTGGTCTTTCGTCTATCGCTTGTGCCAGGGCGTTCGGCGCACGCACTGTGATTGCTTCTGCGCGGCACCCACATCAGGCTGAAGCAGCTAAGAAGATGGGTGCCGATATTGTTGTGGGCTCGGAGCCAGGCGAATTCGAAGCTGCGTGTCGTGATGCTTCGGGCGGAATCGGTGCCGACTTCGTAGTTGAATCAGTCGGCGGGCACCAGTCAGAGTCTTTTACGCAGGCGATAACTGCGACCCGTACTCAAGGGACTATGTTGTATCTGGGTGGTGTGAAGATTCCTATGGAGTTCGATCTGTTTGATCCTATTCTCCGGGAAGTTCGAATTCAGTCAGCGAACTGTTACGGGGTTAAAGATGGTCGTCACGACTACACGGTTGCTGTTGAACTTCTCGAATCTGGAGATATTCCTTATCGCGACATCGTTACGCATCAAGTGGAGCTTGAAAATATTCAGGACGGTTTCGATGCGGCTTGGGATAAGACGTCGGGCTCGATCAAGGTTCACGTGAATATTTAGGTAAAGCCTTGATTTGCGTATGGGAGTGGTTTTTTGATGACGGAGAATGCGAAGCGTCCAACTGTTGAAGAGCTGTTGGTGAAGGCTGAATCTAGGAAGCTGGATCCCGATGGTGTGAGGGCAGCTTTCGAACATTCATCAACGCCGGGTTTTGTCGATAAAACAGCGGACTGGCTGCCTGAGTCCGAGCACGTGCACGAATTGCTACTCAGCTTGATGGAATCGACACTCGACCAAGGTGGGAGAGTGTTGGATCTCGGTTCAGGCATGGGTCGGTTGACAACAATGGTGCTTGATAGGTTTCCGAGGTGTTCAGTGGTTGCCGCTGACTATTCTCAGACTATGCGTGAAGCTGCTACCACGGAGCTGAGTCGTTACGGCGACCGGGTTTCGCAGATAGATTTCGACATGTTCTCGAGTGACTTGCCGCAAGATATCGGTAAATTCGATGCAGTGGTTTCGGGTTTCGCTATTCACCACGGTCGGGATCTTATGCAGTACAAATCGCTGTATCGCCGTATCCACAGTTTTCTGAAACAAGGCGGGATCTTCGTAAATCTCGATCATGTGGCTGGTGAGGATCGAGCGCAGACGATTGAGAACGCTACTGAGTGGCGAGATTTTCTGGACGAAGACGGTGAGATCGAGTCTGACAAATTCATCTACGGGTCGTACGTAAAAGACACGCCCATATCGTTGCGCAACCACGTTCAACTTCTGGGTGAAGTGGGATTCGAACAGATCGAAATACCGTGGCAGAAGATGATTTTTGCCCTGTATACGTGAAGCCATCTGCTCAAATCACAAGGTTGTTCACTCATCCGAGTGATGAAGTGCGGTAGCCCAACAACATTTCTGTAGCGATCTCTTCCCATACCGGTCGTGGTTGATCGACGTATTGGTACGAGGTGCCGCAGTGACTACACGTTTTGAATATCACGGCGTCGATTCCCCTGACGTCGACCGGGACGATCGAGAAGTTGTGTCGGTTATCGTTCGAGCCGGGTATGCAATCGGTCATCGTTTATCTAGCTCCATTGAAGTGCGCCCATTATCTTCGAAGAATTCCGGGGCAGCTCCGTTAAGTGCGGCAATCAGCTGCTCGCTGATATCGGGTATTACAGGTCATTTTGCCAAATCTTCTATCGGAACCCATTCGACAGCTATCTCATGAGGGTCAGGTTCGTCGGGCAATCTCGGCGTGCTGTTCGGCTTGAGGGTGCATTCGAAGAATAGTTTCAGGTAATGAGTTGAACCGTAAACGTATTCGACTTTGAATGGGGCTGATTCGCCGGTAACTAACAGGCGACCTACTTCAACGTCGGCGTCGGTTTCTTCTCTTAGTTCCCGTATGGCGGTTTGGCGAAGAGTTTCGCCTTCTTGGTGACCGCCGCCTGGGTAGTTGTAGTGCGGGCCGTGTTCGTCATCGAATTTGACGAGCAATATTTTGCCGTCTTGAACGATGATTCCCTCCGCACCGACTCTGATTGATCTTTCTTTAGACATAGGCGGCTATGTTAATCGCGATAGCCGTCGAGCGCGTTGGCTCGCATGTAGTCCTTGTCGAGTTCTATACCGAGACCGGGTCGATCCGAGAGGTAGATCTTGTCGCCCCGGATATCGAGCGGGTGATCGATCATCACGTCGTAAGCATTGAGTTTTGCTCGTGATGTTTCGACTCGGTAGTGATTTGGTACTGATGCCATGGCGTGCGCACCGGCGAGGACGTTGATAGGTCCGCTGGCGTCGTGTGGCGATATCGGAATGTAGTATGCCTCGGCCATCGTGGCGATCTTCTTGATTTCGGAAATACCACCCGTCCACGTGACGTCGGGCATGATGAAATCGGCTAGTTCGTTTTCTAAGATCGGAATGAACTCCCAGCGTGTGTGAATTCGTTCTCCGACACATATCGGAACGTTTACGTTGTCACGGACTTGCCTGAGGGCGTGGGTGCTTTCAACGGGAACTGGCTCTTCAAACCAGAAGATGTTGTATGGCTCGAGTGCGCGGGCGAGGCGGATGGCGGTTGGAGCATCGAATCTTCCGTGGGCATCGATGAGGACCTCGAAATCGGGGCCTACTGCCTCTCGAATGCCGGCGATTCGTTCGACTCCGAGGTTTTCAGCCTCGGCGCTGAGTTGTCCTGTTAAGTAACCATTCGATTCTTCAACGTGGTGCGGGTAGAAGGGGTCGGTCTTCAGAGATTTTTGGCCAGTGGCGACGATTGCTTTCGCGTGCTGGATCATGTCTTCGACTGATGACCCGTCTTCGGGGTGGCAGTAGATTGGAATGCCTTCACGGACAGGGCCGCCGAACAGTTCGGATATCGGTAGGCCGAGAACTTTGCCGCGGATGTCCCAAAGCGCGATGTCGATGCCAGAGATTATGTTCGTTGTTGCTCCGCGTGAGCCCATGTAGGTGAACGATCTGAATATTTTGTTCCAGATCATTTCGATGAGCCTTGGGTCATCACCTTCGATTAGGTCGCTGACGTGTCTGAGTGAGGCGCAGACGGCTCGGTTGGAGACTGCTGATGTTCCTGTGATTTCGCCCCAGCCTGTTACGCCTTCGTCGGTGTTCACTTCAACGTAGACGTATTCTCGATTGCGAATGCGACTGTCGTTGGCGGTGTCGAGATATGGAGAGGGTGCTGAGACTAGCCAAGGGGTGACTTTGGTGATTTTCATTCGTTGTGGCTCCGGGCGTCACGGTCGTGATTTGGTCGGAGCTGTAATCTACCCTCCGTACAACTCGCTGGCAAGACGGAGATTACATACCTACGATCGCTCACCGCTTGTTTAGATTCCAATGAAGCTCGATCTCGTACTTGATCCGATTCCAAGTCGCTTCGCAGTCGTATATTCGTCGAAATCTTCGAAACCAAAACGGTTTTTCTCGCTGCTCTGTGATTGAATAGAAGTGACATGACAGATCAAAAGCAAAGTTATTTTCAACAGGTAAAGGCATCCGGGCGCATGTTCGGATTTCTCGGTTTAATGCTGGGAGTCACTGCTGGTGCCCTCACCGGTGTCGCCGTCAAGGGACTTATAAGCGATCCAGTCGTCACTGGCGGCGGGGCCGTTGCGTTCTACGCTGCGTTCGGCATTAGCTCGCTGATGACGATGTACGTGATGCTCAACTACGTGACGATGACTTTGCGGATTTCAGGCGACGGATTTGATGTTCGCCTTGGTATGAAATCGGCAGTAATAAAGACTGAAGATATGGTCGCTGTTCGCATCGCCGAGCCGAAGTCGAGGATGACTCGTGCGGCTGCTCAGGCACGTCCCGACGTGCGAAACATCTCCAAGATGTGGAGCGTGCTTGGCGTGAAGACGGGCGTTGAGCTTGATGTACGAGTGGCTGGCGACGATGGCAAAGTTGAGACTTGGTTTATCGCCTCAAACGACGCTGAGTCTCTTAACGACAAGCTCGTTGAAGCTATTGGTCCTGCCGTTGACGAATCTGTTGAATCGGATTCGTGATCTAGCTAGTCGGTAAGTACCTCTCGGTCGCCGCATTCAGCGCCTCTAACTCGCCGTTACTGAGTGACCACGTCATCGACACTGCGTTGTCTTTCGCTTGCATCGCCGATTTCGCACCGGGAATTGGCAGAGTGCCGTGTCGTATCAACCAGTTGAGTGCGACCTGAGACGGTGAGGCATCATGGGCGCTTGCGATATCGCTCATCAACGAAATCAACGGCGGCAGCATCTTCAGCCGTTTTCGTGCCCACCGCCACTTCCGCATGAACGGCGGTGGATTGTCAGAGCGATACTTTCCGGTGAGTAGACCTTCTGCGAGAGGTCCGTACGAGATCACCGAAACGTCTAAAGCTCGGCAAGTTTCCAGAATACCGTTCGACTCGATCTTGCGATTTAACAGGCTATATCCGACTTGATTCGTGGCGAGAACAATGCCTTTACGATCTAGTAGATCGTGAGCACGTTTCGTTTGTTCTGCGGAGAAGTTCGAAACACCGACTGCTTGGACGTGTTCGTCTTGCTCTGCGTCGGCCAGAGCATTGACCCAATATTCGAAACTGCAGGGTCGAAATGGGAAGTGAATATGGTAAATATCGATCGATTCAGCGTTGAGTCGTTTGAGGCTGGCTTTGAGCGCTCGCTTTAGCGACGACTTATGCAATCGCCAAGGGTACGGAAAGAACTTTGTGGCGATCAGCGGTTTTGGTGAATCTGGGTTATTTGTGGTCGAGCCGTTCACGTGTCTGCCGAGAATTATCTCCGACTTGCCACGGCCGTATATCTCGGCAGTGTCGAACCAATTGATCCCGTTCTCGATACTCGCCGCATATGCAGCTGCAAGATCTACATCGGTGTACGACCTGCCGTATCCCCAGTAGAACGCACCGCCCCATTGCCAAGTTCCAGTGCCGACCGGGCTGACTTCGAGATCGGAACGACCTAGTCGTACTCGTTTGAGGGCGGCTTTAGTTGGCTTATCGAATGGAGGGTTCACAGCGTTAAGGTTACGCATGAACACGCCGCTCCGGATTGATACCTCATCGATACTCCCTTAGTCTTCCGGCAGAATCCACAAAATCGTTTCGGATTGGTTTGTACCCGAGTTCGCCCAAACTGATTCTTTAGCCATGGAGCAGCAAGTTGCCCGCAGATCAACAGCGACCCAATATCGTTTTCCTATTTCCAGACCAGTTCCGTGCCGATTTCGCCGGCTGTAACGGAGCCGACTGGCTGCAAACGCCAAATATCGACTCCATTGCCGAAAACGGGGTGCGATACACAAATTCGTTCTCAGCTTCGCCAATTTGTGTGCCAGCCCGAACGGCGCTACTCACCAGAATGAACGCCATGCGAAACGGCGTGACCGGCAACTTGCACAACCTGCGCGCCGATTGGCGAGATGCGGGTCTGCCACATGGCCCGAGATTCTTGGCCAGAACGGCTACTACACCGCCGGAATCGGCAAAATGCACTTCTATCCGTGGGACGAACGTCGAGGTTTTCAGTACCGAGTCATCTGTGAAGACAAACGGTGGCTGGAAGTTCGTGACGATTACTTTCACTACTTAAAGCGTCACGGTCTGAAGAAGCTGCACGGCAACGAGATGCCTGGCTACCACGAGAATAAGGGAGCTGTGATTCACGATGTGCCTTGGGAGCATTCATGGGATCGGTTTGTCGGCTCAGAAGCTGTGAAATTTATCGATGACTACGGATCGGACCAGCCGTTTGCGATGATGGTCGGGTTCCCTGGCCCACATTGTCCGTACGACCCCGATGAGCGCTTCCTAGAAGGCATAACGAATCGAAGATTCCCGAGGCTGCACCCGAAGTGCCGGGTCACACTCCTCAGTTGCGCAAAGGCAACGTCGACGGCAATAAGCGACCTTGGGAACGGGGTCGACTACTCCGAGTTCCCTGATGATACAAAGCACACTGTTCGTAAGCACTACTCAGGACTCGTTCAGCAGATCGATTTCGAAGTTGGTGCGATTCTCGATTCGCTCCGTAAAAAAGGACTTCTCGAAAACACTTATGTTGTGTTGGCTTCGGATCATGGCGACTATCTGGGTGATCACAACCTGATCGGCAAGGCGTCGTTCTATGAATCGGCGATCCGAGTGCCAATGATAGCGATGGGACCCGGTATCGAAGCAGGTCAGGTTCAAGAAGGGCTAGTCGAGCTTCGTGATGTGACAGCGACGATGCTCAGTTGGGCCGGAATCGATCAGCCTGCGTGGTACGACGCGCAGCCGCTGCCGGGTGAAGGAATGCCTGGTGAATCGGGCCGGGAGAATATTTTTGGCTTGCTAGGCGACGGCTGGATGAACTTTGACGGTCGCTATAAGCTGCACAAATATCGAACGGGCGAAACGTTGCTGTTCGACATGCTTAACGATCCGCAGGAGCAGGTGAATCTGTTCGGAAATCCTGAGTTCGCCGACATTGTTCAGCGGCTAGAAATCGAGCTGACGCAGGAGCTAATGGCTTCAATCGAAGGTTCGATGGACGATCGTTTGGCTCAGAACGGTGACATGTCGCAAGATCCAACGTTCGGATACGAAAGCTGGAACCGTCCTTGGCCGAATTCACCAAGGACCAGCGAAGCGACGTACGAGAAGCCGCCGCGGGTTTGAGAGAAGTTATTGTTGTCAGAAGAGTAGTTGAGAAGACCTCTTGTGGTTTTACACAAAAAAAATAGATCTGAGCTTCGACGTTTCGCCGGCGGACTGGTTCGTATCTGGTCTACGACCTCGCTCTCCGGATCCAGAAGAAAACCTTCAAAGAGTTGCCTACTTGGTCCCCGACGTTTTCGAAAGCTACGCCAGAATCTTGCATCCGGTGAGCGACAGAACGGACGGAGGAGGAGGTCCTCCGTTTTTGACATGGGAATTAGTAGCAACCAAGAACGGCAAGAAAATACATCCGGAAGTACAGTTCGAGCGGATCGATGGAATTTACCGTGCGCCAGGTGACCACATGCCATGGGGCAACAATCCGCAAGAGGGTTCGCTTGTGCGCGAACATCTTAAAGCGCTAATGCGAGTTCTTGCCCAGTTCACGCCTGCTGATGAATTGTGCTGGTTTGGTCTGTGGGAAGGATGGGGCGGTCTGTCTAAAGGAAGTGCGGTCCACATGGGACGAAATGCCACACAGCGAACAGCTGCCGAAGCTCCAGTTCAGGAGACTCTATACGACCAATACGCGATGGCTCCACGTATTGAAACCAGTATCAGAAACTACATCTTGTTTTCTGGTGCGCTAAGCGGGGCAGACGCTTTCGTCGAGACTCGCGATAATCAGTCGATGAGCATATGGTGGCCAGACAACCGATCGTGGTTAGTGTCCACTGAGATCGACTTTAGGAGTACGTATGTGGGCGGTTCGAAAGAGTGCATCGAAGCGATTCTGAACGACCCAGTGCTCGAAGCATTACCGGCTACCGCTGAAGATAGAATCGGTCTTAGTTCGGACACGGTCAACTGACTGAGGGGTAGTATTCCGCATCGGAAATTTACTCCGTAAACAATGGAACTAACGCCGCCGAATCGCCGCCCAAAGCGGGCCTTCTTTTCGTGCAGCCACGACCACCGCTACCGCCGCCACGACAACCAAAACTGCTGAAGTGATGCAGTATTGGCAGGCGGCTTTGATTACGAGGAGTTCGATGGTGGTGAGGTAGATCGAGGCTAGTACGCCGATGACGGCCGTGAGAGCAACGACACGTCGACCGCGGAGATCGTAGATTGGCGACTGATATGCGTGGAGCGCTCCGAGCATGATGATTGCGTAGGTCGCCATTCCAAACGCTGATACAGGGATACCGAATATCTTCGACCACTTACTGCCTAGAACGGTGTTGCAGCCGCTTAAGCTGCATCCGACTTCGGTGTGCGATAACGCGTTTGAAGTCAGATAAGTCGTTACTGCTAGTCCGGCGATTCCAAGTAGCGCAATGAGCAGCCACAACTTTGATGGGCGACCTGAAACCGCAGCTGCATCGCTCTCTGAACTAGGAGACCCTGAACCTCTAGCCATCGTCTAGCCGCCTACTTTGGCTAGAGCCTCTTCGATCTTGACTCGGTAATGGCTGTACTCGTTCGGACCAGTGATATTCACACCATTTAAGAAGATAGTGGGCGTCGAATTCACACCGGCATCTGCGCCGTCCTGGAGATCAGATTCGACTTTGGAGAGGTACTTGTTGGTATCCATGCACTCATCGAATTGATTCATGAATAGGCCATTCATCTCGCCAAAAGTTCGGAGATTGGCGTCCGAATAGGTGCCTTCGTTTTCGCCGTCCCAGTTCACGAAAACAGTTTCTTGATAGCCCTGGAATCGACGTTGCTCGGCTGCGCATTCTGATGCTTCAGCTGCTCGCCACGACTCTTCGCCTATGAAAGGAAAGTGCTTGTAGAGAATGTTTACGCGCCCGGTGTCGACGTACTCACGAATAATCTGTTGCCCTGTCCCGAGGGCAAAATCTGCGCAATACGGTCACTGAAAATCCCCGAATTCGACGAGGGTTACCGGGGCGTTCGGATCGCCAATCAGTGACCTACTCGAAGCCACCACGGCAGCGTCGGTGTCCTCAAGAGTGATCGCTTCTTCTGGCGAAATAACTGCAAATGCAACGATCGCTATGGCAGCGATTACGACTGCAACTCCGCCCATCATCATCCAGTTTTTCTGGCCTGTGACTTTGGGTGGGTTTGACTTGTTCTGTCGTCGTTCTTTTCTTGAGGTCAATCTTGATCTCTAGCTATGAGAATTCTGAAAGTAAATATTGGTACTTCGGCCAACAATAACAGCCTAAGTTTTGCGACCGGTGAATATCACGTGACGAATTCCACCTTTTCCTTTGTGCGCCTGAATAAGGTGCTTTTCGGCACGGAATCCGTTCCGCTTCATTCGAGACATGAATCGTGGCTCATCATCGGCCGACCATATGGCGACTCGTCCACCGTTCTTTAGCGCTCCTCGAATCGCTTGCAGACCGTGATCGGTGTACAGCCAAGCGTTGCGTTCACTGACGAGAGGCGAGGGACCGTTGTCGACATCGAGCATGATCGAATCGTACTCATCGCGGGCGCCGCGGATGGCTTTCGCTACGTCGCCTTGAATTAGTTCAGATCGTTTGTCGTCTAGAGGATGCTCGGCGAACGGAGCGAGCGGACCTTTGTTCCACTCGATTACTTCAGGTACTAGTTCGACTTGGACGGCCGTGCCGTCTTTTGGAAGTAGGTCGAGAGCCGAACGGAGGGTGTAGCCGAGTCCGAGTCCGCCGATCATGACTTTAGCGCCAGATCTGAGTTTGTTGCAGACGAGTCGGGCGAGTTCGACTTCAGAGAAGTGCATACGGGTCGACATCAGCGGTAGATCGTCGGCTCTGATGATGTATTCACCATCGTGCTCTACAAGTTCAAGTCGAGTGCCATCGGGCGAAAGCGCTTCGCCAACTGTAATCCAAGGTTTCATGGGATTAAGTTTATGGCCTATTGGACAGTATTGGGTTCACATTCTCTTAAGGCGAGGAGATCAGGCGACGCGACTCGTTAGTCGCGCTCGCCATCGGATGACTCGGCTCCGCGTCGCAATCTCCCCCTCTATCCCCCCCGATCCGGGGGAGAACCATTGGCTGCCTACGCCGGGTATACGGGCTCTTCGAATGGGTAGAGCGGGACTCGGCGGTTCTTGAACTCGAACGTATCGAGGTCGGCCGAGGTCACCCCCGGGCTGTTTACGATGATGATTTCAGCAGCAATCGGCTGGTAGGCAGGTCGTGGTGAGCTAACGCCCTTGGCAACAATAATCCGGTAGTCCTCAGGATTGATTCCCATCGAGTACATCTGCGCTCGTGCCGTATTTCCGCTTCGTGCCGAAGTAAGAAGAATTGTCATGCCATCGACCGTGTTGAAAAGCACACGCTTTCCGTCGTCATAAAAGCGGTAGCCACCGTGGGTGGGTCGGGTCTCTTCGTATGGACCGTCATCAATTACCGCTACTGTGCCGACAATGTGAACCGGTTCGCCATGCATGTCGTCGGTTTTGCCTCCGACATCAAGTGCCAGCTCGGCGCCAATGCCAGCGACAACGCACGCTTCGACCGCTTCAGGGTCGTAGAGGCTCTGTAGATATCCGGTCACACCCATCTCTTTGGCGACCTTGAGGATATGAGTTGAATCGGCGGAAGACCCTCCACCGATGTTGTCTCCAACGTCCATTAGAACGATCGGGCCTAAGTGCGAGTGTTCGTTCTTCTCAGGCTCGGCAAGAGCAGTACCGTCGCTTGGCATGAAGTTCTCAACGCCTTCGGGCTTGGGGCCAACGTAAAGTTCTTCAGCCTGCGTGAGGGCATCCGGAATGCTGGCAACCGGCTTGTTTAGATCGACTCTGCGAGTCCACGCTCGGGCTGCTAGGTCTTTCGAAGTTTTCTCGGCGAGTTCAGCATCACCGTCGGTGATCGTGATCCACGACATGCCCATTTCGGCGACGTCGGCGTATGGGTAGCCTTCGGCAATTGACGTGTCGAGCACGTTTTCGATTTCGTTGGCTGCTACACATTCGTCGACAAGACTCAGCATTGGCTCTTGGCCAGTGAATTGTTTGACGATATTTACGAGCATCGGGGGCATTTCGATGAACTGGGTTGGCTTGATTTCGCCAAGAACGGTTCGGTAGATGAGTTCGGCTGTTTTGCGACCTCGCAACTTTGTGTCGAGGTGCGGGCAAGTTCGCCAGACGATGCAGACGTCGGTATTAGCGACAGTGTCTTTCGAGATATTGGCGTGCATGTCGAGCGTTACGCCTACAGGAACGTCAGGTCCGACGATTTCTCGTACTACACGAGTGAATTCGGCATCCATGTCTGGGAATTCTTCCGACACTGCTGCACCGTGATTGCTAATTAGGACGCCGTCCCAGGGCCCTTGGTCACGAAGCATCTGGTGCATTTCACCTGAAATACGATCGTATGCATCCTTGGTTATAGTTCCAATTGGGCCTGTGTTGGCGTACATCAGTGGCACGGCTTCAAATCCGAGTTCTTCAGCACCCTGAAGATAGCCAGAGATGGTGTACTGAGATTCGGCGTAGAGATCGACAATTTCTTGTCCGCGGGCGATAGTCGCCTTCTCAAATTCTTCGTAAGTTGCTGGAACCTTCGAAAAGGTGTTGGTCTCGTGCGAAATGCCGAGAATGGCGAATCTCATTTTTATCTCTCAGTGTGATCGTGCCAGAAGGGTACTGGTCGACTCAGTAGTCGTTCAAACTTTTAGCTGTCTGCCAGTCTAGATAATACCTCCGCCCACATGGGTTTGAACCCCGCAGCGAGGGCAGTTCTCATCGAAGGTATGTTCGTTGCCGATGTGCCGTAGTAGGGAAGTTTGCCATCATCAAGAACGGCTTCTGCAACGGCCGAAGTAAGCGCTGGAGCTAGTCCACGCCCTTGATGTTCAAGAGCGACGTCGATTCCGAGTTGCCACATAAATGGTGAATCGGAGGAAGCTCCGCAAACGCCCACGATTTCACCTTCTTGTTCGGCGATTGCGGCGATCATGGTGGGTCGAACGGTTTCGGTTGGAACTTTGTATATAGCGTTGTTCCAGCGAGCACGCTGGCCAATGGCATCGGCGCCTTTTTGATCGACGACCCGTACGCTGTAACTGGCTGGTGCTTCGACGTGAGTCACAGTGCTGTGCGACACGGCAAATCGTGGAAATGGACCGTATAGAACGAGTCCTTCGGGCCTTACAAGCTCTGCCATCTTGCCCATGCGGTCAGGCATGAACAGTTCGTCTCGGGTCGAAGTTGGGGCGGGCCTGAATACCTCTTCCGCCCACGCGAGATGCCCTTCATCTACACACACGATGCCGCCTCGTCCGAGCGATGCGATTCCGATTTTGCCGGGGTGAGGATCTAATAGCCGGTGGGCCTCGTTTTTGTGGGCGTCGGGTTTTCGTACGGTGATATGAACCTGACCGTCGGTGAGTTCAGATTCTGAACATGAAAGCTCTGCACAAAGCATCGCTATTACGGTCTCTCGAACGTCTTGCAAAGTCTCGATCATGCTTCGGCCAACCCCTTAAGATTAAACTAACTGACTGCGGCCACGATGCCTCGAACGCACTGGCAATCATATAGGCACGATCAAATCGAAGGCGAAATCATGGCGTAAATTGTGGCTCAGGACGTGGGTTTGATCAACTTTCTGCATTCGGTCGTCCATGTGTTTGTGAACCGGATCGATTTAGAGAGCGTGGTGCTTGACGGCGTTGATTCGCTTATCCTTCGAGTTATTCGAATTTGAGCGATTCAACCACGAGGGAACGATTCAAACATGGCTGATGGAAAACTTGCTGGCAAAGTGGCGCTTATTACCGGAGCTGGATCTGGCATCGGAGCGGCGACTGCGCGGCTTATGGCTGCGGAGGGAGCGTCAGTTGCTATTACCGGAATTCCCGCTGAAGGGGTGATATCTGTGGCAGCGGAGATAACAGCGACCGGCGGATCGGCTGTGGCGATTCAAACCGATGTTACTGACCCTGAGCAGGTTGAATCTGCGGTTGCACAGACGGTCGAATCGTTCGGTCGATTAGACATTGTTGTTCCGAATGCCGGTATTCAGATGCACAACGAAGATCGCAATCTGCACGAGCTTCCTGAGGAAGTTTGGGATCGCACCCACGATGTGAACTACAAAGGACAATACTTTGCTTGTAAGTACGCTCTTGCTCAGATGGTGAAGCAGGGCGAAGGCGGAGTAGTGATTATCGTTGCTTCCGTTACAGCCTTAACCGGAACGACTCCGAATGTTTCGTATTCGACGGGTAAGGCTGGACTTGTGAATCTGGCACGCCATATCGCAGTTCACTACGGCGATCAGGGCATTCGAGCCAACAGTATCTGCCCGGGAGCACTCGAACGAACGCCCGATCATGATGAACATCCTGATCCAGATGGTCGAGAGGCTGCTGCGGTGAATCGAGTGCCTCTAAATCGACTCGGTACGCCGGAAGACATAGCGCCGTTCATCACGTTCCTCGCCAGCGATGACGCCTCGTACGCAACAGGAGCTAACTTCGTGATCGATGGCGGGCTGACGGTTATTTAGGGGCGGGCGTCAATTTCTCCGAACCTAGTTCGATATCTCAACGCCACCCATGAAAATTCGACCACCGATAGTCAGGGTTGAAGCTTCGCGCGGCGATTCAGGGTCGGGTCGGTTGTCAGATATTCACCCATGTTTACGTCGGCCTGTAGATCGAACTTCCAGTCGTTTGGCACTCGAATTTTGTAGCCGCCAAGCATCACGTATAGTTCGAGAATCGTACCATGTTCGGTAATAGTCTCAGTAGTGAGATCTATCGATCCTCTGGCAAGTCTCACTCGTGCCGTGCTACCCGTGTATTCGCCATCGACTACGCGTTCGCTTCCCGAGAAGATCTCGGTGTCGCACTGGCTGAAGCACCAGACGTTAGTTGCGGCAGTCGCTCTGCCTCATCGGCTGAAATTTTGCCGGCTGCCAGCATTTCTAATTGAGGAGTTGGAAACGTAGTTGTTGTCACGGCAAGTACACCTCGAATGTCGTTTCGTTTTTTTATGAATGTCGATCCGTAGCCCACGGGTTGCACATACTGTTTTGTATGCAGCGAGGACTATTCGTATCGCTATCCAGAATCTAGAGATGTTTCCTGTAATCGCCATCCCGATGAAAACCAACGGCATTACGAGCAATAGCGACATGATGACGATGGGCAAGAGCAGGAACAGTGGAATCCATATTCCAAACCACTGAACTTTGAACCACATGACCATCGGTGGAATCACGACATTCTCCTGACGGCCTCTTCTGCCGTGATTTCACTCGATGAGATTTGGTCCAGAAGCTCCGAGTTGCCCGATAGAAGTGGACCTGACTCTGTGAGTGGAAGTTGATCGGCGATGCACTTCAGGCGGTTCTTCACCGTCGGGTAGCTAATGCCGATACTTTTTCCATTTCTTTGATTCATCCGTCAGAGCGAATGAACGCCATGATGAAGCCTTGGTTTTCAGCAGTGATCTGCGCAAGCGGAGGCCGCTCGAACTCGCATTCTATAGCGATGTTGTTCTGAACGATCTTTACGCTCTCAACGAGAATTTCTTCTACCTGAGTGAATTACACCGGAGTGTCGAACGCAAATCACGCTTGGCAACATGTAAAGTGTTGCCGCTACCGAACGTCATCACTCGCCTCCTCCAACCGATAAGGATTTGCTCTCATGCTCGAACGCTTCAAGGTTCCAGAAAAAGACCGTGTTTATGTGCCGCAAGAGCGGATGCGAGCCGTGACTGAGGCGATGTTCAGACATAACGGTGTGTCGGCCGAAGACGCCGTAGTATCAGCCGATGTGCTGATGAAAAACGATCTTCGCGGAAACGAATCGCACGGAGTGTCTAACGGTATGCGTCGTTATGTTCGGGAGTACGGTTCTGAGACGATCAATCCAACTCCCAAGTACAAGGTGATTCGGGAATCGAAGACGACGATGACTGTCGATGCTGATGGAGCGCTTGGCACACATGTTGGTCCTTGGGCGATGCAGCAGGCGATCGATAGAGCGAAAGAGTTCGGCATGGCAGCAGTAGCGGTGATCAATTCGGGTCACCTCGCGGGCTGCGGCTACTACGCGATGATGGCTGCAGATCAGGGAATGATCGGGCACTGTATGACGGCTGGTAACACCCTTTCAACGGTGCCGACTTTCGGGTCGAGACCAGTCATGGGTACGAATCCGGTTGCATGGGCTGCACCAGCACGAAAAATGCCGCCGTTTTTGTTCGATATAGCAACAACGCAGGTCGCTGGAAATAAACTCGCTCTCGCTAGGCGCACAGGAGCGAAAGTTGAACCGGGGTGGATCACAGATTCCGAGGGAACGCCGATTATGGAGCCAGTCGATACTCCGCCACCGGGCGAGTACTTCATGCTACCGTTTGGTGGCACTCGGGAGAACGGTTCGCACAAGGGCTATGGCTTAGCGTTGATGAACGAAATTATCTGCAACGAGCTATCGGGATTTGGTCCTGGTCCAGTGCATGGAATACCGGGCGGCCATTTCTTCCAGGCTTACGATATCGAGGCGTTTACGGATACCGAAAAGTTCCTAGATGACATGGATTCCTTACTTCAGTACATCGTCGATGTGCCGCCCGCCAAAGGCCATGAACGAGTCTTGTATGCGGGTCTTAAAGAAGACGAAGAACAGAAGCTGCGCTTGAAAGATGGCATTCCCTACCACTTCGAGGTAATCGACTGGTTCGAGTCATACTGCGCCGAAGCAGGCATCGACTGCGACCTGCGTTAGGGCTTTTCAAGTAAAGTGTAGCGGTTGCAGTATTCGTAATTTCTGACCGCATTTATTTGTGGATGGAAATTACTCAGACAGCACTGTCTCTACGTCATCTGTTGATCAAAAGGATTCGCGCCAATGCTCGAACGCTTCAAAGTTCCCGAACAAGACCGGGTATACGTTGCTGTAGAACGCATTAGGGCCGCTACCGAGGGAATTTTGCGACACAACGGAGTGCCCGCTGATGAGGCAGCAAGCTCGGCCGACGTTCTAATAAAGAACGATCTTCGCGGTGTGGAATCGCACGGCGTATCGAACAGTCTGCGTCGGTATGTTGCTGAGTACGGTGAAAAGACGTTAAACGCCACTCCCAATTTTAAAATTGAGCGAGAGACAAAAACGACCATGACGGTCGATGCTGACGGTGCGCTTGGAATTCACGTGGGCCCGTGGGCAATGCAACAGGCGATCGACAAAGCCAAAGAGTTCGGAATGGCAGCAGTTGCCGTGAAGAACTCGGGTCACCTCGCTGGCTGTGGCTACTACGCAATGATGGCCGCCGAGCAAGGGATGATTGGTCACTGTATGACTGCTGGGGGAGCAAATCAGACAGTTCCGACGTTTGGTTCAAAACCCGTTATGGGCACGAACCCAATAGCGTGGGCTGCGCCAGCTCGGGACATGCCACCGTTCTTGTTCGATGTAGCGACTACTCAGGTTGCCAACAACAAGATCGGTCTTGCCCGACGAATCGGTGCAAATATCGAACCGGGTTGGGTGACTGATCTTGACGGCGAACCGATCCTCGAAGAAGTTGCTCCGCCCGATACTGGCGATTACTACTTACTTCACATCGGAGGTACTCGGGAGAACGGATCGCACAAGGGTTACGGTCTGGCGTTGATGAACGAGATTATTTGTAACGAACTATCCGGCTACGGACCAGGTCCAGTTGTCGGTGGTTCGGGTGGTCACTTCTTCCAAGCTTATGACATCGAAGCTTTCACCGATACCGAAAAGTTCAAAGACGATATGGACGCTCTATTGCAGTACATAGTCGACGTTCCGCCGGCAAAGGGCTTCGAGCGAGTTTTGTACGCAGGTCTCAAGGAAAACGAAGATGAAAAGGAACGCATGAAAACCGGGATTCCGTACCACAAGGAAGTAATCCAGTGGTTCGAGTCGTACTGTGCAGAAGCCGACATCGACTGCGATCTGAGATAGGTTATCGTCAGACGATTTCCGAAATGCCACTCCTGCGCCATTCGCACCAAATGCGTGGTTTAATGAATCTAAACAAGAAATTGGACGTTCATATGATTGAGCGTTCGGTGTTATTCCACGGTATTTAGGAGCTGATAATGGTTGAAGCGACGATTATTCCCGGCGATGATGGTCCGTACCACGTCAAAGGCGATTTCGTTTTGATCGACGGCGAAGGGCACAAGTTGGAACTGACCGACGAGACATGGCTGTGTCGTTGCGGTGAATCTACCGAAAAACCGTTCTGCACAGGCTCGCACAGTAGTTGCGATTTCGTTGATTCTTCGAGGGCGGTAAAATGACAGTAGAAATTCGTATTCAAGACGACGATTCCTTAGAAGTCTCAGGCAAGTTCGATCTGATCGACGAAGATGGCAACGCATACGGCCATCACGGCAAACTTCGCTTGTGTCGATGCGGTGCATCAAAGACAAAACCGTACTGCGACAACACTCACGTAGATATCAACTTCGAAAGCAAAGTTCGAGCGTAGATAGCGTCGCTCTCCCAGATCCCTCGACTTCGATGACTTCGTTCAGGACGCGTGGGCGTTTCTGGGGCTAGACTTGCGCATCATTCTTTGATCGCAAGATTAGTCACGCAGGAGATATCTAGTTGCTAAACGCCGGAGTAGCCCGAGTCGATATCAGCCCCAAAGTTGGAGTCGCCCACGCTGGGTGGGGGGCTCAAACCCACCAGGTCTCGGTTGGTAACGACATGCCACTGTATGTGACCGCTCTCGTTGTGAATAAAGATGACGTTGAACTTGCGATTGTCGATGTCGACATTGGGATTTTCACGAACCAACAAGACAAAGATATTCGAGAGATGATTTCGAAAGAATCAGGAATTCCGTTCGGAAACATCCGGCTCGCATATACCCATACTCACTCAGGCCCGATTACGTTTGGTCAGTGGATAAAAGACGGTATAGACCTCGCCAACGAGTGGTGGAACACGATTCCAGCCGCCTGTGTGAAGGCTGTAGTTGAGGCAAAAGCGACTGCACAGCCCGCCCGAACGGGATTTGGGCGTGGAAGTTGCGACGTCAACATCAACCGACGACCGGCCCGAGATAATGGCGAGCTGTTTACGGGACGAAACTGGAACGGCGCAGTCGATCATTCGGTCGACGTTGTTAGTTTTGACGATGCTGACGATAATCCGATTGCGACCATCGTGAACTACGCCATGCATCCAACGATCATGGCGCACGAAAATCAGTGGGTAACTCCCGATTTTCCTGGTCCGATGCGTTCGGTTGTTGAACACGCTGTTGGTGGGCTTTGTTTGTTTCTGCAAGGCGCGAGCGGTAATCAGGGTCCCGTCGACGGGTTTACTGGCGATCTTCGCGTGTACCGAAAGGCCGGATCGAAACTCGGTGCAGAAGCTGCTCGTGTTCGCCTCGGCATTGAGCCGCGTGAGCGAAAAGAGAGACTCGATCAGATCTTGGCATCGGGTACTGATCTTGGAATTTACTCCAACGTGCCTATCAACGAATCGGATGACACTGTTGCGGTAATTAACGTTTCGACCGATCTGCCGAGTCGAGACGTCATAAGCTTTCAGGACGCACAAGCCGCCTTCGACGCCGGTGAAAAAGAACTTGAATCAATCAGGGCATCGGGAGCTTCCGAGGAAGATATTCGCAAAGCCGTTTCAAAGGTTATGCGAGCGAACATTCAGCTAAATGTTGCCCGTCTTTCGGATGCGAATACCCGTGACGGGCATATCGAAATAATCGCCCAGTCAATGCGAATCGGGGAGACGGTATTGGTTTCAATTCCTGTGGAACCGTTCGTCGAACTAGCGCAGGCGGTCAAAGATCGATCGAGTTCAGCAAATACAGTGTTTTCCGGCTTCAGTAACGGTCACATCAACTATCTCGCCACTGATATTGCGCACGAAGAAGGTGGGTACGAAGTGAGCGTTAGTGTGTTTGCGCCGGGATCAGCTGAACTGGCGATTGAAGCGTCGCTCGAAGCGATCGATGAGGTTTTGTAACGCGTCTCCACTAAGGATGACGCTGAAAATTCGTCTACTCAAACTAGAATTCGGCACCAATACAAAAAAATACCTCTGTGGGGAGACGTATGTAAGCTGATGGCGACCGAGACTTTAGGCATGACTTAAAAGTACCACCCATTCGCTGCTGCCTATCCGTTTGAACGGGGACCCCTAGGCAAAATTTTCATGCCGGTTATCGACTCACGTGCGTACCTTACTTCTATACTGGCATCGTTCGTTTTGAGTGGGCTCGACCTGCTTCTGCCGTGTCGGTGCGGTGTCCTGCTATGACTCTGACGCCCTCGTCGATTTTGTCGGCGACATTTTCAGGTGTGCAGCCATCGAGGAACGCGAGTCCGTTCGCTTTGCAGGCGTTTTTCACACGTTCGCGAGCTTCGACCATTCTAGGGTCGAGTGGCTTAGATGGGTCACGCTTTATTCCGAACGACATCGAAAGATCGCCGGGTCCCCATTCAGCGAATCCGAGTCCTGGTACTGAAAGAGTTTGCTCACAATTGGTGAGCGCACGGACTGTTTCGATCTTGACTCCCAAAAGTAGTTCGCCTTCAGGATTGAGCGGCCACGGCTCTGCTTTGTCTACATAGGTGTCGGCATCGACTCCCCAAACAGGAGCTGAAGTTGGCTGTGAGCCGACTCCGCGTGTTCCTCGTTCGAGTCCGTAGCCGACACCCTTCATGTTGATCGGGTAGCGACACGACTCGATGAACGCTCGAACAGCGTCGGGCGTTTCAGCTTGGCAAAGAAGAATTCCGTGAACGCCTCGGGCGAGGATCATTCGGAATTGCCATGCGTTGAATCGGATGATTTCTTCCGATGAACCTTCTACTGGCGTTTCGACGATTACAGGAGGAGTGCGGTGCCCGCTGTTCGTTGGACCGCCATCGATCAGACCGTTCATGTAGTTGTCGAGGCCGGTCATATCGAACGCACCGTGCTCCATACCTACGTTGATGTAGTCGGCCCACGTGTGAGCGTCCTTGAGTCCTTGTTCGTATGTCAGTACGTGACCTGTGTGACCGCCGTCGTAGTAGATCGGCTGGTCTTGCTCAAGGAGTTCGATTGCGCGGTTGATGCGTTTTGCCATGGTGGTCCTGCTCGGTGGTAATGAAATCTTGGCGAATCGTACCTGCGATTTTTGTAGTGTACTTGAAGGTCCTCTCCCAGAGGAGAGGATTTAGGCATGTGCTGAGCTAGTCGAAGCGTGAGGACGGAATCGTTCTAATGGCTGTTCTGTATATCACCGCAGCCCTCTCCGCCTAGTAACTGCTGCCGTACAAGCTGCTGGGTTCCGGCCTGTCGTCCTTCTGATCCGGGGGGGGGCGCGCCCAGTTTGGATCGTTGTTGGAGAATGTCCTGGGATGCCACTGAAAAATTCAGCCAACATTCTGCCGCCAACTTGCGGAACCATCGTCGTTACATCCATGACGCATTAGCGCAACAACTCCGCAACGGTTGTGAAATAACTGTTCCTAATCTCGATTGTAGCCAAAGGGCTGGGTCTGCATTTCTGTTGATCTAAAGACCTAATTCGATGGCTTCGGTGGCCGTTGACCTTTAGTTGAAGGCCGCAAATCACCGGTTATTTGAGATACGACCATATTTATGGTTTGAAAGGAACAACAGGCGATGGAATACAACCCCATCCATCTGGATATCGTGTGGGTGCTGTTTGCAACAGTGCTCGTATTCCTCATGCAGGCGGTGGTGCGATCTCTTTTAGAGCTTGTTCGTACTGAAATAGTCTCGAATCCTCACCTAATATTTGTGCAGTGCAGTTGCACAAAAGCACGCAGGGCGTACATGCTTAGTTTGTCGATAAGTACATTGGTGGATACGTGAAGCGCCGTCGTGACGACTAAATGGGCTGAAGATTTTTGGGAATACGAGCTAAACATAGATTCGCACGAACGATTCTTTCGTTCGGAATGAGTCTTGTCACGGTTGCAATGGTGTTGGGATTGTTGACGCCGATTTTCGGACCAGCAGCCGACCACCACTACGCTGATCGTTCGCCCGCTCACGCTCACGTATTTGTTGGAGAAGATACAAATCTCCACGATCACTCACTAGCTAATCATGATCACTCGTCCGGCGAAACGACCGGCGATGGCATATCTGTCACCAGCACGTCCGTAACGGGGTCTCATGGACCGCTGACATTCGACGGAGCAACCTTCGAGTCGTTAGTGCCAAATTTCGACACGCACATGATCGCAATACAGTTCGGAGAAACCCCTGTCCCAGACAACAAAGCGATCACTCCTTTGGATAGACCACCTCAACGCGCGTAACTGCGTAATTTTTGGTTTATTCGAATCGTCTCAATTGAGATCGATCCCGGCTTAGGAGTTAGAGATGTCTCTGTTTTCTTGGCGCACACGCGCTGCACTTTTACTTACTGTTCTTTTCGCCGTGCTCGGAACCGGCACCGCACTCGCTCATGAGGGGCGAGACGTTGGCGATTACAACTTCGTCGTAGGGTTCATAAACGAACCTGCAGTCGAGGGAATGCTGAACGGGGTTTCACTCCGGATCACATCGCTGATTGTTGAAGAAGAGGATCACGCCCACGATGACGGCATGGATATGCCGACGGGCGACGGAATGGCAACGGAAATCGATCTCGTATCGCACGGTGAAGTATTCGTCGATGAATTGGCCGCAGGTGATTTCTATGAGTTCACTTTCGATCAAGAATTCGAGGATCTAACGGTTCCGTTCCATGCGCACCCAATTGAAACTCACGGTTCGATCATGATTGGCCACGACAATCCGGCAGCGACGGAAGTTGTTGTCGAGATTCATGAAAATGGATTCGTACCAGCAATGGTTATGATTCAGGCAGGTACGACGGTCAAATTAGAGAATCACATGACTGAGCCAACCGTTGTAATGAGTGGCCCTCTTGGCGATGTGACTGCAGAAGCTGGCGCCCCTGCTGCAATGAACGCAGTAGTCGGTGTCACAACGCTTCACGTTGAAGTGACTCATGTTGCATCATCGGTATCGCAAATCATGGATTTGAGCGAAGCTTGGAACTCACCGGGGCAGTACAAGTCGGAGTTCATCCCAACTTCACCCGGTGCGCACAATTTCCGTTTCTTCGGTGATATCGAAGGTCAGGCAATCGACGAGAGCTTCGAGTCAAGCAATACGACATTTGACGAAGTGAGTCCCGCATCCGATATTCAATTCCCGGTTCAGTTGTCTGCTCCTCGAGAGACAGAAAACGCCGCACGTGGCGCTCTTGAGGCTGCGAACACTGCCGGAACGGACGCTTCAGATGCCGCGGATTCTGCTTCAACAGCGAACACATTAGCGATCGTCGCATTGGTGCTCGGGTTTATTGGATTAGTGCTCGGTGGATTGGCATTCCAGCGATCGGGCAGAAAAGCGTAATTTATGCTTAGGAGATTGAAATGACTCGCTTACCGCTGCTACACGGAGTTGGTGGGACGTATGACGAGGCGATTATTTTTGGCGGAATCGCGGTGCTTTTAATTGCACTGGGCTTCCTCTTTTGGAAGGCCAGCAAGGGCAAAGATGAGCGACGGAAAAAGAGAAAGGCGCGACGTAAGCGTTGAGTCGATTGCTTGAACAAAACTCGCTAGTTTTCAGATCGTTACTTGGGCTGGTCGCGCTCGCGTCAATGTTCGTTTTGCTCATTTCTCCGAGCAAGAGCGTCGATGCACACGCCAACCAGATTAATTCGATACCTTCACCCAATAGCGAACTTGAAACTTCGCCCAATCGTGTGGTTATTTGGTACAGCGAGCCGATAGAAAAGTCGTTCAGCGTTGTCACCGTTATAAACTCGGCTGCCGAGCGAGTCGATCTTGACGATTCAACCCGTGATCCGTCAGAGCCTTCAGCGATGTCGGTCGGTCTCCCCGAACTGGAAAACGGCACCTACACTGTTGTTTGGAAAAACCTTTCATCCGTCGATGGTCACAAAGTCATCGGATCTTTCGTATTTGCAGTAGGCGAGCCGCTTTCCGCCGCTGCGCAGATAACTGCAGTCGAGCAGCCGTTGTTGCAGACAGTCGCCGACCCATGGCTGCGCTGGCTTGTATTTCTCAGTGCCGCCATCGTCATTGGCGGACTCTCATTTGAGTTGCTTATCGTCGTTCCAGTTGTATACGGCTCGTCGTCAAAGGACAGTTGGCAATCCGCAGGAACAGCCGCGTCAAACGCATGGTCAAAGGTCGCGGCTATTTCGCTTGTAGTGCTGATTTTCTCAATGCTAGGACAACTGCTTCAGCAAGCCAGCGTTTTATCTGGCAATTCGGCGTTTGCTCCTGATCTATTTGCTCCTGATCTAAAGGTTATTAAATCGGTCGCGTTCGATAGCGGGTGGGGGCGACTTTGGACATATCGTCTGGTCGCAGTAATCGGCATTGGAATATTGTTTTTTTGTCGCAAAGCGGTCGGTAACCGCTGGTGATGGCTACGAGGAAGACGAATCAGAGGATGAATACGATCAGGAAGGTTCGCTTATTGGAGACTCGATACTTGTTCAGATAGCCGCGTTTCTTGGCTTGGTATTTCTGGGATTGGTCGCCGCAAGTAGTCACAATGCCGCATCGCCATCTGAGATAAAAACGTTCGCAATCGTTACCGACTTCGTTCACCTTGTGTCGTCGATGGTCTGGCTCGGTGGCGTGATTTATCTTGCAATCGCTGTCCCCGTTTTCATAACGGAGCTAAGCGGATCGAGCGCTTCTGATTTACTCGACTCGGCGGTTCCCAAATTCACCATTCTCGGGATACTAAGCGCTGGAATTTTGGTCACGACAGGAATTTTCGCTAGTTACATGCAGGTCACAATTCCTGCTGCAGTGGCTACTCCGTACGGCTGGTTCTTGGTCGGTAAATTGGCATTGATCGTTTCGCTTTTCGGATTCGCCGGTTACAACGGATTCAAGCTAGCCAAGAGCTTCGGCGTCGGTGGAGAACGTCGACTTGGTCGATCACTGGTTATCGAGGCGGCTATCGCAGTTCTGGTATTCGCTGTGGTTGGTTGGCTGGCAAGCTTGAAGCCTGCTCGACAGTACGCGGGTCGAACTGGAATCGGCTCTGTAGAAAAAGTTGCTTATCAGGATCAGGCAGAAGGCACAGAATTCGATATCAAGATCAATCCTGCCGAAGTCGGGGCTAACGATGTAATCGTCAGATTGACCAAGCCGAACGGTGAAGTGATCGATAACGCTGTCAATGTACGGGTACGACTCAAGTTCGTTGATGACGATCTTGGCGAACCGCTCGTATCGCTGGAAGACACTGGTGCCGGTATCTGGCGTCTAAACGACGCTCGCCTCAATATCGCAGGTGAATATCAGGCTGAGGTTGTTGTCCAACGACCTGATGCGTTCGATTCGCGAACCGCGTTCCGATTCGACGCTCAGTCGACTGCGACGGCAGCTGCCGCAATAAAACCTGACAACGGCAGGGCGAACTTGCTGTTCGGATTGCAGCTACTGATCATCGGAGGATTAGTCGTTGTGCTCGGCGTTCGTGGCAAAGTGGCTCCAAAAATATTCAGAACCACTGATGCCCAAAAAGCTTTTATGGCACCGGGCGTTGTAGTAGCCGCGCTTGGATTGCTGTTTGTGCTGAACGTACAAGTACTACGAGTTGGCTTGCCGGAAACCATTCGCAACCCATTCCCGCCAACCGCTGAATCAGTGGCGCTCGGTGAGCCCGTTTACGCCACCACTTGCGTTGCGTGTCATGGAGTCAACGGTCTAGGCGATGGACCATCAGGAGCGGGATTGCCGAAACCGCCCGCCGCTCTGATTGTTCACGTCCCTCTTCACAGCGACACGATCATGTACGAGTTCATTCGAGATGGAATTGGAGCGGCCGGGATGCCGGGACAAGACGGAGTGTTGTCGGAGGACGAGATGTGGAATCTCGTGAACTACCTGCGAGCCGAATTCGATAATCGGTAGCGGTTCAACCGGCTATTTTTTGCAGGCGGGCCAGGCTAAATGTCGTTCGTTACGGCAGCGCCAGACTCGACGAGACCCGTTATTTCTTCTTCAGAATAGCCCGTCCCAAGTAAAACTTCACGGGTGTGCTGACCGAGCAATGGTGCAGGTTCGGTAATTCTTCCGGGTGTTCCGTATAACTTCGCAACAACACCAATGTTCTTGGTCGTGCCCGCAGTTGGGTGTTCAAGGACGGCTTCCATGCCTCGATCTTGCACTTGCGGATCGGCCCAGATTTGCTCCATGTTCAAAATCGGTCCTGCTGGAACGTCTGCCTCTTCGAGAATAACCAGCCATTCATCGGTCGATTTCGTAGTGGTCCTTAGCTGAAGTTCTTCTTCGAGCTGGGCGCGGTTTACCAATCGACCTGCATTGTCTTTGTACTCTTCGCGGGCGATGAGTTCTTCGCAGCCAAACGCTTTTGCAAGTCGTTCCCAATTCGGTTGATTCGGTGCACCCACAATGATGTGCCCATCATTGGTTTCCAGAGCTTGATAGGGAGCTGAGTTGCGGTGAGACGATCCGAGCGGACCTGCCACTTCGCCAGTAGCAAAGTATCCAGCCGATTCCCAAACGGTGTAGGCGAGCGCCGCTTCGAGAAGCGATATTTCCAGATACTGGCCGTTGCCAGTTTTCAACTTGTTGATATATGCGGTAAGAATGCCGTAAACGGAAAACATTCCAGCGTTCATATCGGCAATCGGCACACCTGCTTTTACGGGTGGAGTGCCCGGAACGCCCGTGAAGCTCATGATTCCGCTCATCCCTTGCGCAATCAGATCGTAGCCGCCACGTTTCGCGTAAGGACCCGTGCGACCAAATCCGGAGACCGAGCAGTAAATGATGCCGGGGTTTATGGCTTTTAGGTCTTCGTAGCCGAGTCCCAGTCGTTCCATGACACCGGTGCGATAGTTCTCTATGACGATGTCAGCATCTTTGACGAGCTTCTTCATCGCCTCGACCCCGGCGGGCTCTTTGAAGTTGAGCACGATGCTGCGTTTGTTGCGGTTCATCGCCAGAAACGCAGCCGATTCAGTGTCGATAAACGGAGGTCCCATTCTTCGGGTGTCATCGCCACCATTCGGCTTTTCGATCTTGATCACATCGGCGCCCATATCGGCGAGAAGCATGCTGCAGAACGGACCTGCGAGGATCTGTGAACAATCGAGAACACGTACGCCTTCGAGTGCTTCAGGCATGCCATTGGGATTCGGGAGAGATTGCATAGTTTTCTACGTGGCGTCGGTATTTTTGTTGAAATGCCGGTGGGTTGCGATAAGGACGATGAAAGTAGGTCGGTACTTACCGTCGGGAATTCTATTCCGGAAAACCGCGGGTTGGTTACCCTCCGAAATGACGGGCAAGTATCAAAAACGTCTGAGATAATCTCGCCATCAGGTAGAAAAGTAGCAGGAGTTCTCCATGTTCAAGTTAGATGGCAAGGTAGCGTTCGTAACCGGTGGTAACGGTGGTATTGGTCTGGGTATGGCGAAAGGTTTTGTACATCAGGGTGCCTCGGTTGTGCTGGCTGCCCGAACAGTTTCTAAGCTCGACGCCGCAGTTGCTGAAATCACAGCTGCTGGCGGTGGCGACAATGTTCTCGCTGTTCAGTGTGATGTGACTGATCGACCTTCAATTCAGGCTGCTTTGGATGCGACCGTCGAGAAGTTTGGCGGATTGGACATCGTGGTCAACAACGCTGGAACGAACAAACGTGCCGACGAACCTCATCTGCTTTCCGAAGAGGATTGGCAAGATGTAATCAACACTAACCTGACGAGCATGCACAGCGTCACCTCGTTGACGTTCCCACTGATGAAGACTCGAGGTGGCGGGAAGATCATCAACATCGGATCCATGATGTCGATTTTCGGTTCGCCGTATGCTCCGGCCTACGCTGCGAGTAAAGGTGGAGTCGTGCAGTACACAAAGAGCTGCGCCATCGCCTACGCCAAGTACAACGTGCAGGTGAACGCTATCTTACCGGGATGGATCGTTACCGAAATGACCGACGAGTTTGGACGGCTATTTCCAGATCGATACGCGACAATCGAAGGACGTACACCGGCAGGACGTTGGGGTCAGCCGCAGGATTTGGCCGGAACGGCTATCTTCCTAGCTTCCGAGGCATCGCAGTTCGTATCAGGAGTGTCGATTCCGATCGACGGTGGCTACAGCGTGCAGTAGAGCTCGGGCTGCGACCAAGCTTTTTTCAAAGACGTGTGCTTTGTAGATAGGATTTTAGCGAACTGACGTTGAAACGGCCGCTAATCGCCGATCTGCCTAAAAGCAGGCGGTAGCTCATCGAATATCGTTTCGTAAGGGTTATCTCGATTTGCCAGCGCGATTTACCCATTTCGCAAACGGTTCTTACAACTGGTCGGATTTCAGATTCGCCATTGGAACTTGTTACTTTTCGGGTTCCGATCATGGGCAGCTCAACTACGGTTACCCCAGTTCGGCTGCGCTGCTTCGGTCGAATTTCAAATTGAACCCAGGGCTTGCCTTCTCGATCGAACATTTTAAGTCGAGGTGCGTGCAGAGCCGAGGACCGTGCTCCGGTATCTAACTTTGCTTTAATCGGAACTGAGACAAGTTCGGGGAGGGTAATCCACTCTCGCCAACCAGCGATTTCCTCGCCCGAGAGTCGGTCGTTTGAAGTTGTTATGCTCGCAATCTCCGCTTTACAGGTTTGCTTGGAATATTCTTCTCAATGAACTTGATTATCAGATCTGCGACGTCGATCCCTGTTGCCGTTTCGATGCCCTCAATCCCTGGTGAAGAGTTAACTTCCATTACCAATGGACCTCGGTTTGACCTTATGAGGTCTACTCCAGCAACATTCAACCCTAAAGCCCTTGCTGCGGTTCGTGCCATTTTTCTCTCTGTAGGAGTCAGCTTTATCGGGACCGCATTACCGCCCTGGTGAAGATTCGATCGAAATTCACCTTCCAGGCCACGTCGTTCCATCGCAGCCACTACCCGGTTGCCGATGACGAGGCATCGAACGTCAGCTCCTTTCGATTCCTTGATAAATTCCTGAACAAGGATGTTGGAGTTCTGTTGTCGAAACGCGGCGATAACTGATCTAGCTGCAGATTTCGATTCAGCGAGTACCACGCCCACTCCCTGAGTGCCTTCGAGAAGCTTGATAATTAGCGGAGCGCCGCCGACGGATTCGATTAATCCATCGGCATCATCGGTCGAGTCGGCAAAGCCCGTTATCGGCATTCCGACGTCGGTTTGAGTCAGAATTTGTAACGATCTTAATTTGTCTCTCGAACGGGTAATCGCTTGCGAATCGTTCGGTGAGTAGACGCCCATCATTTCGAACTGCCGCACGATGGCTGTGCCGTAGAAAGTTCTCCGAGGTGAAATTCTCGGAATGATAGCGTCGAACTTTAATGGTTCACCCGCAATCATGATCTTAGGGCTACGAGTCGTGATGTTCATGTAGCAACGAATATAATCGACGACTCGTACTTCGTGAGACCGCGCTTCAGCAGCCTCGACTAGTCGTCGCGTGCTGTAAAGATTCGCACCACGGGAAAGAATCCCAATATTCACACTCAGACTCCGAGACTGTCATTCGCAGCGCGATCAAAGCTTTCAGTGATCGGCGATTGAACATGGCATGTATTTTCCGACAGATTTATTAAATCTTCGACATTAATCTGTAGGAAATCTAATTCCTTAGAAGGTCGACGTGAATGCACTGAGATGCTGTGGGTAGTGAAGGATTTGCCAGCGTTAGGTGCAATCCAATTGGTGATCATTCGCTGGGTTTAGTGAAAATATTCTCGCGGTACCAGCGCAGTTCTTCGACGCTTTCTTTAACGTCGTTCATCGCAAGGTGTGTGCCTTTCTTGGAAGGCGGGCGAGTGTCTTTCGGGTACCACCGTTCCACAATCTCTTTGAACGAAGATACATCAACCATTCGGTAGTGAAGATAGTCTTCGAGAGTCGGCATTTCTTTGTACAAGAACCGTCGATCGACCCAGATAGAGTTGCCGCAAAGTGGCGCTTTGCCCTTTACTGCCCACTTCTTCAAAAACTCCAGAGTTTGGAGCTCAGCTTCGGCGATATCTATTTCCGAAGCTTCAATTCTGTCGAGAAGCCCAGACTTCTTGTGCTGCTTCGCTGGCCAATCTTCCATTCGAGCCATCTCTTCTGGCGTGCGGTGAATGGCGAGTTCTGGCCCTTCGGCAAGGACGTTGAGATCGGCGTCGGTCACAAGCGAGGCGATTTCGACAATTACCTGCTCGTCGCCGAGTCCTGTCATTTCGAGATCGACCCAGAATAAATTCGTATTTTTAGGCATCGGACGATTTTAGGGCAGTAACCCAGCGAGTGGGGTACGAGCGTAAGTAAACATGAGCCGAATGTCTTGAACGACGTTGCTATAATCTCAAGCAAGAACCAACGTAATTTTCGCTGTGTTATTTTTTCAGGGCGTATTTTTGGCAATTTACGAACACTATGAAGCTCCTTATTTCAGTGGCTCTCGTTCTCACAGTTTTTGTATGTCTTGTCGCCTGTCAAGGCCCGGTTGGGCCTACGGGTATTCAAGGCAACCCCGGTCCTCAGGGCGGACAAGGAATAGCGGGGCCGCCGGGCGCAACTGGTCTGACCGGACCCGAAGGCTCGACAGGTCCGATCGGGCCGCAGGGTGAATCTGGCCCTGAAGGTCCTCAAGGCGAAACAGGATCACAAGGCGAACCCGGGCCTGCTGGAGAGAAAGGGGCAATAGGACCCAAAGGGCAGGCTGGCGATACGGGTGTTGCAGGTGTCGCAGGTCCAATCGGCCTTACGGGAGTCGATGGTGGCGATTACCACGAACTGTTCTTGCCCGACTCGGACATCAAAGATCACGTCGTTTGGATCGATGCTGGGAACGCCACAGGCTCGGCTGTAGTGATCGGTGCGGGCGAACTGTTAACCGCCGAGCATCTGATTACTGGGAAGTCGATTGTTCAGGCTTCTATACCGGGTGTTGGTTTGGTGAACGCCGTTGTCAAAGGCTGGGACAAAACGCGCGATCTGGCGTTGCTGACATTTTCATCAACGGGGGAAGAGTCGATAACGGTAATTTCAGAAGGATCAACTTGGACGGGAAGCGAGTGGACGTCGAACGGATTGATCGGAAGTCCGGTCATTGCAATTGGGTACGTCACTCCGGTTTCAAACAGTGTTCCAATGACCAGTTTTGGTCACATTTCAACGTGGTGGAACGTCGTGCCGGGTGAAGTATCGACGTACGGCTTTAATGCCGATGTCACGAACGGCATGAGCGGTGGTGGACTGTTCGATATGGACGGTGAGTTGATTGGGACGATCATTGAGAAAAGCACGGTAATTGGATCGGACAATCGGGCTGTGCGCTATGACGAGATCAAAGAAGTCCTCGCCGATCTCCGAGCAGGAGCGAACAATTAGTAACACGGAGTGTGGTTGATTGCGGTACTAACTAGTTCAAAGTGGAAATAGCCCAGAGGCAGAGCATTTGCTTCCCAAGCAAAGGGTAGCGGGTTCAATTCTCGTCTTCCGCTCCAAACTCAATCCGAACTGAAGAAGTCCCTGCAGAAATGCAGGGGCTTTTCTGTTAATTGTTGTAATTTTGTTGTAACCGCACGATTTAATTCGCTGTTTCGGTCGTCTGTCGTACCTACTGGCAACACCTACCGCCGATACCCAGAAGTACCGTTGTTCAAATAGATGGTGGGGGTTAGAGTGCTGAAAGCTAGTTTTATCCGTTTGTCAGATTTCTAAGGTTTGATTTTCATTCCATTACTGTCCTTGAAGTTACCAGTAGCGATCAATATCAGATCAATTAAAGGCCAAATGGGGAAAAAACCACCAAGTGTCAAAATTATGATGATACCGGTAACAGGTTTTCCGACATAGAACCTATGAACACCTAACCATCCGAGCAGCACAACAAAAATCAGTGCAGCAACAAATGACTTAGGACTAGTGTTTATATTTTCTGGGGACAGGTATCTGGCGGACGCTACATCTTGGACAAGTATCTGGAGGAAGCTACATTTTGGACATATTTCCGCGTTGATATTGATCGACCCTCCACACGTATCGCAATATTTACTCTCTGAAGCCACCTCATGTTTCTCTGAAGCCACCTCTCGATTTTCTATAGCTGCACTGTTGAGGTTCGACTCTCCAATGTTATTTCCATCTTCAGCTTCATATTCAGCTATCAACTCGTTGGCCCGTTCTTCAATCTCTTGACCTTGCCTCCAAGCTAGCTCGGCTGTTTTCGCTAGAAATGGGTCGGGCTCAGTACCCCAATATGCAAAAGCCTGTGCTTGTACAAACTGTTCCGGCGTTGAACGGGTTCCGCGTATGAAATGTAACCCCTCCTCGCTGGGTGTCATTGAATTTATCTTAGATAGATTAATCGTGGATCCCACGGTCTTATCATGTGTGGAAAACCATAATTGGCGAGAGGTAATCATCAAATCTGAAGGTTTCTCATCCGCCCAAGCTCGATGAGAGCTCGTTTCGGTTAAACTGTTAGTTCTCCTAGTTCTTGGCGAAAGCGTGCCTTGTGTATTGCTGACCCCATGCCCCCAGTGAACCGTATTTGAGTGGTATTCACCCCCTTCTGTTTTAGAAGTTGACTGGTATGTTCTGGTTGAACGGTTAGTTGTAGCCACGTAACCCACCGAGTAACTAAATAGCAAACGTTCACCAGCGCTTAACTTGAAGGGTGCTTCCTTTTTCTGAAGAGCAGCTAAATAATGCACAGCGTAAAACTTCAATTCCCGTGAAATTGAATTATCTGTTAGTGCTTCAAAGATTGCGTTATGTTTAATTTTATCCAACTCGCATGAAAGAAAAATGATGGCTCGAAAAGCAGACCGGCCTGCTTCCCATTTCGATACATCCCCACCCCAGGCTAAGTGTCTTTCTCGAATCACTGAACTAAAGGTGTTACTAAAAGAAACTGCAAACTCAGTAGTAAAAACAGCATTGGAAGCATTAACTTCTTGTCGATCCTGTATTTTGCTAAGTAGTCCCAAGAGTATTTCTGAAACGTAGCGGGTTAAAATAAATAGCAGTCCCAAGTCAGGCGGCGATCCGGCGGGAGAACGTCGTTGTAATCCATCTCGTAAACGAGTCAAGTAGCTAATTACCCCTTCCCTATCCTGTCGACGTAGCATCTGATCCATCGCCATTATTTTTCCAATTCCGCGTCGGATAGCAGATAGGTAATTTCCGGGTTTTCGATATTTTTCATAGGCTGTGTAATGTAGTCGTATCGTCGAATTCGATAGTTCGTTAAATAGCCGGTAAAATTCATCTTCATCAATGTCCCCATTTTCCCAACAGCCCTTCAATGAATCGGTGAGTTCCTCAAGTTGAACTAGTAACACTGATTCTTGTTGTGCGCGCTCGTTAGTGCAGCACTTGCATGCAGAATGGCGGATTTTATCGTTTTGATTATTTGATGGATAAGCTATACGGAATACCTCAGATAGCTCATAAAACAAATCTGTCGGCGCACCTAACTCATAGGCCCAATAAAGGCTTGATCCCGCATAATCGTCCCAACTTGATCTGCCATGCCTACTTGCAGTAGCGCTTGTATCCATACATCACCTTTTAGTAACTAACTATCTCTGATAAATCGCTGTCAATGATTACTGAGGAGTATGCCACAAAGTTAGTGAGCCGGTAGAGCCACCGCACTAAGACAAATCAGTAGCTAGATGTCAGGGTGGGAAAGCAGATGGTTACGACATGAAACCCGCCTCTATCCGTAATCCTCCGTGTAGGGAGTCAGCCCTAACGCAGCACGGCGACATGCAGCAGGGCTAGGTTGCTCAAGCACAAGCACGCGAGGCACAGCAACAACTCAACATCGTCAGCATTGAACTGGTTAGTAGCCTAAATGGTGCGTTTTGTCGCATCGGCTTCGCGCGGGCGTGTGTATGAGTCGGCAGGGTTATGTACGAAGCGAGCAGGGCTAAATCGGTGGTGTACTAGTAGTTAAGTGAGTCCGTAATCAAGGAATGTCGCTTTTTGCAACAGTAGCTATTTCTTGAAGTGATTGTTTATTAGTTCAACTTACCTGTTTCGGAGAAGGTAGCTGTCGCAAATTGCAACACAATACACAGTTGGGGGTTTCTAGGGGGTTACTAGGGGGACTGACTCTTGCTTCAAACACGTAGCGGAATCTTAAAAATGGAGCGTAGTGTTTGATTGTGACGATAACCATCAATACACACATTGTGTAAGCGTATGTAAACGATTCGGGTGGGGAACACACGTAGCCCTCAGGAAGCGAAGTGTGTGGGTGAGGGTGGTCCGTTGGACACTGCTGAACAAAATCCTGGCTTGTTCGATCTAGAGGAACGTGTAGATGTTGCCGTTGATTTTCAGGAAACTGAAGTTAGCCAGTTCCTTCTTCGCCCTGATAACAGTGGTTCGATGAAGATCGACAGCATCGGCAAGGTTGGAGTCGCTTAGCTTGAACCGATCTCGACCGCTAGCTTTTGAAACTATCATCAAGAAAATCGCCTGAGTTGTTGGCTTCATACCTGTGCCTTGAGCGTATCTAGTAGCTTGTAGTAGTTGCTCATCTACTGGCTTCTTTCCTTCTAGGTCATGCTTGCTCAAGTAAATAAGGGAACTGGACTCAGTGAACTTTTTTATCAGCTTGATGACGTTAGCTTCATGCCAATCTGGCCGTTTCTTATTTCGCGGGTTGGTTTGCTTGCTCAAGTAAAAGCCTTCGACCTGCTTCGATAGTTGTACAGCCTGGTCGTAAGTCCAATGTTCGGCTCCTCTGATGTAAAGCGAAATCCACTGATTACACCTCCCTGAAGTGCTGGTGTCGCTTTCTTCCCTCGGGTCATCGAAACCATTGAACACGCTCTCAACGTGACTGCGGTAATTAGGCTTCCACTTGATACCGAAAGGCGATTCTTTAGGCTCTGGTTCGCGTGGAGCGCGCGCCTGTGGCGTGGAGGCTTGTGCAGCTAGGGGTATCGGCTCTGAAGGCTCTGTGTACGTTACTGTTTCGACTGACCACAGGAACTCGCGAATATAGTTCCATTCAGCTTGTGTGATTTCTACCAACCACCCGTAGTCGTATCGTGGAACCGCTACGCCTGTGAAGGCTACGAAGCTAGGGTACTTACCGCCGAGGAACTGACCTGTCCCGCCTTCAGTATCTCGAAAACTGAGATTCTTACCGGGAGGGTCTATTTCGACACCCTCCTGAAGCCTGAAGGGAATATGCAAGCCCGTACCGCTGCTCGACAAATATACGGAAGCCTTCAGGGTGTTTAGTAGTTCGAGAATCTTTGGCTCTTTGAGTTGGCGAGTAACTCCATCAATCACATCATCCAGATCGATAACGCAAAGTCTGTCTCTTGCATGAAATCCAGCCTTGCCTGGAGGCTCCTGATTCAGAACCTTATCGAGTGCAAGATGATAAGAACCTAAATTCCAGTTATACGAAGTCAGCTTGCCTCTAGAGTAGATACACGGCTGCTTCCAGTGACCCCGCTTATTCTTCTGAACCTTCAGCCAATGAGGTATCTCCCTCAATTCCGTAGGCAGGAAATGGGGGTTGTTAATTACACCTTCCAAACTCTTAACAAGTTCAACAAGTTCTTCAGTGATAAATGGTTCGGGCTTAGGCTGAGCGACCACGGTGCTAGCTAGCGCTTTGCATCCAGCGTTCGATCAGATTTTGAACTGACTCGTTCGTTATCCGAATCGTTTTTCCGGTAGTCGTCAGGCTGATCTCAACCTTTTCTAAGTCTCCGGCATCTGCTAGTCGGTACACCGTCGTTGGGCTAACCCCAAGAACTTCTGCAACTTGCCTAACCCTCATGAGCATGGGCATGTTTGAAAGAGTTTCGGTAATCAATGTCATCGTCTATTCCTTACTTGGACAACTGAGGTTGCAGGTTGATCAATGCGTCGCCTACAATGACATTATCGGGCATGAATATCGATATATCGGTCGTAACTATCAGGCGCTTTGAGTAGGAAGTACCGGTCATTCGGGCATGAAAAAACCACATACAACTTACACGACGATCGACAAAAACTCGTCTGTAGACCTCGAGTCCTACGAGGGACAGAAGAAACGCGGTATCGAAATTAGGCTCGCCGACCTCCGGTCAAATCCTGGTAAGCGCGCACCGGGAGCGAACAAAATAATTCAAAGGATGCAACTCGAAGCAGTTGGGACACAGATCAGTTGGATTAGCGAGGAACACTTACGTCGTCATCTGCCGAAAACGTTAGAGGGCAACGAGGTCGAGTACTTCGATCTAGATGATGCCGAACCGTTCTTGCGGAGTTACTTGCAACGTTTTGAACTCGTGAAAACGATCTTCAACATTGAGGGGCGACTAACCAAAGCAGAAGCAGAAGCAGCTAAGCGGGTCTATTACGAATTCAGCGACCCTTATGGCGAAACCGTTGACCTAATACCTCAGTGCGCAATCATTTACGAACTAGCGCAGCGCAAGGCAAACAAGCGACCAGTCCACGATATTGACAGCTATTTCGCCCATGCACCGTGGAAGTCAGACGCGAACAAGGACCTGTACTCATTCGCGCTAAATCAGGGCAAGGCGATACCCCCTCAGCTGCGTCTAGTCTGCCCATTCATCCCGGCTGAAGAACCACCAGCAATCCTTACTGATAAACCAACGCCCAGCGCGTTCGATATCAATCTCGTTCTAATCGGCGCACATGCGCACTTGGGTATGCCTTATGCACTCAATTACTCAACTCCGTTCGGCTCAGGCGAGAACCCAAAAGAGACGAGATACAAGATCATGGCTTGGGACTCTCGGATGCTGAATATCAATTCATCACCAGGGGAAAGCAAACACCTCTGCGGCTGGCAAGTGCAACTTAAAGTAGCAATGGCGGGTGATTTTTTACCTGTTGTTCAACCAATAGAAGAATCGGAGGCTTCCAATGACTAGAGGCAGACCAGTAAAGCGTCGTAAACGTCGCAATAAAGAAGGCTCAATCTACGTAGCAAAGCGCAACGGCATCAAATACTGGGCGTTCCAGATAACAATGCCTGACGGCAAACAGTCG